>JBEGSW010000066.1:0-11216 GCA_041179705.1 Bacillota bacterium | reverse complement strand
AAATAACGCACGCAGCGATGCCCACTGGTCTTCCTTGACTTTTAGCACCGGACGGATTGCAGTTGCTTGTTCATTGGCTTGCTCAAGTGTAGGTGCTAAGCCCAATTTAAATAACGTACCAACCGCAACAGTTCCCGTACGTCCCTTGCCACCACCACAATGGAAAGCTACTTTTTTTCCAGCTTCATACGAACGAATGACATGATCAATCGCCTGACCGAACAGATCTGCTTCCGGTTCTGTCGCATTGTCGCCGAGTGGTACTTTGATCCATTGAACACCTACAGCTTCAGCACCCACATACGCACAACCCTGTGATTCCTCACGTAAATCAACAACAACCTCAACGCCTTCATTCTGAACCATTGCCTCAATATCTGCAGCGCCACCCATAAAAATACGATCCTGAATCAACGCATGATAATTTTTTTCCATTAACAACATCCTCCACTTTGGGCCATCATTTTAAGTTCAACGGGAACCGCGGTTGCTTTCGGAGGTGCACAACAAAGAGATACATCTCGTGCTTCCCCTGCAGACTCAAATTCGGAATCTTCTTTCGTAAAGAAAATTTCCCAAGCGTTCCCATCTGGATCATACACCCATACTTTATCTTGCACCGCATAGCAGCACGTTGTATTCATTTCATCAATCAAGAGAAGTCCAGACGTGCGTAAACGTTCGCCAATCGCAAGTACCTGCTCGGTATTGTCGACTTGGAATCCCAAGTGATTCATAACCCCATGATCAGCAAATTGACGTACATTCAGCGAGAAGTGAAGCGCCGGATCTTCCAACTCAAATTTCGCATAATTATCCTTCACTTTCGTCGGGTCAATACCGAAAAAAGATTTGTAAAAAGCCAAAGATTGATTTAAATCACGGCAGTTGAGCGCCACATGCATACGTTTAATCATCGCAGTATTCTCCTTAACAACAAGCCACAGGTGTGAATTGTTTGAATTTCTCTTCTTGGTTTGGCAGCAACGCTAAGACAGCTTGCAGATATGGCTTGTCCGTTGCAGACAATGAGTAATAGTTCCACTGCCCTTTACGCGTTTCCTTAATCAGTTGCGCGTCTTTCAACTTGCGGATGTGTTGACTGATGTTCGGCTGGCTTGTCGATAACAATTCCACCATCTCACACACACACAACTCACGGTCATTCAGCAACGCCACAATTTGAAGTCGATTCTTATCGCCTAAAAGCTTGAACATCTCTGCTAATCTGTCTAAATCAGCCATCCTAAATGCCTCCAATCAAACTTGCTTGAATTTCCCCATTTCTTTCAATAAAGCAATTACTTTTATTTCAATCGCATCGCGTGCTACTCTGACATCTTCGATGTTACCTGTAGGTAACGGATCCTTGATATCCCAGGCTAAACTCTTTACCCCGAAAGGCACAACCGGGCAACGCTCTGCCACTTGTTCGCACATTTTGACGACATATTCTGAACTCATGTATTTCTTCAAATCGAGCGTCTTGGAAACATGGCCTGACATAGCGATACCCTTTTCTTCCATCACTTGAATCGTATGTGGGTGGATATCCGCATGCTCAATCCCTGCACTTTCAATCACTAAATCGTCGGTTGCATAATGCTTAGCCCACGCTTCAGCAATCTGACTTCTACAACGGTTCTGAATACAAATAAAATAAATACGATTTGACTTCACTAACATCATAACAACCCCCTCATCTATTTGTAAATGATTATATAATTATTTACTTATATGTTCGTCAAGGTGGTGTTAAAGTTTTGTAAAAAATACAAGAGAGCGGAATGTACTCCACTCTCTTTTATTCTTCATGCAGCCACATACTGATGATTTTCACTACTCGCTCTTCTGCCAGCACTGCATAGACAACACGATGTTGACGATTCATCCGACGTGAATAAGCCCCTGACAGATCACCGACCAATTTCTCATAAGGCGGATAATCCGCAAATGGATTTTCTTTCAATGTGGTAAGGATACTTTCAATTTTCTTCGCATAACCGGCCTCACAGGCTACTTTCTTATCCTTTAATCCTTGCTTGGTGTACAGAATCCGATACGAATCACTCATCCTCGTCTTCCACCAATTCATCAACCGGCGTCTTCATTCCCGCAATAATCTTCTCACGCATTCCTGGAATCGACGTGAGATAAAGCGTCTCTTGCATCGCGTTATAATCTTCCTCTGAAATAACCACAATGTTACCCGACTTTCCTGTCACATAAATCGGATCATGCGTTGTGATTGCCTCTTCCATGACCTGAAAAAAGTTCTTTCGCGCATTTGTCGCATTCATGATTGTCATTATAACACCCCTATTCTGTACGTAAAAGCGTACGTTATCCTGTACATATTATACGTCACAGTATGCACAAATGCGACAACTTTATTCGCAGTCTATGCCAAATCCATCACAAGCAATAAACCTGTCATCGTCACAATGCTCATGACAATCGCTAACGAATTAAGCGTGCTGGACAAGGCAATATCGCCATCGAGTTTAGCCGTGAAGGCTGTTGCGGATGCCGGTATCGGGGAAAAAGCGAGCAACACCAATGCTTGACGGACTTCCAACGAGAATGGAGATACATAATAGAACAAAACCGCTAGCAGTGCTGCAAATGAAAGGCGAACCATCAGCGCCTGACCAATTCGCGCCACTTGGCTACGTTCCATGTTAAGTTCAAAGCCTATGCCAATCATCAACATCGCCAGAAAACCATTGGCAACGGCAATTTTATCCGTGAACACAAGAATTTCACTAGGCAATTTCCAATGCAGCAATGACATCGTGGTCATAACCAGATAGACGACCATCGTTGTCGAAGATAAGACCGTCTTCAAGAATAGAAGCCAACTAAACTTTTCATCTTTGTATAAGAGCGTCGCCGCAAGTGCATACGTACCACCCATAACAAACAAGGAGTTCCCCACATCGAACAAACAGATCGCCGCAACGCCAACCGGTCCAACAAAATTTAATATAAAAGGTAATGCAAAGACGCCGATGTTGAAGCCCGAGAAGTTTTGCATATTAAATGCTTGCGCACGTGGACCTTGTGACTTACCAAGAACATAACCGATGCCGACCAAAATAAGTGTGCAAACAAGACCAACACCAATGAGCGACAGTAGCGAAAAATCCAACTTTAATTTACTGAAATTCACAATCACAGCTGCGGGTAATGTGATGTTCAAGACAATCTTCGAAAGAATCCGAAAATCACTAACCTGAAAGAATCCTCCACGTTTCAATAAATACCCCAATATAATAATTGCGACATACGCCGCAGCATTTACAAGTACATGTGCCACTGCAATCCCATCCTTCAAATCGAAATAAAAAGAACCCATCTCGAAAGACGGGTTCACTATACCATAAATTTCTATGCAATAAAACGACCATAATACACGAACACTGCGAGCAATAGGATGATAATATTTACCGGTGTTTGCTTGTATTCGCCACGATAGGCGTGGAAGATGAAAGCGATGATCATAATCGCAGCAATCCCCACAGCAGCAGCTGCAGTTAATACGGGCATAATATCGAGTGCCGTCGGCAAGATTATGCCCAACGCACCAAGCAACTCACTTACCCCAATAAAAACGACCATACCGGGTGACACCTCATTGACCCAAGGCAATTGCTTCTTTGCTTTTTCAAGTTGAAACGTCTTCAACCCACCTGCAAATAAGAACATCCCCGCCAACAATGCCTGCACAATCCATAATGCAACATTCATTGTAAATCCCCCAATCTCCGATTGAACTGATCTTACAATGATTAAATTAACTAAAAATTCTGAAATTCCTGCAAGGGAATTATGAAATGTGTGATTATTTCACTTGTGCTGCAATCATTTGAATCACATCAGCACGAGTTGCTGCAACTGTCATGTCTTTAAACGCAACTTGTGCCTTTACACCGCGCTGCGATAACTTGATCGCTTTATTCAAAATCATTTGAGCTTGATCACGGATGACAAAGTTAGACTTCTTCGTTAGCATGCCTACAAGCGCTTTGTCAGCAATGTCACTACCAAATGTGCGAGCTAGCATTAACTTGAATTCTGATGGTGTAATGCCACGATCAGGATTCAACTTACCCTTGCCATCACCTTTAATAATTTCAAGTTCAACCAACGCAGTAACTTCATTCGTTAAGGAAACAGGCACATCACGAAATGCTGGTTGAGTCTCACCTGAATGCAATTGCAACACGGTAATCGTTCCACCAACTTCATTAGCAACGAGCAATAATGGGAACCCGGTCGGACTACCTGCAGCTGGAATAAAGTCGAGACCTTCTGGACCCGTATCTGTATTTAGATTATCTTTCGTTGTGAAATCACGTGTATTTGTGTAGTTCACGAATTTAGGTGCTGTAGGGTTAGTCACATCATACATCATGACGCCACCAATTCGCTCTAAGCCGATAAATGCGATAGTTGCATTTCCTACTTTTCCAATCTCAATGCCTTCTGGTTCTGGGCCTTTTTTCGTACTACGATCATCCATCGCTGTTTTGGAGTGGCTTGCATTGAAGGATTTAGGCAATCGTTCTGCTGTAATCGACTCAAAATCGTTGCCGCTATCGTAAACTTCCTTCATTCCCGTTGCTTCATAGATAGAGAAAGAACGACCTCCATACATATAAACTTTATCTGTTCCGAAATCAGTCAATACTTCTACATCATTGTAAACCGTCTTATCTTTCAAGAAAGTTGCTGCCGCGGAATCAGCTGGGAGTTTACTTGCGATTTTACTCACTTTACTTGCGTTAATACGACCATCCCACTCTGTCGCATCTCCTTCATTCGCAGAAAGCACGTAAGTCTTTCCATTAACAGAATAGCTGGCAATCCCATCTGGCATTTTGACACCTACAAACGGGACATTCTCCAACTTTATCACACTATCTTTCACCAAATCTAAGGCGTTGGTTGGAAGATTATAGTCTTTTAAACCTAACCCTTTCACGGAAACAATCGACTTAGAAGGAAGATCAATCGTTGCGATAGCATTGTTCTCTTGTAGCGAAACAAAGGCTGTCTTTTGATCTTCAGCAATCGTAATATACTCCGGTTCTAAGTCGAAGATGGCATCGGCCTTCGTTCCTTTAGAAGTGATTTGACCGTCAGCACCACTTGCACCACGAATATGTACAGAATCATCAATGATACTAGGGTTATCGAAAAGCAAATGCTTCGTAAAGCCCGTAAACGTATCTAGAATCGTAATGCTACCTTGCGGATCAATCCCTTTCACACGAGGCTCACCTTCATTTGCAGTCAGCACGTATCTACCATTCTTAGATACAGTGATCATGTCGGGTTGAACCCCAGCATGAACTTGCGTAATCAAATTACCAGCATAGTCCAAAATCAGAATTCTACCCTCTTTGTTGGCATCCTTTTCTTGCGCGGCTACGTATATTCGATCGTTGATTGTACTTACTACCACACTCGTTAAATCGCCATAGGTAAAGGTAATGGAATCAACCATTTCTTTAATGTTGATTGATTTTTCCTTCGTTAATTCACCCTTCGCACCTAGCTTCACAATATCCAAAGTAGCAGGGTTGCTCGAACCATTTACCAAATATAACTTCTGATTTTCCGGATTGTAAGCCACAATTTCAGCTACGCCACCATCTTTATTCGGCTTACTTGCTTCGATTGAAGACAACTTTGTTACACGCATAGAATCCGTCGGCGCAGCACTTGCAATCCCAGACGTTACAACTGAAATTGAGCCAACGAGCATTGTTGTTACAAGCATTGGTGCTACTAAGCGTTTAAATGTTTTGTTAACCATCATACATCCACCTTTTTCATTTAATTTATTTTGCTTAAATCGTTACATCGGATTCATTTTCCACTTCTTCACCGATTGAATGGGATAGCGCACTTTTCTCGCCTTGCGAATCACGGCGTAGGCAACCATGAATACCAAACTAATCCCTGCAATGAGAAAGAGCGCAATAAGAATAACCTGGGCAGCGATAGCCATATAGAGAAGGAATTCCATCGACAAGTCTCCTTTCTACCATCATTATTAGCACCATGTTAGTGTAGAAATATTTTCTGAAAATTCACCTAATGTAAACCGAGTATTATTTTCGGAAAGCTAGAAATGAAAAAAACCGTCTACAAAGAGACGGTTTTGTGTGTGTGTGAGATTAAATCGAATCCCAGTTGATTTTCGGCATCGTGCGGAGTGCTTGGCGCGCTTTGCGAATCGAAGCGATTGCTTTTAATACAAGTACAAGAACCAGGCCAGCAGCCAATGTCAAAACAACCGCAGCAATTAAAACTTGTCCTAAGAAAATCGCAAGAAATTGTACCAATTCCATAACGTGATGCCTCCTTTCGTCATAACGATTCTATCGCTAGATTAAAGGAGAATTGTTTTCTGAAAATTCAACTTTTGTTAACGCTGCGTTATTTTGTGATTTGCAATGTGAATGGGACAGTGAAGACTTCGCCGTTATGTTGGAACTGGCCCCATGCCTTATATAGACCTGGTTGATCGAAGGTCGTCATGAATGTTGCTGTCTGACCTTTCTCACTATCGTCTGCCGGATGCACGTGCAGATACTTTTGCGTATCTTCGCTGATGATGACCACATGACCAATCGCACCCAGGTATTGTTCTAAATCTTTAATCGGCTTACCCGTTAACATATCTTTGAAGCTAAACTTCAATGTCGCCTCTTTGCCTGTCTGCAACGTATCAATCGCGAGCGCGACATTTTTGCCAGCCATTTCTTTCACAATCGTGTTGTCGGCAACAAGTGGTTTCGCCACGGGTGCCGTCCCGACTGCAGTCATCACGTAACGTTCGGCAACTTGCGCACTGCCCGTCGGCTTAAAATCAGCGAACATCGTGTACGCGCCTGCTTGTGGTACGTTCAACGCCACCGTAAATTCACCTTTACCAGCATATGTCGGATGCAAATGAGCGAAGTAAGACAAGTTTTTGCTGACCACAATCAAATGCATTTTCTTCTCATGAATCACATCGAAATCTTCGATATACGGCGTGTCATGCCCGCGTACTTTAATCGTCAATGTCGTAGTCTGATTCGGTACAAGTGTCTCTGTGCTCAACTTCCAACTCATGTGCACCATCATTTTTTCAGTATCTTCCATGTGGTCCATATCGTGACCAGCGTGATTTGAATGCGAAGACGAAGACGAACATGCCGTAGTAAAGATGACCAAAGCTAAAAGAATTAAACTTATCATTAAATGTTTCATTGTTTCACTCCTAAGTTAATTTTGTAGGTACAACGATGCGAATTTCGGTACCTTGTCCTATCGAAGAACGTAAGGATATCGAACCCTTCAGTCGTTCTACATTTTGTTTCACGACATATAAACCAAGGCCATCGCCTGCAATGGTAGCCGTCTCTTGCCCGCGGTAATAAGCGTCAAATACGAGTGGTACATCTTTCGCAGCAATCCCGACGCCAGAATCGGCAATCGTAATTTCATACCCGTCATCCAGCAAACGACCAACAACCGAAACTTGTCCACCTTCATTCGTATATTTATACGCATTCATTAACACGTTATACACGACCTGGCTAAGCAGATGGGCATCGCTGACAATCGCACCTTCCCCCGCTTGGCAATCGACTGCAATTCCTTTACGGTCAAACTGTGGTTTCATCCCTGCTACAATGCGACCAAGGAATCCGTCCATCTCCAACTTTTCCACCTTCAACGCATAGGCTTCGCCATTTGCATCAATCAGACGATTGACGTCCGCCAACAATGCTGTCAACGAATCAACCTGCTGTTGCATGACTTCCGCTTCTGCTTTGGAGAACGTAATCACGCCATCTTCCAATGCTTCCAACCTTGTGCTCAAAATCGTCAATGGTGTGCGTGTTTGGTGGACCAGTTCATCGAGCAGCGTTTTGCGTGCTTGTTGCTTTAAGCGCAATTTCTGACGGAACGAGAACAGACTTTGCTGGATGCGACGTATTTCTGAGACGCGTGAAGTTGGCACATCGTGTGACTCGCCGACATCAAGTTGCTCCGCAAACTTAGCTGTCTGGATCAAGTCACGACTCATCCGACGCCTAATCCAATAGCCGACACCAAGTGCCAGCAGCACAACGAGTGCAACCGACCATGCCGTGTTGACCACCATTTTTTGTTGGAAGTTTTCCGCCTCAATTGACTGTGAGATCGACACGTAATGTGTCACGCGAATTTCGCCGAGTGTCTCGCCATCTTTCACGAGCGGAATGGCCTTTACGTCCTCGTCTCCGCGACCCATCCCCATCATGCGGTCGCCCATTTTGCCGCGCATCCGATTATCCCCATACGCTTCGGATACATCAATCAACAGATTGCCATCGGCATCAATCAACTGAATCCGCGTGATGGGCTCGTCCACATGCGTCTCGAGTTCCATCGCCATTTGCTCAAGCGACAGTGTTTTGCTACTCATCGCTTGTTCCGCATAGGACTCAATTTCCTTGACGTGCGTATTGTAGTTATCGCTCAAATAAGACGTGAACGTATTTCTCGTTAATACATTTATAAAGAAAGCGTGGACCAGGACCGACACAATTGCCAAAACAGCCAGTACGATCAACCATTGTCGCTTAATTGTCATTTTTATTTCCCCCCAAACACATAACCCGCACCATACTTCGTATGTAAATATTCTGGCGCACTTGGATCAGATTCGATCTTTTGACGGATCCGCTTGATGTGTGAATCGATGTTACGATCCAGTCCGTCGTAGTGGTCGCCAAATGCCATTGTCATTAATTGTTCCCTGGCCAAGACACGACCGATGTTCTTCATAAATACGTGCAACAACTGAAACTCAGCCGAGGTCAATCCGACTTCTTCGCCGTCTTTTAACACTTTCATCTGATCACTTAATAATTTAATTCCTGCATAAGTGAGGATGTTCGTGGTAGTTTGTACATTGGACCGTTTGAGAATCACATGGATACGCCGCATCAGCTCTTTGGCGCTGAAAGGTTTGCCGACGTAATCATCTGCGCCCATATCGAAACCGTGCAAGCGATCGACTTCCTCCTGCTTTGCGGTGAGCATGATGACTGGCACTTCGGAGGTCGTGCGAATCGACTTCAGCACTTCGAAGCCGTCCATCCCTGGCATCATCACGTCGAGAATCACGAGGTCAAATGCACTGGAATGAAACAGACGAAGGGCCTGAAAGCCGTCGCTAGCGACGGAGCAATCATAGCCCTCACGTTCAATATATTTCGCGACCATGTCACGAATTTCTGCTTGATCTTCAACAACCAAAATCGCCGGCATGTCGTCGCCTACCTTCGCGTGTTATCTCCTAATTATAACCGGGGTCAGACACCCAAACAATTCAGAATTGTTTGGGTGTCTGACCCCGAATAAAAAGCGAAGCTTAGCGCATCATGCCACCTTGCATATGTCCGCCACGCATGTGATCGCCCATTTCATGGGGAGCATCTTTCTGCATTTGCTCTTGCATCTTCGCCACCATGTCATCGTGATTAACGATGTGATACGTAATGCCAGCTGCACCACCTGCAAGCATGAGGGAACCCACAATAATTAACGTTACACCTAATTTCTTCATCCCGCTAACCTCCTCGTCTTACTTATTGAATTTCTTCAAGCACACGTTTGCGTTCCAAGTATGTTGCCTCATCAATTTCACCTTTTGCAAATTGTTCACGTGCGATTAGTAAAGCGTTATCTGATGTTGTTGCTGCTTTCGGTTTACGCTTCGTTAAGTAAATGCCTACGCCAATCAATACTGCGCCCCAGAAAATAATTTCAAGCATATGACCTCCAAAAAAGAAGTGACCGCCACCCATTCCCATTCCATGTCCATGCATATTCGTTTCCTCCTAAAGTAAATTATTTTTTTTCGATTACTCGCTTAAGACTCGTTTCATTTCCACAAATTGGGCTTCATCAATCTCACCGCGTGCATAACGTTCACGTAAAATCGTCTCCGCACTTTTCACTTTACTCGGCTGTTTCGCGCCATCTTGTTTCTTATAAACCAAGAAATAAAAAGCGACTGCAGCTACAACTAACCAAAACAACATTTGCGTCCAACCTCCTTGTCCTATGTAAATTTTCTTAATTCCACTAGGTCGTTCTCTTTGCTACATCCTTAGTCTATGACGCAATTATGGCGAGATTATGGTCGAAACCTTAAAATTCCATAAAAAAAACCCCGGAAAATCGACTGAAACCAGTCGATTTCACAGGGCTCTTCTCCTACACACCCCAAAATCGACTGAAACCAGTCGATTTCACAGGGTTCTTCTCCTACGCCGGCGAAAATCGACTGTTTTTAGTCGATTTCACAGATTGCTTCTCACAGGTTGTTGTTTTTACAAATTCATCTGACGGCGCAACGCAGCGTTATATTTACCTACCTGAGCCGCAAGCGTGAACAAATCCCATAGCCACCAAATCCCAAGTGCTCCAAATGTGAAAATAAACGCAAAAGCCGTACCCGTCTTCCCCAGATAAAAGCGATGCGCCCCAAACATCCCAGCAACGAACAATAAAATATAAGCAATCGCTGCACTTCGCTTCTCTGCATTATAACGTGTCTCCGCTAATAATTGTCTTTGCATATCTTCCACTTCCATTACCCCCTATTTCCTTTTTGATTATCCATACGTATAGTTTAATATAAATAACCGGTGGAGGCATTACAAATGAAAAATCAAAAAATCAACTTAAGCAAAGAAGCCAAAGATGAAATGATCGCAGAACTAAAAAATCACTTCGACCAAGAACGTGACGAACAGTTAGGTGACCTTGCTGCAGGCATTCTGCTCGACTTCATCATTGCAAAATTAGGACCTGCCATCTACAACCAAGGCGTCTATGATTCGTACCAATATATGACCGAGCGCAACGAAGATTTACTCGGGATTCAGATCTATAAATAAAAAGACGCCCCCTCGACGGGACGTCTTCACAATCAATTGTAGAAATTAAACTTTCTTCACAAACTCCGACTTCAACTTCATCGCACCGAACCCATCAATCTTGCAATCGATATCGTGATCGCCATCGACCAAGCGAATGTTCTTCACTTTCGTGCCGATTTTCAACGTCGAGGAACTACCCTTTACTTTCAAATCTTTAATCACCGTAACCGTATCGCCATCTTGCAACACGTTCCCGTTCGCATCCTTCACAACTTT
>JBEGSW010000065.1:0-6197 GCA_041179705.1 Bacillota bacterium | reverse complement strand
ACACGACCGTTAAGCCCTCCAGCGCCGATGGTACTTGGACCGCAGGGTCCTGGGAGAGTAGGACGTCGCCAAGCCAACTGAAAGAGCTGTTTTCCACTACGGAGAACAGCTCTTTTGCTTTATTTGTATGGAATGAAGTTTGAAGATGATATTCCATTCGAGATAGGGAAGAATACTTGTACGAAAAGGACATTCTATTGACACTGAAAATTCGTTTTTGTATCATTGTAATAATATACACTGACCTGTAAAGAGAAATAAGGCGAATCTATCATTGTCCAAGGAGGCATACTGTTGTGTGGGAAAGTAAATTTGTGAAAGAAGGGTTAACGTTTGACGACGTTTTGCTCGTTCCGCGTAAATCTGAAGTGTTCGGTAAGCAAATTGATGTGAGTGTGAAATTAGGGAAGTTAAATTTAAATATCCCTTTAATCAGCTCCGCTATGGATACAGTAACAGAGTCGAAGATGGCAATCGCGATGGCACGCGAAGGCGGAATTGGCGTAATTCATAAGAATATGTCGATTGCACAACAAGCAGAGGAAGTAGACCGCGTAAAGCGTTCGGAAAGTGGCGTTATCGTAAACCCATTTTCATTAACACCTGACCATCATGTTTATGATGCTGAAGCAGTAATGGCGAAATACCGCATCTCCGGTGTGCCGATTGTTGATTCTGCAAATAAATTAGTAGGTATTTTGACGAATCGTGACCTTCGTTTCATTCATGACTTCAGCATTAAGATTAGCGAAGTAATGACGAAAGAAGACTTAGTAACGGCTCCAGTTGGTACAACTTTGCAACAAGCTGAAGGTATTCTTCAGACGCATAAGATCGAGAAGTTGCCACTTGTTGATGAAAATAATGAATTAAAAGGCCTAATCACGATTAAAGATATTGAGAAGGCAATTAAATTCCCAAATGCAGCGAAAGATCAACACGGACGTTTACTCGTTGCTGCAGCAGTTGGTGTCTCTAAAGACGTGATGGAGCGCGTAAGTGCTTTGGTTGAACATGGCGTAGATATGGTGGTAGTTGATTCTGCACATGGCCATCACATTAATATTTTGAATACAGTGAAACAAATTCGTGAAGCATACCCAGATCTACAAATAACAGCTGGTAACGTGGCAACAGGTGAAGCGACGCGTGATTTAATTGAAGCTGGTGCGAACGTAGTTAAAGTTGGTATCGGACCTGGTTCAATCTGTACAACGCGTATTATCGCTGGGATTGGCGTACCACAAATTACTGCAATCTATGACTGTGCGACAGTTGCACGTGAATACAATGTGCCGATCATTGCAGATGGTGGCGTTAAATATTCTGGTGATGTTGCCAAAGCAATCGCTGCCGGTGCATCCATTGTTATGATTGGTAGCTTGCTTGCAGGTACGGAAGAAAGCCCAGGAGAATCGGAAATTTTCCAAGGCCGTCGTTATAAATCCTACCGCGGAATGGGTTCCCTTGCTGCAATGAAGGAAGGATCGAAAGATCGTTACTTCCAAGAAAATGAATCCAAGCTTGTACCAGAGGGTATTGAAGGTCGAGTAGCCTATAAAGGTGAAGCATCCGATACGTTATTCCAGTTAATTGGTGGCTTGCGTTCAGGTATGGGCTATTGTGGCGCTGCAACGATTAAAGAATTGCAGAACGACACACAATTTGTTCGAATTACAGGCGCTGGTCTTCGTGAAAGCCATCCACATGATGTACAAATCACAAAAGAAGCACCTAACTACTCCTTATAATCACAATGATTGAACAGGCAGGAGGTCATACTCCTGCCTTTTTTACGCCCAAACCATATAACTGGAGGAATTCAAATTGTTAAAGAAAGTACGCAAAACGATCGTGACACTACTTGTTTCCGCATTAGCAATGAATATCATGGTTACAGGTGCATCAGCTGAACAAGCAAATAGCCTTGGTCTAGCTGTTAAGTCTGCCATCTTGATTGATGCAGATACAGGCATAACGATTTATGAATATAACGCAAACACAGCACTTCCTCCTGCAAGTATGGCGAAGATGATGACGGAATATGTCGTGGCAGAAGCAGTTTCCAAAGGCAAAATCAAATGGACGAGTCCAGTTGTAATCAGCGAATTCGCTGCTGCGATTTCCGGCTCCGGCCAATTGATTGCTGCTGGCGAGACGTATACAGTGCGTGAACTATATCGAAACATGTCAATTTTTTCTGGGAATGATGCATCCGTCGCATTGGCAGAATTTGTCGCTGGCAGCGAATCGAAATTTGTCGATTTAATGAATGCAACAGCGAAATCACTTGGCATGACATCGGCGCATTTCGTAAATTCAACAGGTCTAAATAAAGAAGATTATCCGCAACAATTTGCCCAATTCATTTCCAATGAGCCAGGCGAAACGGTTGTTAATGCGCGTGACTTAGCGATATTAGCGCGTGCCATTATCACAAAATATCCTGAAGTACTTGAGTATACAAAATTAACACAAGCCTATCGTGTTGAAGGCGATACCTCCACGGAATTAATGCAGAACTGGAACTGGATGTTAGAAGGTTGGAAAGAATTCAACAATAACTTTAGCAAGATTGCATACACAGGCCTAGATGGACTAAAGACGGGACATACGGATGAAGCAGGATACTGCTTCACGGGTACTGCAAAGCGTGGCGATATGCGATTAATCTCAGTGGTAATGGGTGCAGGGACAATTGAAGGTCGTTTTGAACAAACGCGCAAGTTGATGGATTACGGTTTTAATAATTTTGAGAAGAAAAGCATTATTGGTGCAAAGAAAGCGGTAAAACAATTGCCGACAGTTTATGTGCCAAAAGCAAAACATAAGAACGTAGAAGTTGTAACTGCAAAGCCTGTTACATTGATTTTACCAAAAGGCACATCAGCAAAAAGCATCAAAGTAACGGCTAAAGCATTGCCAGAAAGCAAGTTAGTTGCGCCAATGAAAAAAGGTGCGAAGCTCGGCACACTAACGGTTACATACAAGTCCGATAATGGCATGATGAAGACGAATGTAGATCTTGTAGCGAAAGAAGAAGTGAAGAAGGCTGGCTTTGTTCGCCTATTCTTCCGAGCAATTGGTGGCGTATTCGCCGGATTATTTGACGGAATTAAGAACTTGTTCTAAATGGGGGACGCAGAATTTGTAATAAATGCTGTTTTGCGTTAAAATTTAGGCTTAGTAGATGAACGATTTCGTATAATGAAAGTTCTATATAATCGGAGGGAAATAAAAGATGTTAACAGGTACTAATCTAGTTAAAAGAGGCATGGCAGAAATGCAAAAGGGCGGCGTAATCATGGACGTTATGAACGCTGAGCAAGCACGCGTAGCAGAAGCAGCTGGCGCATGTGCAGTTATGGCTTTGGAGCGCATTCCATCTGAAATTCGTCGACTTGGTGGGGTTGCACGTACATCCGATCCTAAGATGATTGAAGAAGTACAAAAAGCCGTATCGATTCCAGTTATGGCGAAAGCACGTATTGGTCACTTTGTGGAAGCGAAGATGTTGGAAGCTTTGGGCGTTGACTATATCGATGAGTCTGAAGTTTTGACACCAGCTGATGAAGTATTCCATATCAGCAAGAATGAATTTACAGTACCATTCGTATGTGGTGCGAAAGATCTTGGCGAAGCACTTCGTCGTATTGCTGAAGGTGCATCCATGATGCGTACGAAAGGTGAACCAGGAACAGGAAACGTTGTTGAAGCAGTTCGTCACTTGCGCTTGATCAACGGCCAAATCCGTAGATTACAAAACTTGTCCAAAGATGAGTTATTTAACGAAGCCAAATTACTAGGATCTCCACTTGATCTAGTATTATATGTTGCAGAGCATGGCAAATTGCCAGTTGTTAACTTTGCAGCAGGTGGTATCGCAACACCAGCGGACGCTGCATTAATGATGCACCTTGGCGCTGACGGCGTATTCGTAGGTTCCGGTATTTTCAATTCCGAAAACCCAGAAAAATTCGGTAAAGCGATTGTTGAAGCAACAACGCATTACACAGACTACGACTTGATTGCGCGCGTATCTCGCGACTTGGGAACGGCAATGAAGGGGATTGAAATCTCCAAATTGGATCCATCCCAACGTATGCAAGACCGTGGCATCTAATTTGAAAGAGGTATTATAACATGATGAAAATTGGCGTACTCGCTCTACAAGGAGCCGTTGCGGAACATATCCGCATGGTGGAAATGGCAGGCGCCGAAGGTTTCGTGATCAAAAAGGCCGACCAGCTCGCTGAGTTGGACGGCCTTATTATTCCCGGTGGGGAAAGCACGACCATCGGTAAGCTGATGCGTACATATGGATTTATCGATGCCGTTCGCGCATTTCATGCCGAAGGCAAACCCGTATTTGGGACATGCGCAGGCATGATTATTGTAGCGAATGAGATTGAAGGCAAAGATGAGCCGCATTTACGTATTATGAATATGACGGTTGCTCGCAATGCGTTTGGTCGTCAGCGTGAAAGTTTTGAAATTGACTTACCGATTGAAGGTTTCGATCGTAGCGTTCGCGCCGTATTTATTCGTGCTCCATTAATTCGTGAAGTTGGTGAGGGTGTTCAAGTTTTATGCCGTTTTAAAGACGATATCGTAGCTGCTCGCGATGGACATGTGTTAGCTGCGTCATTCCACCCGGAATTAACCGATGATTATAGTTTGCATGCATACTTTTTGAAGATGGTTGAAGAACAAGCCGCGAAACGCAAATAGGAGGCTGTAACATGTTAGACATTAGACGCTTGCGCAATGAGTTCGAGCAAGTGCAACAAGGACTGCAGAACCGAGGCAAGAACATAGATGAATTCGCAGGATTTACAGATCTTGATGTGAAACGTCGCGAATTGTTGCAAGAGAGCGAACAATTAAAGAACCGTCGCAACGTGGTTTCGCAAGAGGTCGCACAGAAGAAGAAAAACGGTGAAAATGCAGATGCTGTAATCGCAGAAATGCGCGAAGTCGGCGATCGCATCAAAGCGTTGGATGAAGAAATTCGAGTGATTGAAGAACAATTAAATGGGATTATTCTTTCATTGCCGAACGTGCCACATGCATCCGTGCCAGTAGGGAAATCCGAAGACGATAACATCGAGCTTCGTCGCAACGGTGAACCGACAACATTTGCGTTCGAACCGAAAGCACATTGGGACATTGCAGCGGACTTAGGCCTATTGGACTTCGAAGCGGCGGCGAAAGTATCGGGCTCCCGTTTTGTATTTTACAAAGGGTTAGGCGCTCGTTTAGAGCGTGCATTGATGAACTTCATGATGGACTTGCATGCAACGGAGCATGGTTACGAGGAAATGTTGCCACCATACCTAGTAAACCGTGATAGCATGACGGGTACGGGGCAGTTACCGAAGTTCGAAGATGATGCATTCAAAGTACAAGGCACAGAATACTTCTTGATTCCAACAGCCGAAGTACCAGTGACGAACTATCACCGCGAAGAAATCATCAATGGTGCAGAGTTGCCGAAGCAGTACGTGGCATACAGCGCATGTTTTCGACAAGAAGCAGGTTCTGCAGGTCGTGATACGCGCGGCTTAATTCGACAACATCAATTCAATAAAGTCGAACTTGTGAAGATTGTTGATCCAGAGAAATCCTACGAAGAATTAGAATCCTTGACGAAAAATGCTGAGACGGTGCTTGCCCGCCTAGGACTTCCATACCGCGTCTTATCTTTGTGCACAGGGGACATCGGGTTCTCTTCCGCAAAGACATATGACTTAGAAGTATGGTTGCCTTCAGGTGGTTCGTATCGCGAGATTTCCTCCTGCTCCAACTTTGAGGACTTCCAAGCGCGTCGCGCCAACATTCGCTTCCGTCGCGAAACAACAGGTAAACCAGAATTCGTTCATACATTAAACGGTTCCGGATTAGCGGTTGGTCGTACAGTTGCAGCAATTTTGGAAAACTACCAGCAAGCAGATGGGTCCGTTGTGATTCCAGAAGCACTCGTGCCTTACATGGGTGGCGTGAAAGTAATTTCCAAATCTTAATAATTCTATAAATTAACGATTGAATTTGATGTGTAGTCTTGTTACAATCGTTCTTGTGCCCCAACTGGGTACTTGTGGAGAGGTGGTCGAGTGGTTTAAGGCTCTGGTCTTGAAAACCAGCGAAGGGGAAACTCTTCCGTGGGTTCGAATCCCACCCTCTCCGCCATATATTAA
>JBEGSW010000064.1:0-40716 GCA_041179705.1 Bacillota bacterium | reverse complement strand
ACGTAGACTGTAACTTTGCAAGTTGGCGATACGTTAAAATCAGCGAAACGATTGGATGTCGATGTGCTAACTTATCAAGTACTTCAGCATCCGTCGAGTATCCCGTCTTTGTCTTTTTGATGACCGGGAGTTGTAATTTATCAAATAAAATCTCACCGAGTTGTTTGGGTGAATTAATATTGAACGGACCACCTGCACTTGCATAGATATCGGATTCTAATTGAGCAATTGAAACCGCTAATTCTTCACCATAGGCCTTTAAAGTTTCTGACTTCACGGATATCCCTTGGATTTCCATATTCGCCAAAACGGTTGAAAGCGGTAATTCCAAGTCAAAGTAGAGAGAAATCATGTTGAGTTCCGCTAATTTGGCTTCCAGTACCGGACTAAGTTTAGCAAGTGTATCTGCTTTTTGACATAAATGTGCGCCTAACACCTGTATTTCTGGTAGGACAAATTTCGCACCCTTGCCATAGACATTCTCATCACTTGGGATTGCAATTGCTAAATGATGTTGTGCAAGTCCCGAAAGTGATAATTCAACATCCGTTGGATCAATCAAATAGCCTGCAAGTAACGGATCAATCGCGATTCCTGCAAGTTGGATGCCAGCCATCCAATGAAGGGCGACTTGCGCCTTGTGGGCATCATAAATGTTCTTTTTCACATTCGAATTCTCTAACCATGCACGAACCAACTTAAATCCGTCATCTTCAAAACGGTCAGCAGAAATAAAATAGGATAGTTCACTAGTACTTAGTGCAAGGCCAACAACTTCACTTTGGTGTGGGTTCTCGCCGACGATCTCGATATATACACCTTGTACCTGTTCTAATTGCAAAGCCAATGCATCAAATTGTTCCGGGGTCTGAACCCATTGCCACTTCAGTTCAGATTGTGGTTCTGTACGAGCAACACTTCCCCCTGCAAATTTCTCCATCAACGACTTGAATTCGAGTTTGCGGAACATTTGGTAAGCGCCCTCTGCGTGAATGCCCTGAAATGCAGCTTGCCCATTAGGCATTTGCATCGGTACTTCTCTATAAATTGTTGCTAATGCTTTACTCATTGTTGCATCATCTGCATGAGTAATTAGATTTTCTTTTAATTTGCCTTTTAGTTGATCGACATTCGCAAGCACACCCTCTACCGATTCATAATCATAGAGTAGTTTCAGTGCCGTCTTTTCCCCTACACCAGGAACACCAGGTATGTTATCGGAGGTATCGCCCATCAAACCCTTTAAATCAATGATTTGTAATGGAGCTAAACCGTATTTCTCACGAACGTAATCAGGTGTGTATTTTTCAGTCTCACTAATCCCTTTCTTCGTCAAAGCTACTGTAACGTGATCAGAGACAAGTTGAAGCATGTCTTTGTCCCCACTCACAATGGTTAAAGCAAATTTATCGGTATCCGCACGTTTGCTCAGAGTCCCAATGATGTCATCAGCTTCGTACCCTTCTAACTCAAATTGGGCAATCTTAAGTTCTGTCAGGAGTTGTTTAAGAACAGGGAATTGCTCACTTAATTCTGGTGGTGTCTTGGCACGACCACCTTTATAATTGGCATATTGCGTATGTCTAAAATTAATCTTACCCGCATCAAATATAATCGCCAAATGGGTAGGGTTTTCTTCTTCAATTAATCGCAACAACATCGTCGTAAATCCATAAATCGCATTCGTATGTAAGCCCTGTGTGTTGCGCAATGGAGGAAGCGCGTAAAAAGCCCGATTGGCCACACTATTTCCATCAATTACGACCCATTTATCCATTAGCAGAGACCCTCATTTCTGTGCAAAATCATTCCTTTATCATACCACAATTTCTATGAAAAAAGCCCCTGCTTCTATAGAAGCGGGGCTCATTAATAAAGTTAATTAAGAGTTTAATTCAGGACGCTCACCACGAACGAGGTAAACGACATTTTCACCAATATTTGTTGCATGATCAGCCATGCGCTCCAAATAACGGCTAACGAAAATTAACTGTAGTGATTGTGTAACCCAAGCTGGCTTTTCAACCATGAAAGAGAATAATTCACGTAAGATTTGACTATTCAAGTTATCAACTTCGTCATCCATCTTACATGTCTTGTATGCTAAATCAACATCCTCTTTAACGAATGCATCAATACAATCAATTGTCATTTGACGAACCATGTTCGCCATCCGTGGAATATCGATTAGTGGTTTAACCAATGGTTCGCCACCGATACGAAGTGTAACCTTTGCAATGCTTACAGCTAAATCAGCCATACGCTCTAAGTCACTTGCCATACGGAATGCAATAATAATCTTACGAAGATCTTTCGCAACCGGTTGTTGCGTTGCAATTAATGTTGTCCCTAAATCATCAATCTTATATTCCAACCCATTTATAATTGGATCTTCATCTACGATTTTTTGAGCAGCCTTCATATCGCCTTCTTGCAAAGAACGAACAGATTCTGCGATAAGCGTTTCAACAAGTTTACCCATCTCTACAAGTTCATTCTTCAATTCTTCCAGTTGTTGATCAAATAGTGCGCGATTGGACGCCATATCGAAAACCTCCTAGTCATTTATCAATTTATTTATTATCCGAATCGACCGGAGATATAGTCTTCCGTACGCTGGTCGCGTGGATTGGAGAATAAGGTTGTTGTATCTGCAAATTCGACAACTTCTCCAGTTAGGAAGAATGCTGTCTGATCGGAACAACGAGCAGCTTGCTGCATATTATGCGTTACAATAATAATTGTGTACTGTTTCTTAAGTTCCTGCAACAATTCTTCAATCTTAATTGTTGAAATTGGATCAAGTGCCGACGTAGGTTCGTCCATCAATAAAATTTCTGGATTTACTGCGAGTGCACGTGCAATACATAGACGTTGTTGCTGTCCGCCGGATAAACCGAACGCTGATTTCTTTAAATTGTCTTTAACTTCATCCCACAAGGCTGCACCACGTAAACTCTTCTCAACAATTTCATCAAGTTCAGCTTTATTCGTAATTCCATGAATGCGGGGTCCAAAAACAATATTCTCATAAATCGACTTTGGAAACGGATTAGGCTGTTGGAACACCATTCCAATCTCTTTACGAAGCGTCTCTACATCTACAGAAGGGTCATAAATGTTCTGGCCGTTGATATTAATTTTACCCTCTATACGCACACCCTTAATCATGTCATTCATACGATTCAGTGTACGAAGCAAAGTGGATTTCCCACAACCAGATGGCCCGATAAAAGCGGTAATTGCTTTTTCTTGTATATCCATATTAATCGATTTCAAGGCATGAAAATCGGTGTAGAATAAATCACAATTTTCTATTTGAACGATGGATCCCATTTCTATCTGTACCTCCTCATTGCTATTAAATCGAACATAAAGATTATACACTTAATTTTCATTCTATGTTTCGATTATTTTCGCAATGTAAACATTTTGTCGCTAAAATGTAAAATCTACGGTTCCCCGCAGGTAAACCGTAGATTTTACAAAGTACACTAATTAAAAAAGATCGGTTGTCCAGTTCGTTCTGACTCATAGACAGCTTCCAGAATTTCTGAAACAACTAATGCTTGTTTAGGTGTAACAACAGGTTCGCGGTCAAGCAAAATATCATCGATCCAATTGCGCATTTCTACATCTGCCGGATTAACTTCTCCACCTTCATAAAAAGCTACACCTTTTAATTCCGTCATGACATGATTCGTAAACAGGGTACCGTACTTTTCACCGTTGATTCGAAGGCCATTTTTCATGTCCGCTCCACCTTGTGTACCACTCAAGATACATTTTGCTTCTTCTGCATCCACGTAATTGAGTGCCCAGCTAGATTTTAACATGACTGTCGCGCCGTTCTTCATCACAATCATGGCAAAAGCAGAATCCTCAACTTTGAATTTTTCTGGATCCCAAGGGCCCCAAGCATTAGCAGAATCTTTATTTTGGGCTAATTTACGATACGTCTTACCAACAACCATCTTTGGCTCATAGTTATCCATCATCCATAGCGTCAAATCGAGTGCATGAGTACCAATATCAATCAATGGTCCTCCACCTTGCGCTTCACCATCTAAGAAAACACCCCACGTAGGAACAGCGCGACGACGAAGTGCATGTGCCTCAGCAAAGTAAATTTCGCCAAGTCCCCCATCCACACACGCCTTCTTCAAATACTGGCTATCTAAGCGGAAACGATTCTGATAGCCAATTGTCAACTTCTTGTCAGACTTTAAGGATGCCTCATACATACGACGTGCGTCAGCCGCGGAGTGTGCCATAGGCTTTTCACAGTTAACGTGCTTACCGGCTTCAAGTGCTGCGATCGCAAGTTCAGCATGTGAATTATTCGGCGTGCAAATATGTACGACATCGATGTCCGGGTTGCTCAACAATTGTTTATAATCTGTATAAACCTTTGCATCAGGGGTTCCATATTGCTCTTTGGCATTTTCTGCACTCGCAATGATTGGATCGCAAAAAGCAATCTGACGCACTTCCGCAATTTTGGCTAAACTTTTCATATGCTTGCCTTTCGCGATACCCCCGCATCCAATAATACCAACGTTTATAAATTTCATTTAACTACCCCCTAATCATGATTAATCCTATTTTCACTATAAACAAACGGAACTTTATTTGTTATACTCAATCTAGTCTATGTTATGTGCGATTTTGTCATTGGGAGGGATTTTTTTGTTTGTCCAAGAACATATCAAATATGAAAATCCACTATTGAGTTTAAAGATATGGCAATCTAAGCGTACGCATAACTTTATTGGCGAATGGCACCATCATAAAGAACACGAATTCTTATGTGTACTTGAAGGGAAACTCGAAATTCACTTAGAAAATGAAATACGCACCCTCTATCCTGGTGATGTGATGTTAGTGGGTTCTGACCAGCTTCATCGTGACCGTTTTTTCCGAACCATACACACCGAATACATCTGTATGCAGACAGATTTAACACAATTTTTCGAAGTTGGGGTCATGCCATACTTATTCGCATTGTCTGAATCTCGACATCCGCTTAGCATAATTAACTATATTTTTGACACGAACCCTGTAGCAAAGAAAGTTATTTTTAATGCAATTAATGAAATTTATAAAGAGAGTTATGCGAAGCAGACCGGATATGAGCTAGCCGTCGCGATGTGGATTAAACAAATCATGCTTACACTCATCCGAAGCGATCATTTACATAAATTAGATTTACAAACAAATGACCAATTGCTACGCTTACGCCCTGTACTAGAGTACATTGACGAGCATTTAGATGATCGTTTATTAGTGGAAAAAAGCAGTCAATTAGCGAACATGAGTTACTATTATTTCGTCAAGTTTTTCAAAAAAATTATGGGTGTGAGTTTCACTGAATTTGTGCAACACAAGCGCATCAAAAAAGCAGAATTACTTTTATTAACTAGCGAACTAAGTATCCTTGAAATCGGTGAAAATATTGGCATGCAGAATATGTCTCATTTTTATAAGATGTTCAAGCGAATCAATGGACATTCTCCAAATGATTTCCGCAAAAAAAGAAGAGCATGATGGGCTGATTCCCATCATGCTCTTTCTGTTATTTCTTTCGATTCGGTTTCTGCATAACAAGCTTATATCCTACACCACGAATCGATTCGATTTGAACCGTATCTTGACCAAGTTCCAATTTCTTGCGCAATGAACTTACATGCACATCTACCGTACGCTGGCCACCAAAGTAATCAAAGCCCCATACCACGTTCATTAAATCGTCACGTGTTACAACTATACCTGGACGCTGAACGAGATATAACAATACTTCAAATTCTTTAGGACGAAGTGAGATTAATTCTTCATTAACGAGAACTTCATATCGCTCAGGAAACACTTGAATTTCACCAAATGTGATTGCCTTGTCACTCGATGTGCTTTGCTTAATCCCGCCTTCTTCGGATTGCGTTCTCCGTAGCACAGCTGAAACACGAGCAAGCAATTCCGCTACACCGAAAGGTTTCGTTATATAATCATCTGCACCGTGCTTCAATCCTTGAACAACTTCATTTTCGGCATTTCGCGCAGTTAATATGATGACAGGCGTCGCAATTGATTTCTGTCTAATTTTAGTTAAAATCTCAAATCCATTCATACTTGGTAACATGATATCCAGCATGATTAAATCAAATTGATTTTGGACAGCAGCTTGTAAGCCAAGCGCTCCATCTTCAACCACTTGAACCTCATAACCTTCTTGACCAAGATTATAAGATAAAAGCCGAGAAAGAGTCGGTTCATCTTCAATGATTAAGATTTTTTGCGTCATGCCGAGTCCCCCGTCCACTTATTTACAATCTTATAATATCACTTGAAATCTATAGAAGTGTTAAGAATTTGTAAACATAGTGTGAAACTATGTTTGTTCGTGAAGAATTGGTAAATCCAGAATAAACTTACTACCTACCCCTAATTCACTTTGAACGTGAATCGAGCCATTGTGCAGTTCGACTAAATATTTTACAATCGACAAACCTAATCCCGTTCCTCCAGACACACGTGAACGCGCCTTATCAACACGATAGAAACGTTCGAAAATCCTTGGTAAATCCTTTTTGGGAATCCCTAATCCGGTATCCTCGAAACAAATACGGACTGACTCAGCACCATGTTGCTCTTCTCTTGAAACAATTGCGGACACGATCACTTTCCCACCATTTGGTGTGTAATTGATTCCGTTCGAGAGTAAATTTATCACAATTTGTCGCAATCGATCTTCATCCGCTTCTAAGTAAATATCTTCCGGGATGTCAATCTTTACTGTGATTTTCTTCGAATCCGCATGTTGTCTCATCATATTGACAGTATTTACAATAAAAGCCTCCAAATGAATCGGCGAGAAAAATAATGGAATTCGTTTGGATTCAATTTTTGAAAGATCCAATATATCCATAACCAAGCGATCAAGGCGATTACTTTCATCAAAAATAATCTTTAAAAATGATTCCATCGTCGATTGGTCTTGGACTGCACCTGATAAGATCGTTTCAGCAAATCCTTTGATAGCAGCAATTGGTGTCTTCAATTCATGCGAAACATTCGCAACAAATTCACTTCGCATTTTTTCAAGACGGCGAATTGCTGTTATATCATTCAAGACAATCAACATTCCCACCCATGCATCATCTTTTTGGTACATCGGGACAATATTGACTTCCATCATACTCTCACGTGGATAATAGAACATTAATTCTTCTCGTTGACGTTCTTCTCGTTCGAATGACTCTGCAACCATTGCAACGAATTCTGATTGTTGATGCGACTCAAAAAATACCTTGCCTCTTAACTCACTGAAATTGTAGCCTAGCAGTTCTTCTGCGGACCGATTTAATAAGACGAATTTCCCCTCACGATCAAGCATAACAACACCACTAACCATATTTTCCATGACATTCGAGAGTTGTCTTTCACTTTCTAAAATACGACCCATTTGACGATTAAAATTTTCTGCAATCGTATTTACAGTTAATCCGAGTCGGCCAATTTCATCTTGGGATTCAACATTTACTTTTACGTTGAAATTCATCCGCATGATTTGCTCAGCAGCATTGTTTATTTCGGTAATTGGATTTGTGATTTTTGATCCCATTCGGAAACCGAATACACCCGCTATTAACAGTGCAATAAACATGCCCAACAAGGTAAACATCCACAGCTGTCGAACAGAA
Organism: Bacillota bacterium; assembly: GCA_041179705.1. GTDB lineage: Bacteria > Bacillota > Bacilli > Paenibacillales > JBEGSW01 > JBEGSW01. The sequence continues at coordinate 33,019 of JBEGSW010000064.1, read as the reverse complement.
TTGTCAATTTCTTCTGTTCCCGTACTTAATCGCAAATAGCCTATCGTATCACCATTTAACGTAACCGGCATTGCAGCGTATACCATCTTTTTATCTGTTGTTTCACTCAAGCGAGTAGCGAAAGCAACGCTACCGGTTTGTATCGTTTGTTGCATTTCCGGTCGATTGCGATGATTCGACATCGTCGCTGCCTCTTCAGCGGAATCTGCCAGTACCTCCCCATTCAAATCAATGAAAGTCACCCGCAATTTTGTAAGTGTTTGCCATTGATCTGCCTTCCCCTGCAAGTATTGCATTTGACTGGCTAGCGGGTCGTTGCCTTCCCATAATAAAGAGGAGCGCATCGACGCTAATTGACGTTCTAAGTTTTGTTTAACTAACTGCAATTGGTTCGACTCAAGTTGATTCGCCGCAAAAATGCCAGTAGCTAACACAAACACACCGATTAAGACGAGTAAGGTCAATACTAAATTTGAAACATATCGTTTCATTACGTAATTCCTTTCACCGTTCGACTTTTATAAATAGCGTAATAGATTGATGCCACCGGCTGTTGTAACAAGATGGTTAGAACAATTGGAACCGCAACTAAGGGATCAAAATAGTGCAAGGCGATGACAAGCCCTAATGATATGTTCCTCATTCCCAATGCATAGGGGAGGGTGTGATTCCATGCATGTTTACTGCTCAACCAGGTTGGGATAGACCCTGCTACATATCCAATAATAATTAGACTTAAAGAAGCGATAACAAGGACAAGCAAGTTCCCCTGTAACACAGCCATATAGGGCCTTATCGATGCAGCATTGATTATCAAAACAGCAACAAATGACAATTTCGACCAAGGGGCTAAACGTTGTCCGATTTGAACGTTTGCTTTCCCCTTTGAAAGGGACTGCCATACCACGCCAAGGATTGTAGGCATAACCAAAATAAAAATTAAATCTTTCATCATATCCCATAGCGCTATATTTACATGTTTGTCAACCAATAACGTGATTGCGGTAGGCACAACAATAGGGCTTAATAGCGAGTCGATAATCACTAACCCAAGCACTAAAGGCACCTGCCCCTTCGATAGGCCAACCCATAGAATCGAGGATACGCCCAAAGGGATTATTGCAAATAGGAATAATCCGATCACAAATGGTGTAGGGCCACCAAACAACAGTGAGCCACCATGCCAGGCAAGCAATGGAAGTATAAGATGAGCGGCCACAAACATATACAGAATCACGCCAGGTGCACGAAGCACAGCTCGTATTTGTTGAAAATCACAACTTAGTGACATGACAAACATAACGAACGCGAATAACCATGGCACAAGGACCAAACCATCTCGGAAAAAGTCCGAAAACACAAATCCAAGAACCAATGCAAGTGGCGTCAGAAATGTCATGTATTTCTCAACTTGCCTATTCAAGCCTAAGTTCCATCGTTCAATTCCATTCATGTGTGTTTATTTAAATACCGTCTCTTTCAATTGGCTTAATTTACTCAGTGAATCTGCCTCAACATCTGCGTGTAAACTGTTTCCATGAGAATCCATCGTTACAATTGCTGCAAACCCTTCCACTTGCAAATGCCACATTGCTTCTGGTATTCCAAACTCCATAAAGTCGACGCCCGTAACTTTCTTTATCGTCTCGGCATAGTATTGCGCTGCACCACCGATGGCGTTTAAATATACCCCACCATGCTCTTGCAAAGCCGCTAATGTCTTTTTGCCCATACCACCCTTACCAATTACTGCGCGAATCCCAAAGCGTTTCATGATATCGCCTTGGTAAGGTTCCTCGCGTATCGACGTCGTTGGTCCAGCAGCACGTACGTGCCATTCCCCTGCGTCATCTTTCATCATAACAGGTCCACAGTGATAAATAATTTGACCATTCAAATCAACGGGTGAATCATGCTCGGACAAATGCTTATGAATCGCATCGCGCCCCGTATACATTGGGCCATTAATAATAACGACATCGCCAACTTTCAGAGAACGAATCTGCTCTTCTGTGATTGGCGCTTGCAACACAACTTCACGTGCTGGTTCAACATCTGCTGAAACAGCTTGTCCTGCCGATGGATCCATCGTTACCGCCGTCCCTCGTTCATATAACCATTCTCTAATTTCACCAGTAGCGCCATCTAACAATAAACCTTGTCGACGGAATGCCCAACAATTATACGCGACAGATACGAAGAATGAGGCAGGCAAACGGTTCATTACACCGACTTTGCATCCTAGTAACGTCACTTGACCCCCGAATCCCATCGTCCCAATTCCTAGATCATTTGCATGATCCATAACATAATCTTCTAATGCTTGTAGTTGTTCGTTTGGATTTACATCATCTAATGTGCGGAACAATTGTTTCTTGGCTAACTCATAACCAGATGTACGATCGCCACCAATGCCAACACCGATTACACCTGCACTACAACCTTGCCCCTGCGCTTGATATACTGCATGCATTACACATTTACGAATGCCATCTAAATCACGTCCTGCTTTGCCTAATCCATCTAATTCAGCCGGTAAACTGTACTGAATATTCTTGTTCTCACAACCGCCACCTTTGAGAATAAGTCTCACATCAATCGTGTCTTTCTCCCATTGCTCAAAATGGATGACTGGCGTGCCTGGACCTAGATTGTCTCCGCTGTTTGCTCCAGTTAACGAATCGACCGAATTAGGGCGGAGTTTACTATTCTTCGTTGCACGAGCCGTTGCATTAATAATTGCTTGTTTCATGATTAGCTGGTTAGCCCCTACAGGCGTATGGATAATAAAAGTGGGCATTCCTGTATCTTGGCAAATAGGTGATACATTTGTCTCAGCCATACCAATATTTCTTGCTATTGTTGACAGCGAAAGCGCCGAGCGCGTGCCTGCATCTTCTTTCAGTTGTGCTGCTGCAATTGCACGTCGAACGTCTGCTGGTAAATTCGTTGATGTTTCTTCAATTAATTGATAAATACTCTCTTCAAAATGTTTCATTATCTATTCCCCTTTCATCAATCTATTATATAATACAACTACCACAATGTCGGAGGAAATTTATAAATGAATAGTCACTTTTTTGCTTACTTATTTCGCCTACGTTACATCGATCGCTGGAGCTTAATGCGCAACGTGTCGCGTGAAAATGTCGCTGAACATTCCTTTCATGTCAGTGTACTCACCCATGCATTATGTACGATCGGGAATGAAGTTTATGGTAAATCTTTACCGACAGAAAAAATCGTAACCGCCGCCTTATTCCATGATGCTACCGAAGTCATTACAGGAGATATTCCTACGCCAGTGAAACACCATAATCCAACGATGCTTAATAACTTTCGTGAAATTGAGCAACTCGCGGCAAACAAACTCATTAGTATGGTACCCGATGAATTAAAAGACGCCTATGCACCAATGTTCGCCGCTGATTCTGACTATCTTTCGAATTCACATCAGAAATACATTAAGGCTGCTGACAAATTAGATGCCTATTTGAAATGCGCTTCCGAAGTGTCTGCAGGAAATCGCGAGTTTTCTGTGGCAAAGTCACAGTTGTGGGACATCTTGATGAAATCGGAAATGGAGGAAGTCCACTACTTCCTTGAACACTTCGCGCCGAGCTTTGATAAGACAATTGATGAAATTAGTGATTAAAAAAAGGACTTGGACTTCATCATATGATGAGATCCAAGTCCTTTTTTATTAATTAACGATAAGCGATCGATGGGAACAAACCTGGCACGTACATTAAGAAAATAATCGCTAGGAACAATAATGCAAGAATGGTGGCGAATTTCTTGGCCTTAGCAGCATCGCCTCGTCGCAATGGACCAGCCATCATACCGCTAAATGCGCCAATAAGGATAAAGACAACAAGCACTGCACCCATCCAACCAAAACTGAATGATTTACCAAGACCTGTTAACATGTATCCACCTGTTAAAAATTGGGCAATCAAAGAAAATTGTCCGACGCGATTCAACTTAAAAATCGTTGATAATGCGCCTTCTTGTGGACGAATAACAAAAGGAATTAACAAATAAAAACCTGCTGTAATCGCACCTAATGCATGTAGAAAAATAATCCATTCTGCGTTCATTTGTATAGCCTCCTATGATTCTAAAAATAAAAGAGTCGAGCCTAGGGCCCGACTCTATAATACCAAATATAAAGCACTGTCTACAACTTAATACCTACTACATTTGTTCGATGATTAAACTGCCGAATTCAGAACATTTTACTTCTTTAGCGCCGTCCATGAGACGAGCAAAGTCATAAGTAACTGTTTTGTTCGCAATCGCAGCTTCCATCCCTTTGTAAATAAGGTTAGCTGCTTCTTGCCAACCCATATGTTCAAGCATTAATACACCGGACAAAATAACAGAACCAGGGTTTACTACATCTTTACCTGCATATTTCGGAGCAGTACCATGTGTAGCTTCGAAGATAGCATGTCCAGTTAAGTAGTTAATGTTCGCACCTGGCGCGATACCAATACCACCAACTTGTGCTGCTAGGGCATCAGACAAGTAGTCACCATTCAAGTTCAACGTAGCGATAACCTCGAAGTCAGTTGGACGCGTTAGTACTTGTTGTAATGCGATATCAGCAATCGCATCTTTAATAATAACTTTACCAGCATCTTCTGCTGCTTTTTGTGCTGCATTGGCAGCATCTACACCTTGTTCTGCTTTAATGCGATCATATTGATCCCATGTGAACGTTTCGTTCGCAAATTCTTGCTCAGCAACTTCGTAGCCCCAATTTTTGAAAGCACCTTCCGTGAACTTCATGATGTTTCCTTTATGTACGAGCGTTACGGATTTACGGCCATGCTTAATCGCGTACTCAATTGCTGCGCGAACAAGACGCTTGGAACCTTCTTTAGAAACTGGCTTAATACCGATACCAGAAGTTTCTGGGAAACGGATTTTGTTAACACCCATTTCTTGTTGTAAGAAAGTTAATACTTTCTTAACAGCTTCAGTGCCTTCTTGGTACTCAATACCTGCATAAATATCTTCTGTGTTTTCACGGAAAATAACCATATCAACTAACTCAGGACGCTTAACCGGAGAAGGAACACCTGTGAAATAACGAACTGGACGCACGCAAGTGTACAAGTCTAATTCTTGACGAAGCGCTACGTTCAAGGAACGAATACCGCCACCGATAGGTGTCGTCAAAGGACCTTTGATTGCGACTAAGTATTCATTAATCGCAGTCAATGTATCTTCAGGTAACCACTCGCCAAATTTATTGAAAGCTTTCTCACCAGCGTATACTTCGTACCATGCAATTTTCTTTTCGCCGCCATATGCTTTCTCAACAGCCGCATCAAGTACACGAACAGCAGATGCCCAAATATCTGGACCTGTTCCATCACCTTCAATAAATGGAACGATTGGATTGTTCGGAACTTGTAACACGCCATCTTTAATAGAAATTTTCTCACCGGAAATCGGTGCTTCGTATTGCTTAAACATTGTATGAATGCCTCCTAGTATATTTATTTACGTTGATCAATTGGAATATATTTCTGATTAACTGGACCTGTGTATTCTGCACGAGGACGTATTAAGCGATTGTTCTCATATTGCTCAATAATATGCGCTGTCCATCCAGAGACACGACTGATTGCGAAAATCGGCGTAAAGATGTCACGTGGAATTTCAAGTGATGTGTATACAGATGCAGAATAGAAGTCTACATTCGGCTTCAATCCTTTTTGACCTGTTACTAACTCTTCAATTTTAACGGACATGTTATAGAACTTCGCATTGCCAGTAATCGTTGTTAGTTCTTTAGACATCTTTTGAAGATGTGGTGCACGTGGGTCACCATTCTTGTATACACGGTGCCCGAAGCCCATGATTTTCTCTTTGTTATCTAACTTATTCTGAACGTAAGGTACAACATTTTCTTCAGAGCCGATTTCTTCCAACATCGCCATTACTGCTTCATTCGCTCCACCATGTAGCGGACCTTTGAGGGCGCCAATTGCGGAAACAACGCCGGAATAAATATCAGATAATGTGGCAACTGTAACACGACCAGCAAATGTCGAAGCATTTAATTCATGATCCGCATGAAGCACCAACGCTTTATCTAATGCGTTGATAGCGATTGGATCAGGCTTTTTACCAGTAAGCATATACAAGAAGTTCTCAGCTACAGTAGCATCAGCTAGTGGCGCTACAACTTCTAAACCCTGACGAGCACGCGAGAAAGCTGCGATAATTGTGGGTAATTTCGCTTGTAAACGAATTGCTTTTCTTAAATTCGCTTCTTTGCTCATTTCATTCGCTTCATCGTCATACATTGCGAGCGCTGAAACAAACGTACGCAGTGCAGTCATCGGATGAACACCTTTTGGAGCTGTCTTAATCATCTCGATTAAATCTGCAGGAATTTCAGCGTTCGTACTTAATTGTGTGTGTAAATTCGCAAGCTCAGATCGGTTAGGCAACTTGCCATACCATAATAAGTGGACAACTTCTTCATAAGAAGCATTCACACCTAGATCATCGATATCAATTCCACGGTACGTTAATACACCATCAATAATTGAACTGATGGAGGACGTTGTTGCTACAATGCCTTCAAGACCTTTCGTAACTGTCATACCAAACCTCTCCCTCGACGATATAAACTAGTATTATCATAAAAGATTTTGACAATCTTGTGAATAAAACCATCTATCAAACTTCATTATCACCCTATAAACAAAACTATACAATACATGACATGTCAATAAATTGTCTTTTTCATTCTTCCAACATATGCTACAAATGCTAAACTAGAAGAAGTTTATATTTACATTCTGAAGGGGACATCTCTCCGTGCAAACAAATACAAGATACGGCATTATAGATATCGGTTCAAACTCTGTTCGTTTGGTTATTTACGAACAACTTGAAGGTAACGCATACCGCGTCATTGATGAAAGCAAGCAATCTGAGCGCCTTAGTAGTAAAGTTGAAAAAGATGGCTCAATCCCTTTATCCTCATTGGTTGGACTCATCGATACTTTAAACTATTTCCAAATGGTTTGTGATGTCCATAATGTATCTCATATTCGAGCAGTCGCTACAGCGGCGATTCGTAATGCGATAAATTCCGATGAGATAATCCTTTATTTAAACAAACAGACAGGCGTGCATATAGAAGTTTTGTCAGGGCAAATGGAGGCGTATTTAGGGTTTGTTGGCGTCATGAATGCGATGAACATCCAAGATGGTTATGTGGTAGATATTGGTGGCGGAAGTACCGAAGTAAGTTTATTTGTAGGTCGTGAATTATTGCATAGCATTTCATTTCCATTTGGTGCAGTAAATATGGCCAAGCAATATTGTAAAGATGGCGAGATTTCAACTTCCAACTTAGCATTATTGCGCAAACATGTTGAACAACAGCTAACCAAGACGACTTGGTTGAAGTCTAAGTCGAATTTACCTGTCATTGGATTAGGCGGTAGTTTCCGCAGTCTCGCGAAGATTAATCAACGTGGGAAGCAGTATTCACTACCTCTTACCCATCAATATGAGATGACCATCCCAGAAGTAGAAGTAATCATTGAACAGTTTCTGACAACACCTTTTGAGAAACGTAAACGCATTAACGGACTAGCCAAAGATCGTGCTGACATTATTGTGCCCGGCGTGATAATTTTACAAACCATCCTTAAGCATGTCCGTGCAACTCAACTCGTCATTTCCGGTTCAGGATTACGCGATGGTGTCTACCAGCACACACGTAATCCCAACCAACCGATTAATCCAGATGTTGTCGGACAAAGTGTAATGAATTTACTTGCAAACCATACTGCAATTAATGTAAATCATGTGCTTCATGTTAATCAGCTCGCGATGAATCTATTTGGTGCATTGCGTCACCAATCCTCGATTTTCGATAATAAAGATGCGACTTATCTGAGTACAGCTGCTCAACTTTATCGAATTGGTATTTCAATTGATTATTACAGCTATCAGAAACATACGTTTTACTTGATTGCCTTTTCTCGCTTGTTCGGATTAAATCATCGCGAAAAATTGATGTGTGCATTAATCGCCTCTTTCAAATCAAAAGGTCAGATGATGCAATTAGCAAGCCCCTACAAAGATATTTTGTCTGCAGATGATTTATCGAAATGCGTCTTACTCGGCAGTTTGTTACAACTAGCAATTGCGTTAGATCGAAGCGAAACACAACCAATCGCGAACATCACTTGTACAGTTACCAAAAAAGACTTAACAATCACGGCAGAGATTAAACATGCCGTCACGATTGAACAACGTGAACTATCTGCAATCTCCCAAGAATTTAATAAAGCGTGGACACTTAGGCCCACGCTTACAATTCTTTAATATTTCCAACCGTCAATTTGAGTCGCAGTAAACTGACTTCGAATTGGCGGTTTTTCTGTTTTCACTTTTTCGTATTTCCCACTCGATAATAGCAATCTCGCTTTGACATTATCATTCATGCTCATTGTTAAGATCCGAATCAGTGTTTGCTTTGTATGTTGGTCCCGCACAGGAGACAACAATTCAATACGTCGTGTTAAATTACGCGTCATCCAATCCGCAGAGGCGATGAAGACTTGCTCGTCTCCACCATTTGCGAAATAAAAAATCCGCGAATGCTCCAAAAAGCGATCAACAATACTTACCACGCGAATATTCTCACTTAATCCTTGCACGCCCGGTCGGAGTGCACACACACCTCTAATAATTAAATCAATTTTTACACCCGCTTGCGAAGCGCGATAGATTTCATCAATGACATCCTGATTAGAAAAAGAATTCATCTTCGCGATAATTCGAGCAGGTTTCCCTTGACGGGCCATCTCAGCTTCAATACGAATTAATTCAATGAATTTAGGCAGTAAATGCTCTGGTGCTGCGCACAAGACTTGCCATTGATGGGGTGCAGAGAATCCAGTAATTTCATTAAAGAATGCAGAAGCATCCTCGCCAAATGCTGGGCTAGCCGTGAACAATCCAACATCCGTATATAACTTCGCTGTATTCCCATTATAGTTTCCTGTGCCTACATGTACGTAGCGACGCAACCCTTGCTCTTCTCTACGTACGATTAATATAATCTTCGCGTGTGTCTTCAATCCAACGAGTCCATAGACGACATGACAGCCTGCTTGCTCCAATTTTCTTGCCCAAGCAATGTTCTTTTCTTCATCAAAACGAGCTTTCAATTCAACTAACACGGTAACTTGCTTGCCCATTTCAGCGGCTTTTGCCAAGTTAGCTACAATCCGAGAACTCCCACTCACACGGTACAACGTCATCTTAATGGCTAGCACTTCGGGATCATTTGTTGCCTGCTCTAAAAAATCATCAACGGCATCGAAACTCTCATAGGGATGATAGACAAGAACGTCTTTTTCGCGAAGAACTTCAAACATATCGTCGGTTTCAGCAAATTCAACTGGATATACCGGCTGTAATCTTGGATATTTCAAGTCGTCGCCAAGCGGACAATTTAATGCAAATTTCATTAAGAAGGTTAAATCCAGTGGACCCTCAATCGAAAAAATTTCATGTTCAATTTCAAACTCTTCTGTCAAAACAGACAATGAGTACTTATCCATTCCTTTTTCGACTTCCAGTCGGACAGGTGCACCCCAACGACGTTGCTTCAATTCTTTTTCGATTTCTTGAAGCAAATCTTCTGCGCCTTCTTCATTTAATGTCAAATCCGCATTTCGAGTGACACGGAAACCATGTACCTCTTGCACTTTGTAGCCACTAAATAAAGTTGGAATAAATTTCTTAATCAATTCATCAAGTAGAATAAACTCACGCTTTTTACTATTTTTGCGAGACGGCACTTCAACCATCCGATTCAGTACCGATGGAATTTGAACAATTGCAAAGTGCGGGATATCTTCATCGGTATGATTGTGTTTACGCAACAAGACAGACAAATATGTTCCTAATGTATGCACAAGCGGAAATGGACGACCCTGATCGACCGCCATCGGCGTTAACACAGGATAAATAACTTGTTGAAAATATTTCGCAAGTTGCTTTTCTTGTGTTGCGTTCAAATCCTTAAATCGAACAATGTGGACATTCTCTTTAGAAAGTAACTTAACGAGTTCTTTGTATGTCTTATATTGTTGCTTTACCATCTTATAACAACGTTCAGATAATTTAACTAGAAGTTGATCTGGCAAATAACCCGTCATGTCCGGCTTCTTGAAACCTGCACGAATTTGATCGACAATCCCTGCAACACGGACACTCATGAACTCATCCAAATTCGATGATACAATTGCTAAAAATTTCAATCGTTCAACAAGTGGCGTTGATTTATCTATCGCTTCTTCGAGAACGCGACGATTAAATTCTAACCAGCTTAAATCCCGATTCAAATAGGTAATAGGAATCTCATTATTATTGTTGTGTTCCATGCTATGCCTCCACAATGAAAGTCTATCTCCTATTATTTAATAGTTGTGTTAATCCAATCGAAAGCAATTGTTAACGCCATATTAATTTATCATTTCCTGTAATAAATTGTCGTGTTTCTTCTCGTTAACAGTTTGCGAATAAGTAATAAAATCAGGCCGCGGAAGAAAATACGTGTAAATGGTAACACGAGGATGAGTCCCATGAGATCGGTGAAAAAACCAGGTGTAATCAAGAAAATACCACCGACAAGGACACATAATCCATCTATCACTGCAACGCCTGGTATTCTGCCTTGATTCATTTCAGAGCGTACAGTCAATAGTACCTTCAGGCCTTCACGTTTCGCTAAATAGGCACCAATAAATCCTGACAATAAGATAAGCAAGAAGGTATTCCATCCACCAATCCAACCGCCAACAACAATAAACAAGGAAACTTCAACAGCTGGTATTAGAATAAATAAGGCTAGTAAAATTCGAAACATACATTAATCCCTCTCTGTCATGAGTGTCTGAATGAGCTTGTAAAGTTCAGGATGTTGCTTATCGACACGCGTTGGCTTTAATTCAGCATTCAACCACACATGTTTCGTGTTTCCAGTGACAATTACTTCTTCGCCTCGTTTAATTTCGTATTCGAATGAAAGTCTTAATGGATTAACCTCACTAACACGGGTGTAAATCACTAATAAATCATCATATTCAGCTGCAACCTTAAAATTCACATCTAAAGACAACAAGGGAAGCCTTAGCCCTTTATCTTCAATGAATCGATATGGCATTCCTGCCTCTCGAATAAATTCAGTTCGACCCCATTCCATCCAATTCACATAATTCGTATGGTAGACAATTCCCATTTGGTCTGTCTCCTGATACCGCACACGAATTTGATGTTGATACCATTTGCTCTTCATTTCTGCAACCTCCGAATATGTGATATAGAAAAGGACCATCTCAGCAATGAGATAGTCCTTAATATTCTATTTATCGTGGATGACTTAGTCACAAACATGAATTTTGATCAAGTTCGTGTTCCCTGCGATACCCGCTGGAACACCAGCAGTAATGACAACTAAATCGCCTTTTTCTACAAGACCTGTCTTTAATGCACTTTTCGTAGCATCTTCAAACATATGATCTGTAGAAGCTGTCGTTTGACCTTGAACTGGGATAACACCCCATGTCAACATCGAGCGTCTCATGATAGATTCGCTTGGAGATACAGCAATGATTGGTGCTTTTGGACGATATTTAGAAATCATACGTGCAGTAAAACCACTTGCAGTTGGTGCAATGATTGCTTTCGCATCCAAGTCTAAAGCTGCATTTGCCACAGACTGACTGATTGCTTCAGTAATCGAAGATTGTTGTAACGTACTTTGCTTGATGAAGATTTCTCTATGCTCCAATGCAGATTCCGCTGTCTCAGCAATACGGGACATCGTTTGAACGGATTCCAATGGATATTTACCAGCAGCTGTCTCACCAGATAACATAATCGCATCTGTACCATCAAAAATTGCGTTTGCAACGTCAGAAGCCTCAGCACGCGTTGGACGAGGATTGCGTTGCATAGAATCTAGCATTTGTGTTGCAGTAATAACTGGTTTACCCGCTTGGTTACATTTGCGAATCATTTCTTTTTGTACCAATGGAACTTGCTCAGCTGGAATTTCAACACCAAGATCTCCACGAGCAACCATTAATCCATCGGAAACAGCTAAGATTTCATCCAAGTTATCTACGCCTTCTTGGTTTTCAATCTTAGAAATAATGTGAATGTTCGTCGCATTATGCTTTTCTAATAATGCACGAATTTCAAGAACGTCACTTGCTTTACGAACGAAAGAAGCAGCGATGAAATCAATTCCTTGGCTAATACCGAATTCGATGTCAGCAGCATCTTTTGCTGTGATACCTGGCAAGGAAATCTTAACGCCAGGAACGTTAACACCTTTCTTGCTCTTAATTGTACCGCCGTTTACAATCTTACACGTAATTTCAGTACCATTAACAGATGTAACAGTTAAACCAATCAGACCGTCATCGATAAGAATTGTGGAGCCCACATTTACATCATTTGGAAGTTGATCATAAGTAACTGATAAACGCTTAGCATCGCCAAGAATTTCTTCAGTTGTCAAAACAATTGTCTCATCTTGAACAAGCTCAATTGGCTCTTCTTTCAATTTACCAGTACGGATTTCTGGACCCTTTGTATCTAGCAAAATCGCAACAGTCTTGCCAAGTTCAGCAGATGCCTTGCGAATATTTGTGATTCGGTTACCGTGCTCCTCGAAATCACCATGTGAAAAATTCAATCGAGCCACGTTCAAACCAGCATCAATCAATTTCTTTAACATGTCTACACTTTCACTAACCGGACCAATCGTACATACAATCTTTGTCTTGCGCATCGTTTCGTCTCCTCCTAAGTTGTGAATCAAACTCTATATATATTTTATTGATTACTCTGTAATAAATGTAAACTCACCTAGTTTACGGTACTTCTCATAACGGTCCACACGCAATTGGTCTGGAGTAAGCTTCAGTAAGTCATTCAGGTGACGAACTAATGCATCTTTCATCTTTTGTGCTTGGAATTCTAAATCACGATGAGCTCCACCTTGAGGCTCTTCAATGATTTCTTCAATAATGCCCAGTTGAAGCAAATCTTTGGACGTGATTTTCATCGCTTCTGCAGCTTCATCTGCGCGGGTTGCATCTTTCCATAAAATCGACGCAGCACCATTGGGGGATATAACCGAGTAAATGGAATTTTCCAGCATCAGAACTCTGTTACCTACGCCCAGCGCTAATGCACCGCCAGAGCCACCCTCACCAATTACAACACAAATGATGGGCACACCGAAATCAGCCATTTCAAGCAAGTTGCGAGCAATCGCCTCACCTTGACCACGCTCTTCGGCTGCACCACCAGGGTACGCACCTGGCGTGTCGATGAATGTAATAATTGGACGACCAAACTTATTGGCCTGTCTCATAAAACGCAATCCTTTACGGAAACCTTCTGGATGTGGCATTCCGAAGTTACGAATAATATTATCTTTCGTATCTTTCCCCTTCTGATGGCCTACAACCGTTACTGGAATCCCATTCAAACGCGCGATACCACCGACAATCGCCAAATCATCCGCAAACGCACGATCTCCGTGAAATTCAATGAAGTCAGTGCATATCGCCTGAATATAATCGATTGTTGAAGGTCGTTGCGGGTGTCTAGCAAGCTGCATCTTTTGCGCAGGGGTTAATTGCGCATATGTAGCTGATTCTAGTTGTCCATATCTTTCTTGAAGTCTTGCAATTTCTTCGGAAAAATCGATGTTCTTCTCTTGTCCGAATACTTTGAGCTCTTCAATCTTCGCCTTTAATTCTTCTAAAGGTTGTTCAAATCCGAGTTCATTCGCCACGAGATACACCCTCCTTAGAACCATGCAATTCAATCAATGTTCCTAGCATATTTCTCATGTCTTTACGAGCGACAACTTTGTCAATTTGGCCTTTGGTTAAGTTGAATTCAGCTGTCTGGAAACTGTCCGGTAATTGCTGACGAATCGTCTGTTCAATAACAATTCGACCTGCAAATCCGATAATTGCCCCCGGTTCAGCTAGAATTATATCAGCTAAATTAGCAAAACTAGCAGAAACCCCACCTAAAGTTGGGTCTGTCAACACAGAAATAAACAGTCCGCCTTCTTTGTCGAATCGAGCCAAGGCAGCACTTGTCTTTGCCATTTGCATTAAACTGAGGATACTTTCCTGCATCCGGGCTCCGCCAGAAGTAGAGAAAATAATTAAAGGAACTTTCTTCTCAGTTGCTGCTTCAACCGCTCTTGTGATCTTTTCTCCAACAACAGATCCCATACTTCCGCTGAAGAAGTCGAAACTCATCATCGCAACGACAGCTGGAATGCCATTGATAGTCCCTTCACCAGTAATAACCGCATCATTCAAACCAGAACGTTCCATCTGTTGAACAATCTTCTTCTTATATCCCGGGAAAGTTAATGGATCAACAGAGACCATATTTTCATCGTATTCTGTGAATACACCTTCATCCATTAACATCGCCAATCGCTCACGCGCATTTACTTTGAAATGGTAGTTACAAGATGTACATACTTTGAGATTCTTCTCAAGTTCTTTACTGAAAATAATCGCGCCACACTTCGGACACTTAATCATGAGTCCTTCAGGTATCTCGCGTTTCACACCACCCGAAGGTACTGTTGCATATTTTCTCTTTTTATGAAAAAAGTCCCTAAACAAACGTTACACCTCGCAGGCGTTAAAATCCGTAATAAATACGGTAATAAGGATTAGACTAATCCAATCCACGATTCAATCTAACAGAATAATGATACCATACCTACTAAAAATACCGCAATAACATCCGTTCGTTCCTTCACTTCACTTTTATCGTGCCAGGACCTAGTAACTGCTCGACATCCTTAATTAATTGCGGAGATGGTTTTACTTTGTATGTCTGATTTAATGCAATAGATTTGTTCGAGCGTTCGTAAAATAGCACTACTTCTAATTGACCAGCATGTGCTTGTAATGTCTGTTTCAGTTGCACGAGTAACGCCGATGTTTCATTGGATTTTGTAATCTTAATGAAAACCTTTTGACCCGTTACAAGTGGTGTTGATTTCGGTTTTCTAGTCGGATTTAGAATCTGTAGCGCCTGTTCATCAAGTGCAACCATTTGATCCACCAAACATTTCGATCCATCCTCTTGCTGCTGTATTTTACCAGATAAGGCGACTAACTGCCCTTTCTCAAGCAACTTGCTTGATTGTTTAAACACTTCGGGGAAAACGACTAACTCCACTTTATCAAAGTGATCCTCCAACTCAGCAAAAGCCATTTGTTTACCTGCTTTACTGACGATTTTCTTCACAGCAATAAGTCGACCGACAAGCGTGACCGCATCTTGATCAGGCACTTCACTTAAATAGTGAATTGGCGTTGCCTGCAACTGTTGTGACAAACCACGATAAGCATCAAGCGGATGTCCCGACAAATATATTCCTAGCAACTCACGTTCGAGTTCGAGTAGTGTTGTCGCACCATAAGGTTTAACGTCAGGCAATTGTTCTTGGACGTTCACTTGCTCGGTAAAACCAAACAAATGTAATTGAAAGTCTTCTCGTTCTTTTTTCCACTTGACGGCAGCTTCCATCGTCTCATCAAGCACAGCAACAAGTTGTGCACGATGACCCGGCAATTGATCGAAAGCGCCACCCTGAATTAATGACTCTATCACTCTCTTATTACATTGCCTGTGATCAATTCGGCGGGCGAAATCTTTTAAATCCTCAAAAGGTTTCTCAACTCTTGTCTTCATAATCATTTCCGTCGCATTTACGCCGACATTCTTGATTGCTCCTAGTCCAAAACGAATGGTAACCACGCCATCGACGATCTTTGCGGCAAATTCTACTTCACTTTCATTTACATCTGGTGGCAATACTACAATCTCCATACGTTTGCATTCATCGATAAATTCTGCCGTCTTGCCGTGATTTCCAAGTACAGAGGTCAACATCGACGCCATAAATTCTGCGCTAAAATGCGTCTTTAAATATGCCGTCTGATATGCCAAAACAGCATATGCAGCAGCATGTGCACGTGGGAAACCATAGTCAGCAAATCGTACAATCATATCATAAACGTCGTTCGCATCCTTGGCGGTATATCCTTGTCTGAGACACCCAGCAAGGAAATGAGCGCGCTGTTCATCAAGCACTTCGCGCTTTTTTTTGGAAACTGCTCTGCGTAACAAATCTGCTTCGGCTAGCGTAAAGCCCGCCATGAGATTGGCAATTTGCATGATTTGTTCTTGATAAACGATAATCCCGTACGTATCTTTCAATATGGGTTCAAGCGTGGGATGTGGATACTTCACTTCGATTAAACCTTGTTTCCCCTGAATATACCGCGGGATAAATTCCATTGGACCTGGACGATATAACGCTAATACGGAAATGATATCCTCGAAACAGTTCGGTTTCATCTCTTTCAGTACGCGACGTACACCAGGCGATTCCAATTGGAACAAGCCTGTTGTCTCACCTTCACTTAATAAGGCAAATGTATCCGCATCATCATCAGGAATTTGACTAAGCACAAGTCTAATCCCATGATTTCTCTGAATAGCACGTATAGTACGATCAATAATCGATAACGTCCGTAAACCTAAAAAATCCATCTTTAACAAACCAATGGATTCTAGATGTTCCATGGACCATTGGGTCAGTGGGACACCTGCAGAACCTTCCGATAATGGGACGTAATTCGTCAATGGACCTTTCGAGATAACAACACCGGCTGCATGTGTAGAGGCATGTCGAGGAAAACCCTCAACTTTGCGTGCGTAATCTAATAGTGATTTCGTTGCAATCTGCTTTCCAGCGAGTTGTCGTAACTCAGAAACCTGATCGATTGCCGCCTCAAGAGTCATCCCTGGTTGTGCGGGGATTAACTTGGCCGCTTTATCGACATCGTTATAAGGTAAATTCATGACCCGACCGACATCTCTTACAGCAGCGCGTGCAGCCATTGTTCCAAATGTAATGATTTGTGCAACGTGTTCTGCACCATATTTCTTCACTACGTATGCAATGACTTCGTCTCGACGCTCATCGTTAAAATCGATATCGATATCAGGCATACTAATCCGCTCAGGATTCAAAAACCGCTCAAATAACAATTTATACTTAATCGGATCAACATCTGTAATTCGCAAACAATATGCGACTAAACTTCCTGCGGAAGATCCCCGTCCTGGCCCCGTCATTATTCCTTGTGCGTGGGCGAAGCGAATAAAGTCCCAGACAATCAAAAAATAGTCATTGTACCCCATTCGAGCGATAACCGAACACTCGTAGGTAAGGCGTTGTTCAATTTCATTTCGATAGGATTCATCGGCCCATTCTGGCGAGGAAGCATACCGTTCCTGCAATCCTTGCTCGCACAATTGACGCAAATACGACTCGCTTGTCATCCCTTCCGGAATTGGCGAAAACGAAGGCAAAATCGATTCACCTAATGCCAGTTTCACGTTACAAGAATCTGCAACACGTCTTGTATTTGCAATAGCTTCAGGCACATGTGGAAACAGAGCGGCCATTTGTTCAGCGCTCTTTAAATACATCTGATCGGTCTTCATCTTCAACCGTGTCTCGTCATCCATTGTCTTTCCTGTCCCAATACAGATTAAGATATCTTGCACAAGCGAATCTTCTTGGTGCAAATAATGTGCATCGTTCGTCGCGATTAGTGGGATTTCTGTCTCTTGTGATAAGCGAATAAGCTGTTGATTTACTTGCTTCTGTTCAAGCAATCCGTGATCTTGTAACTCTAAATAATAATGTCCTTGGAAAATTTCTTTATATTCAAGTGCCACTTTCTTCGCATCTTCATAACGTTCGTCCTGCAATAGTCGAGCAACATGACCGCCTAGACAAGCACTAAGTCCCGTTACTCCTTCTGCGTGTTTCGCCAATAAAGCCATATCGATTCGTGGACGATAATGGAAACCTTCTAAGTGTGCAGTGGAAGTTAATTTCAATAAATTTCGGAAACCGGTTAAATCGCGGGCAAGGAGGATAAGGTGATAAATGGGCTGATCTTTACGATTGCCCTTCTCATGCAAAGAACCGGCTGTAATGTAAGCCTCCACGCCCAAAATCGGCTTAATCCCATGCTTCATACAAGCTTTATAAAAAGCAACGGCACCATACATCACACCGTGGTCAGTTAACGCTAACGTATCCATGCCTAATTCAGAAGCGCGTCGCACGAGATCGTTAATTCGCTGAGCACCGTCAAGCAAGCTATATTCACTGTGTACATGTAAATGCACAAAGTCATTCTTCAACTGTGCGTTCATTGCCGATGCCTCCCATGCAAACATTTGTTTCTATACTTTCCAATTCTATCACAAGTTGATGCACCAACAAATTGATTTCTAACACAAAAAAAGCTAAAGTTAGAACAACAAAACACATCGGAGGCTCTCAGCATGTACACTGCATTTACGTATGTTTTATATTTTGGTATTTTGGCTAGCGCACTTTATGCCCTTGTTTTCAGCTTCAAGTCCAAACGTTTGAGTGATCCGAATGCGAAAGGGCTAATGGCAGCAAAGATGAATATTGCCATGGGCATCATGCTAACCCTACTATCTATCGTCCAACTTTTCTTGTTTGAAAAAGCTGGTGAGGGATCTACTGTTCGTGTGCTTGTAGGGGCAGCGTTTCTCTTACTAGGTTTGTATAATATTTTTGCCGGCGTACGAAACAACAAGCTATTTAAGACGCAATTAAAGAAGCAAGAAAC
Source organism: Bacillota bacterium (assembly GCA_041179705.1). Classification (GTDB taxonomy): domain Bacteria; phylum Bacillota; class Bacilli; order Paenibacillales; family JBEGSW01; genus JBEGSW01. The sequence goes on along the minus strand of JBEGSW010000064.1, from coordinate 14,216 downwards.
ATCGAAAAAGAAATCAAAATAACAAAAAACCTTACGCGCAATTAGCACGTAAGGTTTTTTTATTACTTATTTCGATTTTTGAGATTCAACGGAAGTCACTTGATCATAGAAATCAAGGTACTTATCTTTATTCGCTTCGTCATCACGAACAGCCATAGCTGCACGTGGATGTTGGTTAAACGCACCAGAAATCATATATGGAATATTGTAACCCCACTCTGTAACTTCGCGGATACTTAACATATGCTTCTCAATTACGCCAAGTACAGGACGCACATCATAACGTGGATTCTTTAAATGAGAAACTAGTAATTCTGTGTGGCAGTTACCTGCAGCACGTCCCATACCAAATACAGAACTATCACAAATCACTACGCCTTCTTCAATTGCTTTAAGTGTATTTGCAAATGCCAACTGCATATTGTTGTGTGTATGAACGCCCAACTTTTTATTAGGCAATCCTTTTCTAAACTTCTCTACCAAGTATTCAATATCACGAGGGTCTAGGCTGCCGTTGGAATCAACGATATAGACAAAATCAACAGGGCTTTTCTTTACTTCAGCGAAAGCTTCTTCGAGATCACGCTCAAGTACGGAAGACAAAGCCATAATGTTCAAAGAAGTTTCATAGCCAAGGTCATGGAACTTTTGTACCAATTCCAAAGCTTTATCTACATCTTGCACGTAACAAGCAACACGGATAAGATCCAACATACTTTCGCTGCAAGGCAAAATGTCATTCTCATCTACACGACCAATATCAACTAATGCTGATAATTTCGTCGCGGATTTTTGCGGAATTACTTCACGAAGAAACTTCTCATCAAGAAAGCGCCAAGGACCTGCTTCACCTTTAAGTAATTTCGGAGAGTTCTTGTAGCCAATTTCCATATATTCTACGCCAGCATCACTTAAGCCTTTGTATAGATCTTGTACGAATTCTACGCTAAAATCCCAGTTGTTACATAAGCCACCATCACGAATGGTGCAATCAAGAATTGCCGGTCTTACTTTAGTCATAATTTGTTCCTCCACGTCTATTTACTGTGTCGCTTTTATGCTTCTATGCTTTTATCCATTAAAGCGTTTGTAGCGTTACGTAGAATAATATCAGTTTCTAATATCACTGTCAACCACAGAACGGATTCACCCTTTGCTAACCACTTCCATACGATACATTATCGCTTGGAAGGAGGGTGCTTGCATGCAATCGAAACCGTTTCAAGCCCGCTTAGGTGTACTCGTCGGAAAAATCAAGCGCGGGGACCTCACCCATCCATTTGGTCCAACAACAACATTTGCCAAAGAACTCGCAATGACGATGCAGCAAGCTGGTGGAATCGCCTATTTTTTTACACCTTTCGATTATGATCCTAATCAACGCACAGTTCGGAGCCTGATATGGAATCGTGGCTGGCACGAACAAACACTCCCAATGCCTCACGTCATTTACAACCGACTGATGTCCCGCAAGTTCGAACAACTCCACCAAACCAAAACCCTTTTCAAGCACGCTAAATCATTTCATCAGACTGCTATATTCAACGAAAAATATTTAGACAAAAACGAGGTATTTACAGCACTCGCCCGATTTCCTAAAATCAAACAATTACTCCCCCGCTCATTGCCTTATCAAAACGGTGCTCAACTAAAAAAAATGATTGAGACATACGATACCTTATTCATTAAACCAACGCGAGGCAGTCTTGGCCTCGGTATACTCCGCCTAAAAAAACGCCAGGATGGATCATTTATTCTCCATCACAGCACGCGCGATGAAGTAAGACAACATACATTTAATCATTTCAAGTCCATGCATAATTTTATAAAAAAACGACTCGCCCGAGCTCCCCATCAACTTCAGCAAGGGATTCACATCCTCCATTGGCATGGTCGTCCAGTCGATTTCCGTATCCTCATGCACAAAGACGGTCGTAATAAATGGCAGATTACGTCGACCATTGCTCGCGTGGGCGGAGTCCAGCAAATCGTCTCAAATGTCGCACGCGGGGGTCAAATGATGGATGCTCGAACCGTTTTGAACGATGCGAAGTTTAATAACCCTCGAGAAATTTATAAAAAAATAAACATTGCCGCCCAGCAAATTGCTACCGCTACTGATAAATCGATTTCCGGACTGTTCGGCGAATTCGGTATCGATCTCGCGGTCGATAAGCGTGGACGACCTTATTTGCTTGAAGTGAATGCAAAACCTGCGAAAAATAATCTGACTAAAGTGAATCGGAAACGCATTCGTCCATCTGTGAAAAAAATCGTAGCATATAGTCGCTATCTTGCTCGCATGTCACATGCATCCTTAAAGGAGGATCCCTCTTGAATTCTAAGGTCAAACACAAACCACTGATTGGCATATTGACCACAACGAGTTCGAATTCACCTCATACACCGTTTGGCAGTCGTACGGGTTGGATTCGTCAATTGGTTCGTGCCGGTTCGATCCGAGGAAAGTGTTATGCATTTACGCCAACTAGCATTGATTGGACGAGAAAGACAGTCAGTGCTTGGGCATATTCAGGAAACACAGGTTGGCATCGTCGCACAATGCCATTGCCAGAGGTCGTCTACAATCGACTACCTGGCAGACGGGCGGAAAAATCCGAACCCATTCTTCGGCTCAAATCGAAACTTTCCGATCATCAAATTCCAATCTTCAACTGGAGTTTTTTCGAAAAAAACGATATGCATCGGCGACTTTCAAATAGCCCAGACGCGCTTCGTCATATTCCAGAGACGATTCCAGCTCCTTCGGACAAGGACATCCGTGGGTTATTAATGAAGCATCGGCATGTGTATTTGAAACCTGCTTTTGGCAGTCTTGGCATTGGCATTTATCGAATGACCTATTCTAGTTCAGATGGTTATTTACTGCGCTTTCGAAAAAATGGGCGTACAACGGTTATGCATTGGGACAGTTTTGCAAAGATGATGCACTATTTACACCGAAGAAGTGGAAGGTTACGAAATCACATTGTGCAACAAGGGATTGATTTGGTACAAATTGACGGTAGCCCGCTCGATTTTCGCTTTCACTTAAACAAAACACGTAATAATCGCTGGACGGTTGCTGGGATTGGTGCTAAACGCGCTGCCCGCGGTGGCGTTACGACGCATATTCACAGTGGTGGTGCAGTATATGCTCCTTTAGTTGCATTAGAAAAAGTATATGATCAGGAAAAAGCACGATCGAAATTACAACAAGCCAAAAATGTGGCGATTTCTTTAGCTGAAGCTGTCGAGCGCAACTATCCCCATTTGCTCGGTGAACTCGGTCTCGATTTAGGCATTGACCGCGATGGCCACATCTGGATGTTCGAGGTAAACAGCAAACCAGGGCGTTCGATTTATAAGCATCCTGCCCTACGAAAAGATGGTCGCTCGACATTACGACACTTATTAAATTATTGTGCATATCTGAGTAAGGCGGGGCGTGCTAGGAGGGTTCGCTAATGCACATGGTTAATCATGAGCGAATTGCAATTGGTATTCTGACGATGGGGGATCGGCTCAAAGGGTTTCGTGGGAACCGGAGTCGTTTTCGAGAATGGTGTATGTATGGCAGTAAAGTTGGTTTTGATGTATTCGTCATTCCGCATGATGGGATTGATCTAAGTCGGATGACGGTAAGGGCTTATCGCTATGTACCTACACGCGGAACGTGGTTGGAACAATTCATTGATCGACCTAAAATTATTTACAATCGCATTCCAAATCGTCAAGACGAACAATTGGTTGAGGTCAAGCGGTTATTACGAAGCTTAGCTCGGAACAAAGAGGTTAGTTTGTTTAATCCGCGATTTTTTAATAAATGGACATTGATACGATGGCTAATACGTACTCGTTCGATGCGCCGTTATGTGCCAAAAAGTTGGTCATTGCGAAAGGGTTTACCTTTGGCGAAATTGTTACGTCGTTATAAACGTTTGTACTTGAAGCCCGTCCATGGGATGGCCGGTTCAGGGATTATGGTTGCACGGTTATATCGCAGCCGGGGGGACCAATATGGATTATCGAAACAAATGCCAACTTCTGCTTCAGCAGCGGTAAAGGTTTCACGATTCGCATCATCAGAAGCTTGGCGGCAAGCAATCTGGCGTGAAATCGGCGAGGAGCGCTATATGTTGCAACAAGGCATCGATCTCGTTCGCCACGCCGGACGACCGTTCGACTTGCGCTTGCTGCTTCAAAAAAACCGTCACGGCAAATGGACCGTGACGGGTATTGGGGCACGTGTCGCAGGCGCCTCCAGCTTAACGACACACGTGCCACGTGGTGGTTCCATCGCCAATCCAGCGGCATTACTTCGAGAAGCGCTCGGTCGTACAAAAACGACTTCACTTATGCGCAAACTTCGCAAATTGGCACCTCGCGTAGCGCGGCAAATCGAGCGTGCGTCTGGCGATGAGTTAGGTGAGCTATCCATGGATGTGGGCGTCGATGTAAGCGGCAAACTTTGGCTATTTGAAGCCAACGCGAAACCGATGTCGTTCGATGAGCCAGCTATCCATGAACGAGCATTAAATAACTTCTTCAATTATTGTCGCTATCTCCATAATCGCAACAAAGCCCGATTACAACGTTAATAATTCTTCGAAATCACGAATAATAACCGTGCTTCCATTCAACTCTGAAGGTGTTCCAAAAGAAGCATAGGCACAACCAATTACAACCAAGTCATTTTTCAAACCCGCTTCCACATCTGATGAACGATCACCAACCATCCAAGCTGTCTCCAACGCGTGTCGGTCCAGCAATAAGCGGACCAAGTCAACTTTGGAGGCGGTTTGATATTTACCCGCACTGTACAAGTCCTCGAAGAAATCTACAATGCCAAGTTGCCTAACAACACTTTCTACATATTTTTCTTGCCCATTGCTGGCAATGAATAAGCGAACACCCGCGGCATGTAATGTCCGCAAAGTCGCTTCCACCCCTGGATACAAACGACCTATCCCGGATTCTAAAGCCTCTAGTTGATATTTCATAAATACATCATCCGCAATTCGTTTGGTCTGTTCAGGCATTCCAGGCCAAATCCGATCCCATATCGCATCTAACAACATACCTAAGCAAGCCAACATGCCTGATACAGGTGGTGTTGGCCCCTCGTGCAAACCCATCTCACGCAACGTTTCAAATGTCCGATCATAAGCGGGTATCAGGATTGTTTCACTCTGAAAAAGCGTACCATCCAAATCAAACAGCATCGCTTCTGGTTTACTTGACGGATTCATTTCTGACTTCCTCCCATGAATAACTTACATTCATGATAGCACAACTTAGAATACTTTTTGCCGATCTCGTTCCTCCTTCAGCAATTCTACAGCTTCTCGAAAACGGAGCGCATGCACAATTTCCCGTTCTCTCAGAAACTTCAACCCATCTTGCAGGTCAACGTCATCCGTTAAATCAATTAAGTATTGGTATGTTGCCCTCGCCTTTTCTTCCGCTGCAATGTCCTCATAAAGATCGGCAATGGGATCCCCTTTGGCTTGGATATAAGCAGCTGTCCAAGGTACCCCTGAAGCATTGTTGTACATCAAAGCATGATCACGCGCAGCATAATTCTCTCCTAGACCTGCTGCTACAAGCTGATCAACTGTCGCATCTTTTGTTAATTTGTAAATCATTGTTGCTATCATTTCGAGGTGTGCAAACTCCTCAGTTCCAATATCCGTCAATAAACCAATTACTTTATCCGGAATCGTATAGCGTTGATTCAAATAACGAAGTGCCGCTGCTAATTCCCCATCTGCACCACCATATTGTTCAATCAAAAATTTAGCCATTTGAGGATCACTTTTACTCACACGTACCGGATATTGCAACTTTTTTTCATAGATCCACATGACCTCTCCCCCTTTCCTTTAGTCAACTTGCCACGGCCAAGGCGCATTTGACCAATCCCACGGGTAACGCGAGTAACTTAATCCATATTGAAGTAACGGGCCAAATTCTGATTCGTAGGCGACGGCATGCTGTGCACGTTCTTTCGCAATGCGATTAAATTGTTCGATGGCCGTTTGATCATCTGGGTGTGTATCTAAGTACAATGTCAATTCAATCAGTACAAAATCGAGTGCTTGCAATTCAAGCAATAAATGATGAATGTGCATAACTTCCCCTCCCGACTGCGTTAACGTTTGTAAGTAGTGTGTGGATATGGATGGAAAAGCACAGGCCACAGTGTCCCCTTCTGCAAGGCCTCAAGTGGACGAAATTGCGGTAAGTTTTCTGGTTGAAAACGCATCATCACATGCCGATAATCAGCCAATAGATTCGCCTCCTTTTTCGTATGTCACATCGTATGTCGAACGTTGACAACGCTAGAACTAAAAAAGCCGATTAACCCTCCCCATTCAGAGAAAATTAATCGACTTCAATTTATAGTTATTTGAATTTAATGTTAATCGCTAGTAACCCTTCTTTTTTCATCGCTTCATATATGATTACCACAACAGGTCCCATTATTAAACCAACCATACCAATCAATTGATAGCCAATAAACATACTGATTAATGCGGCAAGTGCACCTATTCCAATGGCATCACCGAGAATCTTTGGTTCAAGTACGCGACGGAAAATCATAATTGTTAAGAATAGGATAAGTAAACCAATTCCTGTCTTTACATCACTCTTTACTAACCATTCATATAGTGCCCACGGAATTAGAACAGATCCAGTACCGAGGATTGGCAAAATATCCACTAAGATAATTAACAAGCCAATTGCAAATGCAAATCGCACATCAAGGATGAGTAAACCAATAACAGTCACAATATAAGTTAATAAACTAAGTGTTAATTGTGCGCGAAGGAAACCAAAAATCGAATCTCGTAAATTTTGTAGGACAACATTCACTTGATCTCTTGTTTCGATATCGAATAACGACAAGAAACTAGTCTTCATGCTCGGCAAACTATAGCTAAATAAGTATACTGCGACTGTAAAGACAACGTAAACAACTAGCGCATTTGGTATGAATGAGACGAAGTTCAACAATGTATCTGGCAACTTCGAAATGGTTCCTTGCAATGAATTAATTAATGTATCTAGACTGCTGCTCATCGAACCATTAATTTTATCCATGACTTCCGGTGAGAGCGCATCAGTGAAACTATTACTATTGTTCGATAAATTCGTAAAGTACGTATATGCCCCATTAATGTATTCAGGTGCGTTTCGGAATAATTGAATGAGTTCTGTCAATAGTTTGGAACTACTCCAGTACATAAACCATAACGAGGTTAACGTAAACAACGTACATACAATACTCGATGCTGCGAGACGACTCATCTTTGTAGCCTTCATTACCAAGAGAACAAGTGGATCCAAGAACATAACAATCACAATTGCTAATAAGAACGGGAATCCAATGGTGAAGAGCAAGTACAGCAAGAATAATCCAAGTGCAATCGTGATACCTTGTTTAAGTGTCATTTGATCCCCGTCCTTTCAATCTTATTTATCTAGTGCAGTTCGTGACTTGAAATTAATGTCTGGGTAATACGTATCCGCTACCAATAAGTTGGGACCGCAACAATTTGCTTTTTCACAATAGCAATTTAATCGATTATAGATTTCATGGCGCTGCCATTGCTCAAAAATACGATCTAATTCATATGGTGCTTCATGGATTGAAGCAATCTGAGTTAATTCAGCAAAATCTGTGACAGACACTTTACCACTAAATGTATCGACATTCAGGCGATTTCGCCCATCTGGATCGTTGCGCACCGTAACATTTACCGCCTGTTGGAGTTTCCGCCATAGTTCTCGATCTTCCTGCACGGCACTACACGCGAAGAATGGTAACGTACCGAATAACATCCAAATGGAGGGATCTCTCTTATCTAGTAATGTATGTATGGTGTCTCGCATTTGAGTTAGCGATAGTACCGGTAAATTAACCGCAAATGCACTCGGATACATCGGATGAACCTCATGTCGACGGCAACCCATCGCTACAATCGCCTCATGCATCTCAACAAGATGCTCATGCGTTCTGTAATTAATCATTGATTCTGCAGAAATGTATAAACCTCCTGCCGATAACGCCTGAACATTATCTATCATACGATCAAACATCTTAGTGGCTTGTCCAATTGAGACCGTATGTGTGGTCTTTGCGAAACCAATATCCCAAAAATCTTCGGCACCACGATAATTATATGAAATATGCATCACATCTAACCATGGTGCCAACATTTCATAACGATTAATAGGCATCGTCAAATTCGAATTGATTTGCGTCCGTACCCCTCGCTCCCGTGCATACTTCAACAAAGGAAGTACGTATTCTCGAACCGCTAGCGCATCGTAGGAAGGCTCCCCACCCGTAATACTTAGCGTCTCCAGATGTTCGACTTGATCTAACATGCGCAAGATATCAGCCAATGGAAGATGCGCTGCCTCTTTCGTCGTTAATGCATCTCCAACAGCACAATGTTCACAACGCATATTACAAAGGTGAGTCGTCGTCAATTCTACGCTTGTCAGCACGTGTTTGCCATGTTTCCGCAACGATCGAATCGGATCCCATGGGTCATATTCAGGTGTAATTGGCTGTAGAGTTAGTTGATTCACAACGTGCCTTCTTTCTGTGCATTAATCTTCGTTCTTCACAAACCTCGGCTGAATTGGCCCCAACCATTTCGGTGCCCACCAGTTGGCCGGTCCAAGTAATTTCATCAAAGCAGGTACCAAACCAATCCGAATGACTGTCGCATCAAGCAATACAGCTAAACTAAGGCCCATTCCTAAACTTTTCATGATTTCAATATCAGTAAACATAAATGTTCCTACTACAACGATTAAGATAAACGCCGCCGAGGTAATTAAACCACCCGTATGACGAAGCCCTTCAGCAGTACTTAGCGAGTTATCACCGGTCTGTTCATAATTTTCAATAATTCGAGAAATTAAGAACACTTCATAATCCATCGAAATCCCGAATACAACACAGAAGATCAAAACAGGGGTCGTCGCATTTACATATCCACTTGAAGTGACATTAAGTAACTCAGCAAAATGACCATTTTGGAAAACACTTACAACAACGCCTAGACTAGCTCCTAAACTGAGGACATTCATAATTACAGCCTTCAATGGCAGCACCACGGAACGGAAAGCGAACAAAAGAATAATAAATGTAACACCTAGAACAAATGTTAACACCCAAGGAATTCCATTGACGATGAAAGAAATCATATCGATTCGGAATGGTTCTGATCCTGTTACGTGAGTGGTTAAGCCTTCATGTTCTTTATTTCTAAGTTTATCAACAAGCTGATCGACTGCATCGGACTTCGGTTTATATTGCGATACAATCTCAAGTACAGCCAGGTTATCTTTGGCCGAACCGGCTTGAATCAATTGTGATTTTACTTGTTCGGAGGATAGCACAGCACTCGCTTGCTTCACATCCGGAACATTCGCAACAGCATCCAAATAGGAGCGTACGCGCAAAACACCTGACATATCCTCTAACTCAGAAACATAATCACGAATGAGCTGAATACTAGTTGGATCAGTTACCCCTTTTTTCGTTTCAACAGTAATCAGCAAAGGCTCAATTTCACGCTGATCGAATGTCTTGTACAATAAATCCTGACCATATCTAGATTCATATTTCGGTGGTAGCACTTCTGCACCAGGAACACCAAACTTCACGCCAAATAATGGTGCCAATAAAGTAACTAACAAAGCTACAATCAGCACTGACAATATAAATGGACGGCGCATCACCGTATACGCAATCTTGCGCCAGATGCCACCTTGACGGTTCTCACTTCGCAATCGCATAGGCAATAAATGAAACTTGTTAATTTTATGACCAAAAATACCGAGTAACGAAAGTAAAAGTGTATTCCCTACAACAACCGAGAGTGTGACAACAAGTGCGCCACCTAAACATAGCGATTGGAAAAAGTTTAATGGGATAAACAACATTCCAAATAATCCAACTAATACTGCTAAACCAGAGAAGAAAATTGATTTTCCGGCAGTATGAGCAGTCTGCGCAACCGCTGCTTCAATCGTCGCTTGTATCTTTAATTCTTCGCGGAATCGACTGACGAGGAACAAGGCATAATCAATACCTACTGCTAAACCGAGCATTGTCACGATATTCGGTAAGTATGTCGATAACGATACGCCCGCTTCCGCCACAAAATAAAAGATACCAAGTGTTGTCGTCATGCTAACCAATCCAACAATCAACGGTAACAACGAGGCAAACAATGTACCAAACACGAAGATTAATACAATTAAAGCAATTGGTAACCCAATTATTTCAGCACGTAAGGCATCCCGTTTGCTCGCTTCGGACAAGTCAGACAACACAGCAGTTCCACCCGTGGAATACACCTTCATCTCTTCTGGTGCTTCAACAAGTTTACGAAGCTTCGGATATTGATCAAGCGATTCATCCGTCGTCAAATCAAGCGGCACTTGCAAGGATGTTACGCTTTTATCTTCTGTTATTCGCTTTGCTTCCGTCCATCGAGGTTCTCCTGCAACTTCCTTCTCAAGTAACGGTTGCAAGGAATCGATGATTTTTTTCTTGTTTTCCTCTAACGTTAAATCCAACTTATCACTTTGATAAACAAGCTGCATGTAAACATTTTCAGTGTTAAATTTGTCAGTAATGACAACAAGGCCTCGATCCGAGTCACTGCCTTCTGGCGTAAATCCGTTGTCTTTGAATACAGACTGAGCCTGTGAAGCAAAACCAGCCAATCCAATGAAAATGACAAGCCAAATAATCAATACCGTATAACGGAATCGATACATTTGCTTTCCCCACTGTTTAAACCATGAATGTTCTGACGTTACTCTCATATGATTTGCCTCAATTTCTAAAAGTTAATGACGCCTGTAATCATAAGTACCAAAAATACAATTGCGACAATAAAGCGATAGTAAGCAAAAGAACTCAACTTTACTTTTTCTAATAATTTCAAGAACCCTACAACTGCGATGTAAGCCACGATAAAGGAAACAATAAAACCAGTGGCAAACCAAGGTAAATCAGAAGGTTCAAATAAATGCCATGTCTTTAATAAATCATAGCCACTTGCTGCAACCATCATTGGAATCGCCACCAGGAATGAAAAATCAGCCGCTGCACGTACACTTGTACCAAGCAACATCCCGCCTGCAATCGTTGCACCAGAACGTGAAAATCCTGGCCATAAAGCGAGACACTGAATTAGACCAATCCCGAAAGCCTGCGAATATGTGAGCTCATCAATGTGTTGTGTACGAACAACAGGTTGTTTCTTCTCGGCAATAATCATGAAAATACCACCGACAACAAGTCCAATTAATACGGTCTCAGGTGTAAACAAATACTCTTTAATAAAGCCGTGTGCAATTAATCCTAATCCCAATGCGGGTAGCATCGCTAAGATCACATGGATTAAGTTCAATTTGCGCTCAGAAGCGACACCTGCTTTATCTTTCATCAAACCAAATAAATTCAATATACGTTTCCAATAAATAATTGCAACAGCAAGAATAGCGCCAAGCTGAATAACGACTTCAAATGTATTGGCTTTCGTACCTGTAAAATCTAATAAATGCCCCGTCAAAATCAAATGTCCTGTTGATGAAACCGGTAAGAACTCTGTTAATCCTTCCACAATTCCCAAAATAATTGCTACAAAAATTTCGTACATGTGTAAGCCTCCAGGTTAAATTTTCTGCCAACGTCTTTGAAAAGCCGCTTGAATCAATGCTGGTTCATTTAGTGCCAAGGTCAGTTCATCGCGTATAATGCTTGGTAAGAAAAATTCCATGTCTGACCCTTCTCGTAGTTTCAAATAGCCCACACCAAACGTAAATAAATCGAGTGTGCCTACAACGTACTCTTGATGGTCTTGAAGAATTTCATCCCTAACCCAAATTCGCTGAATTTTGTGCATGTCTGGTGCATCCGAATCATATTCGATACGCAAGCCATCAACGCTCATGCCGCCAAGTACATCACCACGGAAACCAAAACCTTGGAATCGATATTGCTGATATTCAAGCAATAAACTTTGTTCTAATGTATATCTAATTTGTTCCCCACTTAGTCGCATTCGGCAAATTTGAACAGGTGAAGGACAGCGTTCTAACATCATCCTTCTAGTTAAATCACCTTGTTCCAAACTATCCAAGAATTGTCCATTATTGATTAGGGAGAAATCCGCATTGGTCCGTGTACGCACAACTTGTGCTAATAGATTTCCTAGTACACTGTCTTCTGCATAATGATGCGGAATCGCTTGATGAAGTGTGGCAATGGGGTGATTTAATTTCAAGGCAGCGATTTCATCATGTTGCGCGATGATTTCTGCAATCCCCTCATCCGCTGGTATATCTTTCGTTGCAATGACACGTGCATGAATCTGACAACGTTGCCCTTCAGAAAATGCTAACGTGACCTCACCGACATACATACCAAACTTACCTGCACAACAAATTGCTGTCTGACCCACCCACTCCGCTTGCTCAAATAAATGATGGGTATGGCCACCAATAATACAATCTATTCCCGCGACTTCGGTTGCTAACTTGCGATCGATATCAATGCCCAAATGCGACATAACTACCACCGCATCGACATGTCCGCGAACATCTTCCATCGCCACTTGCATCATCGCAATCGGATCAACGACATCCCAGCCTAACAAACGGTAATATCGCATTAAACTCGCCGTCAATCCAAATAAAGCAATCTTTATGCCATCTTGCGAAATAAGTTCATAAGGACTACACCATGTTGGACGTTTCCCGGTCGTAAGTTCAAATATATTCGTACCTAATGTGCGAAATTTCGCTTTGTCACCAAATAACTTTGTCATCGTTGGATGTGAGAGTGCTAAACCTTCGTTATTTCCAGGAACGAAATAGTCATAGCCAGTTGCATTCATTACGGCGATGTTTGCCATTCCATCTGTACCCTCAGTTATCACATGGGAGCGATCGATGTGATCACCTAAATCAATTACTAAACTTGGACCTTGATGTCGCTCGCGAAGTTGCTGAATCAACGTTGCAATCGCTGGCATTCGCTCAAAGCGACTATGAATGTCATTCGTATGCAAAATTTGCAATTTCGTCACGCGTCCAAGCCCTCCTTTAACAATTATCATACGTGTCATTATACCACAAAAAAACAACTGTCCCTAAAGGGACAGTCTGATCTTTTCGTTACAAAATAAAATTAAATTGCCGTCGCAACGCGACGTGCTTTCAAAAATTTCTGCTGCCAATAGCTGCTATTAATACTCGTGATCTTTACACCACTTGGCGCAGACGGTGTCGCGTGAATCATCTGTCCATTTCCAATATATAAACCAACGTGTCCAATAATGCTATTGGAGCGGAAACGACCTGGGACGTAGAAGAACATCAGATCACCCGGTTTGAGCATTTGTCTACTAACTGCTATTCCCTGCAGCGCTTGATCGCGGGAACTGCGCGGTAGCTTTAGTCCTTGTTTGGAATAAATGTACTGCGTGAAAGAAGAGCAATCAAACCGTTTGGTCGTCTCAAATGATTTTGCGCCAAATAGATAGGGAACACCAATGAAGGTTTGAGCTTGTGTAATGACTTTGTCAATCGCAATTCGGGTTAATTTATTTTCCGAATTGACAATCGGACTTGGTAACGGATTAAATACTGATTGATCATCCGGTAAACGCGTGCTTGCTGCATCTTTAAACTGATAATCCGCGCCATCCGGAGTCAACTCTGGAAACGCATAAAGCATCATCTTATCGCCTGTAATGAAATACTTTAATTCTTCTTGAAACATTTCGGAAACGGTGGAGTCAGGAATCAGCAAATCATCCCTCGTCTCGATTGGCGTCTGCGTCAACAGGCGTTCTTGATCGCCAATTTTACCAATTGGTTGCTTGGCCGAAATGCTATACTGAACATCATTTCCGCCTAAATTCATCCACGTTCCGGTGTCATCATACGCCATTTGATAGCCCATAATTCCCGCTAATTTACGCAAGGATACGAAGCGTCCATTCTCATTCTTAATGACTGGAATCGAGACTGTGTCGTTCACTTGCTTTGTTGTGATCCCGTTTTGTTCAGTTGCACAGGCAGTAGTAAATGTGATTAACATAATTGTCGCACTAACTAACAATAGGATTCGCTTCCACATCTGTTTCCGCTCCTTTAATCAAAGTGGTAAT
>JBEGSW010000063.1:0-2855 GCA_041179705.1 Bacillota bacterium | reverse complement strand
AAGTTGTGTTCCGATGCCCAAGCCATGAGTAAGCATTCCGCTAACCCTCAGCCACACCGTCAGCTCAAAAGCGACAAGGGTTAATATACCCTATTCGACAAACCCGAGTCAACCCTATTTCGCACTTATTTCATATGTTTATTTTTCCAAATAAAAAAACCGCACGCGGCGGTTTAATTACTATAATATTCAGTTAATTCTCACATTTCATTTGCAAGCTTATATTTGATGACAAACACGCCCGGTAATTGAACATCCTCAACCGTAATTACATCAAGTACATGCTTACCTACTAACTTCTGCAAAACTAAGTTCAAATCAACTTGCAGTTCTTCAATCAAAGGATGTTCCTTTAACTCCGATGCCGTCCACGCTTCTTCGCGACTTCCGATCAAACTTAGAAGCATCTGACTGCAATCCGTAATTCGTCTAACAATGGAGAAATCGATTGCCAACAATACCAACTCTACACGTTGCTGCAAGGTTTCATTACTTTCCTGCAACTCCTGATACATCTTATAGACACCAGGGTTTATATCATACACTTGGCGCCATACCATAACTTCAGGATGCATACCTGCTTCAATAATATAAATTCGCGCCCAATGGTGCAGCATGGCATTGACTTGACTATAAGCATCCATCATTTGTCCAGCACACAAATATTCCTGGCATCTTGTATATACGCGTAAAAACGCTGCAAACTCGATAAGCAATTTCTTATCACGCAGGTGTGATGGGAAGATTGTCCACTCCTCGCGAATTTTATGCATCGAACCATCGCGATCGAATAGAATATCGCCACCTAATATCCATTGCATGATATTGCGGTTGGATCCTGTTAAAATCCATTGTTGTAATCGCTTCGGTGTAATTCGATATTCTTGTATGTAGAACTTGTCTTTACTATAATGAATAATGTCATCCTCAGCGGATGCATCTTTCTTAATTACAAGGTACAAATAATCGAAACCGTCAATTAATTGTGTATGCAAATTTTTGCAATCAATCGCAATGACACTGATCACTTCGGGATCCGAAGTATATTTAGGAAGAAACATTTGATTTAACTCGTGCATGAGTGCCTCCAGCAAATTCGTGTTATGAACTCTACATGTATTCTATTTTTGCTTCACATTTCCTGCACACTTATCTAGACTTATTACATTTAATAGAAGGAAGGTTCACAAATGCGACACAAAGCTAGCAAAATTAGCCAATTACGAACATGGGGTTTTCTTCTGACATTGGCAGGTATGGGTATGATGGTTTTGGGGACAGCGGCTGTTTTGTTATGGGGCAATGGAGGTAAATTCATATTATTTATTTTCTTCTTGCTCGGTATGATTACAATGCTCGGGAGTATGGCGATTTATTTTTGGGCGGGCATGCTTTCAACCGGATCCAATGTGATTGAGTGTCCTACTTGTGGCAAGACGACGAAAATGATTGGAACGACCGACCGCTGTATGTTCTGCAAAACGGCGATAACACTCGATCCAGCGCAAGCAAGGGAATAAAATAAAACCCGCTAACCAGTTCACCTGGGTAGCGGGTTTTTCATTTCATAAACTAGTGTTTCACTCCTGCACATTCCGGACAAGTTCCGTATACTTCCATGCGATGACCGCGAACAACAAAGCCCGTCTCTTGTATCGCACATGCTTCAATGTCGCTAAGAGGTTCGCATTCGAAGTCAGCGATTGTACCACATTGATCACAGATTGCGTGATAGTGCTCATGCATATCTGCATCAAAGCGAGATGCCCCATCCCCGTATGCAAGTTCACGAACAAGACCAGCTTCAAGGAATAGCTTTAAATTATTATATACAGTCGCAACACTCATGTTAGGGAAACGACTCTCAAGTGACTTGTAAATTTCATCAACTGTAGGGTGGATGTGAACGTCCATCAAGAACGACAAAATCGCTTGGCGTTGTGGCGTCATTCTTACACCGGTTGTCTTTAATTTGTCTAATGCTTCTTCGACTCTGTTACGCATTAGTACACCTCTTCATCTATTAGCTTCTTCTTATTTATAATCATTCTACTTAAAAAAGCTAATCCCTGTCAAATCACTTATAAATTTTTCAGTTGTTCCACGATGATTTTATTCACGAGGCCCGGGTTAGCTTTTCCTTTTGTTTCCTTCATGACTTGTCCAACGACAAACCCGACAACTTTTTCATTGCCAGCTTTATAATCTGCAACGGATTGCGGACTATTTGCGAGAACAGTTTGGACAACTGCAACAAGTGCAGACTCATCGCTAATTTGAACAAGACCTTGTTCTTCTACGATTTGCGCTGGTCCTTTGCCCGTCTCTAACATCGACTTAAATACGTTCTTGGCAATTTTACCGCTAATCGTTCCCTTTTCAATTAAACCAATCATTTCACCTAAGGATTGACCTGTTAATTTCACTTGGTCGAAATCGATGCCATTTGCATTCAGGTAGCCTAGTAAGTCGCCCATAATCCAGTTGGAAACCGATTTCGCATCCGCAGTGTAATTCAAACTTTCCTCAAATAAATCTGCGATTTTTTTGGATGCAGTAATGACATCAGCATCGTATGCCGGTAAGCCAAACTGTTCTGTATAACGAACTTTACGTGCGTCTGGCAATTCCGGAATAGAAGCACGAATGCGATCTTTCCAAGCTTGGTCAATGTGTAAATCAACCAGATCTGGATCCGGGAAGTAGCGATAGTCGTGCGCTTCCTCTTTGCTTCGCATAGAGAACGTCTTTCCGGAAGCATCGTCGAAACGCAATGTCTCTTGAACGATTACCCCACCTTCATCCAAAACTTCCGCTTGACGAATTTCTTCATATTTAATCCCACCTACCACACC
>JBEGSW010000062.1:0-7720 GCA_041179705.1 Bacillota bacterium | reverse complement strand
ATCGAATATTGTTTTGATTGGCTTCATGGGCAGTGGCAAGTCGACCGTTGGGAAAGTACTTGCCCCTCGCTTGAGTAAGAAGTTCGTGGATTTGGATCACATGATCGTTGAACGAGCAGGTCGATCGATTCCAGAAATTTTTGCTACAGACGGGGAAGCAGCTTTTCGCCAATTGGAATCACAAGTCTTAGCAGACGTCTTGACCAACTCTAATCAGGTAATCTCTACGGGAGGTGGCGCTGTCCTTGCCGAAGCGAATCGCCAATTGATGCGTGAGAATGGCTTAGTGGTTTGGTTAAGAACGGATGTCGACGTGTTGATTCAACGTATGCAATATGACACAACGCGACCTTTGTTACAGGGCGATGCGAAAGCGAACATTACCCGGATTTTAGAAGAGCGTCGTGAAGCGTATAACTTTGCAACATTAGAAATCGATACCGGGCGTTTGAGCGTAGAGGAGGCTGTACAAGCCATTGCAAACTACTACAAACAAGCGGAATGAAATCTTATATAACGGTTTAACTGTAGCTGGATTTGGTGCATTGGGCGCGGTCGCCAGGTATGGCACAGGACTGCTGGGCAAGACGATCTCACTCAGTTTCCCTTGGGGCACGTGGATGGTCAACATGCTCGGTTGTTTCTTACTGGGGTATCTGATTGAAAGATGGGTGCCATTAAGTAACATCGGTCAACGACTTAAACTCGGCCTCACAACTGGATTTATTGGCTCATTTACGACGTTTTCGGCATTTTCAGTTGAAGGTGTAGCCTATTTACAAAGCAATTCATACTTCTTGTTTAGCATTCACTTGCTAGCCAACGTGCTAGGTGGTTACATGCTCGCGTCATTCGGCGTGATGCTGGCCAACCGAGACAAGGCGGTGAGCGAACAATGATGATGGCACTTTATGTCGCAATTGGCGGTGCACTAGGTGCGACACTTCGCTATGGTGTTTCCGTTCGCATGACTCAATTGGGTCGTCCCGGTTATGTGGGCACGTGGATGGTCAACATGGTTGGCTCACTTGTGCTTGGCTTCCTTGTTGGTTTGCACCCAGATCCGATGGTAGCTTTATTGATTGGAGCTGGATTCACAGGCGGATTGACGACGTTCTCGACATTCGCTGTAGAGCTTGTCCGCATGCAACAAGCGATGCAACGTATCACGTATATGATCAGCAGTTTACTCTTCGGTTGGGTGTTTGCTTGGCTAGGCTGGGCACTCGCGCAATGGATTACTCGTTAAGGAGATTGAGCAATGAAAGCAATCGTTAAACCGACTCCGCACTTACAGGGAGACATCCAAGCATTATCCTCAAAGAACTACACGACGCGCTATATGCTTGTCGCTGCATTAGCAGAAGGAACGAGTGTGATTCGATTCCCTGCGCATTCCGAAGATAGCGATGCGATGCGTCGTTGCCTGCGCGATTTAGGTGCAGAATTAACAGAGACAGATACTGAAATGACTGTCGTTGGTTTCGGACGTACTCCGAAGAAAGTGGCGGAATTGAACGTTGGTAATGCGGGCGCTGTTTTGCGTTTCCTGATGTCGATTGCTGCTTTTAACCCAGATGTGACTTTCGTAAATACATATCCACAATCGCTGGGCAAACGTCCCCATGATGACCTCATCGTCGCATTGGAACAGATGAACGTACGCGTTGAACACAATGATGGCAAATTGCCGATTCGTATTTTTGGTGGTGAGCCGAAGGGTGGACGCATTGTGGTGAGTGGCGAAGTGAGCTCGCAGTACTTGAGTTCTTTGCTATTCATGACGCCGTTGTTGGATCAAGATAGCGAAATCGTTGTGACAGGTGACTTGAAATCGAAAGTCGTTGTTGGTCAGACGTTGGAAGTAATCGCACAAGCAGGTGTTGTGATTGAAGCATCTGCTGATTACACGCATTTCCGTGTCCCTGGTGGGCAAAAATATAAAGCACAGACGTATGAAGTGCAAGGGGATTATCCAGGTTCGGCTGCTGTTCTAGCGGCTGCTGCGGTAACAAATTCCGATGTGATTCTTCGCGGTCTGAGCGAGACAAGTAAGCAAGGGGAACGCGCTTGTGTTGATGTGTTGAAGGCGATGAATGTCGACTTGACGCACGAGAATGGCGTGGTTCATGTGCGCGGTGGCAAGCCGATGCAAGCTGTTGCATTCGATGGCGATACGTTCACAGATGCGGTGTTGGCGATGGTTGCTGCGGCAGTGTTTGCTGAAGGGACGTCCCGATTCTACAATGTCGAGAATTTGCGCTACAAAGAGTGTGACCGCATTACGGATTACTTGAATGAGTTGCGTAAAGCAGGCGCTCGCGTGGAAGAGAAACAAGCTGAGATTATCGTTCATGGTCGTCCGGAAGGGGTTGAAGGTGGCGTTGAAATCAATGCACACTTCGATCATCGTGTAATCATGGCGTTGACGGTTGTGGGCTTACGCTCCAAACATGGTGTAATCATCAATGATGCCCATCATGTAGCGAAGTCGTATCCACAATACTTCGATCATCTACGTGCACTTGGTGCGCAAGTAGAATTGGTTGAAGCGTAGATTTCTAAATTCGGGAGGTTGATGAAGATGGCATTTGAGAATCCAAGTCGTGATCGCATTAAGGAAATTTTGCAAGATGCAGGCAATATTGCGATTGTTGGTTTATCCGATCGTCCAGACCGTGTATCCTACATGGTTGCCGGCGCGATGATGGATCGAGGCTACCGCATCATTCCTGTGAATCCGAAAGCAACTGAAATTTTAGGCGAGAAATGCTACCCAACGTTGAAAGACATTCCAGAGCCGGTCGACATCGTGAATGTGTTCCGTCGTAGCGATGCGATTCCGGAAGTCGCGGAAGAGGCGATTGCGATTGGTGCGAAGACGCTGTGGACGCAACTTGAAATCATCCACGAAGGCGCTGCACAGCAATGTTTAGATGCCGGGATGAACGTGATTATGGATCGCTGCATTAAAGTTGAGGACGCCATTTTGAAACCTGTACGTAAATAAGTTGAGAAGCCCATTGCGATGGGCTTTTTTCACATTCGAAGCGAGAGGAGCAGCTGGTATGCAACTGAAAACATATATGGGCGTACCCGCTTCTCCTGGAAGTTGTGTCGCCGAGGTATTTGTAGTGCCGCCAACGGAATTATATTTACCTGAAGGACTTCTTGATGTTGATCAAGTTGACCATGAATTGGACCGGTTACGGACAAGTATTGACGAGGCGATTGCGGAGGTTAATCAATTAAAAGTAGAAATCTCCACTAAATTGGATCGTTTTGAGGTATCTATTTTTGATGCGCATTTGACCATCTTACAGGATGTTGCTTCTTCAAAAGAATTGAAGTTGATGATAACCGTTTTCCGACTCCCTGCTGAGAGGGCTTTAAAGAAATTGCTTGATCAACTCATGCTTATTTTCCAAAAGATGAATAATTCCTACATGCAAAATCGTGATTTGGATTTAAAAGATGTGTTTTATCGCATTCTTAGACGTTTAATACAAATGCCACAGTTCAAGTTGTGTGAGGATATTCCATCTTGTATTTTGGTTGCGAACGAAATGCTTCCATCCCAAATCGTCAATTTAAACCCGAATCAAATTAAAGGGATTATTCTTAGTCGGGTTGGAGTTGAGTCTCACACGGCGATTCTTGCCCGCTCATTGGGAATACCGATGATTGTTGGTGTAGACAACTCATATTTGCAGTCTTTAACGTTAGGTATGATAATAAAAATGGATGGTCAAACAGGAAGTATTGATTTTGAAACAAATGGGAGGAAAGATGATGTTACTTCAAGGTAAGCGCGTTTTGGCATTTGTTGATAATGAATTTGAAGATTTAGAAATGTGGTATCCAGTTCTTCGCTTGCGTGAGGAAGGTGCGATTGTCGATGTGATTGGACCAGAGAAGGGGAAGAAATACATCGGCAAGTACGGTGTGCCACTTATCGCTGACCTCGCGTTTGATGATGTCGTGTCGACGGACTATGATGGTCTCTATGTGCCAGGTGGATGGGCGCCAGATCAATTGCGTCGCTATGCGACGGTGATTCGTCTGACGCAAGAGTTTCACGCGGCTGCGAAGCCAATTGGGCACATTTGTCATGCCGGTTGGGTGCTAGCGTCGGCGAAGATTTGTCAGGGGTACACGATGACGTCAACGCCAGGTATTAAGGATGATTTGGAAAACGCTGGGGCCATTTGGGTCGATGAAGAAGTGGTGGTCGATCGCAACATTGTATCTGGACGCAGACCGCCAGACTTGCCAGCATTTATGCGTGCATTTATTCAATTGTTAGCGAAATAATTCACAACAATTACCAACTTTCATATTGCAGGAGCTCATCGTCTCCACGTCGAACACTTTGGTTGTAAGCAAGGTTAAGTCTTTGCCAACAACGATGTAGAAAGGGTGTGTCAACGTGGAGACGATTTGTTCATGTGGGTCCGTTTTGCATTTGCAGTTGTGTCAGTTAACTTTGGCTCATTCAGCGCCGTTGGTTATTCATCATGTGCCGGTTATTCATTGTGACCAATGCAATCATTCGGAAGTTTATTCGGCTGTGAAAGAGACGTTATATCATGTGCTTGCACCATCGCAGGTGAAAGATGCGAGTGAGCTCGATTTCGAGGCATATAGCGAATGCGCGCGCTATTTAATGCTGTCCGCATCCGACTCGATTCCGCTCGATCAATGCATTGACGATTTTTGTGATCGAATGGATGATTTGTTAGATTTACTCGGGTTCGCAATGTCTTCGAACGACCAGGAATGGTCAGAGGATATCCAACGCCGATTGCGAGAGATTCACGTCATTGTGCAGACCGTCCATCATTTTTCTTAAGGCAGACGCTGTAGGTCGATACATTCGGCTTGCAGCTTTTTTTATTGCAGCACAGACATCACTACTTTCACGACTTCTTCACACTTTGCTGTAAATAACGTCCAAAACGACCACTAATTTCTCGACACCCCCACACTTGCTGTAAATAACGTCGAAAACGACCACTAATTTCTCGGAATCCCCATTTTTTTGGTGAAATCCTGGAATTAGTGGTCGATTTGGACGTTATTTTAACTTTTCTAAGAGATTCGGGGAAAATAGTGGTCGATTTGGACATTAAATGGTGGTGGATGTCCTCGAAGACGAACAGATTAGTTTGTATGACGAAGATGGAGGATTTTGAATGCCGTTTTGTCGAAAATGAAAGAAAAGATGAAAATTTTGCATACGTTTTCATTGCGTATTTGATTGGGTTTGTCGTATGATGATTCTATTGAAAAAGGCTTCTTATGCCCGAAGAAAATGGAGCGATCTGATGTGACTGTAACGATTTATGATGTTGCCCGTGAAGCGAGTGTGTCCATGGCAACGGTGTCGCGTGTTGTGAATAATAATCCGAATGTGAAACCTGCAACGCGGAAGAAAGTATTTGAGGCGATTGAGCGTCTTGGGTACCGTCCGAATGCGGTTGCGCGTGGTTTGGCGAGCAAGAAGACAACGACTGTTGGCGTAGTAATTCCGGATATTTCGAATGCGAATTATGCTGAGGTTGCTCGTGGGATTGAAGACATCGCGAATATGTATCATTACAACATCATTTTGTGTAATGCGGATAAGAAGAAGGATAAGGAAATTCGCGTCATTAATACGTTGCTTGAGAAGCAAGTAGACGGCCTATTGTTTATGGGTGGTACGGTTACGAGCGAGCATATTCAAGCGTTTAATACATCTTCAGTACCGGTTGTGTTGTGTGGCACGACAGATGAAGGGCACAAGTATCCTTCCGTCGACATCGACCATGCTGCTGCAGCGCAAGAGGCTGTTCAAGCTTTGTTGAGCAACGGACATCGCAATATTGCTATGATTAGTGGCCCACTTGAAGATACTTCTACAGGCTTGCAACGTTACCAAGGGTATCGCCAAGCTTTGTCGATCGGTGGCATTAATGTACAAGACGATTTGGTTCGCGTTGGTAACTATCGATATGAATCTGGTATTGAACATACGAAATATTTCTTAAACTTAGCGAATCGTCCAAGCGCGATTTTTGCTGCAAATGATGAGATGGCGATTGGCGCGATTCATGCGATTCAAGATGCTGGATTGTCAGTTCCTGGTGACATTTCCGTCATCAGTGTTGATAATTCACGTACGGCATCGATGGTGCGTCCACAATTAACATCCGTGGCCCAACCGATGTACGATATCGGCGCTGTATCCATGCGTCTATTAACGAAGTTGATGAAAGACGAAGAGGTTCATGATAACCGCGTGATTTTGGCGCATGAATTCGTTAATCGTCAGTCTGTTTCTGCGAAATAAGAGGGGTTTACGGCTATCATACATTTTAAGAAGATTGGGATAATTGGGGCAATGGACGAAGAGATTCGCTTGCTCCTTGAACAACTTACGAATACGCGTCAAGTCTACAAAGCGAGCACGGTTTACTACCAGGGCCAGCTTTGGGGGCATGATGTGGTGATCTGCAAGAGTGGTGTCGGTAAAGTGAATGCGGCGGTTTGCACGCAGTCCTTGATCGACACTTTTGCTGTTGAGGCGATTTTATTCACTGGGGTTGCAGGGGCGGTAAGTGCCACGTTGCGAATCGGGGATATCGTCGTTTCGTCGGACTGTATGTATCACGATATGGATGCACGGGCGCTCGGTTTTGCAGTGGGGGAGATTCCGTATGCGACGACGTCTGTGTTCACAGCGGATGCGGAGCTCGTGCAAGCTGCAGTTGATGCCGGGCATCGGATGTATCCGGAGCTGCAGGTCGAAGTCGGGCGTGTGCTGTCCGGTGATCAGTTTATTGCCGATCGGGCGCATGTTGCGTTCCTCCGCGAGGAGTTGGGCGGTTCGTGCACCGAGATGGAAGGGGCCGCAGTGGCCCACGTCTGCGTGATGAACGCCGTACCATTCGTCATCGTTCGCTCGATGTCCGACCAAGCCGACGGATCAGCCCATACGAACTTCGCCGAATTCACAGTAACAGCAGCTAAACACTCTCTCGGTATCATCGAAGGCATGTTGACGGCAAATAACGTCCAAAACGACCACTAATTACTCGACATCATCGCCAAACACGTAAATAACGTCCAAAACGACCACTAATTTCTCTGAATCAGCCCAAATGAGGCGAAATCGAGAAAATAACGGTTGTTTTGGACGTTATTTTTGCTTATGAGGTAAATTTGAAAAAAATAGAGGTCGATTTGGCCACTATTTTCCCACACATCGCGCACTAACAGTACAACAACGCCAACTGCATCGTCTCGGCGTTCTTCTTCGTGATTTCATCGCGTCGCGGCATCGGTGCCCAATCACGCGTATCGTCTAGCCACGTTTTCTCCAGTGCCACAGGGGACTGATCTTGCCACGCCTCGATCCAATCGGCAGCCACATCGGCATTCCCGTCCGCAGCAATTTGCGCCGCAATCGGGTGGTCTGTCATCTCCAGCCACACGAGCGACCAGGCACGTGGCACAACCCGCCACCAATCGTAGCCACCGCCACCGACAGCGACCCAACGTCCCGCGCAATACTCATGTGCCAAGGCGTGAATCAACCGCGGCATCCGCGCAAATATCGCCATACTGCACGCCACATGACTGAGCGGATCCAAAATATGCGCATCACAGCCATGCTGACTCACAATCAAATCCGGCTTGAACTGCGCCACCACACGTCGCAAACTCTGCTCAAAAC
>JBEGSW010000061.1:0-44559 GCA_041179705.1 Bacillota bacterium | reverse complement strand
GGTGCACCGCCAGTTTCTTTATAATCTAATTTCTTCTTAAAACGTGTTAATCCTGGTTTCAAAATCGAGGCCGCCAATTTCGTCCAGATGTTCTTTGTGAATTCTTGCTTGAGCACAGTGAAAATTGTTCCTGCTGCACCTTCCAAGGTCTTCAGTAAAATATTACCGACAAAACCATCACAAACAAGCACATCACAATTGCCTTCAAGTACATCGCGCGCTTCTACGTTGCCTACAAAATGAATCGGTGCTTGCTCTAATAAATCATAAGTGACTTTCGTCAACTCATTCCCTTTTCTAGCTTCAGTACCGACATTAAGCAAACCTACACGTGGCTTCTCAATTCCATCTACTTTATTTCGATAGATACTACCCATAATCGCATATTGAACAAGGTGCTCTGGACTTGCATCCATATTCGCTCCTAAATCAATAGCCAGCACACCGCGTCCGTCTGTCGTTGGTATCATTGGTGCTAACCCTGGGCGTTCAATGCCATCGACACGACCCACAATAAGTAAACCCGTTGTCATCAACGCGCCTGTATTACCCGCCGAAATCATGCCTGCAGCCGTTCCTTCTTTCACCATACGACCCGCCACAACCATTGAAGCATCTTTCTTTCGACGAACGGCACGCACTGGTTCATCATCGCCCTCAATCTTATCTGCAGCATGTTCAATCGTTAAGTTAGCCGGCAATTCCCGCCCTGCTAAGCATGCAAGTATCTGGCTTTCATCCCCGACCAAGACAATATCAATATCATTCCACTCCAGCGCCGCTTGTAAAGCGCCTTCCACGTTACTCATTGGCGCTAAATCGCCACCCATGGCATCAATTGCAATACGCAACTTATACGCCTCCTTCAATTTTGACATCTTTGGTCTTTCGATAGACAACAAAATGCCCTTGGAACACAGGTTCATCTCTTACATATGTCGTTACTTCTACATTCACTTTTACTTTTGCATTGGGTTCAAAACGGACATAAGCTTTACAAACGCACTTCTCACCAAGTTTAACCGGGCGCAAGAAACGAATTTCTGCAGCGGTAGTTAGCGCCATTTCTTCGTTAATGATAGCGACCGCTAACGAATTAGCTTGTGCAAATAAGTAATGCCCTCGGGCAATATTCGTTCTTGAGAATACATATTCAGATGTAATCTCCATAATTGAAATTGCACTCTTATCCAATTGCAAATCGACCAGTTCCCCAATCACTTCGTTCAAAGGTAACGAACGGACTTGATCATAGGAATTTTCGGCCATGGACTTCAACCGTTCACGCCATTCTGGAATACCTAGCTCTAGGCGATCCAATCGGATGGTCTGAATGCTCACCTGAAATTGCTTTGTTAATTCTTCATCCGTCATAAACGGATTGGCTTCAATCAGTTGCGTAAGTCTCTGTTGACGCAGACGCTTCGGCAATCGTTCCATCGCAATTCGACCTCCTGATGTCAGACTTTTTATGACCAGGTACTAATTCTTTGAGTATATACGAATTTTGCTGAATTGAAAAGAAAAATAAACGACAAAAAAGCACCCAACCCGAAGGTGAGTGCTTTATGAACGACTTATTATTGAGAAACAACTTCGCGTCCTTTGTATTGTCCGCAAGTCTTACAAACGTGGTGAGACAATTTCAATTCTCCACAGTTGTCACATTTAACCATGCCTGGTACTTCCAATTTGAAGTGAGTGCGGCGCTTATCGCGACGAGTCTTGGACGTTCTTCTTTGTGGTACTGCCATGTGTTGCCACCTCCTTAGATAGAATCACAGTGAATCATTGTTGATTGAAAAAATCTTTTAATCCTGCCAATCGCGGATCAATCCGTTCCGTCGAACATGTGCAGGCTTGTTCATTTCGGTTAACGCCACAGCTTGGACAGAGTCCCTTGCATTCAGATGAACAAATCGGCACATACGGCATTCCCAGTACGAGCGTCTGTTCAACATAAGGTGTGAGGTCTACTTTCTCGCCATGAATTTGATGAATCTCATCATCTTCAATATCATTCGAATCTTCCGCGTCTTCTACCATCTGAAATAATTCAAAGAATGGTAACGCAAGCTTGGTCTCAAATGCCGTTAAGCAGCGCGAGCAACTTAACGTTAACGGTAGTTCACAATTCCCAGTGACACGAACCATACCTGGTTGCGGGTCAGCTTGCAAAGTGATTTGTAAGGGATGCAACTGCAAAATGTCTTTACGATTGCTTAGCAATTCCGTTACATCTAGGCTTGTCACGACATCTGTTGTTTGACGACGTGTTAAAATTTCTTTTAAATGCAATTGAATTGTCATATGTATCACCTCAAACAGACAAAACTCATTATATCGAGTTTTATTGTATTTTGTCAATCAAATCTACTACAATAACGAGGAAAAGATTCGTAAAGGAATGAACGTATGCGAACAGTAGGTATTATAGTGGAATACAACCCACTTCACAATGGTCATCTTTATCATTTACAACAAGCCAAATTAGCTGCGCAAGCGGATGCTGTCATCGCTGTCATGAGCGGTGATTTTTTGCAGCGCGGCGAACCTGCTATCGTAAGTAAATGGGCACGTACAGAAATGGCCATCCAGGCCGGTGTTGACCTTGTAATTGAATTACCTAGTCGTTATGCGACAAGCGCTGCTGAACGGTTTGCCTATGGTGCAATTCGGACATTAGACGCAACTGGCATCGTCGATTATCTATGCTTCGGCAGTGAGCACGGGAATATTTCGCCATTCCTCACACTTGCCGAACAAATTGAGACAGAATCTTCATCGTTTAAAGAAACGTTGGCTGCACAATTACAACTCGGCGTGTCCTATCCAACCGCCTATGCGAATACCATTCAAACCATTTGCCAAACGGAGCAATTGCAATTTGATGCATCACAACCAAATAACACGCTCGGGCTGTTTTATGTATTAGCTTTACTGCGCATCAAAAGTTCGATTCAACCTTTAACCATTCAACGTATCGCTTCAGCTTACGCTGACCAAGAACCGAGCCATGCATCGATTGCTAGTGCAACTGCATTGCGAAATGCGATTTTGAAAAATACCCATGCAATTGACAACTACGTTCCCGCTTCCACCTTGCGCATCTTGCAACGCGAATTTGCAACTGACTGTGGACCAATCACGTGGGATTCGCTTTATCCTTCTTTACTTCACCAGTTAGCAACACTTCCTACACAGCAACTGAAAGAAATCCACGATGTCCAGGAAGGCTTAGAAAACAGACTGAAACAAGCGATCTACGCGATGGATGTTTCATCGTTTGCGAATCTCATTGACACCCTTTCGACCAAACGCTATACACGTACGCATCTGCAACGTGTGTTAACGAATGTCTTGTTAAATCGAACATCAGCGGACCTTCTTCCCTACATCCGCGTGCTAGGCTTTACTGCAAAAGGGCAACAACTCCTTAAGAAAATGCGTCATACAGCGAAAGCACCGCTTATTTCACGTGTAACGAAATCGCATTTCCAGCTACTTGAAGAAGATTTAAAAGCATCTTACATACACACATTAGGCTATCCCGCTCCATCTCGTGATCAGTTACGTCGCGAATTGATACAGCGTCCCATCACCTGTGAATAAGCATAGGCTAACACGCCTACTCATAGGATAATTGTGCCCAGTTATTCTAGTGAGGTGAGTGCGATTCGGCTACGTCCCATTCGTGTTTGGTTATCCCACCTACAATCGATTCAGCTTGCCATATGGACGCTAATCCTAGCGCTCTTTCTACTGGGCTATCCGCGCCAAATGTTCGCGGCATCCTTACAGGCCTTCCAGCTATGGTGGCAGGTCCTTTTCCCCCTATTTCTACCTTACTTTATTGTAACCGGAATAGTGCCGCTCTATAAGTTAGGCATTTTCTCGACCTGGTTCACTGCGAGCACTGTGATTGCAGAACCCATTACACAGGCTCGTCGACTTGGTCTTCTCACACGCCAGCAAGCGGAACACAAATTAGCCTTTGCGCATGCGACACCGCTTATCACGATTTGGATTCTCACCTTGGCCGTCTGGCATCAACCCCAATACCTCTTCTCACTCGTTGCCTCTCAGGTGTGTGCGCAACTTGTCATGCTATTTTCTCTACACAAAACGGCCCTTACCCGTCTACCAATCACGCTTACATCTACACAATCTCTCGGACAATTATTGAGCGAGAGTGTTCGCAAAGCTGTTCAACATCTGTTCCAGTTAGCCGGTTGGATGATGGTTGCTGCGATTGCATGGATGTTCGCTGATCTCAGTGGGGCTTGGACCGTTCTACCAGACGCAATTCCGTCTTTTTTTCTATTAAGTTTATTGGATCTGCCGCTCGGTGTGGCGATGTTGGCGCAGTCAGCCATTCCTCCCGCTCACGTGCCAATCACTGTTTCGTTATGTAGCGCGGCGATTGGTTGGGGCAGTTTAACTGGGCTGTTGCGCGTACAGGCTTATCTGCACGGGACAGATATTCGCTTCACTCGCCTCGTTGTAGCTAAGTTGATTCACGCTGCGCTGTCCTTTATCATCTGCTTAGCAATTAACCATTATATTTAGCGCGTAACGCTTCTTCCACGACCGCAGGAACAAGGTCGCTAACAGAGCCGTTGAAACGTGCGATTTCTTTAACGATACTCGAACTTAAATAGGAATAACGTGGATTTGTCATCATAAAGAATGTTTCCACGTTAGGATCCAATTTCTGATTCGTTGAGGCCATCTGCAGTTCATATTCAAAGTCACTGACAGCGCGCAAGCCACGAACAATCACATGGGCATTCTTACTCCGCATGTAATTAATTAAGAGTTCACTGAAGTTATCAACTTCTACATTATCCAGATCAGCAGTCACTTTTTTTAGTAATTCCTTGCGCTCGGCTACCGTAAATAAGGGATTTTTCTTTTCGTTATTTAATACAGCTACAATCACATGATCGAAATGTTTCGCTGCGCGGTGGATAATATCTAAATGTCCTTGTGTCACTGGGTCAAAACTGCCCGGGTACACTGCAATTAAACCGTTCTGCTTCATCATTACTCCCCCTGCTCATTCAAATATCTATAAATACTAATCGCAATATCGCCATAATCAGCACGTCGTGTGCACGTGAATTGTTCGATTTTCTCTGGATAACTGAACGATGCATCGTGTTCAACAATCACAATCGAGTGCGCATCAATCAGTTGTAATGTCTGTAATTCAGCGATTACTTCATCCATGTTGCGGATGACATAGGGAGGATCTAAGAAGACTAAATCCAGCTTCAAAGAACGCGTCGCTAAGCGCTTTAATGCACGGAAACTGTCATTGCGATAAACCTCGGCTTGTTCACTAAATTTCACCGTCGCTAGGTTCGCTTGAATAGTTTCAATGGCTTTTCGATCCGCATCAATGAAAATAGCCTTGTCGATGCCTCGACTTAACGCCTCAATGCCTAGTCCACCTGTGCCCGCAAACAAATCTAAGGCAATTCCCCCATCAAAATAAGGACCAATCATGCTAAAGATGGATTCTTTTACTTTATCTGTGGTTGGACGGGTACTTGTTCCGGGTACGGCTTTCAAGTTTCGTCCTCGTGCTGTTCCTGAAATGACTCGCATTTCCTCTTGCCAACCTTTCTTACATACAATACTTTTGTCGTTATCGTAACATAATTTAACGTTCGACGTATAATTTTGCTTCTTCTGTCTACACTACACGTACCGACACAAACGTGTCGCAGAATCCCGCGAGTCGCTTACTTCCCCATAAGTGCCTCGCATGGTTTCTCCTCTCCCCTATTGAGGGTCGCATTCGCGGCTCTCCTTTTTTTATTGTAACGAACATTTGTTCGTATTATAATATTACCACGAGAGGAGCGATAAGATGGTCAATCAGGTGCGTACACCAACTATATTTCTTGTCGATATGCAAAGTTTCTATGCCAGTGTCGAGAAGTCCCATTACCCTGAATTTAAAGATCAACCAGTTGTTGTCGCAGGTGATCCTAGTCGCCGTTCTGGCATCATCTTAGCAGCTTGTCCGCTCGCGAAATCTTTTGGTGTCACTACTGCCGAAACACTTGGCGAAGCACTTGGTAAATGTCCTACGCTTGTCATTCTTCGTCCGCATATGCAGCGTTATATTGACGTATCCCTACAGATTACAGAAATTATGTTTCGCTTTACGGATTTGGTTGAACCCTACTCGATTGATGAACAGTTTATGGATGTCAGCGGCAGTTTAGCCCTATTCGGTGATGCCTATTCGCTTGCCAAGCAACTCCAGCATCAGATTCAAGAAGAGACCGATGTCTACGCACGTGTCGGTATGGGACCGAATAAGGTATTAGCGAAGATGGCCTGCGATATGTTTGCGAAAAAAAATACGAATGGCATTTTCCATCTCCATCCCGGTAACTTACAAGAAACCGCGTGGCCAATGCCAGTCGAGAAGATGTTCGGTGTTGGTAGACGTATGCGTCGTCATTTCGAACGTCTGGGCATTCATACGATTGGCGATTTGGCGCAATACCCGCTCGATAAGTTACAACAAATATGGGGTGTCCCTGCCCATGTGCTCTGGATGAGTGCCAATGGCATTGATTACTCCCCCGTCAAACCACATACGCACGCCACACAGAAAGCAGTCGGCCATAACATGACACTACCACGCGATTATACAACAGCGGAAGAAGTGAAAGTGGTCATTCGTGAATTGAGCGAGGAAGTATGTCGGCGTGCCCGGAGCAAGGGCTTAATCGGTCAGACGGCTTCTTTGGGCTGTCGTGGGGCTGACTTCGAACATCCGACTGGGTTTTATCGCCAACTGAAACTTGCCTATCCGACGAACCATGGTAAAGCTTTATTCGACGCGACATGGCAATTATTTCAGACGTTCTGGGATGGCGAACCGGTGCGCAGTGTTGGCGTTACGCTCAATCAGCTCCGTGCAGACGATACGATGCAATTGGATTTATTCCACGATGTGGTGCGCGAGCGAAACTTGAACGATGCCATCGATGCGATTAAATCCAAGTACGGAACAGCCGCAATTATACGCTCTTCCTCGCTGACGGAAGCGGGGCAAGCCTATGCGCGTGCGCACAAGATTGGAGGACATATGAAATGACATCAAACCATCTGCATCGCGATAATCTGCTATGGGAAAGCAGTCGTATGATGCTCCCCGAACATAAAGAACAGTTGTTGCAATACCAAGCGCACACGCGGCGTGTACAGAAGCCAGATTTGGATGAGCAGCATCTGGCTTATTTATCCGAGCAACTCCAAATCGCCGTACAAGAACAAAGTGAAATACGTATGCAATGTCACGAGAACCACCAACAGACAAGCTACAATGGCACGATCCAACGACTCAATCGTGCGAATCGGACATGTTTGTTACGCATTGATGAGGACACCTATCAGACAATCGCGATAGATAGCATCATTGCCATCGAACTTCGTTAGTTAGAACATCGACCATAGTTTCATCAAATGTAACGGATTGTGCGGATCAATGCGCATCGATACGAAATGATTCGTCAACATGCTCAAATCAACTGCAGATAAGCGAACATTGAGCGCATGCCCTAATTTTTCAACCAGACTACGTACCTTAGCTGGATTTTGCAAATCTTGTTTGCTCACCCCACGAAGCAATCCAATCATCTTCTCGCGATTGCCCGGCTGACGGATGGCTGTCCGTAGTTTAAGTCGCAACGCATCAGGTAGCATCCTTCCACCACTCCTTTATTTCAGTTTGTCATAAGGTATGCGAATACATCGATTTCGACACAAAAAAACCTCCACAAATTGAAGTGGAGGTTTTTTTAAAGTCAGAATCGCTACTTATTTTGAGAAGAAATATTCCAAAATATTTTTAGATACCATTAATTTATTCTTTGTAAGAACCGTCTTAGCAGGTGTTTGGTATACTTTCCCATCGATTGTCACAGCATTAGTACCCAATTTTGCCACAAGCACGTGGTCACCGTTCGTTACTGTAGCTGTCTTGGATTTTGCATCCCAAGCTACTTTTGCATCTTCATTTTTTGCTTCTTTGCTAAGTTCAACGACGGAAGTAGAAGTCTTATCTGCTTTTTTCCAAGCAAGCAATTGCGACATTGAAGGAATTCCGCTGATATAGCCAACTTCACCAGCACGCTTTTTATTATACTTCTTGTCAATGAATGCATTTACAGTTGTCTTTAGTGGTTCTGGATACAAAATGCCATCACCTGGATGTTGCATGTTGCTCAATACGTAAGAGAATCCGTTTAAGTTGTCAATTACGTCTAACCCTGTCGCTTCACCACCAGCAGCAATACTCAAAATACGCGTTAACTTCTTCGTATCTACATTGTATGCCCACAAGTAGTTGTTCGCATGCAAGCTGCTATCTTCACCGATGAACAATGTGCGTAAAGATTCGGAGAAACCAAGGTTATCTGGATTAGCAATCATCTCCGCGTCTGCTTTATTACCAAAAGCATCTGCAGTTGCAAGATCTTTACCGTATACAAGACTGCTCATTGTTGCTGGTACATAAGAAGATGCGATTGTTGCTTTCGTTTGATCCACTTGACCTGGTTTCAATGCCAATTCATAAACCGCACCTGCTTTGATTGCATCAACTTGAATGTGGTCAGTTGGCTCCGTACCTGTAGTGTCTTTCGCCATTGCTTTTTCAACGTTTGCCATTGCGATAAACGCTTTTTTATCTTTCACATTGATCGCTACGCCTTCCATTTTGTTGAACTCACTTGTTGCGCCTAAGATTGCGCCATAACGACGTGATTCAAGAAAAGCAGCTGCAAGTTCCTTACCAGCTTTTACTTTTAAATATTCAATTTTTTCGGACGGATAGGACTTAATTGCTGTAAATCCAGAAGTTGCCTCTTTCGCCGTTTCGAAAATATCGGAGAACTTGATACCAGAATCAATGATTGACTTAATTTCGGCATCAGATGCATGACCAAGTTTAATCCATTCTAAGTTTGCAGCACCACCGTTAGTAGCGGAAGTTTGCACCCACTTTGCAGCGTATAATGTACCCGCGGACAAGTCTTTTGCTTTATCAGCAACGTACATGAACAGCATTGTGTTACCGCCATCATCTCCGAAGAAAACAGTCTTGTTATCAGGAGCTACTCGAGCAAGTTCATGAGAGAAACGTCCCATGCTGAAATGCTTTACAACTTTAGTCGTCTTATCCTTGTTTAAACTTACTTCCGGGATGTAACCATACAAATATGGATTTCCTTTAACTGCAGCATCTTGGTAGTACGCTTTTGTGAATGGTGTAACGAATGTCTTTGTTGCATCTGCTTCGAACGCACTTGCATCTGGCTCATACTCTTCCGAACTTAAGAACGTATTCCAAGGGGAAATTGACCCAGCACAAGGAATCCATAATCCGCCAGATTGAGAGAAATCAACTACTGAATAATCTGTTGCTTTCAAGGCACCGGTCTTCTTATCTTGTGTCAATGAGGATTGACCGATAGAAGCTGGAATAATTCCATATGCAGACTTACCATCATTTCCTTTAGAAATGTACTCAAAATGAGTAAACAACGTTAATTTACCATCTTGTGTGAGAATACCGTTAGCATCCGGGCTATCGGAGAAGTATTGGGAAGGCGTAGCTGGAACAGTTGTATCCATTAAAGGTTGACCTTTAATATCAACAACGCCACCAGTTAATTTCCCGTTGATTGTTTCACCTGTTTTGTAAATGTTGTTGTAGTTAAGCGGGTACGTCTTAATTGTTCCGTCTGTAAAGGTTACTTCGATGGAAGCTGTTGTGAATGTTTCACTTAATTCTTCTGCTAAAGTTGGAGAAGCCATGCCAATAAACTCAACCGATTTCACTTTCACTTCTGGTGCTTTTGTTGCTGCCATAACGGACATTGGCAATACTGCAGGGGCTAACAAAGAAATACCGAGGACTGCTTTGAAAATTTGATTAGTTGTCTTTTTCACGTTTTTTCTACCATCCTTGTATGTTTTTTCACTCCGCCTTTGATGATAGAACGCAAATGTAAATGAATGACACCAGTAAAAATAAATTCACGTTAAAAAAAAGCGTATTTGTAAACAAAAAAACCTTCTCCCCTTACAAAGGCTGCAAAGGAAGAAGGCTATTCATTAAATTATTGTAAAATCATCACTTCAAGCGGACCAATTAGGATTGTGTCATAAGATAACTTAATCTTTTTACGTGTTAATAAATTCGTCAACGGCCCTGCAATGTCGTGCTGTTTGATATCATACGTACCGATTAATTGCGCCGAATCAGCGAAATTGACCAAGACAACGAGTGGCTTTACAGCAGGATCAGCGGAACGTCGAATAAAGCCAAAGATATGCTTGTTGAACATTCGAATATTCGTCTGCCAAGAAGTACCATCAAAAATCGGATTCTTCTTACGTAATTTCACTAACGCTTGAATTTCATTGAAAATACGTTCCTGAATCGTATCAGTTGACGTCGCCGCTTCCCAATCGAATTTGCTACGATGCAACCAACGAGAATCGTGAGCTTTCGCAGGATCATTCTCATAGGAATAGTCGTTCAGTGCACCAATTTCATCACCGCTGTATAACATCGGTACGCCACGGGAGAATAACACCAAAGCATGAATCAACTTTATCCGCTTTATCGCAGCTTCACGCAAATGCTCGTTCTTATCAAAAGTCGCTTTTTCCAACCCAACTAAACTCGCAAGTGTGCCTGAGTTACGCGCATCCATTGTAACCGGATCGAATTCATACAGACGACCTCTTGCAAAACTGTCATAGAAATTACCTTGGAAGAAATTAATCAAAAATTGCTTGTGACTAAATTCGTTGAAGCCCATTTCATTGATGACAGGCGCATCGATTCCCCATCCGATGTCATCGTGACAACGTGCATAGTTAATCCAATACGTATTCTCAGGAATTTGACGTTGAATCGCATAACCTAAACTGCGGCCATCACTTGTCGCAATCGCATTCCAAATATCGACCATGAATGAAGCATTATACAACATATTGCACTCGACTTTTTCCCCATGACCAAAGTACGTGATGATTTCATCTGGTTTCATGATGGCTTCACCAAGAAGCACAACCGAAGGAGCCACCATTCTCGTCACAAGCTGGAACATACGCAACAAGGGATGAATTTCATGTAAGTTACGACAAGTCGTCCACATTTCTTTCCACATGAATGGAATCGCATCTAAGCGAAGAACATCAACGCCTTTGTTCATCAGGTAAAGAAGATTCTCAATCATGCCATTAAATACGAGCGGATTACGATAATTTAAATCCCATTGGAATTCATAGAAAGACGTCCATACCCATTTCTTATGCTTGTCATAATAAGTGAAGTTTCCTGGAGAGACTTTCGGAAACACTTGAGGAACCGTAGATTCATAGGCACCTGGAACATCGTAAGAATCATAAATAAAATAGAAACCATTATAAGGCGCAATGCCTTCGATCGCTTTTTGTGCCCATTCATGTTCTTTGGCTGTGTGATTCAACACATAGTCAATCGCGATTCGAATACCCTTCTTATGGAACGCTTTGACAACTTCCTCAAAATCAGCCATATCGCCGACACGAGGATCAATTTCACGATAATCTTGCACCGCATAACCACCATCATTTTCACCATCACGTGGCTTCAATAATGGCATTAAGTGAACAAGCGTCACACCCAAGTTCTTTAAATAGTCTGCTTTATTGATAAGATTCTTCAAATCTCCGGAGAACAAATCAACATACAACATCATGCCAACTGTATTTCGACTAGCCATCCATGCGATGCCCTCTTGATCACGCTTCACAAGTTCTTTCGGTCGCGCATCTTGATAAGCCGCTAGCATTTCCATCAATTCATTGAAAGCGCTATCATTTTTGTAAATAGATTGATAAATTCCTGAAAGTTCTTGTAAATGATCTTTTTGCCATCTCTTTGTCTCTACCATTGGCTGTTAATTCCCCTTTAAATAAGTATCTACAGATAGAGTATAGAAAAGGCTGGAAAAGTATGCAAGAAATATATTTAATCTACAATTATTCCTGTAAATCTCTCGTCTTTTTGTAATAAATCACGTAGATTTTGATACGTATAAGCCGTCCAAAAGTCTGGTTGTGCCGTCATTCGTCCCGCCTCTTCTCTGGCCACTTCCATCAGTTGGAAATCGGCCAAAAAATCTGCAAATCTAAAATCAGGTAAACCACTTTGTTTCGTCCCAAAAAAATCACCCGGTCCACGCAGCTCTAAGTCTTTTCGAGAGATTTCAAATCCATCATTCGTCGCTTTCATCACCTTGAGTCTCGCCTGCGCCGTTTCGGATTTCGCATCGGCCACTAGCACGCAATAGGACTGGTGCTCGCCACGTCCAACTCGCCCTCTTAGTTGGTGCAATTGCGATAAGCCAAATCGATCAGCATCGTAAATAACCATCACCGTCGCGTTCGGAACATTAACCCCAACTTCAACGACAGTGGTTGAAACAAGCACATGACTTTGATGGGAGCTAAACGCTTGCATGGCTTCGTCTTTTAGAGCAGAAGTCATTCGGCCATGTAGGAGAGCAACCTCATATTCCGCTAATTCAGCTTGTAATTGTGCATGAAGATCGATCGCATTTTGCACATCCAGTTTCTCAGACTCTTCGATTAACGGACAAATGACGTAGGCTTGGCGCCCTTCTTCGAGTTGTTTACGAATGAATGCCATGACTTGATCTAGTTTGTTCTTGCGGACCCAGTGCGTCTGAATAGGCTTTCGGCCTTTTGGCATTTCGTTGATCGTCGATACATCCATATCGCCGAATGCGGAAATTGCGAGCGTTCGCGGAATCGGTGTTGCAGTCATTGCCAGTACATCGGGACGTGGTCCCTTACGTCTTAACATCGCTCTTTGTTCCACGCCAAAACGATGCTGTTCATCCGTTACGACAAGCGCTAATTTTTGGAAATACACGTCAGGTTGGATCAAGGCGTGTGTGCCGATTAAGATTTGTACCATCCCGCTCTGTAAACCAGCCAATATGCTTTGTCTTTGCTTGGTTGTCGTACGACCTGTCAATAACTCTGCAGTTATACCGAATGGAGCAAACCAGTCTTTCAACGTACGTGCGTGCTGCTCAGCCAAAATTTCCGTTGGGACCATCATCGCAACTTGTCCACCGCCACTTGCTACGGCAAACATAGCGATGGCTGCAACCACCGTCTTACCAGATCCAACATCCCCTTGCAACAATCGGTTCATGCACGCAGGATGCTCTAAATCATTTAACAAATCTGAAACAACCATCTTTTGGGCGTCCGTTAATGAAAATGGAAGTGATCGAACAAATGCCCGAACTTCTTCTCGATCAAAAGTTTGCGCAATACCTTCCGTCCTGTCACGCGTCCAAGCGCGCAATGCTTGTAGTTTAAGCTGGAAGATGAACAATTCTTCAAAAGCCATACGATGACGCGCGCGTTCCATTTCTTCTTCCGATGAAGGTTGATGCAACTGGATAATTGCCTGAGAACGAGAAATAAGACCATGCTTTCGAATGATCTCGTCGGGTAATCGTTCAGCGATGTCCGTCCCATATTGTGCAAGAGCTTGAAGCATCAACTTGCGTAAAAAAGATTGTGTCACTTCACCTTGCAAAGCATAGACAGGCTGAACGCTGCCAGATTTAATTTGTCTGCTACTCGGAAATTCGGTTTCCGATACTGTTAATTGCGAACGCTTCGCATCCCAGCGCCCAGTTATTACAAATTCCGTACCTGGAATTAGACGATCTTTCAAGAAGTGTTGGTTAAACCAAACTGCTGTAATCCACTTTCCCTCAACAATGACTTTACAAGAAATGCGCGTCTTCATGCGGCCAAACCGTTGCACGGACCCAACAGTCGCAATCGTCGCCTGTAAGGTTGCTTTATCTGCGTCTTGGAGTTCTGCCAAAGGTCGAATCCGATAATCATCATAGCGATAAGGCAAATAATCGAGTAATTCTCCTACGTTACGAATGTTCATCTCATTTAATTCAGCTGCTTTTTTACTGCCAATACCATGAATCGAGGTTAGGGCTAAATCGTACAGTGAAATCATGACGGATAGACCACTACTGCAAGTGCCCCTGGACCACTATGCGTGCCGATAACCGGGCCAATTTCGGTATATTTCGTGTCAATCACATCAAATGTTGAAGTAAACAAAGCAGCCATTTCTTCCGCTTGATGCTTTGCATTTGCATGACCAATCACAAGATGTATGGCCTTGTCTTGAAAATCTTTAGCGATAATCTCAATAATTTTAGCAATGGCACGATTCGTTCCACGCGCTTTATCAACTGAATAAACAGTACCTTCTTCCGACACACTTAATATCGGTTTCACTTGAAGTAAAGAACCGACAAAAGCAGATGCGCCTCCGATGCGCCCCCCTTTATGCAAATATGTAAGTGTGTCTACAAGGAAGTACATTTTTTTCTTCTGTAGCAACGAATCAACTAACTGTAAACAAGCTTCTACAGATTGTCCTGCCCGTGCAGCTTTCGCCACCTCGACAGTGACAAAACCAAATCCCAACGAAGCCGTCTTCGTGTCAATCACAATGACCTTTTCTTGCAACTGATCATCTAGCATCGACCGAGCAATACTAGCAGATTGGTAGGTGCCACTCAAAGCAGAAGAAAGATGCAACGAAAGAATCGTTGCATCTGGTGTATCCGCGAAGATTTGTTCGTAGGTTTCTAGGAATCGCGCAGGTGATGGCTGAGAAGTTGTAGGAATAGTAGAAGTATTTTGTAATTTTTCATAGAAGTCAGAAACACCCAATGTGACTTGGTCTTCGAAACTTTGCTGACCAAACATGACTTGCAAAGGTACCATTTCAATTGCTAAATCATGACGAATCGACGCGGGGATATCTGCCGTGCTATCGGTTACAATACGAATCAAAGCCATTTAAAACCCTCCAAAATGAAGTGTTATTATTTCTCAACTGCGAATAAATAGAGGTACAGAGGTTGTCCACCAGGTAATTCTTCTACTTCAACATTTGGATATTGCGATTGAACATGCGCAATTATTGCTTCTGTATCGCCATGCTCAGCATCTTCACCTGTAAAGATGCTGACAATCTCATCACCATTAACGATCATTTTTTCAAGTAATTGTTCCGCACAAGCGACGATTTCTTGAGTTGATACAACGATTTCATTTTCTAGAAGACCAACAAAATCATTCGCACCAACCTGGACGCCATCAACTTGCGAATCACGCACCGCAAGCGCGATTTGACCGGATTGCACTTGGGAAACTGCATATCCCATCATTTTTTCAATTTCTTCAGCTGTCGACCCTTCTGAGAAGGCTAATGCTGCCTCAAGTCCTTGTTGAATAGACTTAGTAGGGATAACTGTAACGGATAACGGTGATAATTCTGCAGCCTGATTCGCAGTCATAATAATATTTGCATTGTTCGGCAATACAAAGACATGTTCAGCACGAGTAGATTGAATGGCAGTTAATAAATCCTCCGTACTCGGATTCATCGATTGCCCACCGTCTAATACGATATCTACACCTAAACTATTAAATATATCCTGCAAACCCTCACCAGATGCAACAACCACGATACCGAAAGGCTTTTCTGGATTTGAATTTTCCAACGTCGTGTTATGATTTTCCTCAATAATTTGCAAGTGTCGATCACGCATGTTTTCTAGATGAAACCCACTCATCTCACCATATTGAATCGCAATGTTCAAGATGTCGCCGGGAGACTTGGCATGCACATGTACTTTAACAATCTGTTCCTCAGCAATGATAACGATTGAATCGCCAACTTTTTCTAAATCTGCTTGTAAAGCTTTTGTCTGAATGGACCAGTCTAGCTCTGTTACGCCGCTTAAACGAACAAAAAATTCCATATCATAAATAAATTCAATATGATCCGGATTAAGCTTTGTCTGAGCAGGTGCCGACGCAACGATGCGACTAATTTCGATTGGCGCGTATGAAAGTTTAGGATTGGTAAGTTTAGCATCTAAATTTTCACTAGGGGTTACCCATTCGCCTTGAAGGCCATTCAG
This sequence comes from Bacillota bacterium, assembly GCA_041179705.1. Taxonomy (GTDB): domain Bacteria; phylum Bacillota; class Bacilli; order Paenibacillales; family JBEGSW01; genus JBEGSW01. The sequence continues at coordinate 28,465 of JBEGSW010000061.1, read as the reverse complement.
TAGACCTGTATAAATAAATACAAGGCCTTGTCCACCCGAATCTACGACGCCAGCTTCTTTCAGCACAGCTAATTGTTCAGGTGTCTTATCTAATGCTTCTTGCGCTTTAGCAATAACTTCCTTCAATAGCTCAGCGTGATCATTCGTTCGACGAGCAACAAGTTGTGCGTGTTTCGCCGCTTCACGGGCAACCGTTAAAATCGTCCCTTCGACAGGTTTAACGACTGCCTTATAAGCCGTGTCAACTCCTTGCTGTAAGGCGCTTGCGAATTGAATCGTGTTCGCTTCTTCTAGGGTAGAGAGCGACTTAGAGAAACCTCGGAATAATTGCGATAAAATAACACCGGAATTACCACGAGCACCTAGTAACAATCCTTTGGAGAACGCTTCTGCGCATTTACCAAGGTGCGCCGTTGGTCTACCCTGTAATTGTTCGATTCCTGTCGATAAAGTCTTACTCATATTTGTACCTGTATCACCATCGGGAACAGGGAATACATTCAAATCATTTACATAGTCAATCTTAGATTGAAACAACTGACCTGCAGTTATAAGCATGGAAGCTAATTCTGTACCGGAAATCGATAATTTCGACAAGCCATTGTCCCCCCTTCTTAATTAAACGACGCGTACACCTTGTACACGAATATTGACATAATCAACCTGCAAACCAATTTCACTCAAAACATACTTCACACGATTTTGGATAATGTGAGCCACCTCGGAAATACGAGTTCCATAACTCACGATAACATTTAAATCGACATGAAGTTCCTCATCAACCTTTCGAACTTCAACCCCTCGCGCTAAATGATCTCGACCAAGTAACTCGGCAATGCCATCTTTCAATTGATTCTGGGAAGCCATGCCAACAAGGCCATAACAATCCAAAGCTGCTGAACCAGCAATCGCTGCAATTACTTCATTTGTTATTAAAACCGTACCTAATTCGTTCGTTAATTCGATAGCCATAGGGTAGCTACACTCCTTCAAGTAAGCGATTTCTACAATAATTTCATTGTACACTATGGAATAAATTTCGAAAAGCACAGGAAAATATGTCAAGTAATTTGCATTGACTTCCATTAATCGCGTGTGATATACTTTCAAAAGTGTTCTTATGAAACGATATTTACTGTTTGAGCCAGGAGGTGGAACATATGTCCCGCAAATGTTATGTTACAGGTAAAGCACCTAAACAAGGAAACAATGTATCTCATGCTAACAACAAGACGAAACGCACTTGGGGCGTGAACGTTCAAAAAGTTCGCATTCTAGTTGACGGCAAACCGAAACGCGTTTACGTTAGTACGCGTGCCCTTAAATCCGGCAAAGTTGAACGCGTATAATTTTAAAGTCAGACATGACAAAAAGCACCGATTTCTCGGTGCTTTTTTTTGTTTACTTGATGACATTCAGCTCTTGCTTTTCACACTTAATATCATACGAACGAATCCACCGAGAAATTTCGGTAACTTAAATGTATAAAATCTCATTTAGACCCCTCCTGTCACGCGATTGGACATCCATTCTGGCACCTATAGTGCTAATGTATGCATGTGCATCCAAAATTGTGCGGACAACAGGGTTATTTTTTATTCGCAGGTTGCACGTATCGCTTTCATCGCAGCTTGACGATCTTCTGCACCAAATACAGCGTTCCCAGCAACTAAAATGTTTGCGCCAGCTTCAAAAGCCAATGGTGCAGTATGACTATTTATACCACCATCTACCTCAATCGGTTTATCATGCATCCCTCTTGCATCAAGCAAACTGCGAAGTTCTTTGATTTTTGATAGCACATCGGAAATGAACGTCTGTCCACCGAAACCAGGATTAACTGTCATCAACAAAATAAAGTCAACATCTTCAAGCAAGGAATCGATAATTGAAATCGGACTTAGTGGGTTAATAACAACCCCTGCTTTCTTACCTAACCGTTTAATCAATTTAATGGTTTCTGGAATCGAATCGCCGATTTCGGCGTGTACCGAAATACAGTCAGCGCCTGCTTTCGCAAAAGCTTCCACATATTTCTCTGGTTCGACAATCATAAGATGAACATCCAGTGGCAACGTCGTATGCTTACGAATCGCATCTACAACAAGTGGACCGAGCGTAATGTTAGGTACGAATCGTCCGTCCATGACATCAACGTGCAACCAATCCGCACCTGCTGCTTCAATCTCCTTCACTTCTTCGGCAAGACGACTAAAATCTGCTGATAATAAGGACGGTGCAAGCATTAATGGAAGACCCATAGTTAGTACCTCCGTTTTTTCTCTTGAATTTCAATTAAGAACTGCAAATAATTCTCGTATCGCTCTTGATCGACCTCTCCACGAGCAACAGCATCAATGACGCTGCACTTCGGTTCACGATGATGGAGACAACCTCTAAATTTGCAAGTTTCAGCCAAAGGAATGAACTCGGGGAAACATGCACTTAATCCTTCTGCCTCAACTTGTAAAAAATCCAATTGACTAAAACCTGGTGTATCGGCCAACCACGTTTCCTCGGATAAGGCAATTAATTCAACGTGGCGTGTGGTGTGTTTCCCACGTCCTAATTTGTTACTGATCTCGTTCGTTTCAAGTTTGAGACCAGGCATAAGTGCGTTAACTAATGAAGACTTGCCTACTCCAGATTGACCAGCAAGCACGGCAAGTTTGCCCTTTAAAGCTTCCCGCACCTGTTCAACACCTGTATTGGTCCGAGAACTAACTTCAATAATGGGATACCCTATTTTCTCATAACGCCTTCTTAACTCATTAACATGATTAACCTCATCTGCATACGCTGATTCATGCAATAAGTCTGTCTTTGTTAAGACGATGATGGCATGTAAACCAGCACTTTCGGTATGTACTAAGAACTTATCTAGTAAGGTTGCATTCCAAGAAGGTTCTACTACAGAAAAGACAAGCACGGCTAAGTTCACATTTGCGATTGGAGGGCGAACAAGTTCGCTATAGCGACTATCAATTTCAGTAACTGTTCCATCGCCATTATCGGTATATTCAAATCGCACAAGGTCGCCAACTAAAGGGGTAATCCCCTTGTTTTTAAAGACGCCGCGTGCCCGACATTGAACGACAGCTGCCCCATTCAGCTTACTAGCCGTATCTGGTAATACATAATAAAAACCACTTAATGCTTTGATGATACGACCATTTAGCATGTCTTCATCCTCCGCGTTCGTATCCTCATTGTGTTGGCTTTGGTGCATTTTGTGTTAATGCATCCTTATACGTAAGTGTAAATGTATCTCCAAATTCACCATCTACATAATAAGTAATTTCAGCATTTATATTTTTGGAGACAACAACACTGACTGGGAATATTGTCTTATCCGTAATGGTACGTGTTCCCCAATCTTGATTTTGCCCACGTGCGTCAGAATAAATAATGCGAACCTCAGATGCGGTACCTTTCGATTTCGGTGAAATCTCGACTTGCTTTGTTGGCATTAATGCATCTTCAGGATACCCAGAGCTTACGTAGATTGTAATTGTTGTACCCGGCTCTACTTGATCGCCACCTTTGAACGGTGATTGATCAAAGACATAGCCCTTCTGGGTACCATAGTTTGTTTCATATTTGACATTAACTTTAAGCTCTTCCGACTCTAACATCGAGACAGCAACATTTTCTTTAAGTCCAATGACATTCTTCATCTGGACAGCACCAAGACCTTTACTTACACGGAATTGGAATACTGTTGAATTAGGATCATACAAATCACCTTTCGCTGGTGTCTGTTTAAGGACCGTTCCTTCTGGTGATTCACTAAATACTTCTACAATTTCAATCTGGTCTTCAGGCCAGTCTGCATCTTGTAATTGAGTATGGACATCATCCCATAATTGATCAACATAATCGCCCATGCGCTTCGAATCTTTTCCTTTACTAACGACTAGACGAATCGGCGTATTTACCTTTACTCGAACGTTCTTATTGTCTTGACTAATAACGATGCCTACCGGGAAGTTCGAGTCAATTTTTTCATCAATGGGGTACGCACGTAAATCCAACGCTTCCAATGCTGCTTTTGCTTCAGCTAACGTCTTATTGGTCACATCAGGAACCATAACCTCTTTCACATTCAACTTGCCCAAAGCGAAATAGAAAATAGCAAATACAATCAAAACCATAGCGAATGTGACACCTAGCCAGACAACTGGTTTGCTCCATCGGCTCGTTGACTCTTTTTTTGCAGCCACTTGTTGTTGCGCTGATGAGGGTACGGAAGCTTTAACAGGGATGGCCGGGGAATCCACTTTAATAATTGGAATCACTCGTGTCTTATCCATATCTTCGGCGTCTTCAAATATAATTTTTTCAACGCCAAGCATGTCTGGCGACAAGCATGCTCGTAAATCCGCTAGCATAATTGCAGCAGAGGTATATCGCTCATCTGTACTTTTACGTAATGCTTTCAAAACAATATTTTCAACACTTTGTGGAATTTTTGCATTGATTGCCGTTGGTTCTGGACACTCTTCCTGAACATGTTTCAAAGCAACACTAATTGGGCTTTCACCTGCGAAAGGCAAAGCATTTGTAAGCATTTGATAGAGAACCACGCCAAGGGAGTACAAGTCACTTGCAGCGCCTTGCGCAACGCCTTTCGCATGTTCGGGTGAGAAGTAATGCACAGAACCTAGAACCGCACCAGTCTGTGTGACATCTGTCGATGTAGCAGCACGTGCAATCCCGAAATCTGTTACCTTAATACGGCCGTTGTGACCTATAAGAATATTATGAGGCTTAATATCGCGGTGGATCACTTGGTGATGATGTGCATGATCGAGCGCGTCACAAATCTGACTTGTAATATGTACCGCTTCCTCAACAGAAAGAGGTGCCGAACTCTTAATTTTGTCATTCAAGTTAATGCCTTCAATATATTCCATAACGATAAAATGAATATCGCCTTCTTGGCCAACATCATAGACACTCACCACATTTGGATGAGATAAGGACGCAGCAGCCTGCGCTTCCCGTCGGAAACGCTTAATAAATTCTTCGTCATGTACGAACTGTTGACGCAATACTTTCACGGCAACCATTCGATTCAATAAGATATCCCGACCACGATAGACGATAGCCATCCCGCCGCCACCGACGCGTTCTAATACTTCATAACGATTACTTAATGTCTTCAATGCCACGCTTACTCACCCCCTACTTCATTTGACTCATTACTAATTAGAGCAACTGTAATATTATCTTCTCCGCCACCTTGCAAGGCCGCCTTAATAAGTGATTGTGCTTTATCCTGAACATCCTTTTTTTCAGCTAATAACTGACGCAAAAGGTTTTCGTCAACCATGTTACTTAAACCATCACTACATAACATCAAAACGTCGCCTTCATTCCACATCCAGTTCCCCATATCCAATTCAACATGAACATCGGTGCCAATAGCACGCGTCAACACATTGCGATGTGGATGCGTAGATGCTTCTTCTTCGGCGAGTTGTCCACTCTTAATCAACTCACCCACAAGCGAATGATCCGCAGTCAATTGATGAATACGATTAACTAGACTTTCCCATAAGTAAACACGACTATCCCCTACATGACAGACAATAAACCATTTCGAGGTAGCGACAACAATCGCAACCGTCGTGCCCATCCCATGTAAATCTGGATTAGCCAAAGACAATTCATGCACAATATGGTTTGTCTGATAGACCGCTTCTCGAATCAATAACTTACATTCTTCGATTGAACTCCCAGTTGGAATGTTCGACAAATGTGGCGCAATTGACGCAATCGCCGTCTGACTAGCCATATCCCCCGCTCGGTGTCCGCCCATCCCATCTGCGACGATAGCTACACTAAACTCATTAATCTGGTTCTGTATAAAATGGCTATCTTCGTTGAGTAATCGGATACGTCCAATATCGGTTGCACTTGCTGTCTTCATTGCTAATCACCTCGTGGATTCCATATGTTTCGCTCTAAGTTGTCCGCATGCAGCTGCGATGTCATGTCCTTGTTCGCGACGAATCGTTGTATTAATCTGCTTTTTATCCAAAATACGTTTGAATTCAAAAATATCATCGCGCGGCGTTCGAACATAATCGCGTTCAGGGACATAGTTTACTGGAATTAAATTGACATGACATAACATGCCTTTCAATACGTCACCAAGCTCTTCGGCATGCTCAGCGCGGTCGTTTACACTACCGATTAGTGCGTATTCAAACGTAATCCGACGACCTGTCTTCTCAATATAATACTCACAGGCCTTCATCACTTCATCAAATGAAAAACGGCGATTGACCGGCATTAATTTCGAACGAAGCGCATCATTTGGTGCATGGATCGAAATCGCTAAGTTAATTTGCGTATTCTCATCAGCGAATTTATAGATGTTAGGTACAATCCCACTTGTTGATACCGTGATATGTCGTTGACCAATATTTAAACCCTTGTCATGGTTAATAATGCGGAAGAAATCCATTGTGGACTCGTAGTTCTCAAAAGGTTCACCTGAACCCATTACCACGATGCTGCTTACGCGCTCATTTTCGGCATCAATCAACTGCTGAGCCTTCACAACTTGTGCAACAATTTCACCTGTAGTTAAGTTACGCTTCAACCCTCCAAGGGTAGACGCACAAAATGTACAACCGATGCGGCAGCCAACTTGCGTTGTCACACATACGCTGTTCCCGTAGTTATGGCGCATAAGGACGGTCTCTATTGCATGATCGTCATGTAATCCAAACAAGAATTTAATCGTTCCATCTTTTGATTCAAAGCGAGCGATTTCATTTAAGGTGATAAATTGAAAGGCTTCCTCTAATTTCTCACGAAGAGCTTTCGGTAGGTTGGACATTTCCTCAAATGAACCAACACGCTTGACATATAGCCAGTCAAAAATTTGACCAGCACGAAAAGCAGGTTCACCGTTCTCTTTCACCCAGGTTTGCCATGCTTCTAAAGTTAAATCGTATACGATAGGTTTCAATCGGATCCCGCCTAAAAATCAATTTAGTATTTCTAAAAAACACCATTTAATTTTATCATTTTTTCACAAGTCTTGCTATAAAGAAGCCGTCCGAATCAAATTGATGGGGTAACACTTTCAACATCCCTTGGTCAACACATCGATCTTGAACTACTTGGGAGAGCTTTTGAAGCCAACTTGTGTCTAATTCGAATTCTTTATGCGCGTCCAAAAAGGCATTTACAACTTTCTCATTCTCGATATCAGCTACAGTACACGTACTGTAAACCAACGTACCTCCTGATTTAAGCAATGTGCACACATGTTCAAGCAAGGCTGTCTGTAATTTGGCTAATGAGTCAGAGTCTTGTCCCTCTTTATGCCATTTGATTTCAGGTTTACGACGAATCACGCCTAGTCCCGAACAAGGCGCATCCAATAGAATGCGATCAAACGAGTTAGCTTCGAATTGTTCCCCTAATTGCAATGCGTCTTGCGTGTTTGTCCGTAAACAAGTAATGCCTAGTCTTTCCGCATGATTGGCAATTAAACGACTTTTGTGTGGATGTATGTCATTCGCAATTAATTCACCCTGGTTATCCATCCATTCCGCAATATGTGTACTCTTGCCACCAGGTGCTGCACAGCAATCCAATACGCGCATGCCTGGCTGTGCATCTACAGCTTGTGCGACCATCATTGAACTTTCATCTTGGATTGTTAACAGACCAGCTGAATACCAATCAGAGGATGCAAGGTGTCCCGCGTTTCGAACAACGATGCCATCTCTACTCAGTATCGAGGGTTGAACTTCAAGTTCTTGTTGTTCGATTTGATGAATCATTGCTTCTCTGGAAATACGAAGTCGATTTACACGGGCACTTGCACTTGGCGGAAGGTTATTCGATTTACACATTGCAAGAGTCGTTTCTTGACCGAACTGTTTCATCCACTGCTTCACTAACCATAACGGATGTGCATGTTCAATTGAAATGCGTTCTGCGGCGGATATCGAATTAGGAATGATAACTTGGCGTTCCCCATTCGGCATATTCCGAACGACATTGCGAAGCACGCCATTGACCATTCCTGAAATGCCTGTGTGACCAAGCTTTTTCGCCATTTCAACCGCCTCATTAATCGCAGCATGGACAGGAACTTTATCCAAATAAAAAAGCTGATAAATGGCCATTCGCAACAAACAACGCACCCACGAATCTAGTTTCTCAACCCCTTTAGCCAGATAAGGTTTAAGAATATAGTCAAGTGTGTTTTGTCTTTGAATTGTGCCATAAACCAGCTCTGTCGCTAACCCGGAATCAGCTTTTGACAATTGTGCACCACGAAGAATCTCATTTAACACTAAATTACTAAACCCTTGCTCCTGCTCGACGCGAGCAAGAACAAGCAATGCAACTTGACGCGCATTGGTAGGTTTATTTATTTTTTTTAATGCATCGCCTTTATTTTTAGACATGGACGCCTCCAAGCACGGTACCCGTACGCATTGTATTTCCTCGAACAAATTCACTTGCAGCCATGCGTTTCTTTCCCGCTGGTTGTACTTCCGTTAGGATCAGTAAACCATTTCCTGTCCGCACGTGAACACCTGAAGCGTCCATTGCAACTACTGTACCGGGCAGAGCGTCTTGGTCAATATTGGAATATTCGGAGATAGAACCGACTTGCGCTTCCCAAACTTTGAAGTTCGCATCTTGCCAAGTTGTAAAGGCCACCGGCCATGGGTTCAAACCGCGAACTTGATTGTAAAGGGCTTCACTCGATTTCGACCAATCGATTCTTTCGTCGGAGCGACTAATATTAGGTGCGTATGTTGCTAAATCATTGTCTTGTGGGATCGCTTGAACAGTACCAGAAATAAGTGAAGCTAACGTCTCGTGAAGTAATGTTGCTCCAGCAACGCTTAATTTATCATGAAGTGTACCTGTATTGTCTGTTGCTGTGATTGGAACAACAACTTTGGAAATCATATCGCCCGTATCAAGACCTTCTGCCATATACATAATGGTAACACCTGTCTCTAACTTACCGTCGATAATCGACCGATGGATGGGTGCCCCACCACGATATTCTGGTAGTAACGAAGCATGAACATTAATACAGCCAAGACGAGGCAATTCTAAGATAGAAAGCGGTAAAATCTGCCCATAAGCTGCTGTCACAATCAGATCAGGTTGTAGCGCAACAAGTTGCTCGACCGACTCCGCTGCGCGCAGCTTATCAGGTTGATACACCGGAATGCCATGCGCCACAGCTGCCGCTTTTACAGGCGGCGGTGTAAGCACCATCTTACGACCTTTGGGACGATCAGGTTGCGTTACAACGCCAATCACCTCGATGCGTGCATCAGTTAGTAAAGTCTCCAAAGACGCTACAGAGAAGTCGGGAGTACCCATAAATAACACGCGAATGCGTTGATTATTAACCATATTAATTAATCTTCCTTGTCGTAAATTTGCGAAGCTACGTCGGTAAACAACACGCCATCTAAGTGATCAATTTCATGTTGGAAAATACGCGCTAAGAAACCAGAAGCATCCATTTCGAACGTTTCTCCATTGCGGTCTTGTCCTCTTAAATGAAGCTGATCATAACGTTTCACTTCACCACTTACTCCTGGAATACTCAAGCAACCTTCAGGTCCAAATTGTTGGCCAGCTTTTGAAAGGATTTCTGGATTAATCATTTCGATTAATTCAGCATCATCTTCACCCGAATGAACAACAATGACTCTTTTCAAAATACCCACCTGAATCGCAGCTAGACCTACTCCACCTGCATCAAACATTGTATCAGCCATATCATCTAATAATTTATGCAAATTGGAATTAAACTTCGTAACAACTTGACTCTTTTCTCTTAAAATCGGATCTGGTTCTTTTACTATTACACGAATTGCCATCTCGACTCCACCTTTCTAAAGTAACATCTGCGGATCAACATCTATTTGAATACTCAAATCAATGGATTCCGTCTTCTTTTCGATTTCTAACCATGCTTCTTGAACCCCGTTCAGCACAGTTAATTCATCTCGATATTTTATCAAACATTGGATGCGATATCTATCTTTGATCTTCGCAATCGGAGCAGCTACTGGACCTAAAATGGTTATCGGCTCACCGCCTAGCTGCGTGCGAAAGACATCTATAAATTGTTGGGCAGCTTGCATTGCAATTGGTGAACGAACATGTGAAAATGTCACCAAAATAAGCTTACAATATGGCGGATAATTCAGTTTAGCACGTAAATCCAATTCCTTTTCAGCGAATCCATTGAAATCATGATTTTTCGCAAAGGTCAGACTATAATGTTCAGGATGATACGTCTGAATAACGACCTCACCAGGTAACGTATGTCGCCCTGCCCGGCCTGCTACTTGCGTCAATAATTGAAACGTTCGTTCAGATGCTCGGAAATCGGGCAAATGCAAGACGGTATCCGCAGCAATGACACCAACGAGCGTCACATCAGGGAAATCTAACCCTTTGGCAACCATCTGGGTGCCAAGCAATACATCGGCTTCTTTATTTCGAAAGCGCGTAAGTAGTTGTTCATGTGCACCTTTTGTGGAAGTTGTATCGACATCCATCCGAATCACACGAATACCAGGAAACTGTTGCATTAACTGCTCCTCTACGCGTTGTGTACCGGTTCCAAAATAACGAATATGCGCACTCGAACACGACGGACATTGCTTCGGCTCGCGATCGGCATGACCACAATAGTGACAGCGTAACAACTGCGTCTGTCGATGATACGTCATCGCAATTTCGCAGTGCGGACACAACACGGTATACCCGCATGAACGACACATAACAAAAGTCGAATGCCCACGTCGATTCAACAACAGGATCGATTGTTCACTCTTCGTAAGTCGGTCTTCAATCGCTTGATGCAAAGGACGACTAAACATCGAACGGTTACCTGCTGCAAGTTCTTCTCGCATGTCCACAATTTCAACACTGGGCATCTCTTGCTTGAACACGCGTTGGTCCATTTCTAACAATGTAAATGTCCGATCTTGCACGGCAGCATAACTCTCCAAGGAAGGCGTTGCCGTCCCCAATACAACCGTAGCTTGATGATGTCTAGCCCGTTCAATCGCAACATCTCGTGCATGATACTTCGGGCTTTCTTCTTGTTTATACGACGTTTCATGTTCTTCATCGATAATAATTAGGCCTAATTGTTCAAACGGTGCAAACACAGCAGATCGAGCCCCAATGGCCACCTTTACCTGATTGTTCACGATCTTTCGCCACTCATCCAATCGTTCACCCGCCGATAATCGACTATGAAGGACCGCCACCAAATCACCAAATCGCGATTTAAATCGCTCCACCATTTGTGGCGTTAAGGATATTTCCGGGACAAGCACAATCGCTTGTTTGCCAAGTTGCAAACAATGTTCTATTGCCTGTAAATAGACTTCCGTCTTTCCACTCCCTGTTACACCTCGGAGCAAGAACGTTTCAGACTGTTCCATCGAAATAGCCTGTGTGATAGTATCACAAGCAACTTGCTGCTCATCGGTCATTTTCATCGCCTGGCTTGCTTTAAAGGTGCGATTCGCGTAAGGATCACGTCCTACTTCTTGTTCAAACACGCTTACGAGTTGTCGCTCTTCTAGCGCACGAACTGTCGATGATGTCCCACCCAACTCACTCAGTAAGTCGGCTAAGGCAATCGGTCCTGGATTCGTGAGAAAATAGTGAGCGATTTTCTTTTGCTGACTCGCATTCTTTGGTAAATCTTCAATCGCAGCAAATAAATCATGTTGATTAACAGCAGGTTTCACAAACAGTTGTTTCTTCACTTGTGTTCGATGTTTAATCGCTTGTCGTTCTTCGAGTAACCCTTGTTTCATCCACTGTTTGAGATAGTAAGCCGCTTCATCCACTTCCATCAAAAGTCGCTCTTTCGAAATTCCCTCTTTATGACGAATCAGGTTCCATATCTGCAAGCCAACTTCATCAAGCCCGGGAGGAACATCTTCGGACAATAAAAATAAGCCACGCTCATATTTCGCTTTCAACGCAGCTGGAACCATCGCTTGCAGCGCAACAATGCGCTTACAGATATAGGTATGACTCAACCATTCCGCAACATGAACAAGTTCACGATTCAATGCCGGTTTCAGATCAAGGACTTGTTCAATCGCTTTATAAGATGCGGATGTATAGGTCGCCACTTGACTCATCCCAACCACGAAACCTTGCAACAAACGATTGCCGAAAGGAACCGAAACACGACTACCTATTTCAATCATTTCGCTTAAATGGGCGGGAATTTCGTAATCAAACGGTCGATCAGTTTGCCTAACAGGTACATCTACTATGACTTGGGCAAATCTCAAAGCGAGCCACCTGCCCGTGCCGAGCGTTGTTCAATAATCGCTTGCCAGATTCCTGTCGCAATTTCTTGCTTAGATGCAATGGCAATCGCCTGAACGAGTCCATTTGTATTGTATATTTCTACAGCATTCGTATCCTGTTCAAAACCAACTCCTGGCAGGGAGACTTGGTTTGCAACAATCAGATCGCATTTTTTGCGTGCTAATTTTTCTTGTGCATAATGCGCAAGTTGCTCTGTCTCTGCAGCGAAACCAACCACATATTGGTTCGTCTTTGTGTGACCTACGTGCATTAAGATATCTTTCGTTGGTTCCAATTCAATTTCCAATTGGCCCTCTGTCTTTTTGAATTTATGCGCTAGTTGCTTTTTGGGCTTAAAATCAGCAACAGCAGCAGCCATAATGACGATATCCGCTTGAGCAAATCGTTTGTCAACAGCCTCGAACATGTCATCTGCGGACATCGCACGAACAACAGAAACCCCTCCAGGCGCTTCAACCGTCGTTCGCGCAGCGATGACTTCCACATCTGCACCGAGTTGCTTGGCTGCCTCAGCTAAGGCAAATGCCATCTTTCCCGATGAATCATTGCTAATGTATCGAACCGGATCAATGCGTTCCACGGTACCACCAGCGGTAATCAATACACGTTGCCCCGCCAATGGCTTAGGTCCATTCATGAATTTGTTAATGTAATCAAAGATATGGCTAGGTTCTGCCAATCTTCCCTTTCCAACATACCCACATGCCAATTGGCCTTCGCTCGGATCAACAAAATGTATGCCTCTTTGTCTCAAAATACGAAGATTATCTTGCACAGCTGGATTGCCAAGCATGTGAACATTCATTGCAGGCGCAACGATAATGGGACATGTTGCCGCTAATAAGGTGGTGCTAACCATGTCGTCAGCAATGCCTTGCGCCATCTTCGCAATCATATTGGCAGTTGCAGGGGCAATCACTATCAAATCTGCCGAGTCTGCTAAATCGATATGATTGACAACGGATGGATTATTTTCTTCGAATGTATCTGTTGATACCGCTTGTCTCGTGATCGTCTGAAAGGTTAATGGCGTTACAAACTTTGTTGCAGACGTTGTCATCATGACGCGCACTGTCGCACCAGCTTGCGTCAGCATGCTGCATAATTGAATCGCTTTATAACTGGCAATGCCTCCTGTTACGCCTAGGACAATCGTCTTCCCGTTAAACATCGCTTGTACCCCTTTCTAAACAAATGGGCTGTCCCATAAGGTTACCCTTAGAAACAGCCTCATGTACGTGACAGTGGATGGATTGGTTTACTTCTCTTCTTCTAAAGTTGATTTCTCTGGCAACATATCTAGTTCGATCATGTCGTGATAAATCTCTTCCAACGCAACGCCAACATTCTTGTAGGAAGCTGGACGAATTAATTCGGATTCTGTTCCACCACTAAGCATTCTAGCACGCTTGGATGCAGCAGCAACAAGCGTATACTTGCTGTCTACTTTCTTCATAAGTTCATCAATCGATGGAAATAACATTATTTAGTCTCCTCTTTGGTCCATGATTTAAGTAACGGAATCATCCGCTCTCTCTTGCTATGTTCAGCGGTAATAATCGCTTGGACACGCGCACGTGCCAATTCGATTCGGTCATTCACTACCGCATAATCATAATGTTCAATTAAAGATAACTCATCGTTCGCAGCATCCATACGTTGATTAATTGTATCAACCGTCTCCGTACCACGATTCTCAATGCGGCTACGCAATTCAACCAAAGATGGTGGCAACAAAAATATGAAAATCCCTTCAGGGAACTGCTCACGTACTTTTTGCGCACCTTGTACTTCGATCTCTAACAATACATCTTGGCCTCGCTCCAAATTGTCTCGCACGTATTGTGCTGGTGTACCATAATAATTCCCAACATATTCAGCCCATTCTAACAATTCATTATTCTCAATCATGGACTGAAATTGTTCTTTCGAACGGAAATAGTAATGAACGCCATCCATTTCACCTTCTCGAGGTGCGCGAGTCGTTGCAGAGACAGAATAAGATAAATCCGTGGTATGATTGCGCAAATCTTTGCATACGGTGCCTTTACCCACACCAGATGGACCAGATAATACAATCAACAAACCTTTATTCATACATCGGGGCCTACTTTCTATTCGTCTTGACCATCGTCCTTACTTACCAAGCGTTGTGCAACCGTCTCTGGTTGTACCGCAGATAATATAACGTGATCACTGTCCATAATAATTACCGCTCGTGTTCGTCTCCCATATGTAGCATCTATTAACATCTGACGGTCACGTGCTTCTTGAATAATTCGCTTAATTGGAGCAGATTCAGGGCTTACAATCGAAATAATCCGGTTCGCCGAAACAATGTTGCCGTAGCCAATATTAATTAGTCTAATAGCCATTGTCGAGCCTCCCCTGAAACATTCTTATCTAATCTATTGTAAATGATTTTCATAACTCTCTCAAGTAGGTACACCCGTTATTTCGCGGCTGTACGTTCTTGTACATACTTTGTAAGTTCAACACTCATTTCATAGAACAAGAATGGTGTAATCAGATAGATGCCTTTGAAATGTTTAATCGCTTCATCAATGAGTTCTTTCGCAATCTCATTACCTGCTGCACGACCTTCTTCCCCTTCTAATCCCGCCATGCGCGCACGAACGGAATCAGAAAGTTGAATCCCAGGCACCTCATTATGCAAATACTCTGCATTTCGACCACTTGCAAGTGGCATGATTCCAATAAAAATCGGTACGGAAATATGCTTAGTCAGATCGGCAATTTGTTTAATTAGCGCAACATCATAAACAGGCTGCGTCATAATGTAATCTGCACCCGCTTCAATCTTGCGTTGTAGACGTTGAATCGCCTTATCTAGATGCTTCACATTCGGATTAAAAGCTGCGCCAACAACAAAGCGAGATTGCTGCTTAAATGCCTTCCCCGAAAATGCGATGCCCTCATTCATCTTCTTAATCATCCGAATCATCTCGAATGAACTAATATCATAGACCGAACTCGACCCAGGCAAATCGCCAAATTTCGCGGGATCGCCTGTAACAGCTAATACATGATCAATGCCAAGTGCATCAAGCCCCATCATATGGGACTGCGTTCCAATCAAATTACGGTCACGACATGCAATGTGAATTAATGGGCGTATTCCGTAACGTTCTTTCAGCAATGAACCAAGAGCCATATTACTCATTCGTGTAACAGCCAAGGAATTATCTGCCAATGTAATCGCATCCGCACCCGCTTCATGCAGAGCAAGTGACCCCTTCATGAACTTATCGATGTTCAAATCCCTTGGCGGATCTAGTTCAACAATGACAACATGTCGCTCTTTCACCATATCAACAAGTGTCGGTTCGTGATGCGCAGGGATATCGATCTGCTGCGATACAACTTGCTTTGGTGGTTGTACAGGAACCACGGGAACAACTTGAATGTTGTCGTCTAAATTCGCAATTGCCTTCGCGATACCAGCAATGTGTTCAGGGGTTGTCCCACAACAGCCACCGATGATTTTTGCGCCAAGTTGCGCGAATGTAACTGCACTTTCAGCGAAATATTCTGGCGTAGCGGCATATTTGTATTTCCCATCAACCAAATCAGCAATGCCCGCATTCGGAAATACAGACAATGGCATTGGTCGCAGAGATTGAACCGACTGTAGCAAGCGACTTAGCCCAACAGGACCGCTGCGACAATTCAAACCAACAACATCTGCACCTTTAGCAGTTAATGCCTCAAATGCCTGCGTGAGGGAGACACCATCCAACGTCGTGCCACTATCTTCAATCGCAAACTGACAAATGACTGGAATATCGCTCACGCTTCGGATGTAAGTCAATGCCGTGTCCATTTCTTCAAATTCAAAAAACGTTTCAAGCAAAATCACGTCGACTTTTTCATCAATCAGGATATCAATTTGTTCGATGAAATCTCTTCGCACGACATCGAGCGGAATCGTTCTTCGCTTGCTCGCCCGAATAGACCCTACAACGCCTGCTACATAGGCGCGATCTCCCGCTGCCTGCTTAGCAAGTCTTACAGCAGCTCGGTTGATCGTCTCAACTTCACCTTCCAAACCGAACTTCGTCAGTTTCTCTGCAGTAGCCGTATATGTATTCGTCTCAATTAACGTTGCGCCAGCTTCCACATAGCGCGTGTGAACGTCTAAAATAACCTCGGGACGTGTCAAATTTAATTCTTCATAAGAGATCCCAACCGGAAACCCCAATTGATACAAGTACGTGCCTAATGCTCCGTCACCGACGAGAATGCCATTCGCTAACGCCTCTCGAAATGATACTTTCATCTATGTTCCTCCGCCTTCTATCCAATATCCACTGCAAGATGTCCGTCATAGACGAATGCCGCAGGACCTGTCATATAGACACGATTATCCTGTTCATTCCATGCGATATGTAAGTCGCCACCTTTGAGCGAAATGACTGCAGTACGATTCAATTTTCCATTCAATACACCGGCCACCAACGTTGCACAAGCGCCGGTCCCACAAGCAAGCGTCTGACCTGCCCCACGTTCCCATACGCGCATATCTGCAGCATCTGCAGAACGCACCGTAACGAACTCAATGTTTGCTTTATTTGGGAACAATTCATGCGTTTCAAGCAACGGCCCATAACGATCCACATCAAACGTAGCCGCATCATCCACGAAAATAACGCCGTGCGGATTGCCCATTGAAACAGCTGTTAATGCAAAACGGTCACCGCCAGCTTCCACTTCAAGACCCACAAGCTCCGGTTGATTGATCACAGTCGGAATTTGTAGACCGTTCATTACAGGTACGCCCATGTCAACACATACCTGATCTACAACACCCTGCGTGAGCTTTAATGTAACTTGTTGCACACCTGCGCCAATTGTCTCAATCGTCGGGGTCTCTGAATCTGTTAAACCACGATCGTAAATATACTTCGCTACACAGCGAATCGCGTTGCCACATTGCTCGGCTTCCGATCCGTCTGCATTAATGATGCGCATCATAAAATCTGCATCTTCAGACGGTAAAATAAATACCAGTCCATCCGCACCAATCCCAAAATGACGATCACATAATTGAACCGCCATCTGCGAGGCTTGATCAGGTAATTTATGAAAATTAGCAACAACAATAAAGTCATTACCAAGACCTTGCATTTTTGTGAAATTCATTGTTCTTCCCCCACATCATATTGTCTCTAATCATACCGCAATATTCGTCAAATGAGTAGTCAAACAGCAAAAGGAACGTTCGCCACGAACGTTCCTAGAAGAATTAAGATAGCTTGTAAATTTTCGTTACTTTCCTTTTGGAACGAAGTAGACTCAATATACCCAACAAGAAAGTCGGAATCGATGCGAAGATAGTCACAATCATCCAGTCGTATATGTAAAGCGGTACCGTTTGGAAAATAGGTTGTAAGAATGGAATATAGATAACGAGCAGTAATAAAACTTGGGATAGCACGACAGATGCAACTAAAGGGCGATTCTGCAGCGCATTGCGATGGAAGATCGATCTTGAACTGCGACAATCAAAGACGTGAATTAATTGTGCCATGACCAATGTGGCAAATGCGACTGTCTGAGCATGGCCTAAAGAAGCGCCTGGTATATAGATGATGGCAAATGCTGCGATGGTACACAGCCCGATTAACACCCCGCGACTAATGATTTTCCAACCTAATCGATCAGCAAAAATATGTTCCCGCGCACCTCGTGGTTTTTTCTGCATCAGATGACTTTCAGCCTGGTCGACACCGAGTGCCATCGCTGGCAACCCATCTGTAATGAGGTTAATCCATAAGATTTGAATCGGCACGAGTGGTAACGGCAAGCCTACCATCATTGCAATAAACATCGTTAAAATTTCACCGACGTTCGAGGCCAATAAATAGCGGATAACCTTCCTGACATTTTCATAGATGTTTCGACCTTCTTCAATCGCAGCTACAATTGTGGCGAAGTTATCATCTCGAAGAACGAGTGAAGCCGCTTCCTTTGTTACATCTGTACCAGTTATGCCCATTGCAATTCCAATATCGGCGGTCTTAATCGCGGGCGCATCATTTACGCCATCACCTGTCATCGCAACGACATGACCTTTCCGTTGTAACGCGCGGACAATGCGTAATTTGTGTTCAGGGGTTACGCGGGCATAGACGTAAATGTGATCGACTTTCGCTTCGAGTTCGCGATCTGTCATTCGTTCTAACTGTTTTCCCTCTAGGACTAATCCACCTGGGGGCATGAAATCCAGTTGATGGGCGATGGCTTCAGCGGTAATTGCGTGATCTCCTGTAATCATCACCGTGCGAATCCCTGCTTGTTTACATTTTCGCAAAGCAACTTTTACTTCTTCACGAGGCGGATCGATCATCCCCACAAGACCAAGAAAGACAAGTTTACGCTCGGTATGTGTAACGTCCTGCCATTCGGTACGCGTGATATTTGTACGATGTGCGACGCCAATTACACGCATCGCTTGCTTGGCCATCGCTGCCATTGCTTTCGTGATTGCTTGCTGTTGGTTGGCATCTAACCGTTTGCATTCTCCATTGACTTGAATATGCGTGCATTGCCCAAGTAACTCGTCAGCCGCACCTTTCACGTAGACGTGATGGCCATTTGACGTTTCCACGATGACACTCATTCGTTTCCTGCTCGCATCAAAAGGATGCTCGTAAACACGTGGATGTGCAGCATTTACGTGCGTCAGATTTAACCCGGATTGCTCGGCAACAGCTAGCAGAGCAATTTCTGTAGGGTCACCAATCGCATCGCCTCCATTCCACTGTGCATTATTGCAAAGCGTCATCGCCTGAAGCATGGAAGCATGTGATTGCCCTTGGGCCAACATTTTCCCATGTGGCGTATGAAAAGCACCATCTACCCACATATGCGTAACGGTCATTTTATTTTGCGTCAATGTTCCTGTCTTATCGGAACAAATAACTTCTACACAGCCCAACGTTTCAACCGAAGGCAATTTTCGGATAATGGCATTCCGCTTAATCATGCGTTGTACACCAAGTGCGAGGGCAATCGTCACAACCGCAGGAAGTCCTTCTGGAATCGCCGCAACGGCTAAACTGACCCCAGCCCAAATCATGTCAAGTATCGGTTGACCGCGCCAAATACCGGCAATGACGACAATCGCTGTTAATATAATGGATACCACAATTAAAACTTTCCCTAACTGTTCCAAGCGATTTTGCAGCGGTGTCCGTAGCGTTTCAACTTCCTTCATTAACCCAGCAATTTTACCCATTTCTGTATCTGATCCAATGGCCACGACGATCGCTGTTCCAGTCCCCTGTTGTACCAACGTACCAAGGTAACCCATATTAAGTCTGTCCCCGAGCGGTGCATCGCGATCAGCAATCGCCTCGATCGATTTTTCAACTGGCATCGACTCCCCCGTCAATGCCGATTCCTCAACCACAACATGCATCGTCGAAAGCCAGCGCACATCAGCAGGTATGCGATCGCCACTTTCCAATAATACAATATCTCCTGGCACTAACTCGCGGGCAGCAATCACTTCGACCTTTCCTGCTCGCCGGACTTTTGCCATCGGTGCAGACAATGCGCGCAACGCATGGAGGGATTGCTCAGCACGATTTTCCTGAATATAGCCAAGCACCCCGTTAATCAAAATAATCGCCACAATTGCCACGGCATCTAACATTTCACCAAGCACGGCAGACAAAACGGTCGCAGCTAATAAGACAAATACCATAAAATCGTTAAATTGTTGCAAGAAAAGCACCATCCGAGAAGTTCGCTTTCCAGATAGCCATTCATTATATCCGCCTGTTTGGTGACGTTGCTGTACAACTGCTAATGGTAGTCCCTGCATGGCATCTGAAGAAAGTTCTTTCACGCAGGATTCAGCAGTCTGTACAAACCATTTCGTTGCTTCCATTTCTGTTCGCCTCCCCATTCCACTACTCAACAATTATGATTCTTGTGGGGAATTTATGAACAAGGCTTATAGTGCTCGACATTGGCTTTTTAAATATGGCATGATTAGTAAGGTAATTAACAAGGAGGTCATTTCTATGGCTTTAGACGGCATTGTTGTCCGCGCAATCACCCATGAATTACAAGCATGTGTCGGAGGACGTATCAGTAAAATCCATCAACCAACGGAGCATGAAATCGTCTTACAAGTTCGTGCCAATGGTGAAAATAAACGTTTATTATTATCTGCAAATCCAACATACCCGCGTGTCCACTGGATCACCCAATCGCAATTGAATCCTACAGAGGCGCCGATGTTCTGTATGTTATTTCGCAAACATTTCGAGGGTGCTGTCATTGAAGCAATCTCACAGCCAGAATTAGACCGCGTGCTTTGGATTGATGTGCGTCACTATGATGAGCTCGGTGACATCAGTGTGAAGCGTATTGTCGTTGAAATCATGGGCAAACATAGCAACATTATCTTGCTCGATCCAGCAACAAATACAATCCTAGATGGGATTCATCATTTGACACCAAGTATTAGTAGTTATCGTGTGATTATGCCTGGTAGTGCGTATACAACGCCTCCTGAACAGTCCAAACACAATCCCTTGCTCATGACGAAATCCGATTGGGCTTCATTACGAGAGACATTTTCCTTACAAGACGATGGTGATTCGCTTGCCTCCTATCTTCTTAAACATATTTCTGGTATCAGTCCCCAAGTGGCACGCGAACTCGCTCATCGGAATCAAGTTGATGCGTTCGTGGAATTTAGTGAGGACTTACGAAATCATCACTACCAGCCACAAATCATCCAAATGAATGAGGGAAAAGTTATCTTCTCAGCGATTCCGCTTACACATATCGAAGGAACAATCATGTCCTTTAATGATATGCATAGTTGTCTTGCGTCCTACTATCAAGAAAAAGCAGAACGTGACTTAATTAAACAAAAAGCGATGGACCTTATTCGTTTCTTAACCAATGAGAAACAAAAAAATGTGAAGAAACAAACGAAGTTAAATGAGTCGTTAACAACTTCTCGTGGCGCTGATGAATATCGTGTGAAGGGAGAATTATTAACTGCCTATTTACACACCATCAAGCAAGGGGATTCTGTTGTTGCGTTAGCCAACTTTTATGACGATGAACAAGCAATGATGCAGATCTCGCTTGATCCACAATTGAGCCCTGCCGAAAATGCGCAGGCTTATTTCAAAAAATATACAAAGAGTAAAAATAGCATTGCCTTTATTGAGCAGCAACTGATCCAGACTGCGCAAGAAATCGATTATTTCGAGCGCCTCTTACAACAAGTTGAGTCAGCCTCATTACCGGATATTGCCGGTATTCGTGAAGAGCTCGAAGAACAGGGCTATGTACGCCGGAGAAATAAACCGGGTAAGAAACCAAAGAAAACCGATAAACCTGTGCTCACGCAGTATGTTTCCAGTGAAGGGATTCCCATCTACGTTGGCAAAAACAACTTGCAAAATGAATATTTAACAAACCGTCTTGCGAACGCCAATGATACTTGGTTGCATGTCAAGGATATGCCTGGCTCCCATGTGGTCATTCGCTCAAACACATTTTCAGACGCCACCTTAGAAGAAGCGGCACTTTTAGCTGCACACTTCAGCAGTGGTAAACAATCAAGCCTTGTGCCGGTTGACTATACGCTCGTGCGTCACGTTCGTAAACCAAGTGGTGCCAAACCAGGATATGTGATTTACGAACAACAAAAAACGATCTTTATCACACCTGACGTGGAAAAGATCGCTTTGATTAAACTATTCAAATAAATATTTGCGAATTTTAGCGATAGTATCATGACTATTCCCGGTTAGTTCATAAATATGTTCTGTACCCGGATATAGCTTATCTTCATTAATCACGCGTCCACCCAAAAACACCTTCGTCAGGTGTTTTTCTTCTGTAATGATACGATCCAATTCCTTTAAGAACATTTCATTACTGCGATAAATTTCTAACGACGATACGCTGAAAATAAATGCTGCAGGTTTTCTATGACGCAAACAATCAATGATGCCCGTCTCAGCTGGCGAAGGTCCAAGGTAAATCGTCGGGAACCCTTGTTTAGCCGCAAAATAATTAAAATATAACATGCCAATATCATGTCGTTCATTTGGTAGACAAGCTGTGACAAGCTCCGGCCGTTCTGGTGCTGGTGGAATTAATGAGCGTATTGCATGAATTTTTTCACGAATAAAATTACTTGCAAAGTGCTCTTGGTATTCAGAAATTTCACCGTGTTCCCACTTCGTGCCAATCTCAACCAAAACAGGTTGCAAAACATGAATAAGAACAAAGTCGGTTGAATGTAAAGTAAGAAGTCTTTCGAAGAACACCTGTACTTTCTCTACATCCATTGCAATAAAAGCATGTAAGAACTGCTGCTGCAATTCGTTCAAATCAGATGCGTCTAGCACTTCGTCAGTTATTTCAAACGGTTGAGCCGAAGCTTGAATCCCATTCTGATTATAATCAATAATGGCAAGACCAATTGGGACACCGCTATCAACTCGTGACTTTAACCAGAGTAATTTATCAATATTCTCCCTCGTGTACCCTCGGTAGCCATTCGGAAAGCGACTTGGCATTACCGCTTCATAACGTTCTTCCCACTTACGGATCAGCTGAGTGGATAACCCTGTCTTGAGAGAAACCTCTTTAATTGTATACAGTCGAACTGTATGATCCGTGCTCATTTGATCCCCCCGTTCAAAAACCTTGATACTTTATAATAACTATAAACCATTTACAAAGCTTATACAATGTGAGCTTCAATAATTTTCATCACATTATTTAATGCCGTCTTTCGATGCCCAATCGGTCCATGATAGACATCGCCGTTCCGACTTCCATGAAAATCAGACCCTGCTGTTGCCATGATGCCATATGCATCTGCCCATGCTTGATATTTCATTTCTTGTTCTACAGTATGATCCGAGTGATAGGCTTCAATCCCATCCACGCCATATTCCAATAAATGCTTCACCAATTCATCATTTTGGTATAAACCAGGATGAGCAATAACAGCCAGTCCACCGGCGGCACGGATACGATCAATCGCTACTTCCGGCGCAATGCGAGGAATTGTGACGAAGGCTTTTCCGCCTGGAGCTAAATAAGCCTTGAATGCCTCATCCATCGATTGTACGAGGCCGAGACGAATCAGTGCTTGCGCAAAATGTGGGCGTCCAATGGAATCCGCACGACCTTCTAAAGTAGGCGTTTGCGCTAGAATTTCATCAATTGATACATAAATATCTAACTCTGCCAATCGTTCCACTAACCGGATGTTTCGCAAGCCGCGAACGTTTTGCTGCTCATTCAAAAAAGCCGTAAATGCAGCATCTTGTAAATCGCAATTGTAACCTAATATGTGAATGTCCCGTCTTCCAACAGCTGTACTGATCTCCACTCCTGGAATCACAATAACGTTATATTTTACTCCTGCCCGCTGCGCCTCTGCGATGCCATTTATCGTATCGTGATCCGTAATCGCGATAGCTGCTAAACCCGCTTCCGCCGCTAAGCGAACATTTTCCGTAGGTGAACATACCCCATCGGAAGCTGTCGTATGCGTATGTAAATCAACAAATCCATTGCTTATAGCCACTGAGATAAGTCACTCTCTTTCATAAAGGTTAAGAAACTAAGTGCGGTAATTGGAAGTAATTCGGACTTTAGATGCACGGAATAAAACTGTCTTTGCAATGATAACCCTGTAATCGCCCGCGCTTCTAATAAGCCCAACGCTAATTCGTGTTTAATTGAAGATCCAGAAATGACGGACAATCCTAAACCGTTCTCAACGGCCGATTTGATCGCACCTGTGCTGCCGAATTCCATCGCAATCGATAGGCACGCTGGATCAAATCCGTTGCGTTTCATCTCATGTTCCAACACCATTCTCGTCCCTGATCCCTGCTCACGCAGCACGAAAGGATATGCTTTAAGATCATCAAGCGTTATTTCCGCTTTATTTAATAACGCATGTCCTTTCGGCAAGACCAATTTCAACTCGTCATGGATCAATGCTTCGACAGCAAGTTCTGGATGACTAGCAGGTGCTTCAACTACGCCAAAGGATAAGTGTTTGGTCAACACTTCTTCTACAATCTGTGACGTATTCATAACCTTCATGCTGACTGAGAGATGTGGATGTGTTAATGAAAACGGTCCAAGAACACGCGGCATAATGTACTCAGCAAACGTCAAGCTTGCACCCATTTGTAGTTTACCTTTTAACTCGAACGTGTATCTCGCCATCGCCGCCTCAGCATCTCGAATAAGAGATAAACTCTGAGCAGCATAGGGTAACAACATGTTCCCCGCATCTGACAATTCTACTTTCTTTGTCGATCGATAGAACAATTTGGTACCAAAGTAATCTTCAAGGGATTGAATTTGCATCGTCACAGCTGGTTGTGTCATGTGTAAAGACTGAGCGGCAGCAGAGAAACTTCCCCGCTCTGCAACAGTGTAAAAAATATGTAACTGATGAAAGTTCAATGCCATGATAGTCACTCTTCTTCCTGAGACGTAATTGATATAAAAAAGACTCCTAAGCGGAGTCTAGGTTGTTAAATTGAAAAGGCGCGTGTCTTATCTGGTGTATTCTTGCTATATTCGGTCTTAATCTCGTGGCGGTAAGATAATTCAACAGATTTCACGAATGGCAAGCGCGTTAAATTAGCAACGACATCATCTGCATGTTCCTTATTCACATAAAGCACAGCATAATTCATTTTCTTCGAGAAGTAATGCAACGTGCCGTACTTTTCCAAAGATTTATATGATTTCGGATCACTTAACCAAATAATTAGTCCTGTACGTTCAGCAATCATGGGATTGACGCTCCATTCATTCAAGGTTTCGTGTAAAATAGTTCATAATCATCTTACACATCATTAAAGGAGTAACTTCTTATGATACATTCTAGTGAAAAAGTTGTCGAAGTGCAACGAGCAGGATTAAAAGAAAGTGCACATAACGGATTTATTGTTGTTGTGGATGATACAGGACGCGTTCTCCATGCCATTGGTAATCCACAGGAAATCGTGTTTGCAAGATCTGCTGCCAAACCATTACAAGCCATCGCCATCTTGGACAATGGCGCAGATGAGAAATATACACTACGTGCAGAGGAAATCGCATTGATGTGTGCTTCACACAATGGCGAACAGCTACATGTTAATGCCGTTAATAAAATGTTAAACAAATTGGAATTAAATGATTCCGACCTATCTTGTGGGATTCACATGCCATTCCACCGGGCTTCAACAGAAGAAATGACGCGAAATCAGGTGCAAGCGACAACACTCCACAACAACTGTTCTGGGAAACATGCAGGCATGCTAGCACTTGCCAAGACACTAGGTGTACCTACTTTGCACTACGCCCAACCGGAGCACCCTGTTCAGCTCGCTATGCGTAAAGTTGTTGCTGAGATGGCAGGTTTATCTGCCGAGCAACTGCAACTTGGGATTGATGGCTGTGGTGTTCCTGTATTTGCATTACCCTTAGCGAACCTCGCAACTGCATATGCACGACTTGGTACTGGACATGCTTGTTCCGATATTCGCAAAAAATCGACAGCCACAATTATTGCTGCAATCAGCCAGCACCCGGAATATATTGCAGGTGACGATCGCTATGACACGCTACTAATTCGCACCACATCAGGTCGTATTATAGGCAAGATGGGTGCTGAAGGCGTATTTGCCCTTTGTATCCCTTCCCAAAAGATCGGGATTGGAATCAAGATTGAAGACGGAAACTTCCGTGCGTTATATCCAACCGTTACAGAAACATTAAGACAACTAGGATATCTATCAGATGAAGAGCACGCCGCATTATTAGAGTGGCACCCTTCCGTCATTCGCAATCATGCTGGCACAGAAGTTGGACTCATTCAGCCATGTTTCCAATTGGTGAATTAACCGCAATTTCCACTGCATGAACCACCGGAACCGCAACCAACATCTGGCAGTAACTTATTGCTTGGCACTTTAATCGACGGTGAAACCGCGTTTGCAATTAAAGCCGACACATCATATAACATTTGATCTAGTTCATCTTCAACTTTTTTAAATTGCTGGACAATGTCGAATGCATTCAATTCATCTTCAACCTTCTTCACTTCAGCCAGTGCTTGATGATAATCGGGATGAAAATGACCAAATCGTTCGCAATCCGCAAATTTTTCTTTTACTTTGTTAAACCGCTGAATCGTCGACTGAACGGCTGCGTCCGTTTCAACTTTGCGCTTTGCAGCGAGGTAACTTGAAATGGCTTCTGAATCATTTATTAAGTCTGCCAAATCGTAAGCGATTGGCAGTACGGAAGATATATCCATATAACACCTCAGAATCTGTTGGAATAATCTAATTTTACACGTTAATTAAGCCATAACGCAATCAAAGCCCTACCAGCATATCACACTGGTCGGGCTTCTTTATTGTATCTAATGACTAGAAATTTCCGTTAATGCTTTGCCAGCACGCGCATTCGATGCTTCACGAACTGCTAAATCACCAATCGCAACAACACCTAACAAATTCGTCCCTTCTACAACGAGCACTCTACGAATTTTGTTTTTCGCCATCGTTTCCGCTGCATCCGATAGCGTGCCTGTAGGTGGGATTGTAATACACGTCTTCGACATAACCTGCTCAACTTTCGTCGAACCAGGTAGTTTCTCGGCTAACCCTCGCGTTACAATGTCACGATCAGTAATGACACCAATAGGTTTATTCTGGTCGACTACGGGAATGAAGCCAATCTCATGTTCTTTCATTAACGTCGCAACTTTAAATAGTTCGTCTTGTGAGGTTACTGTAACGGGAGCGGGTGACATGACATCTTTCGCTGTTTTGGCTTGCAATGGAATTCCTCCTTCACGAGTTTTAATGCGATTCGGGATTACCACGCTTAGAATACCCCTTTAAACTTTTAAAAATACAATGGTTTCGACACTGCAAGTGTTGCTTCTCGCTTCAAAAAATAATATCATTGAAGAAGAATTTATAGCGAAAGGCTGGGAAAGTAATGATTATTGAGAATAATCCAGTTTCTGGTTTGAAAAGTGAATTAAATGCATTGGACAGTATTTCAACTGCATTAGGTTTTGTGCGTTGGCAGTGGGAATACGACCGTGCTACGTATGACTTTAAGATGGTTGAAGCTTCTACGAACAGCGACTACTACCTTCGCATCGACACACGTTGCATCGAGGGTAAATTAGAAAAGCCTTATGCCGTACTTGAATTGCACCAAGCATATATCGGTCGCGCAACGTTCCCGCATGGCTTGGATTACAACTCACCGATTCCTGCAGAAATTACTGCACTTGCTGCGCAAAAGCTTGATGCTTTAAAGCAATTGTTAGAATCTGACAATCACAGTGAGACGGAGACGTGGAAAGCCCTTTACTCCTCTACAAAGGACGAATTGGTACAAGTGAAGAAAGAACGCGATGAATTACTTAGCCAACTAGGTAACAAATAAAGATGAATGCTACGCGCAAAGGCACGCCAGATTTTATCTTAATTGTGCTCACGCTTGCACTTGTTGTATTTGGATTAATTATGGTATTCAGTGCGAGTGCACCTCGAGCTACGTATTCATTCGATAATCCTGCATATTTTTCTTTGAAGCAGCTCCTTTGGGCAACCATAGGGCTGTTTTTAATGATGGGTTTTGCCAGTTTGAAATACACGGCATTACAGAAGGGCTTCAAACTTTTTTTTGTTGGAACCTTTTTCCTCTTAATTGCCGTGTTATTTACGAGCCCCGTAAATGGCTCAAGAAGTTGGCTTAGTGTCGCTGGACTAGGAATTCAGCCTTCTGAGTTTGCTAAGTTAGCAACAATTATTTATTTGGCTTCGTTGATCAGCAAGAAAGGTGAAACCTTCCGAGACTTTCGTAAAGGATTTATGCCCGCAGCCGTAATTGTTGGGATCGTTTCTTTCCTTATTTTATTGCAACCAGACATTGGTTCACTTGTGATTTTCTTAGTAGGAACGGTTGCTGTTATTTTTGCTGGCGGTACGCCTTGGAAATTTATTGGCACCATAGCTGGGATTATCTCCGT
>JBEGSW010000060.1:0-88708 GCA_041179705.1 Bacillota bacterium | reverse complement strand
GGTGAAAAAAATGATAAACTTAGCAAGGAATATGTGAGGAGTTTAAGAATTTTTTTAGGAAGAAGAAGGTGATTAATTGTTAATGTTATTTGGAAGTTTGCTTGGATCCCATATAATCGTTTATTTCATTTCAAAACCAGTTCTTGTAATTCTAAATAAATTTTTAAAAATACGCAGTGAATATCTAATTTCTTTTTTATCTTATCTAACGTCAGGTGTTTTTTGTTTGTTATTATATAAATCAATCACGAATACGACAAATTATTACTACTTAATTCCAGTTCTTATTTTGACTATAACAAAATACATTGTCATTAAAAAAATGAGATATGTTTGCGATTGTGGAACAACAATTAGAAAGATAGATGCTTATTGTTTGAATTGCGGTAAATTAAATCAAGTTAATGATAAATTATCATTTAAAGCTGATATAAAACACAGCAAACAACTTAAAGGTTTTATGATCCTAATTATTATTATTGCGTGCTTTATAATTGCTAATATATATAACACAATATTGATTCGACAAAATCATCTAAGTGAAAATTCAAGCGAATTACATCAAACGAAAAATCAATTAGTGCTTTATTTCGATGATGGTACTTGGACAGGAGAAATTACCAATGGTAAAGCCAATGGAATTGGAACTATGAAATTTAATAATGGAGATATTTATATAGGAGATGCTGTTGAAAATCACATCGAGGGTGAAGGTGTGTTTAAATACAATAATGGTGACAAGTATGAGGGGCAATTTAAAAATGATATTTTTGACGGCCAGGGTAAGTACACTTGGAGTGATGGTAGTTATTATGATGGTGAATGGAGTAATGGGTTAAAAGATGGTAAGGGTATAATTTATATTGATGGTAAATATTACAATGTTGTATATCAAGGAGACAATGAAATAAGCTCTACTATTGTAGAAGAATAACAATTATTTCGAGATATTATTCAAGATTTTAATAAAGGGAATTATTTGATGTAACAAAGTATTTAAAAGAAAGCGCCCATAATCGGGCGTTTTCTTTTTTATTCGACAGAAAATGACATTCATATTCAAAATAAACCTGTAAAATGGAATTAAAGGGACTAATAATTAAATAATAATTTAAGAGGTGCGAAATGGATCTTGATATCTCGGTTGCAGTGATAATTACTTTACTCTTATTTAATTTATATGTATATATTGAAGGATATATAAAGGGGAAAAAAAGAGGAGTAAAAGAAGGGACTTACACATTACTGAAACATTATCTTACTTCATATGAAATGAATCAATTTGATAAATTAGAAAATAATTTAAGATATTATAAGAAAATGTTAAATTCGAACTTAGATTCTGAAAACGGTTTTCCCCAACCAAAGTGGGCGGATGAAACTATAAGGGATTGGCAAGCTGGATTAATTAATACTGCAAAAGAACTCGAAAATCTGAAAAAATGCAATCTAGAGGAATTTGAGGATCAATTGAATTATAGAAAGTTATATTCCACTTTTTTAAAAAGTGGTGTTGATGAAGCAAAATTCGGAAAATTGATTAACGAAGAACAAATAAAAGAGTTTTATGATTTCATTAATGTTACACATTTTTCAGACTAATATTGTTATTGTAAAAAATCATTTTCTTTTTTGAAAATAATAATGAGGATTGATTGTTTTGATGAGAATAATAAAATATTTAATTGTTTTGTCAGCATTATTATTAGTTTTTTTTATAACATTTAATTTCGTACAACCAATTATTTATGGTTCAGGTACGTACTATGTTAAATTATCTCCAGAGTCTAACTCTACAACCACTTATAAAGTGAAAGCAGAAGTTGAATATGATCCTGATTTTGGAACATATTTCATATCGAAAGTATTTTTTAATAATGGTGGTTACTTAACATTTGAATCTTCGTATGGAGTATCAACTTTTTCATTCAATAGTGAGGAATACATAGAAGATGATAGTGGTAGATCCTGGTATATAAGCTTAACAAAAGAAAAAATAAAATGAGAATAATATATTACAACTATGCGATTAATTTATTCTAAATAATACTTCGTTTTTACTTTTTAAATAAAAATAAGTTGATTATAATGTTACTCAAAAGACCCTTTAGGACTTTTTAATAAATGTCCTAAAGGGTCTTTTGTAGAGATGATTTGCGATTTAAATTAAATTGTATATTTATATATTAAATTTGTGAAATGCATAAAATTAGTTCAAGCCACATTCATTATTGCATACGATATTCAAATGTTGTAGCTACTTCATAGCTCATATATAATTATTATAAATATAATAATTTAGGGCGATAATATGGATAATCAAATTCGTGATCTAACAGAATTAGAATTAAAGAGAGCACTATCAGATTCAAATGGGAAGTTAGCAATTTATTTCTACACGCCAATGTGTGGTACGTGCAAACTTGCTGAACGGATGCTTCATATTGCGATGCAGGCGGGCGAAACCATCCCTATTTACAAAATCAACGTGAACTTTGCACCTTGGTTTGTTCGCAAATGGGAAATTAAAAGTATTCCGTGTTTAATGTTATTTTCAAACCAGTCCCCAATTCACACGATGTTTGCGATTAACTCCGTTCAAGAAATATACCAAGAAATTAAGAAATAAGAGGTGGGCAATCGATGGGTACAGCTGAAAATCAATATCTCGACTTGCTGAGACATGTATTAGCTAATGGCACGCGTAAAGAAGATCGCACGGGTACGGGTACGATTTCTGTATTTGGCTATCAAATGCGCTTTAATTTATCTGAAGGTTTTCCGTTATTAACAACAAAACGTGTGCCATTCAAACTTGTTTCAAGTGAGTTGATATGGTTTTTGCGTGGCGACTCCAATATTCGCTATCTCCTTCAATACAATAATAATATTTGGAATGAATGGGCCTTTCTAAAGTGGATTAAAAGTCCAGAATATAGTGGCCCTGACATGACTGATTTTGGTTTAAGGGCACAACAAGATGAAGCGTTCGCCAAAGAATATAACGTTCAAATGAGTCATTTTAAGGAACGTATTTTAAATGACGACACTTTTGCTGCAAAGTATGGCGATTTGGGTAATGTGTATGGGAAACAATGGCGAGAATGGAAGACTACAAACGGTTCTACTATTGATCAATTAGGCGATATTGTTAATACCATTAAGAAAAACCCGGACTCAAGAAGATTGTTAGTATCTGCCTGGAATCCTGAGGATTGTCCGACTATGGCATTGCCTCCTTGTCATACGCTTTTCCAATTTTATGTGAATGAAGGTAAACTTTCTTGCCAACTTTACCAACGAAGCGCTGATATTTTTTTGGGGGTACCGTTTAATATTGCTAGTTATGCTCTATTAACCCATTTGATTGCACATGAATGTAATCTTGAAGTTGGTGATTTTGTTCATTCATTTGGTGATGCACATATTTATGTGAATCATTTAGAGCAAATTGAGACACAATTATCTAGAGAACCAAAGGCTTTTCCAACGTTGAAAATTAATTCGAACGGGAAATCGTTATGGGATATCGAAGTTGAGGATATTGAAGTCGAAAATTATGATCCACATCCTACAATAAAAGCCCCTGTAGCAGTTTAATTTAGAACGAAAGAGGTCAAATGATGCTTTCATTAATTTGGGCAATGGATCAAAACCAATTAATCGGCAAAGGGAATGAACTTCCTTGGAGATTACCTGCAGATCTTGCGTTCTTTAAAAAGAATACACAAGGTCATCCAGTAATTATGGGAAGAAAGACATTTGATTCTTTAGGAAGACCACTTCCAAATCGGGAGAACATTATTATTTCTCGAGATCGTGAACTCACAATTCCTAACTGTGTTGTTGTGCATTCTATCGATGAAGCCATTGCGCATGTTAAGGATAATAAGGCGTTTGTAATTGGTGGCGCTGAAATATACAAGTTATTCTTGTCAGTTGCTGACGAATTAATTGTTACTCGTGTCCATCACACTTTTGATGGTGATACCCACTTCCCTGATGTGAATTGGAATGAGTGGAAACTCACCGACGAACAAATCGGACAAGTGGATGAGAAAAATGTATATCATCATACTTTTCAATTTTACTCGAGATAAGGTGAAATCTTTTGAGCGGTCAATTTGAACAATTAAGGAATCAAATCAAACAAAATCAAATCGATGCATTGATTGGATTTCCGGTTGGACGCATACTCGATAAGTTAATTGAAAAATATACGTTAGGGCATATTGTAGAAGTTTGGCATGTAAATGGGGAAGAAGACTTTTTCTATTTTCCTACGAAAGACATGAAAAAATTATCGAAAGAGTATGCTGAACGTATCCCTAATTACTCAACATCCATCTATGCTGCATCGCAATTGCTTGAACATTTATCAAATTGGTATATTTCAAAAGATGAAACCCTAGGATATCAGGCAAAAATAATTGAAATAGCAGATATAAATAATCGTTTACCGCATTTCAAGACTTTCCCTGAGGCTGTTGTTAAAGCCTGCCTTTATGAATTGATACTTAATCACATCATTATTGATGAGTTAACGAAAAGAGACACTAGATCTTAAACTAGTGTCTCTTTTACATTTTATTCAGTGATGATAATTGTTTTGATAATTATTCTACATACAAAATAACGTGTTAAATTTCACGTCAGCATCCGCGTTCATTGCATGTTACAAGACAAGCCATTATTATTTAGATTAATAAATATACAAGAAAGAGTGAGATCCATGAATAACATTATCGTTTGCTGTGGTGGACAATTAGGGCCATGGACTAAACCTCTCATTGAAAGTGCTGATATTCGAATTGGATCAGACAGAGGAGCTCTGTATTTAATACAACAAGGATATATTCTTGATTATGCATTAGGTGATTTTGATTCCGTAACATTGGAACAACTTGATTTGATAAAAGAAAAGGCTAAATCTTTCGAAATGGTCGATGCTATAGATAAAGATGATACGGATTCCATGCTTGCACTAAAAAAGGCCATATCGTTAAATCCTAACACCATCACATTGATTGGCGCTTTAGGTAGTCGATATGACCATTCTATGAATAATATACAATTACTTATCCAAACTGCAGAGGCAAATATTCCTTGTGTTATCGAAGATGAACGCAACCGAATTTCAATTGTAGATCCCAATCGAAAAGTAAGTGTGAATAAAAGCCGTTTTGAAAATATTTCATTAATCCCACTGTCTACTGTCGTAAAGGGAATCACGATTAGTGGCTTTAAGTACTTACTTCAAGATGCAACTTTCGTTCAAGGAAAAGCATATGGAATTAGCAATGTACTAATTGAAGAGGTAGGGTCAGTAGAAGTGAAAGAAGGATACTTGCTCGTCATTGAAAGTAATGACTAACGATTTTTCAAATAAGCATTAATCGCATTTGGAACCTGATTAAGAGAACTTATTGTGAGATATGCGCCAGCCGGTTCTGTCTTTACTTCAACAATATTGTAGTTCCATTCATTGTCAGCAGGGATAAAAATTGCATGAATGCCACTTTCTAGCGCAGGAACAATATCTGTTCGAAGTGAATTACCAATCATCCATGTATTTGAGCGATCTGCTTGAATGCGATGGAGAAGGCGATCCATTTCTTCAATTGTCTTGTGTCTGGCCACATGAATACGATTTTCAAAAAAATATTCTAATCCGAGTTGGTTGATTTTTCTGAATTGAACTTCTGTTACACCACCTGTGTAGAGAAATAGGATATGTCCGGATTGTTTCAGTTGATTTAATGTTTCAACCATATCTGGGTAAGCTTCAATATCCATATGGTAAACGCTTTGCCCAAGTAATCTTAACTTTTCTTTTGTTTCATTTTCGGGCATTTCATTATATAAATCACATAAAAAAAGGTACGTATCAACAAGAGATTGAGGAAAGTGATCGAGCGTAAAGCCTAATTGCTCTACACCGATTAAGTCAATTTCTTGTTGTTTTTTTCTAATTTGCTCTTCGTTAATTCGTTTGGAACCGAAACGCTCAATCATAGAATGACTGAACTTCTGTAGAACTTGCTCGAAGTAAATATTACAATGAACTAAGGTATCATCTAGATCAAAAAGGATTAGTTGCTTATTCATCTTAAACGCCTCAATTTCCAACAGTATTTTGTTTATTTTAATGTTTAATTATTTTATGTTCAATGTACGAGTAATTTACATGACTTTTTTCAGATAAAATTCAATAAATAGTTATATTTTTTTAATAATTACTATTGAAACGGCTATAGGTATTGGTATTATTAAAGTTAGAAAAAAAACAACACTCTAGTTGGCTATCGGATTAATTATGTTGTATAATTATGCGGTTACTAGAGAAAATCATACGGCAATTAGAAAGGAGAAATAAGAATGTCGAAGCTTCCTAAAGTGAACGAATTAGGATTTTTTGAAATTCGTTTGGAATCTATTGGTGGTTTAGGTGCAAACCTTGCAGGTAAAATGCTTGCTGAAGCAGGCGTTGTTGGAGCTGGTTTTAATGGAGTTAGTTTCTCTTCCTATGGTTCTGAGAAGAAGGGTTCTCCAGTTAAAGCTTTTATTCGTTTTTGTGATCCTGACACATTAATTCATGAAAATTCACCTGTTGAACGTCCACATGTAGTGGGTGTATTCCATGAGGCACTTTACAAGACGAACAATGTTGTTAGTGGAATTTATGAAGATTCAATCGTGCTTATTAACTCTAAGAAAAATCCAGATCAATTGAAAGACCTTTTGAATATGAAAGCAGGTACAGTTGCAGTAATTGATGCAATTGGTATTGCTTTAGAAGAAAAGAATAAAGCAAACATGGCTATGTTAGGTGGACTTTTCCGTTTAACACCATTCTTAGATCCTCAAATCATGAAAGATGTTATTCGCAAATCACTTGAAAAGAAGTACCCTCAAGCGGTTGAACCTGCACTACGCACATTCCAACGTGGATATGATGAAGTGCAATTTAAGACTTTTGAATTATCCAACGGTGAATCCATGCCTGAGTTTGTTCGTCATGATACACCAAGCTTGGGTTATGAGACACAACCAATTGGTGGTAATGTAATTAATCCTGGTAACTCCATTTTGAAAGATCTTAGTATTTCTCGATCTGGTTTATTACCTCATTTCCATGAAGACAAGTGTATTCACTGCGCATCATGCGATACAGTATGTCCTGATTTCTGTTTCGTATGGGATGAACTACCTGATAAGAAGGGTCGTCCACAAATGTTCCTTCAAGGTATTGATTATCAATACTGCAAAGGTTGTTTAAAATGCGTTGTAGCTTGTCCGACTGAGGCATTAACTCGTGCAATCGAACAAGATGACGGTTATGCAGAAGCTAACCGCGTACCACATCGCTGGAATCTATTGAATAACTAATTTTTATGGAAAGGTGGTTATCACTTTATGTCTATTGAGATTGAAAAATCCAAATCTTTAGGTAAAGTCGAAGAGCGTATCGTATACGAATCCGGTAACGAAATGGCCGCGTACGCTGCTCATCAAATTAATTATCATGTAATGGGATATTTCCCAATTTCTCCATCTACAGAGGTAGCACAATACCTTGACTTAATGAAAGCAAATGGACAGCACGATATTCAACTAATCGCTGCAGACGGCGAGCACGGATCTGCGGGTATTTGTTATGGTGCTTCAACTGCTGGTGGCCGTGTATTCAACGCTACATCTGCGAACGGTTACCTTTACATGTTAGAACAAATGCCAGTACAATCTGGTACGCGTTTCCCTATGGTAATGAACTTGGTAAACCGCTCTGTTTCGGGTCCATTGAATATTCATGGGGATCACTCTGATTTGTACTATGCGTTGAACACTGGCTGGCCAATTTTACAATGTCGTGATCCACAAGCTGTTTATGACATGAACATTATTGCGATTAAACTTGCTGAAGATCCAGCAGTTCGATTACCAGTAATCGTTTCTTATGACGGTTTCTTCACATCTCACCAAAAGCGCCGTGTAATCACGTTTGCTAATAAATCTGATGTTCAAGATTTCGTTGGTCCTATGCCTACGGGTTATCCTGATACGTTAGATCGCGATAATCCGATCACAGTTGGTCCATATATGAACGAACCTGACTATATCAACAACTGCTATCAGCAATCCGTTGCAATGTATAATGCTGAAGCTGTATTTGAGCGTATCAGTGCTGAATATACAGCACTAACAGGCCGTGAATACCCAATTTTGGATCTTTATCGTATGGAAGATGCTGAAGTTGCAGTATTCCTATTGAATTCTGCTTCCGAGCAAATCAAAGATGTAGTTGACCAACTTCGCGCTAAAGGCATTAAAGCTGGCTCTATCGCGCCTAATATGATTCGTCCATTCCCAGCTAAACAAATTGCTGATGCATTGCGAAATGTTAAAGCAGTAACTGTTGGGGATCGTGCTGAATCTTATGGTGGTCATGGCGGTAATATGTTACTTGAAGTAAAATCAGCACTCTTCACTCATGGTGTGAAAGACACATTAGTAGTAGGACGTATTTACGGCTTAGGCGGTAAAGACTTCTATGCTGAAGATGGTCATGCAATGTTTGAATATGCTCTTGAAGCAATTGAGAAGGGCACAGTTGAGAAAGCGTTCCAATATCACGGTTTAACAGCAGGCGATCCTGCAAAAGCACCTAAGCGTTTGCTTGAACCATTGAAGTATGAAGATTTAAATACTGGTTTAATTACTGTAACTCCTAATGAAGAAGGCGGTCCCCTTAAAGTTAAAATCCCACCACTTCGTTCTTTAACGAAGAAACCAAAGCGTATCGCTTCTGGTCATGGCGCTTGCCCTGGTTGTGGTATTTTCTCCGGCTTGGAATTGTTCTTCAAAGGGATTGAAGGGGATATCGTTGCATTATTCCACACAGGTTGTGCGATGGTAGTAACAACTGGTTATCCTTATTCTGCTCATAAAGCTACTTACATCCACAACTTGTTCAACAATGGTGCAGCTACGCTATCTGGTGTTGTTGAAATGTTCTGGGAGCGTAAGAAGCGTGGCGAATTAGATAAATACAATCTAAAAGATGATTTCACTTTCGTAATGGTAACGGGTGATGGCGGTATGGATATCGGTATGGGTCCAGCTATCGGTGCAGCACTTCGTAATCATAAGATGATCATCCTTGAGTACGATAACGAAGGTTACATGAATACTGGTGCACAGTTATCTTATTCCACACCACTTGGTCACCGTACATCCACGTCTAACGTTGGTAAGTTCCAAGGCGGTAAAATGTTCCACCATAAAGATACAGCGCAAATCATGGCAGCAACGAACATTCCATATGTATTCACAGGTAGTGAATCCAACCCACAAGATCTAGTTAAAAAAGCTGCAAAAGCACAATGGTATGCGCAAAACGTTGGACTTGTTTATGGGAAAATTCTAATCGCTTGTCCACTGAACTGGTTGTCTGAAGATCTAGATGGAACTAACATTGTTGATCTTGCTGTTGATTCTTGTTTCTTCCCTCTATATGAGATTGAACAAGGCATCACAAATATAACGTATAATCCAGAAGAGAAGAATAAGCGTGTTCCTCTTGAAAACTGGTTAAAGACTATGGGTAAGACGCGCCATATGACGAAACCAGAATACGCAGATTCCTTGAAATCATTCCAAGTTGAAGTTGATCGTCGTTGGAGAAAACTTCTTGCGAGACACGCAAGCCCAGAACTTTAATTTTTGGAGGCCCATTACTTTGGCATATATTTTAAGGCATAAAGAATCATTAGAAATTTACGCTACAACGTTCAAAAACAACTATGATTTGCCTTTTTATGGTGTGTTGTTTTGGGAAGATGAAGATTTAGCTGTTAGTGAGGCTGCTGATTTCCTAAATGATGGTTGGGAATTAATTTCAGTTCCAGAAGCTAAGCACAAAGTCATCAATGTCAAACTTAACAATGATCCTAGTAATCGTGTGACGCTTGATCAAGATGGACGTGTTAGCAAAGTATAATTTTGATTTTCAAATAAACTCCCTTTCATTATTTGGAAGGGAGTTTTAGATTATATTTTTAAGGAGTGAATGGATTGAAAGTGCAATCAAAATGGATAGATGAGATTCAGTCCAGTACATCTAGCCAGCAATTAGTTGAAATTGGAATTCAAATCAAAAATACAGGATATACTGGTTTTTATGAGGTTCAGGACTTTGTACGTGAATTATTTAAGCGTACGGATGAATCAAAACTAAGTTCATTTAATGAATTGATTGAAAAAATTAAAATTGCCGTTCCAAAACCCGGTGAAATAAGCCCATCTTGGGAACATTTTTGGCATGAATTAGATCGTATGACACAATTGAAAGACAAGGTATTTACAGAAGTTCATGAAAGCACAAGAGATGGTGAGTGGCAAGTAATAATCGATAACCCATTTTCACATGACAACGTTGCTTGTTATCCAATGTTATCTTTCTTGGAAGGCGTATATTTATATTGCTACTTTAGTCTGAATCTAAAAAAGAACGAATATCTTCGTTTACAAAAAATTTCGAGAATTGTTACCATGCATGGAGAATAATTTCTTTAATCGACACAGAATGACAGCATTTGCAAAATGGGACGAATAAACTAATAACACTACTACATTTATCTAGTAAAGGAGCATTTCAATGATTCAATCCCATACAAAGCAGCATTTATTAAATGAAATTGAAGAAATGCGCTATAGACTTACTAAGATTGTGTCAGAATATGATAGTTTTATTCACCATAAAGTTATCGAACAAAGTCAGATTTTAGATAATAAACTTAATCTATGGCAGAAGATGAATCACTCGAATTAGCATTAATGAAATATGTTGTTTACATGAGATAGATCATAATCTATACTAACAAAAGCACATAACTTAATAATATTCAGCCATTAGGTGTTCCATGTAAGATGGAGTGAAAAGGGAAGTTGGTGTAAGTCCAACGCGGTCCCGCCACTGTAACCGAAGAGCGAGGTAAATAATCCACTGTATCGTATTGATATGGGAAGGATTACCAAGCATTGATGCGGAAGTCAGTAGACCTGCCTAATTGGTTAATTTAAGTAGACCTTCGAGGAAAAGGCGCTTAGAGTGAACGAAATGAATGATTCAGTACATGATATATATGGATCCGCATGTATTTTATTTCATTTTTCTAGCTTTATTGCCAAAATCCGTGCCTACTTTAGGTTTCGGATTTTTTTGTGCTTAAAATTACCAATAAGGAGTTAGTAAAATGAAACGCAAAAGTATTCTTACTATTATTCAAGTTCTTCTTGTTCTTACACTCGTATTTTCGATTTCGCCAATGAATCTAGTATCTGCATCCAATCAATCACCAGAACGGATTATTAGTCTTTTTCCAAGTAATACTGAAATTGTATATGCTTTAGGAAAAGGTTCGAAACTTGTTGGCGTTTCAGACTACTGCAATTATCCAATTGCAGCTACGAAACTACCTAAATTAGGTGGAATCACAATTAACACAGAAAAAATCTTAGCCTTGAAACCCGACTTAATTCTATTGCATCAAAGTCAAGCAAAATCACATTCAGATGCGATTACCTTGTTTAAAAAGACAGGTGTAAACGTAGTTGTTGTAAATGACGCAACATCATTCAATGATGCTTATAACGACATCAGAATAATTGGAAGAGCAGTTGGCGCAACAAAGAAAGCAGAGTCGGTGATTGCCTCTATGAAGGCAAAGATGCAACAAATCGCTGAGAAATCCAAACAAGTCAAAGTTAAACGTAAAGTGTGGGTTGAAGTAGATACGTGGGGTGGATTGTGGACAACTGGTCGTCAAACCTTTATGAATGAGATGCTTTCTACGATTGGAGCAATCAATGTTGCCAAATCATACAAGGGTTGGGTATCCTTAACTGAAGAGAAGGTTGTTGAACTTCGCCCACAGGTTGTTATATTAACCTATGGTGATTACGACAAAGACGCAGTTAAAAATGTACTTACTAGAAAAGCTTGGCAGAACATTCCAGCAGTGAAAGAGAAAAAAGTCTATCTAGTAACAAATGACACAGTTGTTAGACCCGGACCACGATTAATTGATGGGGTTGAAGCACTTGCGAGAGCCGTCTATCCAGAAATTTACAAGTAAGAAAACGTTCAAAATTTCAATTATTTATTTAATTGCAATCGGGTCCGTGATTTTCGCGGGCCTTTTTGGATTATTTGTTAGCAGTGTATCGATTCCGATTCAGACGATAGTATCAATAATTACTCATAAAATGTTCAACATTGCTAGCTTGAGCGACTTTACGTTAACTGAACAATTAATTATTTGGGAAATTCGTTTGCCTCGCGTCATAATTGGTTTATTGGTTGGTGCTTCTTTATCACTTGCAGGTGCCACCTTACAAGGTTTGTTGCGTAACCCACTTGCAGAACCTTATACAATCGGAATATCCGCGGGATCATCATTAGGCGCAGTAATTGTAATCTATTTTAAGTTATCCTTGTTTGGTTTAGGAATAATGACGACACTACCATTTGTTTCAATAATCGGTGCACTAGTTGCATTGATCAGCGTACTATTAATTACTCGGCTTAGTTATACAAGATTAGCAAATGAGACAATCATTTTAGCTGGAATCATCTTGTCATCATTTATAAATGCCATTATTACTTTATTAATTTCCCTTAGTAGTAAAGAAGAAATGAGCATGATTTTGTATTGGATGATGGGCAATCTAGGGATGAAGACTTGGGTACATGTGTGGCTAATGCTCCCATTTTTTGTTGTGGGAAGTTTGATTCTACTCCTAAAGACTAAAGAATTGAATGCGTTAAGCCTTGGAGAAAACGCTGCATCTCATATTGGTGTAAACGTAAAAAAAGAAAAAATATTGCTCTTACTGGCAGCGACGTTATTAACGGGTTCAGCCGTTTCAATTTCAGGAGCAATTGGGTTTGTGGGTCTTGTAATTCCACATCTCGTTCGAATTGTAATAGGGGCAAATCACAAAAATTTATTACCTCTTTCTATGTTAATTGGGGGTGCGTTTTT
Source organism: Bacillota bacterium (assembly GCA_041179705.1). Lineage (GTDB taxonomy): Bacteria > Bacillota > Bacilli > Paenibacillales > JBEGSW01 > JBEGSW01. Next base: position 75,662 of record JBEGSW010000060.1, on the reverse strand, counting down.
AGCATTTGCTGACAGCATAGCAAGAACTGTAATTGAACCACGGGAACTACCAATCGGTGTTATAACTGCATTAATTGGCGCGCCGGTATTTTCATGGCTTCTTGTGCGACATCGAACTGGAAAGAGGGGCTTGAAATGATACAAATCGATAATTTAAGCGGCGGGTATCGCAATCAAGTTGTCATATGTGATGTGAATCTCCATATTGCAAAAGGTGAATTTTTTACAATTCTTGGGCCAAATGGAAGCGGCAAAACAACGCTCCTTCGATCTATTACTGGTGAACTTGCACCAATTGAAGGAACAATTGCGATTAATGGGAAATCAATAAAGCAAATGTCGATTAAAGAACGTGCGCGACAAATCGCAGTCCTTTCGCAAGACTACGCAATGGCTAATGAATTTACCGTGCGAGAGATTGTATCATTAGGGCGTTATCCATTTCAAGATGGTTTGTTTGCATATTCATCCGCAGACGACGAAATAATTATTGAGGAATCTATGCAGCTAACTGATGTATTTAAATATGCTGAAGTTCCATTTAGTCAATTGAGTGGCGGTGAGAAACAACGTGTCATGTTAGCGAAGACATTCGCGCAACAACCGCAAATCTTAATTTTAGATGAGCCAACGAATCATTTAGATATTAAACACACGTATGAACTGCTAGAATTATTAAAGGAATGGCAAAAGCGCAAACAAGTTACAATTCTTGCAGTTATGCATGATATAAATTTAGCTGCACTTTATTCTGATCGCATTGCCTTATTATTTGAAGGCACAGTAAGAGCTGTGGGTGATAACACGATTCTTTCGAATGAAGATACAATTGAAAGAGTATTTGGTGTAAAAATGAAAATGATTAGTCATCCTCATATTGCTAAACCACAAATGATGTTAATCCCTAAGCAAAACGGTTAAGGAGAGTATCGTATGCCGCAAATTCAACTTCGAAATTTAACATATAAGTACAATGATACAACTGTACTTAATCAAATTGATTTTACTATCAATCGTGGTGAATTCATTGCAATTATTGGTCCTAGTGGTAGTGGGAAGTCTAGTTTCATTGAATGTATTGGGCTTGAAAAGAAATGGCATGCAGGGCAGTATATTTATCAAAACGAGGAAGTACATCACTTAAATAAAATACAGAAATATACACTCAAAAAAAAATGGGCGTATATGAAACAAGGCGAGGGGCTCGAATCGCAGCGGACAGCTTTTCAAAATGTACTTGAAGGTCGGCGAAATCATGTATCGTTCATTCGCAGAATACTTGGTAAACCTGGTATATCCGAGCATGTACTGGTTATGGATTTTTTGCAAAAAGTTGGTCTGATGGATTTGTCTGAACGTAAAGTTCACCAATTAAGCGGTGGGGAAAGACGTCGCGTGGCAATTGCGAAAGCAACCATTCAAGAAGCGGAATTAATGCTAATTGATGAACCGATTACCGGACTTGATCGATTCTCTTCTGAAGTAATCATGGAAGATTTGCAACGGCTCAACCAACGTAATCGGACAACAATTATTTGTGTATTAAGTCAAATCGATTACGCAGAAAAGTATGCATCTCGCATCATCGGTCTACATGAAGGACAAATCAAATTGGATGTTTCCGGACGTAAATTAACGCAAAGAGAACGCGAAGAAATGAGATAGATTGCAAAAACACCTACTAGGTGTTTTTTTCATTTCCCAGGCAACCGCAAATTTTTTGAATAAGTAAAATGTTGTCGAACGATAGCAGATTTATGATGTTATAATTGTAACAAGGTTTATAAAAGGGGGAGCAAAATGAACAAAAAAGCAATCCGCTCATGGTTAATGTATGACTGGGCAAACTCTGCATTTGCTACAACCATGACGGCCGCAGTTCTGCCTATATTTTATACAGATGTTGCTGCTAAGGACTTGCCAGATCATGTCGCTACTTCTTACTGGGGTTTTACTCAGACAATAGCAATGCTGCTGATTGCAGTTATGGCTCCTTTATTAGGTGCAATTGCGGACTACTCAGGGGCAAAAGTTAGGCTACTATTTATTTCTGCTTTATTTGGGATTTGTTCCACTTTTGCATTTATTTTTGTAGATACTGGTGATTATGTTTTGGCATCCGTTTTGTTCATTGTCGGGTTAATCGGATACAATAATTCACTAACTTTTTATGACGGTTTATTACCTGATCTAGTGGTAGAAGAAAAAAGAGATATGGTTTCATCGAAAGGATATGCTTACGGTTATTTAGGCGGTGGAATATTATTAATAATAAATTTACTCTGGATTCAGCAGCCTGGTTGGTTTGGAATTTCTGATAGCCTAACGGGGATTCGACTTTCGTTTATCTCCGTCGGAATTTGGTGGCTGATCTTTAGTATTCCGTTAATTAGACACGTCAAAGATCAAACTAATCCTAATAAGGCTTCTCTGCTTCATTATGTTCGAATTGGCTTTAATCGAAATATTCAAACCTATAAGTCTATCAAACAGTATAGACAATTACTGAAATTTTTGATTGCTTTCTGGTTGTTCAATGATGGAATCAGCACGATTATTTCGATGGCCACTATTTATGGGAAAGAAATTGGAATAGGAACTTCAGATTTAATTGCTGCCCTTGTGATCACGCAAATTGTTGGTTTCCCGTTTACATTGTTATTCGGCAAGGTTGCAGAAAAGTGGTCGAGTAAGAAGACATTAATTCTAACATTATGGATTTATGTCTTAATAGTTATTCTTGGGTACTTCATGCAATCAGCACTTCATTTTTATCTCCTTGCGATCATGGTCGGTGTCGTACAAGGAGGTAGTCAAGCCATTGCACGCTCAATTTTCAGTAATCTTGTACCGAAGGAAAAGACCGCAGAATTCTTTGGATTCTTAAATTTATCAAGTAAATTTTCATCAATATTAGGTCCACTTGTATTTTCAACTGTAGGGTTACTTGCTGGTTCGAGTCGATATGGAATTCTTGCACTGATTGTCTTTTTCTTGGCCGGTATTTTCTTACTTAGTAAAGTTGATCTAACGAGAGGAAAGCAGGAAATTATAGAGCAATAACAACAAATCCCCATTCGAAATAAATTCGAATGGGGATTTTCATTTAACAATAATTAACTATAATTTAGTGAGCCATGTATGTTGCGCTTTGCGCTTCTTCTTGAGATGCATCCTCTGCAATCGATGATTTGGGTTTACGTAACAGAAGTGCTAGACCGGCGCCAATAATCGCAATTCCAACTTGCACTAAGAAGGTTGTGGAAAAAGAATCGGACCATGCTAAATCCATCGTTTTGCCAGCTTTAATTGCAGTTTCCATCTGTTTAGATAAAATCGTAGTTAATCCAGCTACTGCGAATGACGAAACAACTTGCTGTGCTGCATTTGTTAGTGAAGTCACACGTCCAACCAAATTTTGTGGGGCTGCTTGGATAATATGAGTATTGAGTGGCATCATGAATGTTCCCATCCCTAAACCAAGCATAATTAGTGGAATAATCATCGTGGCTGTCGATGTGTTTACATCAACATTCGAGATAAGTAAACCAGCTGCAGTTACGATTAACATACCACCTAAGACAAGATACCTCGCACCGAATCGATCAAATAACTTCCCACTAAATGGCATCATTAAACCAGCAGAAAGTGCTTGAGGTAGTAACATTAATCCAGTATCAAATGCTGTGTAACCTTTCGCACTTTGTAAGAATAATGGGAATAAGAACAATGTACCAAACAATGCAATTTGTGCAATCCACTGTACAATTACTGCTTGCGTAAATTGTTTGGATTTAAATACACGTAGTTCAAGTAGCGGGTTTTGTCGACGTAGTTCAACAATTATGAATATAAGTAGTGATAAAATACCAATCCCTAATCCCGTAAATGTCTTCCATGAGGTCCAGCTCGTACCACCTTGTGAAATACCATATACAAGAGCTGCAAAAGCAATTGGACCAAATATAATACCTAAAATATCAAGTTCAGCAACACTCTGCTTGGAAATCGAAGGTAACGTCTTCGCTCCGATAATTACTCCAACTAAACCAATTGGAAGGTTAATCAGGAAAATCCAATGCCATGTTGCGAAATCAACCATCCAACCGGATAGCACAGGTCCAAATGCAGGAGCGAGTAGAATAGGAATACCCATCATGCCCATTACAGCACCAACCTTGCCTGGAGGGCTAAGGCGATACGTAAAGGCCATTGCGATTGGCATTACCATACCACCACCTAAACCTTGTAGGACACGATAAAATATAAGTTGTTCAATGCTATTTGAAAGCGCACATAACAGCGATCCAACCGTAAACATTGCCACAGAAAGCAAGAAAATCTTTTTAGCACCAAAACGGTCAGATAACCAACCAGCAAGCGGAATAACAGCAGCCTGGGCTAACATATAACCTGTTACCGTCCATTGAACCGTGGTTAAACCTTGTCCGAATTCTTCAACTAACTTGGGAATCATTACATTCATTGCAGTTCCATCTAAAATAACCATAAACAAACCAACGATAATGGCAGTAAGTGGTGCTAAAATAGAACGTATAGATTGATTGTCTGTCATTTTTTTCTCCTGTCTTTGCTCATATATTAAATACTTTACAATATTAAAGAAAGAATGATTAGAAGTCAAAAAATCATTACCAATAGTGGAGGCTGCAAAATGAATATCATCGTATCGAAGCAATGGTTATTAGCTAGGCTTTATGAAACGGACCTTGCAATCGTTGATTGCAGATTTTACCTTAATCAACCAGAATTAGGTAGATTGGAATATGATGAAAAGCGAATTCCTGGCGCTATTCATTTTGATTTAGATCGTGATTTATCCGGCATTGTTGGGCGACATGGGGGAAGACACCCTCTGCCAAATCGTGAAGATTTCGCTTCGAAATTAGCTGCCGTTGGCATACACTCACAGATGAGGGTTGTTATATATGACAATCAGTCTGGTGCAATGGCAAGTAGAATGTGGTTTTTAATGAAATTAATTGGACACGAGCAGGTATATATTCTTAAAGAATCATTTAATGATTGGTTAGATAGTAATTATCCGATCGAACAAACGACGCCATCCATTCGTATACCTACAACTTATCAAGTTGGAGCATCACTCGTACAAATTGCAGCAATGAATGAAATAAAAAGTCATTTAAATAATCCAGAAATCACATTAATTGACTCACGAGAAGAAAAGCGATTTTTGGGTTTAGAAGAGCCGATTGATCGGATTGCCGGTCACATTCCCGGGGCAATCCATTATTTTTGGCGTGAAGGACAGGATGAAGGTGGAAATTGGAAATCATCTGAGGCGCAAGCTGAACGCTTTGCTAAACACTTAAAAGATGATGCGATTATTGTTTACTGTGGTTCAGGCGTTACGGCATGCCCAAATGTTGTTGCATTAATGATGGCGGGGTTTACAAATGTAAAGCTATATCCGGGTAGTTGGAGTGATTGGATTTCCTATGATGACAATCCAATTTCGACAAAATGACCGTAAAAAAAGACCGCCAAACTCTTTGGCGGTCTATCCATTACATCGTATCTTGCAACCAAGTTAGGACGAGAATTCCGTAAGTAATTGCTGCACTTATGCCTAATACGAAGTATACAAGCGCATTCTTTTTCTTGTTATTAACAAGTGTAACAAAAGCAAGACTCAAAAATGATAACGTCATAACAATAAATAGAGCAGTAGTAATAAAGAATGCTCGTGATACTTCTGTAATATCAACTAAACCCAATATTTACACCTCATTTATAGATTCGATACATACTATGGTAACTAATTTCATATCGATTATCAAATGACAAAGCGTTGATCACGCGTTAAAATAAGTGTTAACGAACTTGGAGGTAAACGAAAATGGAGTATTTTGATGTATTTGATGATGAATTTAATTCGATTGGTACAGCCTCTCGTTTAGATACGCATACGTTGGGTTTATGGCACCATACCTTTCAATGTTGGATTTATCGTATCGTAAATGGTGAAAAATATTGGCTTGTACAACGAAGACACCCGAATAAAGAAGCTTTTCCCAATAAATTGGATAAGTCAAGTGCAGGTCACTTGATGGCAGGGGAAACTGTTGCAGATGGTGTCAGAGAGATTGAAGAAGAACTTGGTTTAATTGTCCCTTTCGAATCGCTTGTTAGTTGTGGGACGGTCAAACAACAACATATTGAACCGCACTGGAAAGATAAAGAAGTGTGTCATTTATTCATACTTCATGAACAACAAGAGCTTCATGAATACAGTTTACAAAAAGAAGAAGTTACAGGTATTTTCCAAGTTCCCGTGCAGGCGTTTTTTGATTTAATGGACGGATCAGTTTCTTCGATTCCGGTAACTGGCTTACAATGGAATGTAGAAACCGAACACTACGATGAAGTAATGTTCCAGGCAATGAAAGATGATTTCACACCGCAATCCGATGAATATTTTATTCAACTTAAACAAGTCATAACTAAATTATAATGAAAGTTGGGAAATGATTAATGAAACATTATGTCGTATTTCTTGAAATGAAAAGTGAAGAATTAAGTGTGAAATACCGCGCAGAACATTTGGCCTACTTAGAAGAACTTGCCAATCAAGGTAAATTATATAGCTACGGTCGCTTTGTTGATGGCTGGGGTGGAATGGTTATTTATTATGGCGAGACGTACGAAGAAGTAGAAGAACTAGTAAAACAGGATCCATTTATCATCCATGATGCACGACATTATTTAATTCGTGAATGGGCAGCAACTGAATGTAAATAAACGAAAGGATTCTTTCTTGGTTATCTCAACCAGAAGAGAATCCTTTATTTATTAAATCAATTTAATTGTAATTTTCTCACCTTTGGCTTTAATTAGCGCAATTTCATGAGAAGTCGGATCATAGACTGCTTTCGTTTGGCCAAAATCTATAATCGCGTCTTCACCTAATGCAAAGAACAAATCGTCCGCAATCGTCTGCGCAATTTCTTTGCGTATTGTGGGCTTTAATTGCTTCCATTCAGATACTTCCATTTCAACAAATGCTGCGCTATCCTCAATCGAAGCTAACGCCTCCGTAAAATCTTTAAGAATGTCTTCATATTCACGGTTAAAACGAACACCCATCCTCAATCTCCTCCTTAAACGAACTACAATTTTCTATGCAATCTATGCTATAATATTCAAGGTTTAAAGACAATCATGAAATGATAGGAGATATATAGAAATGAGTTTATTAACGGTCGAAGGATTGAGTCATAGTTATGGCGGCCGCGTCCTTTTTAAAGATGTTTCTTTCCGTTTGTTAGCTGGGGAGCACGTTGGCATCGTTGGTGCTAATGGAGCTGGCAAATCTACAATGATGAACTTAATAACGGGTAGCATCTTGAAAGATGAAGGTAAGATTGAATGGACACCTCGCGTACAATACGGCTATTTAGATCAACACACTGTGTTACAACCAGGATTAACAATCCGTGATGTATTAAAGACAGCGTTTTTACCTCTCTTTGAACAAGAAAAGCGTTTAACACAGATTTATGAATTAATGGGTGATGCAAATCCGGAAGAACTTGAAGCACTATTAGAAGAAATGGGTGAGATTCAAGGCCGACTTGAAGATAGTGGTTTCTATATGATTGATGTAAAGGTAGAAGAGACTGCAAATGGTTTAGGTCTTGGAGTAATTGGACTAGATCGAGATGTCACTGCATTGAGTGGTGGACAGCGTACAAAGGTTTTACTTGCTAAGTTGTTACTTGAACGCCCGACAGTTTTGTTATTAGATGAGCCGACAAACTACTTAGACGTTGAACATATTGAATGGCTGAAGAAATATTTACAGGATTATCCATATGCTTTCATTTTAATTTCACATGACACGGAATTTATGAATGATGTTGTAACAATTATCTATCACTTGGAATTTAGTAAAGTTACACGTTATACGGCGAACTATGAAAAGTTCCTTGAAATGTCTGAAATGAATAAAAATCAGCATATTGATGCATACGAGAAGCAACAAGAATTTATAAAAAAACAAGAAGACTTTATTCAACGAAATAAAGCTCGTTATTCGACATCTGGTCGAGCAAAAAGCCGTGAAAAACAACTCAATCGGATTGAACGTATTGATCGCCCAGAAGAGAATGTTAAACCGACATTTGAGTTCAAAGAGACAAGAGCAAGTAGCCGCTATGTAGTTGAAGCGAAAGACTTGCGTATTGGATACAATGAACCATTACCATTGCCACAAATGGCTGTAACGGTTGAACGTGGTGAAAAAATTGCAATTACCGGATGTAATGGTGTAGGGAAATCGACATTATTAAAGACATTGTTAGGGAAAATCAGCCCGTATGAAGGAAAAGTAGAACGTGGTGACTTCTTAACACCGGGATACTTCGAACAAGAAGTAAAATCCGGAAATTTAACGCCGATTGATGATGTTTGGAACGAATTCTCAAGTATGAATCAGCACGAAGTTCGCGCTGCACTTGCACGTTGTGGTCTTAAGAACGAGCATATTACACGTCCACTTAACAAATTAAGTGGTGGTGAACAAGCAAAAGTTCGACTTTGTAAATTAATGATGCGAGAATCCAATTGGTTACTCATGGATGAGCCGACGAACCACTTGGATGTAGTAGCAAAAGCAGAGCTTCAGCGTGCTCTTCAAGCCTATAAGGGAACGGTCATTATCGTTTGTCACGAACCAGACTTCTATGAGGGTTGGGTTAGTCGCGTATGGAATGTAGAAGAATGGTCACAACAAGATTCAAATAATCATTATCTAAGATAATTTTGGAGGGAATGCATGTCTACGAACCAGGTAATTGCCTATTTAGCAGAACACAAAGACCGTATGATTGCCGAATTATTCGATTACTTGCGAATTCCTAGCGTAAGTTCCCAAATTCATCATAACGATGACATGCGTCAAGCGGCTTCTTGGTTAGCCAATCGTATGATTGAGGCAGGACTTGAACATGTCGAAGTAATGGAGACTGGTGGACATCCTGTTGTCTATGGCGATTGGCTTCATGCAGAAGGAAAGCCAACTGCGATTATATATGGGCATTATGACGTTCAACCCGCAGAACCGTTCGAACTTTGGACGACACCACCGTTTGAACCCGAAATTAGAGACAATAAGATTTACGCTCGCGGTGCTACCGATGATAAAGCCCAAGTTTATATTCATATCAAGACCGTTGAAGCTTATCTTAGGACTCATGGGAAATTACCAATCAATGTAAAGTTCTGCATCGAAGGGGAAGAGGAAATTTCCAGCGTACACTTACCTGAATTCTTATCTACCCATCATGAGCAATTAAAAGCCGATTTAATGGTTATATCAGATGGTCCAATACATGATTTTGATCAACCATCAATCTGTGTAGGCCTTCGTGGTCTAGCATGCCTAGAAATTGAAGTACATGGTGCCAAAAGTGATCTTCACTCGGGGATGTTTGGCGGCGGCGTTGCTAATCCCTTACATGTGTTAAGTCACATTATTGCTTCATTCCACGACGAAGATGGACATATTGCGATCGAAGGTTTCTATGAAGGCGTTCATGAGATGTCAGAAGCAATTAGAGAGAACAATGCTAAATTGAGTCCTGATCCAAATGATGTAGCCAAGACGCTTCAAGTAGATGTGTTGTATGGGGAGCGAGGATACAACTTTTATGAACAAACTACTGCAAGACCAACTATAGAAATCAATGGATTTGCAGGTGGATACTTTGGGGAAAACATAAAATCCATTGTTCCGAACCATGCCATTGCTAAAATTTCTTGTCGATTGGTAGATGAACAAGATCCCGAACATATACTTAACCTGATTAATAAACATATCAATAAGTTGAATACGACTGGTGTTCGTGTTGAAGTAAGGAAATTACTTGGCGGTAAACCTTTTGTCGTATCTCCAGATCATCCGTATATTCAAAAAGCTGCTAAAGCATATGAGATTGGATTCGGGAAAAAACCTGTGTTTACTAGAAGTGGTGGTTCGATTCCGATTGTTCAAACATTCGTTGAACAATTTAATGTTCCCGTTGTCATGATGGATTTTGGAATGCCTGGCGAAAATATGCACGCACCTGATGAACATTTTCATTTAGTAAATTGGGAGTGTGGTGTAAACACACTCGTTCAATTTTGGACTGAAATGGACAATTAGAGAGAAATCGATTAACGTATTATGCATGTAAATATAGGTAGAGGCGGTAGATGAAAGAATGATTAGTACTGAGAATATATCCTTACGCTATGGAAGTAGAGCACTTTTCGAAGAAGTAAACATTAAGTTTACACCTGGGAATTGCTATGGTTTGATTGGTGCCAATGGTGCAGGTAAATCAACGTTCTTAAAGATTTTGTCAGGAGAAATTGAGCCAAACAAAGGTCATGTACACATTACACCAGGTGAGCGTTTTGCAGTATTAAAGCAGAACCATTATGAATATGATGAATTCCCAGTTCTTGAAACAGTCATCATGGGGCATTCCAAGTTATATAACATTATGAAAGAGAAAGATGCAATCTATGCAAAATCAGATTTCTCAGATGAAGATGGTATGCGTGCTGCTGAATTAGAGGGTGAATTTGCAGAATTAAATGGTTGGGATGCTGAACCAGAAGCAGCTGAACTCCTAATTGGTTTAGGGATAACGCGCGATCTTCATGATATGCAAATGAAAGAATTAACTGGAAACGATAAAGTACGTGTATTATTGGCACAAGCTTTATTTGGTAATCCTCAGAACTTACTACTCGATGAGCCTACCAACCATTTGGACTTAGAATCCATCAATTGGTTAGAGCAGTTTTTGGCAAAGTATGAAGGTACTGTTATTGTTGTATCTCATGACCGTCACTTCTTGAACCAAGTTTGTACACATATTGCCGATATTGATTTCGGGAAAATTCAAATGTATGTGGGTAACTATGATTTCTGGTATGAGTCCAGCCAGTTAGCCTTACAATTGCAACGTGAATCGAATAAACGTATCGAAGATAAGCGTAAAGAATTAGAAGAATTTATTCGTCGATTCAGTGCAAATGCTTCGAAATCGAAACAGGCTACTTCTCGTAAAAAATCCTTGGAGAAGTTAACGTTGGAAGACATTCGACCGTCTAACCGTAAATACCCGTTCATTAACTTTAAATCTGAGCGTGAAGCAGGGAAGCAATTAGTTTCCGTTGAGAATTTAACGCATAAAATTGAAGACACAGTTGTGTTGGATAAACTTAATTTAACAATTCATAAAGGCGATAAAGTTGCATTTGTCGGACCTAATGGTGCAGCGCGAACAGCGCTCTACGAAATTATTTCCGGTACAATTGAACCACAAGAAGGTACGTATAACTGGGGTGTAACAACAACTGTTGCCTACTTCCCGAAAGATAACACACCATACTTCCAGGATGATATCAACATCATTGATTGGTTAAGACAGTATTCCAAAGACCAAGATGAATCATTTATCCGCGGATTCTTGGGCCGTATGTTGTTCTCCGGTGAAGAAGCTTTGAAAAAAGTGAATGTTCTTTCAGGTGGAGAGCGCGTACGTTGTATGCTTGCCAAAATGATGCTTCAATCGCCAAATGTTCTTATTCTAGATGAGCCTACGAACCATTTGGACTTAGAATCTATCACTGCCTTGAATAATGGGTTAATCCAGTTCGACGGTACAATATTGTTTACATCTCATGACCATCAGTTTGTACAGACGATTGCAAATCGAATTATCGAAATTGCTCCGAATGGGATTATGGATAAAATGACAACTTTCGACGAATACTTAGAAAGTGATGAGTGCAAAAAATTTAGAAGTAAAGCATATAATTAAACAATTTATTAAAAACCATCAATGAATATTGATGGTTTTTTTGTGTATATTTCATTGGCAGTTAAATGTATTAAAGATATAATTAATAAATGCAGAATTATAAAGGAGATATCATCATGAATGTTGAAATTTTAAATGCGGAAATGACGTTTTCAAAGGAAGATGGGTTTGTTGGAAAAGTTTCATTTCGTTATGAAAATCATGATCAACCCTATGAAATTCACTTGCAGAAATTGAACGGAAAAGATTGGGGTTATAGTTTACTATTTCTTGAAGAATCCGGCACCGAGGAGAACATTTTAGAACTTGAAGAGGTTCTAGAAGATACAGATGAATTATTCGACATGCTTGTCGAAACCGCGAAAAAGACAGTAATTAAAGAATAAATTTCGACAACATTCGCTGAACACTCGCGATTAATTTGGGGGATAACGTAATGAATTTTTTTGAGAAACTTAAATTAAAGACAACACTTCGTAACTGTGATTATAAATTAGCAGGAAAAGTTATTCGTCAACAGTTTTATGTGCAAGGTAGAGACGCCGAAATTAACAAGTTAATTGATGAATATGATTTAAACCCTAGTTTTGATGCTGCAGTTAAACTAATTGATTATAATGAAATGCTCGTCTTTTATTTCACTGAGAGTTGTTCAGGTGGCCTATACATTCGCAAGAATGGTGAGCAAGTTTCGGAAGAAAAAGTTGAGCCAACTAAAGAAATTGATTTAACTGTTGACCCAGAAATAGAGCTTGAGCTTGAGAGTCAAGGTGATCCCGATTTGATTGTGGATGACACTATTGCTAATCGATTCTCCATTCACCCAACAAAGATGGCTTCTAAAGTCGTTGATCCAGAAAAGATTCAGCATTTAGAAGAATCCTATAATTGGATGAAAGATATGATTTCTAAGCAAAATACGAAACCGAATTCTACTCAGGAAAATGAAATAAAATTTGATTCCGCTGAAAGTGAAGGCAATCTCGAGCTAGAATTAGACGGAATTGATATCTCAGTTGATAACGAAAAGACCAAACAACCACATAGTACAAAAAGAGTACCGGTTGTTACTGATATCGAACAAATTAACTTAGCAATTGACAACGACGATGAAGATATGCAAACAGCAACACTCGTCATTGACACCAAAAAGTTTAATATGGCTCTACAAAATACCGCTGAAAAAACAGAAGTAGAGGATAACGTAGTTGAAATCGATTTGTCTACGGATTCACTTGCTATGACTGAAGACGAAAAAGAAGAAGTCGAATATGTGAAACCTAAACGTGAAATTGAAGTGTTTTACGAGACGGCCCCGCTCGAAGATTTACCAGATTGGGTAAATGAATTGGATGAAGAAACATTATCAAATGTAATGAAAAATAAATCTAAACGACCATTTGATTATTTATCAACGGATCAGGCGAGCGATTCTGAACCGTTGCCAATCTCACCAACGGAACCTGCTAAATCTCTACTTACAGACATTATTGGTACAAATCCACCCAACATGGATACAGCGCCTTTAAAATCGATTCTAGATGAAGTTAAAGCTGTAACTGAACCAACAAGAATAAAACCACCAGTAACCTTTAGAACGTTAATTAGTACGATTCAAATGGATATCGATACAATGCGCAAACAACTGAATGAGTACAAACGCGAGTTACGGATAAATCCTTGGGATAGCGATCAACTACAAAACACAATCTATGCATTAGAAGATGCCATTCATGAATTCAATGAGGCAATTCGAATATTAAACGAGAATAAAGAAGCCTAAATAAAAAAAGTTACCATCCAAAAGGGACGGTAACTTTTTTTTATTTATCAATGGCTTCAGACATCGTCTTATCTGTTAAGTGGGCATAGATTTGTGTTGTTTCCGGTGAGGCATGTCCAAGTTGTTCTTGCGTCTTATAAATGTCATTTCTAAGGTAGTAATCTGTTGCGAACGAATGTCGAAGTTTATGAACGGTTAAATAGGGTTTGCCAAACCGCTTCGCGTATTTGATTACTAACTCTTGAATTGCACGTTTGGTCAATCGCGAGCCTTCTGTCTTCCCATTCGCGACGGCGAGGAATAGTGCTTTTTCACGTTTATTCGCATTGTATCTTAGTTCTCTAATCTCCATGTATTGTACAAGCGCATCAATTGCATCTTGTCGAAAATACACAGGAGTTTTGAATGTATCGTCATTCTTCCCTTTGCGGTAGGCGTAGGCTAACTTTTTCTTTAAATCTATATCGTCAACGTTAAGATTTACCACTTCAGAGACGCGTAAACCTGAGTTCAAAATAAGCGTGATGATACAAATATCACGTATATAATTCTTTTCATAAGCATAAAGTGCTTGCTTGTTTTTGCTAAGTGCGATCGGATACTCATTCTTGATAAATGCAATGAATTCAGAAATTTCGTGTTCCTGAAGTAATTTCCCTTCAAGTTTAGCGGCAGTATCTTTCGGTTTGTTTGTTCGTTTAATCGATACTTTAGCCATCACATTTCGTTTAAGGAGTGGGTAAAACTGTTCATCCTCAGCAATTTGACTCAAATAATGGAACAATGAGCGGAGAGATGAAAGTTTCCTGGATTGTGTTACTTTACCATTCGTGCCGATTTTCTTTGTAGCTAAAAAAGACCGATAAGCATCAATAGAATCCATATGTAAACCTTCTAATATTGATAATGGTATCTCTTTTATCGATGAACTATTTGCAATTCCTTCAGCAATCAACCAATTCAGAAACATTTCATAATCGCGAATATATTCGAGCAGGGAAGAGGGTGATAAATCAGGTAATTTGTAATTAATAAATTTCTCAATATACCAGGGCATATTTGGTATTTTCTGATCTAACAAGTGTCGATCATGTTGCTTTGTGACATTCATATTTTTCCTCCTAATTCAATTTATAGTTAAATGTTTACGGAATAATAAATAATTTTATAAAAAAGGAAATTAATGTTTGTTATTCATAAATTAAGATGTTAAAGTAACTATTGTTATGTTTAACCTAACATTGATAATTGGAGGAAAAAACATTGTTTGAACTTTTTAATATTTTAATTATGCAGATAATGTTCATCCTGCTACCATTTATTTTTATTATAAATATGAAAAGTTCTGTTGTTGAGTCTTTGCGTAAGAAAATGTTAGTCATTGTTTCTGTGCCAATCATTACTTGCCTAAATGTGATTCATTCCCATTATTTAAATGCGGGATTTATGAATGATTTTCGCATGCTTCCAATTGTACTAATCATGATCTTTTTTTCCCCACACATGGGCTTGTTATTCTTTTTATTTATTTGGGGCCTTCACGTCATCCTTGGTGGCGGGCATAATCTAACTGATTTAACCGTTTTTCTGATACAAGCAGTTGCAATGTATAGCATACTTGTAATGAAGCAGCGTGTATTCGTTTCACGGAAAATTGAAATTTCTGAGGGTATTAAATTATTTCTTATCTTAATTTTAATTCGTTATGCTGCATTGTTAGCATTTGCTTACGACATTATTAAAACTGGAACTTTGTTCAATTTAATCGTTTATCCATTTGTTGAGTTGTTACTATTTATCGGAATATTATATTTAATCAAAGAGAAGGGCAGAAGATTAGAAATCGAAAAAGATGTCCTGGAATCTGAAAAGCTTAAACAAATCAGTCAAATTGCTGCATCCATTGCCCACGAAATTAGGAATCCGATCACTGTCGTAAAAGGTTTCACACAATTAATTCAACAAGGCCACAATCGACTACCAAGTGAAAAGATTAAAAGTTACATCGATTTATGTAATTCAGAGTTGGAGAGAGCAGAATATATTATCAAGGATTACTTATCCTATTCGAAACCAAATCAAGATGTTCTAGGTAAGATTAATGTAAATGATACTATTAGAAGAATTTGTACAATTGTTAGCAGCTATTCACTATTTAACAATATCTCACTAGAGAATAAAAATGATGAAAATACGGAATTATATATTTGGGGATATAAAGAGAAATTAGATCAAATCTTAATGAATATCGTAAAAAATGCGATTGAAGCTTGCTCAAATATAGAATCTGCTAAGGTCACAATATCTGCTGAAGAAATTAATGGTTATGTGCAAATTAATGTTATCGATAATGGAATTGGTATACCAAACGAGCAACTTACGAATATTGGTAAAGCCTATCACACAACAAAAACGACAGGAACAGGATTAGGAATGATGGTTTGTCGTAAATTAATTGATCAGATGAACGGTAAACTTAATATCCAAAGTAGTAAAGGAAAAGGAACACATATAAAGATTCAATTACCAGCTACAAATTAGCAAGAATGAAAAGGCTCAAAAGAGTCTTTTTTATTTGATTCATACTTATGTACAAAATACGAGTTTTGTGAATATATTATAACATAAAAGAAAGATGGTTTAAATACCATCTTTCATAAATGCCTTTATACGTGTTTCAATTGCATCCCTTACTTCTCTAAACTTCGCAATGATTTCTTCTTCAGTACCTTGCGCTTTTGCAGGATCTTCGAAGCCCCAATGCCATTTTATTACGTTCTTATTTAATATTACTGGACAATGTTCATCCGCGTGTCCACAAAGCGTTATGACATAATCAGCGCGATTTAAGATTTCAGGATTGATTACATCTGATGTATGTGACGTGATATCAATGCCAACTTCTTTCATTATTTGAATCGCTCGCGGATTAAGACCATGTGCTTCAAGACCTGCACTTAATACTTCATATTTCTCAGAACCATACTTCTTTAAAAATCCATCAGCAATTTGACTGCGACAAGAGTTGCCTGTACATAAGAAATAAACTGTTTGTTTAGACATAATTTCCTCCAAATTTAATATTTAATGTGATTAACTAATTAATAAGAGCCACACATATAATCCAATTAATGTGATAAATAACGTAGGAACTGTTAATAAAATCCCAATTTTAAAATAATACCCCCACGTAATTCGTATTCCTTTTTGGGAGAGCACATGTAACCATAATAATGTTGCTAATGAACCGATAGGCGTGATTTTGGGGCCTAAATCAGAACCTATGACATTTGCATAGATGAGCCCCTTCTCTACCGTTTCAGTCGCTGTGACCGATTTTATAGCTAAGGCGTCAATCATAACCGTAGGCATATTATTCATTACAGAGGATAATATTGCTGCAATAAATCCCATTGAGATTGTAGAAACAAACAATCCTTTATCTGCAACGAGTTGGAGAAATTTACCTAGAATCGTCGTTAAACCGACATTTTGTAACCCATACACAACAACGTACATCCCAATTGAAAAGACAACAACCGACCATGGTGCATGCTTAAGGATTCCTCGAATATGAACAGCCTTACTATTGACTGAGGCAAGCAAGAATACTAGTGAAGCAAAAACAGCGAATACAGAAACAGGGATTTTTACATATCCACTTATGAAGTAAGCAGTTAGAAGAATTCCCAAAATAAACCAAGACAATTTAAATAAACGGAAATCCTTAATCGCTTCAATTGGCTTCTTAAGTGTTTCAGATCGATAGTGACTAGGTATATCTTTTCTGAAGTACAAATAAAGGACAGCTAAACTGGCAAAGAGTGAAAATAAAGTTGGAACAATCATATGCAGCGCATATTCTGCAAAGCGAATTTCAAAAAAATCGGCAGACACAATATTCACCAAATTACTTATGACAAAAGGTGTCGAAGTCGTATCAGCGATAAAGCCTGACGCCATAATAAACGGAAGCACCATACGATCATCGAAGCGTAGCGAACGAACCATCGCGAGAACAATTGGTGTCATGATTAGTGCCGCCCCATCATTTGCAAATAATGCAGAAACAGCAGCACCAAGGAAAATAATTAGCACGAACATCTTTTTACCGTTGCCTCGAGCAAAATGTGCAACATGTAAGGCAGACCATTCAAAGAATCCAATCTCATCTAGTATTAACGAGATGATTATTATCCCAATGAATGTGATTGTAGCATTCCATACAATATCTGTTACTGTTATGAAGTCTTGTATATCAACAACCTGAAATAGGTATGCAAATATTGCTCCTGCACTTGCAGACCAACCAATACTCAGCCCTTTAGGTTGCCATATTACAAGTGTCAACGTTATCAAAAATATTACAATTGCTGCAATCATTTGAAAATCATTTGTCATCACGAATTAAGCCTCACATTCCACTTGTTCTTGATCAATGTATTTTTTAAGATTCGGAATATCGACCATGTATATAGTCAACTCAGGAATTTCTTCTTTATTTAATTGATAGTAAATCCAATGACCTTTTCGATATTCTCTTACTAAATTTGCTTGTTTAAGTTTTTTTAGATGTTGGCTTACGCCTGGCTGAGAACAGTGTAAAACCTCGACAAATTCGCAGACGCACATATCTCGTTCACGAAGTAACGCTAATATGGATAATCGTGTCTTGTCGCCTAATAACTTAAACCGTTCAGATAAAATTTCGATACTAATATCCAATTTGTCACCACCTTCAAATCAAATATATAACGATATACTTATATAATCAATAATTTATATAAATATTTACTTATATTTAACAAAAGTTAAACAAAAAAAGCCCAAAAGGGCTAATTTGGATTCATAAGACCAGATTCAAAAGCATACTTCGTCAATAATACGCGATTTTCAACATGTAGTTTTTGCATGATGTTTTTTAAATGGTTTTTAACGGTGTGTTCAGAAATAACTAAAGCTTCTGCAATCTGTTTGTTAGCAAGCCCTTGTGCGACTAATCGGAGTATATCTTGCTCTCTACTCGTTAATATGGTGAAATCCTGATTTTGAGTTGTTGATTGATTGAATTCACTAAGGATTTGGAACGCAAGTTCCTTAGACATCGGCGCTTCGTCATTTGCGATGGCAACTAGATATTCAATCCATGTAGAAGGATGAAGATTTTTTAATAAATAACCTTGAGCCCCTCTTTTTATCGCCTCAAATAAATGAGAAATATCATCCGAAACTGTAACGATTACAATTTTAATATAAGGATATTTTTCTTTAATTATTTTTGTCGTTTCAAGCCCATCTAATTCTTTCATTTTAATGTCCATTAAGATTAAATCAGGCATTAATCGTTCAACAAATGCAATTGCTTCCAAGCCATGTGTAGCTTCACCAACAACATCAAAAAGAGGATGTAAGTTAAGAATATCTCTCATCCCCTCTCTGGCATGTGCATGATCGTCGACTAACAATACTTTTAAGTTGTCCATATACCTACCCTTTCGAAACGATGAGCTTTGTACATCCTTGTAAATGAACTAATTCAATCTTCCAACTTACTTCTTCACATCGTTCACTTAACATTTTTATTCCGAATTGATCATAAATTCTGTTTGTGTCAGTGTTAAAAATCAGACCATTATCTTCGATAATTATTGACCACTGATTTTGGTTGCCCGCAGTGCGTATGGTCACGATTGAACCATTGGAATGTTTCCTTACGTTAAATAACCCTTCTCTAACAACGGCAAGTGCCACCGACTGTTCTTTAGGTGAAAGCCACTTTTCATATATATTCCAGTCAAATTGAACTTCGAATCCCGTTTCTTTTTTGAAATTATTTATCAATATCGCAAGCGAATCTTCAAGATGATCGGAATTTTCTTGGATAGGAGCCCTCAAATTAACGATCGAGTCTCTAACATAGTCATTTATTTGATGAATCGTCTTACGAAGTTCTTGAGAAGGAGCACTTATGCCAAATTCGCGTTCTAATTTATCTAATTTCACAGAAAGAAGAAAAATTGATTGTGCGATGCCGTCATGTAATTCTTGGGCTATTTTTTCGCGTTCTTCCAATTGAACTTTCGTTTTTGATACAACATTTAATTCTTTTTGTGTGTATTCTAATCGCTTAAATAATGGCGTTGCGAAGATTAATGTGACAATCAATACAATTATTGGTGCTAACCAGTTTCCCTGTTCCATAGTAAGGATAAATAGCAAATATTCATGTCTAAAATACTCCCAAAATCCGATGACAAATGAAGGGATAAATATAATTAATAGTTGAATTAATCGTGTCCTCATATAATTCTTCACCTACTTAATCATTCTCGTTAATTCTTGCATACAAAAAGTGATCTTCCCATTTACCATTAATCTTAATGTTTCGCTTGCAAAGCCCTTCTTTTTCAAACCTATTTTTTTCAAGGACTCTAATTGAGGCAATGTTAGCAGGCATTATTCCTGCTTCAATGCGATGGAGTTTCAACGTTTGAAATGCGTAATCGGTTAGCAGTCTTACAGCCTCACTCGTATATCCCTTGCCAGCATGTATTTGATCCAAACAATAGCCGAGATATGCGTTTTGCAAGGGGCCCCTAGCAACATCACTTAAAGAAATCACACCAATTAATTGATGGGTTTGATTTAAAAATATACCCAAACAATACCTGGAATCTTCTAGTTTATCTTCAGTGAACATAATTATTAATTGTCTTTGATAGGAAACTGTAAAATAACGTTCTTCCCTGGAAGCAGAAAATTGTGTGAAATAATCACGATTTCGAATATGAAAATCCGACAAATCATACTCATCGCCTTCACGGAAATAACGAAGATAAATTAATTTACCTTGCAAATACATGTAAACACCTTACCCTTTATAATATGTAAAGTCATTATATCATAGCGGATAAATTAAAAAGCCACCTAAGGAATTCCAAGGCGGCTTTGTATATTTAGTCACATTTTGAAGGCGGTACCTCTGTACCTGCTTCTACTTGAATCTTTTCAGATAATGTATCCTTTAAGACATCAACAACGAGCTGTAATAAGTAATTGATATCAGTTTGTGTTTGTTGGAACTGCTGAACAATTGGAATGCTATCTAATTCGTCTTGTAGTGATTCAATTTCACCTTCGATTTTTTTTACCATTTGCTCATTTTTAAAGTATTCAAAGCCAACGATTTCTTTCTGTTTTTTCTTGATTGAAGCAATAAGCGTTTGAATTCGTTCGTTTTCTTGAATGTTTTTTTCAGCCTGTTGATAGGTAATTACCTCTTCAGAAGTCGTTAATAATGCAGCTAATTCTTTGGCTTTCGCCATGATATCTTCGCGAACAACTAAATCCTTTGAGTTATAAAACTTCATATCATGCGAATGTTCGTGTCCTAAATTACAACTTTCACCCATTGTTTATCGCTCCTTCGAATGTAGACACCAGTTCACCTCGTAATAACCAGGTTTGTGCCTCGATAATTTTTAAATTTACAAATGTACCAATTAAATCAGAATGACCATCAAAAAGTACTAATTTGTTCGTTCGCGTCCTACCCGCTAATACATTCGGATTCCGATTACTCGGCCCTTCAACCAATACCTCAACGATTTCATCTTTTAAACGTAAATTGCCTTTTAACGCATTCTCAGCCATCACTTCATTAAGGAGATGCAAGCGCTGTTTCTTCACCTCATCCGAGATATCATCAGCCATCGAAATTGCTGGTGTACCTTCACGTGGAGAATAAATAAAGGAATATCCCATATCATAGCCTACTTCCCTCACAAGTGACAATGTCTCTGCAAATTGTTCATCCGTTTCACCAGGGAAACCTACAATAATATCTGTGGAAAGTACGACATTCGGAATCGCGTTTTTAATTTTAGTTACAAGCGCAAGATATTGCTCTCTTGTATATTTACGAGCCATTCGCTTTAGCACTTCGGTACTTCCTGATTGAACTGGCAAGTGAATGTGTTCAACGAGATTTCCGCCTTTTGCTAACACATTAATGAGGTGTTCATCAAAATCACGCGGATGACTGGTCGTAAACCGAACTCTCGGTATAGCAATTTTACGAACATCATCTAACAAATGCCCTAATCTGTATTGCCTGTCCTCAAAATCCTTCCCATATGCGTTGACATTTTGCCCAAGTAACATAATTTCTTTAAAGCCTTGTCGAGCTAACTCACGGATTTCTGCAATCACATCCTCAGGTCGTCGACTACGTTCTTTGCCACGTGTAAAAGGAACAATGCAATACGTACAAAACTTATCACATCCGTACATGATATTAACCCATGCTTTTAAACCTTCTCGTTTCTTAGGTAAATTTTCGATGATGTCGCCTTCTTTAGACCATACCTCTACCACTAGTTCTTTATTAAAATAAGCATCTTTTAACAAAAATGGTAAGCGATGAATATTATGCGTGCCAAAGATCAGATCGACGAATGCATACTTTTGAAGAATACGTTGCACAACAGATTCCTCTTGTGACATACAACCACAGACGCCTAATAATAATTCTGGATTTTCAAGTTTCAATTTCTTTAAATGACCGAGTTCCCCAAACACCTTATCCTCGGCATTTTCACGAACCGCACATGTATTCAATAGGATTACGCTAGCTATTTCGCGATGATCTGTCCATAAAAATCCCATCGATTCGAAGATCCCCTTTAAGGTCTCTGTATCATGTTCATTCATTTGACAGCCATATGTCGCGATGTGATATAGCTTACCATTCCCAAAAGATCTAAGTTCTTCAGGCAAATCATACTGATAATGAACGGCAATCTCTTCTTTTCCGCGTTGTTTTTCTTGTCGATAGTCAGGTGAACTATATATTGAAATTTCACGTCCTTCGACGCGAAGTTTAGTACGTTCATCATTTTCATCCAGCACTTTATACGTACCATTAAAATAACTTGAGTAGTCTTTTGTTTCCTTGCTCATTCAAGTCTTCCTTTCATCGCAAATCCCGTACACAAGGATAAATTATATCATAAACACAAAAGAATCACGAACATGTGCCACGTTAAACATGCACATATCCCTGATTCTTCGAATTGTTATTATTTTATAATTTCTGCAAAATCGCCGTTTTTGACACCAGCTGCATTTGCTTCATCAGTATCAATATGAAAATCTAGTGCATACGTATGATGAACACGCGCAACAACATCATCAAATGTAAGTGGACGCTCACCATTCAAGCGAACACGCAACACATCTTTGTTTTTGATCCCCATTTTCTCAGCATCAGATGGATGGAAATGAATATGACGGGCTGCAACAATTACACCTTCTTCGATATCTACCTCTCCATGCGGTCCTACTATTTTAATGCCGGCTGAACCTGCAACGTTACCTGATTCTCTTACAGGAGCATTAATGCCCAGTGAGAAGGAATCCGTTCGAGACACTTCTAATTGCGTCAAATCACGAGCGGGACCGAGTATTCGAACTTTAGCAAATTGACCTTTTGGTCCAATGACAGCGACTGTTTCATTTGCTGCAAATTGACCCGGTTGGGATAATTCTTTAAAGATAGTTAATTCATAGTCTTCTCCGAATAAGGCAGCAATATGTGCTTTAGACAAATGAATATGACGAGCGGAAACACCAATTGGAACTTGATACATATTTATACATCTACCCTTCAATATTAATAAAAATAGGCTTGACTATTAGTAATTTCACAATAGCCAAACCTATTATAGTCATCTTTATCTAAATTCGGCAACCAATTTCGCGAAAGTTGCTTCATCCATTTTTATGTCTTGCTTCGCTAAACCTTCATCTTTAAATCCAGTGACTAAAGATTCATAACTTTGACGCTCTTTATTCTGATACAAGACGCCACAAGCAAGACTATTCGTCTCCATAATTTTAGACATTGCCATTACACGATTTGTTGCATCGTAATCAGGCTGTTCATCTAAATCAACAATATTCTCTTTAAACCAATCATACGTATTTACTTTATTAAAAGTAACACACGGGCTAAAGACGTTGATGAATGAGAAACCTTCATGTTTAATACCTTCTTCAATAACTTGAGTCAATTGCTTCAAATTACTAGAGAACGATTGTGCGACAAATGTTGCTCCTGCCGCCATTGCAATTTCTAATGGTGACAAAGAAGATTCAATAGAGCCTTCTGGCGTGCTCTTTGTCTTGAATCCAACAGCGCTTCGAGGCGAAGTTTGACCTTTTGTAAGTCCATAAATTTGGTTATCCATAACAATATATGTCATGTTAATGTTTCTACGAATCGCATGAACAGTGTGTGCCATACCAATCGCAAATCCATCACCATCACCGCCTGAGGCAATGACAGTTAGTTCTCGATTAGCCATCTTAACCCCCTGCGCGATTGGCAATGAACGACCATGAACACCATGGAAACCATATGCATTAATATAACCAGAGATGCGACCAGAACAACCTATTCCTGAAATCACAGCTAAGTCTTCTGGTTCTAATCCCACATTCGCAGCAGCACGTTGAATCGCAGCTTGAATAGAGAAATCTCCACAACCCGGACACCAGTTAGGCTTTACATTATTTCTAAAGTCTTTAAAAGTTGCCATGGATTAATTCAACTCCTTACATGCTGTATAGATGTGTTGAGGAAGGAAAGGATTTCCATCATATTTCAATAAGTTATGAATCTTATCATGCAAACCAACATGCAACTTAATTTGATCCGCCAATTGTCCAGTTGCGTTATTTTCAACCACAATGACTTTCTTTGCGTTTGCAATATGAGGAGCAATTTCCTTTGTTGGGAAAGGATGAATCAAACGAACCATCACTTGATTTGTCTTGATGCCTTCTTGATCTAGACGACGACGAGCTTCCTCGATTGTTCCGCCGTTAGAACTCATGCCAACAAGCAGAATATCTGCCTCTTCATTTGGAGAATCAACAAGGATTGGGTTTGTAAATTGGATGTCGTTTAATTTTGATAGACGTTTATCCATCATATTTTGACGGTTTGTTGTATTTTCAGATGGTCTACCTTCTTGGTCATGTTCAACACCAGTTACATGATGAATGCCATTCTTTGTTCCAGGAAGAACACGAGGTGAGATTCCATCTTTAGATAAAGCATAGCGATTAAATAATTTTCCTTCCGATTCAGGTTGTGGAGCCTCAGTAACTAATTTGCCACGGTTAATCTGAATACGGCTGTAGTCAAGTTCATCTGCTGTTTGTTTGCCTAATGACAACTGTAAATCTGTAAGGATAATGACTGGGCATTGATAAATTTCAGCTAAATTAAACGCTTCAACGGTATCATAGAAACATTCTTCGATCGTTGTAGGTGCAATGACGATTTTGGGAATTTCACCATGCGTCCCATAAATCATTGCGTTAACATCACTTTGTTCTTGTTTAGTCGGTAATCCAGTACTTGGACCTCCACGTTGCGTGTTAACAATTACAAGTGGTGTCTCAGTAATTCCGGCTAATCCAATGGCTTCAACCATAAGAGATAAACCAGGACCAGAAGATGCTGTCATTGTTCTTACGCCAGCAAAATTACCACCAATTGCCATTGTTACAGCAGAAATTTCATCTTCTGTCTGGATAACCGTACCACCAAATTTCGGCAATTTCTTTACCAAATATTCCATAATTTCAGATGCCGGGGTAATTGGATATGCAGGCATAAATCGACAACCAGCTGCAACCGCACCTAGTCCAATGGCTTCATTCCCTATCATGAATAATCGCGGAGTTCCATCTGCTGGAGCTAACTTGAAGTCTTCAGATGGCGAACCTGCTTGATCGAATATAAACTGAGCACCGCGTTGAACTGCTTCCATGTTCTTTTCAACGACAGCAGGCCCTTTACGAGAAAATTCTTCCTCAACTACTTGCTTGATTGCATTTACATCAATACCTAAAATAGCTGCGGACGCACCAGTAGCAACCATGTTCTTCATTAATGAAGTTCCTAATTCTTCAGCGATTCCTGTAAATGGAACAGCAAATAATCGCGCCTGAATGCCTTCAGGTAAAGTTGGATCAAATTTAGCATCGGCAATAATAACACCGCCTGCACGAAGCTCAGAACTATTTAAATCAATTGTCTCTTGATCAAAAGCAACTAAAATATCTAAGTCGTCTGAAATAGAACGTAACGGCGTTGTACTAATACGAATTTTATTGTTCGTGTGTCCGCCTTTGATTCGTGACGAAAAATGACGATAACCATATAAATGATATCCTTGACGATTTAATGCAGTAGAAAAAATACGATCTGTAGACTCTAAACCTTCACCTTGCTGTCCACCGATTTTCCATGACAGTTGGCTAATCACAAAGTTCCACCCCTTAAAAATATACAATGCACGAGCTTTTAGGTGTTGATAAAGAAACCTTTTCAATACCCTACACTATTATGACACTTTTATGACAAATTACAAGCGTTTACATTCAACAAATAATATACGCCTTTTCGATTAATTCTATATCAAATTGAGAACGGATGTTAAATATCTGGAAGCGTTTTCGAAAAGTAAGTATAAGCATTCTTCCATGTGAATTTCTCTACGTCATCGGAGTAGAATTCCTTACTCAGTCGTTGATAAAACATAGCTAAATCACCAGTGTTGCTCAATCCTTCTACATGCTGATCGATGCCATCAAAATCACTCCCAAAGGAAATGCAATTTTGTCCGCCTAATTCGCATATATGATAAATATTTTTTATTACATCTTCAACAGTTGATATATTCTTGGAATTTAAAAAACTCGGAACAAACGTAATTCCAACGATTCCTTGCATATTTATAATTTCATTAATTTGATCATCTGTTAAATTACGCGGATGATTGCAAATCAGCTTAGCATTTGAGTGTGAACAATATATTGGTTTATGACATGTACGAATTAGATCCCAAAAACTTCGATTAGATAAATGAGAAGCATCAATTGCGATTCCATAAGTTTCACATTTATTGACAAATTTTTTTCCGCGGTTAGTCATACCACCATGAAAATGTTCAAGTGCTCCATCGGCAGCCCAGTTTGAATGATTCCACGTCAATGATAAACACCTAAGCCCTCTATCGAATAACATTTGTACCGTTTCGTCAGAATCATCAATTCCTTCACACCCCTCTAGACTCAATAAACCATAATATCTCAATCCATGATGAAACGCAGCGTATAAATCGGTTTTTGTATTAATTGTTCCCATCTTTAAATCAGTAATTATGTTCTCAAAACATTTAATTTGTAAATCGATATGTTTCTTGCGGTTTTCACGAATAGAATCCGAAATATATATCGCAAAATTTTGAACACATACATTACTTTCAATTATTTTTGGGAAATCCACATCATCTTGACCATTCATTTCAAACATATGTGGGTGATTTCGATACCGTTTATTGAGTGCATCACAATGTAAATCAAACCATTTCATAATATCCCCTCCAGAAATAGATAAAAAAAGAACAGTTCACATAAATGCAAACTGTTCTTCATCTAACAAATCTAAATTCAATTATTCAAAAATGAAATTTTCTTCTAAACTGCGAATCGCATTAATCGACTTTGCTTTTCCTGTATCATCATCTGTTTGAATGAATACAGCGTGAAATTGCCATTTACCTTCATCCACTATAAAACGAGCTGGTAATTGCGTTGTGAATTTATATAATACAGCGTCCCGTTCCATTCCCAAAACACCTTCGTGAGAACCACACATGCCTACATCTGTTATATATGCTGTTCCATTAGGTAATATGCGAGAATCATTTGTCTGAACATGCGTATGTGTACCTACAAATGCTGTCACTCGACCATCTAAATGCCAACCCATTGCAATCTTTTCAGACGTCGCTTCAGCATGAAAATCAAACAAGATATGATTGGTCACGCCTTTAAGTTCTGCCAAAATAGCATCTGCTTTATGAAAGGGGCAATCAATTGGTGGTAAAAAGGTGCGTCCTTGCATGTTGATGATAGCCAATTTCCTGTTACCATTCTTCAAAACAGTGTAACCTTTTCCCGGTGCCCCATTCGGAAAATTAGCTGGTCGAATTAACCGGGACTCATTTTCAATAAATTGAAAAATATCTTTATTATCCCATGTGTGGTTCCCCATCGTAATTCCGTGTACACCCAACTCAAAAAAATCTCTAGCAATAGCTTCCGTTATACCACGTCCAGAAGCGGCATTCTCGCCATTTACTACGATAAAATCAGGACTTAATTTGGATTTGAGTTGTTTAATATTTAATTGCAATGCCTTCCGACCAACAGAGCCCACAATATCGCCAATAAATAATACTTTCATCATTCACATTCCTTATTATTTGATATACAAAGATGAAAGAAAAGTGGCTGTAAGAATCAGCCACTTTTCGATGTAAATCTTATTATTTTGCATATTCAACTGCTCGTGTCTCACGAATAACAGTTACTTTGATGTGACCAGGATAATCTAGTTCATCTTCAATACGTTTCGTAATATCTCGAGCGAGGCGGAACGCCTCTGTATCATCAATTTGATCAGGTTGAACCATAACTCGAACTTCTCTACCAGCCTGAATCGCGTATGATTTTTCAACGCCATCAAAGCTCTCAGAAATATTTTCCAATTTCTCAAGGCGCTTAATGTACGTCTCAAGTGTTTCACGACGAGCACCAGGTCGAGCTGCAGATAATGCATCTGCTGCACCTACAAGCATTGCAATCACGGATTCTGCTTCGCAGTCTCCATGGTGAGAAGCAATACTATTGATAACAACTGGATGTTCTTTGTATTTTTTGGCAAGTTCAACACCAATTTCGACATGTGAACCTTCCACTTCGTGATCAAGTGCTTTACCGATATCGTGTAATAATCCAGCGCGCTTAGCTAAAGTGATATCTTCACCAAGTTCACCAGCCATTAATCCAGTAAGGTAAGCTACTTCCATGGAATGCTTTAATACATTCTGACCGTAACTCGTTCTAAACTTTAGTCTGCCTAGTATCTTAATTAGGTCAGGGTGTAAACCATGTACGCCAACTTCGAACGTCGCCTGTTCGCCATATTCGCGAATTCGTTCATCAATTTCTCTACGGGACTTCTCAACCATTTCTTCAATTCTAGCTGGATGAATACGACCATCGGCTACAAGCTTTTCAAGTGATGTACGTGCGATTTCTCGACGAATTGGATCAAAACCTGACAAGATAACTGCTTCAGGTGTGTCATCAATAATCAAATCGATACCAGTTAAAGTCTCAAGCGCCCTGATATTTCTTCCTTCACGACCGATAATTCGACCTTTCATTTCTTCATTAGGCAATGCAACTACAGAAACTGTTGATTCTGCAACATGATCCGCAGCACAGCGTTGAATTGCAAGAGAAATGATGTTGCGTGCACGTTTATCAGACTCTTCTTTTGCCTGTTGCTCAATATCTTTAATTAATTGAGCTGTCTCTGCTCTTACTTCTTGTTCAACAGCAGCTAAAATTAGCTTACGTGCTTCTTCCTGCGATAAACCAGAAATTCGTTCTAATTCAATAACTTGGTTGCGATGAATTTCTTCAACTTTAGCTTGTGTTTCTTCAACCTTTTTCTCTTTGTCGGCTAACTTCTCTTCTTTAATTTCTAAAGATTCGATTTTCTTATCTAGCGTTTCCTCTTTTTGTACCAATCGACGTTCTTGTCGCTGTACTTCATTTCGACG
Source organism: Bacillota bacterium (assembly GCA_041179705.1). Lineage (GTDB taxonomy): Bacteria > Bacillota > Bacilli > Paenibacillales > JBEGSW01 > JBEGSW01. The sequence continues at coordinate 46,305 of JBEGSW010000060.1, read as the reverse complement.
TTCACGGATTTCACGTTCCGCTTCTGTACGTAATTTATGTACTTCGTCTTTAGCTTCAAGAACGGTCTCTCTCTTTAGTGCTTCGACATTTTTCTTAGCATCATCGATAATTTTCAATGCTGCAGTCTCTGCTCCTGAGATTTTGGCTTCAGCAAGGGATTTGCGAATGAAATATCCAATCCCAAAAGATAAAGCACCAACAACGAGAATAATCAAGATCCAAACCATTGGTTGCATCCTGGCACCTCCCCGTTAAATTGTTAGACAAATTAAATATTTGTCTGATTTTTTGTTACGATTCCACAAAACATTTCATTAGATAATTAAAATAGTCTATTTGTTGAATGATGGCGAAATCACCAACAAAAAACTCGAATTCAGTAAAAAACACACCGAATTCTTAAAAACACAGACTAATTGTATAGTTTACGCTTTAATGTTGTCAAGCAAACACGAACAGAAATGAAAGCGCAATCATACCATTTTAATTAATCCCATTAATTATTATTATTATAAACTTTTTCTAGAGTTGAAATCGCTTCATTTACTAATGATTTAGCGTATCCTCGACCTTGTAAATATGTTTGTAACTTATATTTAGCGATATGGTATTCGTGTTTTTTAAAGAGTTGTTCCCATTTCTTATTAGCAAGAAAAAGAACTGCGTCTAATTCCATTGCCCCATCGATTTGATTAATCGCAGATGTAATAAATTCTTCTTCAACGCCCCTGTTTTTCAATTCAAAACGAATCCAAGCCATGCCTTTCTTCTTGAACTTGATAGCCTCTTCCACAAACTGTATCGCATATTCTTGATGATTGATGTAACCTTCATTTTTTAATTTTGTTAATGTCCATTCAATCCAATTGGTTTCAAATGATTTTTCTTTTAACTTATTTCGAATTTCCTTAGCCGTACGAGGGCGAATCCCGAGAAGACGTAATGCAGTATTGTATACTTTGTTACGTTCTTTAAAATTAACTAATTGCTCAATTTCTAAAGTGTGAAGAATCTTCCCTTTTCGAAGATCGAATTGCACCAGTAATTCTTGATCAACTACAAAAGATTCATAGTCAGACACATCAATGATATACTGATCTTTTTTTTTCTTTATGATTTTAAGAATTTCATGTTGTTCCATATTATCTTCCCCCTAAAATGAAACAGCCCCCGGTCAATTAACCGAGGGAATAGCATTTAAAATTAATCTTCCAAATCAAACTCTTCATCATCTGCAGCACTTAATGAACCTGCACTTAGACTCGCAGCTTCACGGATTTTCGTCTCAATTGCTAATGCAACTGAAACATTTTCTTTGAGAAATTGCTTTGAATTCTCTCTACCTTGACCCAAACGTTCACCTTCATATGAATACCAGGCTCCGCTTTTTTGGACAATGTCCATCTCAGTCCCTATATCAATAATACTTCCTTCTCTAGAAATACCTTCACCATACATAATATCTACTTCAGCCTGTTTAAATGGAGGGGCAACTTTATTTTTTACTACTTTAATTCGTGTTCGGTTACCTACAATATCGTTACCTTGCTTGATTGATTCTACACGACGAACATCTAAACGCACTGTAGAATAAAACTTCAACGCACGTCCACCAGGTGTTGTCTCTGGATTACCAAACATTACGCCCACTTTCTCACGTAATTGGTTGATGAAAATCGCAATAGTCTTAGACTTACTGATCGCTCCTGATAATTTACGAAGTGCTTGCGACATGAGACGAGCTTGCAGACCAACGTGGGAATCCCCCATATCTCCTTCTATTTCAGCTCTTGGAACCAATGCAGCCACAGAATCGATTACAATTATATCAACTGCACCACTACGAACTAATGCCTCAGCAATTTCAAGCGCTTGTTCACCAGTATCTGGTTGAGATAGGAGTAGTTCGTCAATATTCACACCTAAATTTCTAGCATATACAGGATCAAGCGCATGCTCTGCATCGATAAACGCAGCTTGACCACCTAATTTTTGAACCTCTGCAATCGCATGTAAAGAAACTGTAGTCTTACCGGAAGATTCAGGACCATATATCTCAATTACGCGACCACGTGGAAAACCGCCAATGCCAAGTGCTATATCGAGTGCAAGTGCACCACTAGAAACCGTCTCCACTTGCATATTTGTAGATTCTCCAAGTTTCATAATTGAACCTTTACCGAACTGCTTCTCAATTTGGCGTAATGCCATATCTAATGCCGCGCGACGATCTGCCAATATACTCACTCCTACTGTTTGATTTGTATTAATCATAACTTCTTTTGAAAAGATTAACAAGTGTTTTTTCGAACATACATTCGTATTTTTGGACAAACGAAAACCGTGCCAATAATGCGACACGGTTCTTCCATTCGACTATTTCATTATACGACATAAAAACAATATCTCAACCTATTTCGTTCTGATTGTTGACCACAACGCAAATAAAGCTTGTTTAGCTGCACGTTGTTTAATCGTGTCACGATTCCCATGTAATTGTAATTCTTTGCTGAGAAGAATTCCTGATTCATCCGCGATAGCTAAATAAGTTAATCCTACTGGCTTATTTTCTGCTGACTCAGGACCTGCATTCCCACTGATTGCGATTGCATAATTTGAATTACCAAGCTTTTGAGCCTCTATCGCCATTTTCTCGACAACACTACTGCTAATCGCTCCTGGTGCTCCTTCACCCTCCAACAATTCAATCGGAATATGCAGGATGCGATTCTTTGTTTCATTAGAATATGTAATATATCCACCTTTAAAAACACTAGAACTGCCAGGTATAGATGTAATTAAATCCCCAAGTCTTCCACCAGTGATACTTTCTGCGACTACGACAGTCTTTTGTTGTTCAGTTAACAGTCTTACAACAGTAGCCTCTAACGTTTCACCAAGCGTGGAGAAAAGATTATCTGGGAAACGACTGTAAATTTCATCCACAATGGGTTGCATCATTTGGTTAGCTGTATCTAAGTCTGAGGCTTTTACAGCCAATCGGATAGCAACCTCGCCTTCTTTGGCATATGGTGCAATGGAAACATCACTCTGACTATCTATAAGATCGATGATTTGATGTTCTAAATTTGACTCCCCTATCCCCGAAAACTTTAACATAGTGGAAAATAAGGGTAATGATTCACCAATTGCGGAGCGAATCCATGGTGCAGCATAATTTGCAAACATCGCTTTCATTTCGCGAGGTGGTCCAGGCAATAAGATAAACATCGTATTATCATGCTTAAACGCACACCCAACCGCCATTCCTACATCATTAATCAATGCATCAGCATCATCAATCATAAGTGCTTGACGCCCATTGCTTTCTACCATTTCTACGCCACGAGATGCAAAGAAAGATTTAATATTATCCAAAGAAGGAGCATGCATCACAAGCTTACGTTCACAAAATTTTGCTACAGCATCCCGAGTTAAATCGTCTTGTGTAGGTCCGAGACCACCAGTGAACACAATAATATCTGCACGAGACTTTGCGATTTGAATCGCTGAATGAAGACGATTGATATTATCACCGACAACAGTCTGATAAAAAACATTTACCCCTAAATCAGCAAGTTGTTGGGCCAAATATTGCGCGTTAGTGTTGACAATCTGACCAAGTAATAATTCTGTACCTACTGCAATAATTTCCGCTTTACGTCCCATGTTATCCCCAGTTCATTCATTATTTTCCAGGCATTTCTTGCATAACATTTTTATTTTTTACAAAATAGTCCACACCAGAATAAATTGTAATTGCAGCAGCTAACCAGCTTGCAACGATATCAAACGGAAAATCCACTAAATAAAACGGGAAATTGTTTAATAACAAAGCAATAATCGCCGTAATTTGAATTGCTGTCTTCCATTTACCCCAGGCACTTGCTGCCATTACAGTGCCCTCTAATAAGGCAACTTGACGCAAACCAGTCACCGCGAATTCGCGACTAATGATAACAATCGCAATCCATGCATCTAATTTGCCCATATCCACTAACGAAATCAATACAGCTGCAATTAATAGTTTATCTGCAAGTGGATCAAGTAACTTACCTAAATTGGATACCATCTTTCGACTTCTAGCGATATAGCCATCAAGCCCATCCGTACTCGCAGCAATAATGAAAATTAATGTTGCAACGATCTGATTGACAGAAATTGAAAAATCGTCAAAAACAATTGGTGGGAAATCTAATTGTACGAGTAAAAAGAACATAATTACTGGAACTAAAAAAATTCTTGCCATTGTGATTCGATTTGCTAAATTCATTGTACAGCCTCCCCTGATAAATCATATTCATGTGCATGTGTAATGCTTACATCAACGAATGCGCCTATCTCCAAGTTTTTGCCACTTACATAAACTTCACCGTCAATTTCAGGAGCATCATATTGACTACGACCTACATAAACATCATTACGTCCATCATAACCTTCGATGAGAACCTTAAGCGTTGAACCCACAAATCTTGCATTCTGCTTAAATGCGATTTGACGTTGTATTTCCATTAAGGTATTCTGTCTCAATTCTTTTGTCTCATCATCTACATGATTTGGCAATCGAACTGCTGGCGTATCTTCTTCAGGAGAATACGTAAATACACCTAGTCGATCAAACTGCATTTCACTTACGAATTTACTTAAACGTTCAAAGTCTTCATTCGACTCTCCTGGGAAACCAACAATTAAAGATGTTCTCAAAGCTGCACTTGGAATTATAGTACGAATTTTAGAAACGAGTTCTCTCACATCTCTTTGTTGTCCAGGGCGTCTCATTTTCTTTAAAATATGATCTTCACTATGTTGAAGAGGCATGTCGATATATTTGCAAATTTTCGGGTTATTTGCGATGGTCTCTATTAATTCATCTGTAAAGAATCCAGGATACGCATAATGTAATCTTACCCACTCAATTCCTTCTACTTCACTAACGCGATTCAATAAAGTTGGAAGCATAAATGATTCATAGATATCTGTACCATAATTAGTGGAATCTTGGGCGATTAAGCTTATCTCTTTCACCCCTTGCTTTGCTAGTTGTTCTGCTTCATTCACAATCGATTCTATCGAGCGACTTCGAAATGCACCACGCATGATAGGAATGCTGCAGAATGTACACGCATTATCGCAACCTTCAGCAATTTTAATGTAGGCCGTATATTTAGGCGTCGATAGTTTACGAGGTAATTTTCGATCATAATCAAATACAGGATTACCCACACGTGCTGGCTTTTTTCCAGCTAAAGCTTCATCGATGATTTCGTTAATTTTATCAAAATCGCCAGTACCAACAATACCATCTATTTCTGGCATTTCTTCAAGAAGAGATTCCTTATATCTCTGTGTTAAGCAACCAGAGACGATTAATGCCTTTAGATTGGCAGTTTCCTTAAGATCGGCTAATGATAAGATTGTATTAACCGATTCTTCTTTTGCAGCATCAATAAAACCGCAAGTATTTACTATGATTACGGTCGCCTCGTCTTGATTATCAACAAATTCAAAACCCCGTTCACCAATTAAGCCCGACATAATTTCTGAATCGACTAAATTTTTTTCACAACCTAGCGTTACTACTTTGACTTTTTGTGACATAATATCCCCTATTAATTTCATTTATTTTATTATTTTATTATTTTATTAAACAATTACTCTTGAATATTCAACTTCACTAAATTCAGTTGAATGTTTTTTGCGCCTTCTTCTTTAAGTGTAGCATCCTCAATCATGATTCCATTCACCTCAAGAGAAATTGCTTTTGCATTCCCAAATCTTAAATGTATAGATTTAGATGATTCTAGTGTATCAGTATCACCCGCAATATAGATACTCTTGTTTAGTTCTCCTTTGATAACTGTACCGTTGTTATTCTGCATGCGGAACAAGGTCCAACAATCATCCGTAAATGATAAATTTATATTAATAACATCTGTATTAGATACGTTATAAATTAAAGTGTTTGTTTCTTTCCCAACCAATTCCACACGTACAGAAGTCTCGCTAATCGAACTCGATTTTTCAATTGGTTCTTTTGAAGGTTCAGGCGTTGGAGACGGTATAGGTGATGGACTTGCATAGATTTTTGCTTCATTTGTAATTCGTGTTTGATCTAAATTTTCAGTTTCTTCAACTTCTTTGCTTAATGCAAAAAAATAGATAAGCACAATAATGAAGATGATAAATGCAATTAACAAAACGGATGAACCTAATTTGGCGAGCATTTCGATGTTTGCCATTTTTTCTTTTCTTGTAATTGTATTCGGCTTCTCATCTGGTTCTGGGCTGTATGCGGACAATTCACTTCCAAAGGATTGGAGTAACTCTGCAAAACTTATCCCGAGAGACTCAGAGTAACTTTTAATAAATGCTCGAATGTAAAAATGACCAGGTAATTGGTCGAATTCACCAGACTCGATAGCTTGCAAGTAGGATTTTCGTATCTTAGTAATTTCTTGAACTTGATCAAGCGTTAAATGCTGTTTCTCTCTCGTCTTTTTTAGAAACGAACCGAGTTCAGACATAAATGGAATACCTCCGATTATAATTCATTATAAGGTGTGACAATCGAATCCAATGTAATTTCTTCCTCAGGTGTAGTTCTTAACTCTATAATGTAATCAAAAATCGAGTAATCATACTCAGACTCACGTACAAACATGTCTGGATGTTCAATTACTTTCGTAGAAGGTAAGTCCATGATTTCCTGTAACAATGAATAGTGCTTTTCATTTGAACGAATGGTACTAACTATGCCATCAATGATGAAGACATTATTGGCATTCAATTCTTCATCGGAAAGCTGACTTCTTACAGTCTGTCTTAACATCGTTGAGGACAAAAACGTCCAACGCTTATTAGCACTCACACTGCCCGCGATAATGGACTCCGTCTTCCCAACCCTTGGCATTCCTCGAATACCAATAACTTGATTCCCCTCTGCCTTGAAAATTTCGCCTAAAAAATCAACGAGTAAACCCAATTCATCTCGCGTAAATCGGAAAGTGCTTCGATCAGCAAAATCACGTTCAATAAAGCGGCCATGTCGAACGGCTAAAATATCTACCAAATTAGGTGTTCGTAATGCATTTACAGTGATATTCTCAATCTTTCGTAGCATGGCTCCCATCACTTCAATCTTCTCATCATCATTAGACTGAATTAACATCCCACGCGTCGAATCATCAACACCATTAATTGTTAAAATATTGATATTTAGCATACCCATTAACGAAGCGATATCCCCTAATAATCCCGGTCTATTCTTATGAATTGTATATTCAAAATACCATTGCTTATTCATCATAAATTCCCATCCTTCTGTTCTCTTTCTACCCTAAAATTATACAACAACATTGAACTGAATTGTTTGTTTCAAGCTAAAAATATGAAAACCCTCCAAATGGAGGGTTAATCTCATGCTTTTTGTTCGACAAATTTAACAATTAGTGCCGCTAGCACTTTTTTTTCTTCATCTGTACCAACGGACCATAATTCTTTCATCAATCGCTCTTCACCATTTTTGGGATCGACTTTATCATCCAAAAATTCACCTACTTGATAAGCTAATTGCGTAAGTACGCCATCACTCATACCAGTAGCTTTTGCTTGTGCCACACGATCTGACAAAAAAGATTTCCATTTATCGAACGTATCTAAAACAGTTGTCACACCAAACACCTCCATATTGTAATGAGATACCTTATTAATATGGATGAATGTATAGAATAATATTCCTAGGTGACGTATCCACCATTTGGACTAATAATCTGTCCATTAATATAAGAGGATTCGGGTAAAGCTAAAAAATACACTAACGATGCAATCTCGTCGGGATTTGCAAAACGTCCAGCTGGAATTTCATCTCTAAGACTTTGTTGGTCATTTTCATTTATCGGACTGATCATATCTGTGAGAACTACCCCTGGCGCTACTGCATTAACCGTAATTTGGGATGGCGCTAATTCCTTTGCTAATGCTTTTGTAAAAGCGTTTACCCCACCTTTAGTCATGGAATATAGTACTTCACAAGAAGCACCTGTCTCGCCCCAAATCGATGAAACATTTATAAATCGACCGTAACGCTGTGTAATCATATACGGCATAAACAATTGACTACACAAATACATTCCTTTCAAATTAACCCCAACGAGATGATCCCAATCCTCATCATTTACGTCACTTAATAAGCCAAAATGACTAACTCCAGCATTATTGACAACAATGTCAGGTTGTAATTGTAATCGATCTAGTTTCTCTTTCATCCTCATAACATCTTCACGATTTGCAACATTTGCAGCCAATGTGACAGGCTTCCCACCCTGTTGCATGCATAATCGCGCTGTTTCATTAGCTTCTTCTACATTCGTATTGTAATTAATGATCACGTTCATACCAACGGAAGCAAACCGAATCGCAATAGCCCTGCCAATTCCTCGACTCCCACCTGTGACTAGAACAGTCATTTTTGAAAATGGCTTATCCATACAAATCCCCTACTCTACATACAAAAAATATGTTTCCCAATTGTCTTTATTTGTGGTCTACCCCAAATCCATTTATTCGTCGCTGTTGCAGGATTGAAGTAGTAAATACATCCACCAGTTGGATCCCATCCATTTATTGCATCTAAAATAGCTCTTTTAGAAGTTGCATTTGGTGTTAAATAGATCTGACCATCTGATACAGCAGTAAATGCCCCTGGTTGAAAAATAACACCTGAAGGCGTCTTAGGGAAATTACTGTTCTTAACACGATTTAATATAACGGCTGCGACAGCAACTTGACCTTCATAGGGCTCGCCACGTGCTTCACCATGCACTGCATTTGCCATTAAACTGATGTCTGATTGTGAGAAACCTAATCTGTTATTTGCTGGCACAACGGATTTAGCAGTTACCTTTGTAGAATTATAAAAACCTGCAGTTGGTTTCCAAGCCTTTGTCGCACTCCAAAGTTTCAACTTAGTCTTAGCACCAGCAACGCCATCGGCTTTCATTCCGAATGCAGTTTGAAATTTTTTGAGCGAAAGAAAAGTTCCATAACCAAATTGACCGTCAACAGTACGCTTGAAATACCCAATGTATGCAAGACGACCCTGAAGTTCTTTCACGTCATTACCTGATGAACCAATTTTTAAAGTATTTTTGCTAAATGCAAATACATCTTCCTGTTTAAGCATCGAATTACTAATAAGCATCATTGATGACAAAGCAATTATAATCAAGAATACAATCGAAAACATTCTTCTTCGCATAATTATCACCTTTCCATGAAGATCATTAGAAACGTGAATAAAGTATGAGGAGAAAGGTGTTTTTTTATTCGTTTGTACCTAGATTTCTTCCTCTATAACCTTCGAGCGTATATAATACTTCTCTTGGTTTGCTACCCTCATATGGTCCGATAATACCTTTAGCTTCCATATAATCAATCAATCGGGCTGCACGTGTATAGCCAATCCGCATCCGTCTTTGAAGTAAAGAAACTGAAGCTTGCTTGGCTTCTAAAATGATTGTAACAGCCTGATCAAAAAGTTCATCCTCATTTGGATCCACATCATTTTCGTCTTCTTGCTCCAATTCAGGGACCATCTCAGGTTGATATTCAGCTTGTGCTTGGGAACGAACAGCATTGCATACTGCTTCTACTTCCTGGTCTGACAAGAATGCTCCTTGCACACGAGTTGGTTTGTTGGAACCAACCGGAACGAACAGCATGTCCCCACGACCAAGTAATTTTTCTGCTCCGGCACTGTCTAGAATCGTTCTTGAATCGACTTGTGAAGAAACACCAAAAGCAATTCTTGATGGGATATTCGCTTTAATTACTCCAGTAATTACATCAACAGATGGTCTTTGTGTTGCAATAATTAAATGTATCCCAGCGGCACGAGCCATTTGAGCCAATCGACAAATGGAATCCTCGACATCATTAGCAGCTACCATCATTAAATCTGCCAATTCATCAACAATAACTACGATAAAAGGCAAAGGTTTTTGGTTTTCCTTGATTAAATGGGAATTATAGCCTTCAATGTTACGCGTCCCAGATTTGGAGAACAATTCGTATCGATTCTCCATTTCTTTAACCACTTTTTTTAATGCCAACGATGCTCGTCTTGGATCAGTAACCACCGGACTTAATAAATGTGGAATCCCATTGTAGACATTTAATTCAACCATTTTGGGGTCAATCATTAAGAATTTCGCTTCATCTGGTTTGGCTTTAAATAGAATACTTGTAATGATGCCATTAATACATACTGATTTTCCAGAACCTGTTGCTCCGGCTACAAGTAAATGCGGCATTTTGGCTAAATCAGATACAATGGGTGATCCAGAAATGTCTCGTCCAAATGCTACGCTGAGTTTCGCAGAGGAACCTTGGAATGCACTCGTCTCCATAACTTCTCGTAAAGTCACTAGAGATACTTCTGTATTCGGTACTTCAATGCCTATAGCAGCTTTTCCAGGAATGGGCGCTTCCATTCGAATATCTTTAGCAGCTAATGCCAAGGCGATATCATCTGTTAGAGAAACAATGCGACTAACCTTAACACCAACATCAGGTTGAATTTCGTAACGTGTAACTGCAGGACCCCGAACAACCTCAACAACCTTCGCTTTCACGCCGAAACTTTCAAGTGTGGTCTCAAGCTTTCGCGCATTATTCATGTAATCACTGCCTGCCGCGCTTCCTTTTGATTTAGGAGATTGCAGTAATGTAAGGGATGGTAAAACATAAGGTTTCTGTTGTGTTGGAACTGCTGATGCTATTTCAAAATCTTCAATTTGCTGTTCTTCAGTAATCGAAATTGTCTTTCCACGACCACTTGCTTCTTTGGATACTTGTTCAAAAAAGTCCCTCACAACAATCGGTTCATCCGAAGATGAAACATTCGGAAAATCCTCTACTATATCTACAGGAGTCTCAGACGATTGCTTATTATTTAAATCAAAAAACATTGGACGGTTAGGAGCCGGAGTGAAGTCATCATCCGCTGATTCATTTATTTGATCATTCATTTGATTTAATGCTTCTTGACGAATTCGCTCATCACGCGATTCACGAATATGACGATAAGTGCCGTCCAATTTCGATTTAAGTAATTCGAAAACAGTTAAACCAGAACCGCGTGCTTTTCGAGCTAAATCGACATAGGACCAACCTGTAATCGAAATTATTCCAATTGCATACATACCAATCATGATAAACTTCGCACCCAACTCATCAAATAAAGCATATGAAATTGTATATAAAACGGCGCCTAATAATCCACCACCAAGCCCATTCTTATAGGCAAGTGAAGAAATCTCATTTGCGAAGTATGCCTTAAAATGAGACAAAGGTTGTTGCAAGATATCCATTGCACCAAATGGTTCAGTCGCTTTAATTTTATCAATTAAATTAATCTGTAACTGTAATAATAAAGCGAGAATAATCAATAAAATACCTGTCTTTCGGAATGACCATGAATTTGGCCAAGTTCGCTTAATCATTATATATAACGCAACATAAATAGCGATTGCAGGCATAATATAATACACTTTACCCGTTAATAATGTTGATAAATTTCCTAACGCACGCCCAACTGGACCTAGACCCGGTAATTCACCCTGACCCGCTAAACTAATCCAAGAAAGAATGATGATTAATATACCATAAACTTCAAATTTCAAAGTTGATTTTACGTTGTTTTTTTTACGTCGTGCTGCCAAACTGAACACCCCCATGAGCTCCATTATATCACATCATTTTTCTAATTCGCATAAACAAAAAAAGCACGCACTTCGAATGAAATGCGTGCTTTTGAATGTTAATAAATAATTAAACTTCCATGATAATTGGTAAAATCATTGGACGTCTTCTCGTCTGCTCATATAGGAAGCGACCAAGCGCGTCCTTCACATGGGTCTTTAATGAGGCCCACTCATTTACATTCTCATTCATAAGTTTAGACAATGTATTCGTAACAATCTTGTTCGCTTCCTCTAACAAGCCTTCCGATTCACGCACATAGACAAAACCACGAGAAATAATATCAGGTCCAGACAAAATTTTACCGTCTTGTTTACTGATTGTAACAACAACAAGCAAAATACCATCTTGAGACAACAATTTACGGTCTCTCAATACAATGTTACCGACATCTCCTACACCAAGTCCATCAATAAGGACGTTACCGGCTTGTACTTTTCCAGCTTTTCGACCTTCACCGTTAGAAATTTCTACAGTGTCACCATTGTTTAAAATGAAAATCTTGTCTGGATCAACGCCAGTACCTTCAGCTAACTGTGCATGTTTCCATTGCATCCGATATTCACCATGAATTGGGATGAAATATTCAGGTTTCATTAAACCAAGCATTAATTTCAATTCTTCTTGACTACCATGACCCGAAACGTGAACGCCCGAATTGGTACCACCATAAATTACATTGGCACCTAAGCGGAATAATTCATCAACTGTTCTGCCAACATAACGTTCGTTACCAGGAATTGGTGTTGCAGCAATAATTACTGTATCTCCTGGTAAAATGTCGACCTTCTTGTGTGTCGAACGTGCCATTCGAGTCAATGCAGACATTGGTTCACCTTGACTACCCGTCGATAAAATCGCAACACGATCAGCAGCTAAGCGGTTTACTTCTTCCGTTTCAATGAGTAATCCTTCAGGAATATCTAGATAGCCAAGCTCTCCAGCAATATTAACGACATTAACCATACTGCGACCAACAACCGCTACTTTGCGGTCCGTATAAATGGCAGCATCAATTACTTGTTGGATACGATGGATGTTAGAAGCAAAGGTCGCAACTACAACGCGTTGCTTTGCATTTCTAAATTGTTCCTTTAAAGCATGTCCAACAACGCGCTCAGATGGTGTGAATCCAGGGCGCTCTGCATTTGTACTATCAGAAAGTAATACTTTAACGCCTCTTGCACCAATTTCACCCATACGGGATAAGTCCGCATACTGATTATCCACTGGTGTGTAGTCAAATTTAAAGTCACCTGTATGAACGACTACACCCTCCGGTGTGTCTAAACATACACCTACACAATCAGGAATACTGTGATTTGTACGGAAGAAAGATGCTGTCATACTTCCCATTTTAATTACCGAATCATCATTAATTAATATCCGTTTCGTTTCACCCAATAAATTTGCTTCACGCAATTTATTTTCAATTAACCCAAGTGTTAATTTTGTAGCATATAGTGGTACATTCAAGTTGCGTAGTACATATGGTAGACCCCCAATGTGATCTTCATGTCCATGTGTTATCAATATACCTCGAACTTTTTCTTTGTTCTCAACTAAATATGTAATGTCCGGAATAACAATATCAATTCCGAGCATATCTTCTTCAGGGAATTTCAAACCTGAATCGATAACTACAATATCGTCACCATATTGAACAACGTACATATTTTTACCAATTTCGCCTACACCGCCCAGGGCAAAAACTAATAATTTATCTGTTTTTTTACTCAACGTATATCCTCCTTTTTATTATTATAATGTGAAAAAAATAAACAAATTAAAACCGATGCACATGCATCGGTTAATTGAATAATTATTCAAACAATCGACGAATTTGTTCCTTCTCAGCATCATTTGCTTCAACGAGTGGCAAACGAACGCCTCCAACTTGATGTCCCTTTAAATTTAATGCATGTTTAACTGGGACAGGGTTCGGACAAATAAACAACCCCGTAAAGATTGGCATTAATTTTTGTTGTAGTTTCGCTGCTTCTTTAATATTACCAGAAAGATAAGCTTCTATCATATTTCGGATCGGTTTACCAATTAAATGACTAGCTACACTGACAACACCATGCCCACCACATGCCATTAAAGGTAACGCAGTAGAGTCATCACCTGAATAAACCAGGAAGCCCTCTGGTGCATTGGCTATAATTGTCGTAATTTGTTCCATATCATTACTTTCTTTAATCGCAACAATATTCGGAACTGTGTGTGCTAGTTCAAGTGTAGTCTTCGCATCCATATTCACGCCTGTACGACGAGGAATATTATAGAGAATGATTGGTAATTTCGTTACAGCAGCAACCGCCTTGAAATGACCAATAATGCCAGCCTGTGTTGGACGATTATAATAAGGCGCGACCAATAACAATCCATCTGCACCTAACTTTTCAGCTTCCTGACTTAGCCACATGACGTGATCAGTATGGTTACTTCCTGTTCCTGCAATAACTTTACATCTTCCATTCGCACGTTTAACTACGAACGAAATAAGATCAATCTTCTCTTCATCCGTTAAAGTTGGAGATTCCCCTGTTGTTCCACTAACAACAATCCCATCAGACAATTGCTCTTCAATTAAATAGTCAACTAACTTACCCGTTTGCTCCCAATCGATTTGTAAGTTCTCATCGAATGGAGTAACCATTGCAGTTAGAATTCTTCCGAAATCCACGAAATTTCCCCCTAAGGATGCTTTATAACAATTTAAGCTTTAGCAATATGTTCTGCAATTTGAACTGCATTCCAGGCTGCACCTTTTAATAGGTTATCTGAAACAATCCACATATTAAGTGCACGAGGATTATTTAAATCTCTACGTAGTCGGCCAACAAATACATCTAATTTACCAGTTGCTTCAGTAGCTAATGGATATTCCTGCACAGCAGTATTATCTTGTAATACGATACCAGGTGCATTCGCCAACAAGTTACGAACTTCTTCTAAATCAAAGTCATTCTTAAGTTCAACATACACTGACTCCGAGTGACCATTTACAACAGGAATACGCACACAAGTAGCAGTTACTTGAATGGAATCATCACCCATGATTTTCTTCGTCTCGTTAATCATTTTCATTTCTTCCAGGGTGAAACCATTCTCTTGGAACTTATCAATTTGAGGGATCGCATTGAAAGCGATTTGATGTTTCTTCGGCAAACTACCAACTGGTAAAATTTGCGGTTCAACGACACGACCTTCAACAACTTCTTTAACTTGACGAAGCGTCTCCTCGATTGCTAAGCTACCCGCACCAGATACAGCTTGATACGTGGAAACAATAATCTTTGAGATGCCAAATCGATCGTAAAGAGGCTTCAACGCTGCAACCATCTGAATTGTTGAACAATTCGGGTTTGCAATAATTCCTTTGTGTCCGTTCAAATGATCGATATTAACTTCTGGAACAACCAGCGGTGTTTCTGGATCCATGCGGAATGCGTTTGTATTATCAATTACAATTGCCCCACGCGATACTGCTTCAGGAGCCATAGCTTTACTGATATCTCCACCCGCACTAAACAACGCAATATCTACACCTTCAAAGCTTTCTGGTTTAGCTTCTTCGACGACAACAGTGCCACCTTTGAAAGCAACTTTCTTCCCAGCAGAGCGCGCAGAAGACAATAATTTCAATTGTTTAATCGGAAAATTACGTTCTTCAAGAAGTTTAGTGATTTGCTCACCAACCGCTCCTGTTGCTCCTAATACAGCTACGTTAAATAATTTTTGTTCAGACATTAATCCATTTCCTCCAAATCTTGAAATTTCTCAAATAAGTAAAGGCTGCAATTGCTTCCCTTGTAATGCAGCTTCACAAGTTTCCATAATCAAATCCATTCGAGCTACTAACGAATTAGGTTTCCGCAAAGGATCATCCTGCCCAAAAGGAACAAAATAGACATGTTTCGCAGACAAAAGTTTAGCAATATTTGCCGCGTTCAAACCAAGCCCATCATTTGTCGAAATAGCAATGACGACCGGTCTTTGATTGCGCATTTGTGCTTTGGTTGCCATCAAAACTGCACTATCCGTGATTGCATTCGCCAATTTACTTGTCGAAGTGCCCGTACACGGTGCAATTACCATGATGTCAAGCTTCTTTCCTGGCCCTAATGGTTCCGCATCTACGATAGTTGCAATGATACCATTCCTGGTAGTATCTTTCAACTGTTTTTGCCAATCTATAGCGCTTCCAAAGCGTGTATCTGTCGTAAGAATTGTATTTGAAATGATTGGAACGACATTCGCACCTGCATTTACAAATCGTTCAATTTGAGGCATAACTTCCGCAATTGTACAATGTGAACCTGTTATTCCAAATCCGACTGTTACACCATTCCAATTCATTCATCCGCCCCCTTTGGTTTGCGAACTTTGCAATTGCGTCACGATGACATTTGCTAATATACGTCCAGCCGTCTTTGCAGCTACTTTACCCGGTAACCCTAATGCAAGAATCGACTTTATGCCTCGTTTATCCGCGAAGCGGAAATCCGTACCACCAGGTTTCGAAGCAAGATCTATAATCAGAGCAGTCTTTCGTAATTGTACAATTACATCAGCAGTTAAAATTAATGCGGGCACTGTATTAAAGATAATATCCGCATCCTTTATTCTCGACTCCAGATCATTCATATAAAACGGCGCTAATCCCAATTCATATGCTCTTGCAAAATGTTCATTTTTACGCACTCCCACTTCAACAATCGCACCTAATCCTTTTAATGCTTTAGCCATTGAAAATCCTACACGACCAAGTCCTAAGACAACACATTTTGATCCATGTATCGTGAAATCAGTCTGTTGGATTGCAAGCATAATCGCCCCTTCAACAGTTGGAATCGAATTATAGATTGCAACATCATCTCGGTCTAATAATTCTACTAACTTTAATTCTGATTGTTCGCACCATTTTCGAAGCATATCTGATGCAATCCCCGTAAATACAACCGGTTTTTTTGCTAGCTGTTGAAATTGTTTCAGACTCAGTACAATTTTCTCATCAGTAAATATGGATTCTACACTTCCATCCTGTTGAATACCTGCAACTGGCAATACAACGGCATCCACATTTCGAAATTCGTCCGTATGCAAATGTGTTTGCGTAATTCCAGGTAAATCTGATTCAAAGTGTTCAAACCCGATAAGGTTAACAGATGCATCATAATCAATAAATATTTTAATCATCTCTAATTGACGATTATCGCCACCAATGACCGCAATTTGTTTGCCTGTCAGCATCGTAGCTCTCTTCCTTTCTGTGCTAATGATGCATCTTATGTGCTTTTTTACATAATGGTGAACATATAAAAAACCCTTCAAGCACAATTCGCTCAAAGGGCATTTTTCATGGTTTAATTTTTTCCTGTGTGTCCAAATCCACCTTCACCGCGAACGGTTTCAGATAATTCTTGAACTTCAATCAAATGGGAATGAGGTACTTCTGCAAATACAAACTGTGCAATGCGTTCGCCACGATTAATAACAAATGGTTCTTGTCCAAGATTAACAAGAAGCACTTTCACTTCTCCGCGATAATCTGCATCAATGGTTCCTGGCGTATTTAAACACGTAATGCCATGTTTAAATGCTAATCCACTGCGTGGACGAACTTGACACTCAAGGCCATTTTCCATAGCCATGGATAAACCTGTAGGAATGAGCATTCTTTCGCCCGGCTTTAATGTAATTGGTTCTGTAACCGCTGCGTATACATCATAGCCGCTCGCGCCTAGGGACATGCGTTGTGGCAATGGGATATCTTCGTTACCAGGTAAACGTTTAATTTGAATGGGATGTGACATATCGGTTCCTCCTCAGTTGGTGAATCGCACTTTCATCTTGTCCAACCACAGCTAAAGCAATTGGATTAGCAAAAACGCGATCAATCGTTGTCTTTACATCCTCCATAGTTACTTGTTCAATTCGAGTTATAATTTCATCAAGTGTATGATGTCGACCAAGCATTAGTTCATTCTTGCCAAGACGATTCATACGGCTACTCGTACTTTCAAGACTTAATATCAAACTTCCTTTTAACTGTTCTTTTCCTTTACGGAGTTCAGCTTCTGTTAAGCCTTTAGCGGCTAAGTTATCCATTAGGTCAACTGTCACATTTAGTACTTCTTCTGTCTGTTTGGGCGCTGTTCCAATGTAGACTGTAAATAAACCACTATCGATATGTGCAGCATGATAAGAATATACAGAATAAGCTAATCCGCGTTTCTCTCGAATTTCTTGGAACATGCGTGAACTCATGCCGCCGCCAAATGCATTATTCAACAAAATCATAGAATACAATTGCTTATCTTTCAACGACAAACCTGGCAATGTAAGACAAATATGATTTTGTTCTGTCTTCTTCGCGTGTATTACAACATCACCAATGAAATTAGGCTCATCTTGTTTGCGCTCTGATCCTGTCCGATTAAATGATCCAAAGTGTTGATTGATTAAATGTTCAAGTTGTTCAAAGTCAAAATGACCAGAAACACTTATAACTGTATTTGATGCATCGTAATGATCGTTTAAATATTGCTTTAAATCATCTGAGCTGAAACTACGCAAAATTTCTTCTTTTCCCAAAATCGAATAACCTAATGGGTGCTTACCGTATGACGCACGTGCGACTAAATCATGGACCAGGTCATCTGGCGTATCTTCATACATGCCAATTTCTTCGATAACTACATTTTTTTCTTTTTCTAATTCAATGGGATCAATCTTCGAACGAAAGAACATGTCGCTCAATACATCCATGGCAAGAGGTAAATGTTCGTCTAAAACTTTAGCGTAATAACACGTATATTCTTTCGATGTAAATGCATTTACATTTCCGCCGATCCCGTCAAATATATCTGCAATTTGGGCTGCTGAGTATCGCTCAGTACCTTTGAACATCATGTGTTCGATTAAATGCGAAATACCATTATTTTCAGTTATTTCGTTCCTTGAACCTACTTTAACCCATATTCCAAATGATACAGATCGAAACGTAGGGATAGATTCTGCGACGATACGCAGACCATTCGGTAAAGAATATACTTTCAAGTTAGTTGCCTCCTGTTGATGCGAATTTATCACACATCGATTGCTTTATTTTATCAAAGTTTGTAGGTCTACTCAACTTCTACACGCTTTGTAGATAGCAATTCATTCACTGTGCCAAGTACAAGTTTATTCTTTTTAATTTGTTTAATCATTTGATCAAGCGCAGCTGTTGCAGAAGAAGTTGGATGCATCAATACCATTGATCCTGGCTCGATTCGGGGTAACACGCGTCTAAGAATAACGTTCGGGTCACTTTCACGCCAATCTATCGTATCCACGGTCCAGAGAATCGTATGCAAGCCTAATTGCGCTGTAACTGCCAATGATTTTGTACTAAAGTCACCAGATGGTGGCGCAAACAAATGATTTGAAACTCCTAATTGTTCAAGTAAATGCTGCGTTTTTTGGATTTCGTGTTTCATCTCCCGCTCAGATAATCGACTCATATTTTTGTGTGAATACCCATGATTTGAAACTTGATGACCCTCAGCAAGTATGAGACGAGCATCTTTTTCATGTCTTTTTAACCACTTCCCATCAAGGAAAAACGATGCTTTTACATCATTCTTTTTAAGCGTAGTTAGGATTTGTGGAATGTGGGATTCACCCCAAGCTACATTAATCAGTAGTGCAACCATCCTTTTGTGGGAATTTCCCTTATAAATCGGCTCATGCAAATAATCATTTAATGACATTAATGGTTTTACTTCATTTGTCTTCCAGATGATTTGTCTTTTTTTAGATGAAGATGCACGAATTGTTTTGTTTAAATTAACTTTTACCCCATTATAACCAGGAATAAGGTGCCACACAGGATCAATTTTGGGTTCAATTGCGGGAATCGTCTGTTTCTCCATCTGTGACATAATTTCTTTTTTTAATTGAAAATCTTTTGCTTCGATTAGGGGTGTGCCGATCAAGCATGTGAAGATACATGTGATGATTGAAACTTTTCGGAAAAGGTTCATATTCATAATTCCCTTCTAAGCTGTAGATATCCAAAAGGTATGATACACATGTGTGAATTAAACACAAAAAAACTGCCGAATTTCTTCGACAGTTTGTCTTGTTGATTATTTAGTCTGCTAATAACACTTTTCGTGATAAATTAACGCGACCTTGATTATCGATTTCTGTAACTTTTACTTCGATTGAATCACCTAAAGAAAGTACATCTTCTACATTAGCAATACGTTCTTTGGAAATTTGTGACACGTGTAATAGTCCGTCTTTACCAGGGATAATTTCAACGAAAGCGCCAAATTTCTCAATGCGCTTTACAGTACCTGTGTAAATTTCACCAACAACAACTTCTTTAACGAGGTTCTCGATGATTTGACGCGCTTTTTGGTTCATTTCTTCGTTAGTGGATGCAATGAATACACGACCATCTTGTTCAATATCAATCTTAACGCCAGTATCTTCAATAATTTTGTTAATGATTTTACCACCGGCACCGATAACGTCGCGAATCTTATCCGGGTTGATATTCATTGTCAAAATCTTCGGCGCATACTGCGAAAGTTGTGTGCGAGGTGCTTGGATTGCCTCTAACATCTTACCAAGAATGAAAATACGACCTTCGCGAGCTTGATCAAGTGCTTGAGACAAGATTGCACGATCGATACCATCAATCTTGATATCCATCTGAATTGCAGTTACCCCTTGTGCTGTTCCCGCAACTTTGAAGTCCATATCACCGAGGTGATCTTCAAGACCTTGAATGTCGCTCAAGATACTGAAATGTTCGCCTTCTTTAATTAGACCCATTGCAATACCTGCTACAGGTGCTTTAATTGGTACACCAGCATCCATCATAGCCATCGTACCTGCACAAATACTTGCTTGCGAAGAAGAACCATTTGATTCAAGTACTTCAGATACAAGACGAATTGCATATGGGAACTCTGTCTCAGATGGA
This sequence comes from Bacillota bacterium, assembly GCA_041179705.1. GTDB lineage: Bacteria > Bacillota > Bacilli > Paenibacillales > JBEGSW01 > JBEGSW01. Next base: position 25,555 of record JBEGSW010000060.1, on the reverse strand, counting down.
ATTACACGTTGTAATGCGCGCTCACCTAAAGCACCGTGACCAATTTCACGACGACCTGGTGGACGTAATGGACGAGCTTCACCAACACTAAATGGTGGGAAGTTATAATGATGCATGAAACGCTTGCCGTCTTCGATGCTAATACCATCTAGAATTTGCGCGTCACCAAGTGGTCCAAGTGTACAAACACTTAATGCTTGCGTCTGTCCACGTGTGAACAACCCAGAGCCATGTGTACGTGGCAATAAGTTCGTATCGCAATCAATCGGTCGAATTTCAGTTAATTGACGGCCGTCTGGACGAACTTTATCAACTGTAATTTGACGACGAACTTCGTCTTTAACGATATCGTGTAAAGATTCATTTACGTCTTTCATTTTTTCAGGTGTGTCAGCATAAACTGGTGTGAAGTGCTCCACTGTCTCTGCGTTAATTGCATCAATTGCATCTTGACGAGCATGCTTCTCAGCAATATTAACCGCTTCAACCAAACGAGTTTCTGCATACGCACGTACTGCTGCATCTACTTCAGCATCAACTGTCTTCAAGATCACTGGCATTTTTTCTTTACCCGCAATCGCAACGAGTTGCTCTTCCACAGCAACAATCTTCTTGATCTCATCATGACCAAACATGATTGCTTCTAGCATCACTTCTTCAGAAACTTCGTCCGCTTCAGCTTCAACCATCATGATTGCGTCTTTTGTACCAGCAACGACTAAGAAAATATCACTTAATTCCTGCTGGGCAACAGTAGGATTAATAACAAATTCACCGTTCACACGACCAACGATTACACCTGCTACAGGACCGTTAAAAGGAACATCAGAAATACTTAAAGCGGCAGAAGTACCAATCATTGCCGCGATTTCAGGAGAGCAGTCCTGCTCTACACTCATGACAAGATTAACGATTTGTACATCATTACGGAAACCTTCAGGGAACAAAGGACGAATTGGACGGTCAGTTAATCGGCTAGACAAAATCGCCTTTTCACTTGGACGTCCTTCACGCTTAATAAATCCACCTGGGATTTTACCAACCGCATACATTTTCTCTTCATAGTTGACAGTCAATGGGAAGAAATCCAAAGGTGTCGGTTTGGCCGATGCTGTTACTGTACAAAGTACGACTGTATCGCCGTATCGAACTGTAACGGATGCATTTGCTTGCTTTGCAAGTCGACCAGTTTCAAGCACTAATTTACGGCCTGCAAGGTTCATTTCAACGCTCTGTAGCATAGTAATCCTCCGATTCATGGTATGTAAAATTTACTTCTTATTGCAAAAAGCAACCAAGGACGTACACCGATTGGACAAGATGTCCATCCGAACGACCTGGTTGCTTTTAATGTTGCAAATTAACGACGAAGGCCAAGCTTCTCGATTAGAGCGCTATAACGACGAACATCTTTATTCTTCAAATAAGCTAACAACTTACGGCGTTGACCAACCATCTTTAACAATCCACGACGGGAATGATGGTCTTTCTTGTGCGTACGTAAGTGGTCCGTCAAATTGACGATGTTCTCCGTTAGGATAGCTACTTGCACTTCTGGGGATCCTGTATCGGACTCATGTGTGCGGTGCTCTTCAATAAGCTGATTTTTACGTTCTTGAGTAATTGCCATCCTGTACACCTCCTTAAATTCAAATGATAATCCCCTACAGCCAAGAAAGCGTTGGAGTATCGCGTTTCCAAGCAAAGGTTCATGTTTACAACATTAGTACTATATCACAGTATACCTTATTATGTAAACCTCATTCAGCAAGTTTGGCCTTTGCTTTCCTTACATCGGCTTCAATTTGATTAATTAATTCATCGATTGAGTTGAATCGTTGCTCCGGTCGTAGAAAAGATAATAACTCCACTTGAACAACGCGATCGTAAATATCCTGATTAAAGTCAAATAAATGAGCTTCAATTGTAACCGAGGCATTTACGTGAAAAGTTGGCTTAACACCAATATTCATAACCCCATCATAGGATTTCCCATCTAGATGCAGCTTAACCAAATAGACGCCATTAGTTGGAATCACAAAGGGTTCTGTAACTTCAATATTCGCTGTTGGAAAACCGATTGTTCTTCCTCTTGCTTCACCATGAACAACTTTACCAGCCAATTGATATGGTCGCCCAAGATATTCCATCGCAGCATCCACAAAGCCGAAGTGAAGTTGTTCGCGAATGACTGTACTACTTACCTTTTCACCGTTTAAGTGGTAGGGTTTGATCATTTCTACAGCAAAACGACCGTTTGCCAATTTAATCAATGAATCCACCGTTCCTGCGCCTAAATAACCAAATGTGAAATCAAAGCCTACAACAACCGTATGGATATTCATCTTCATGAGCATATCTTCAACAAATTGTTCTGATGTTACGCGGGCAAAGGCTTTATCAAAATGCACCGTATAAGCGTAATCAAGATCAAGTGCAGCAAATCGTTCCATCTTATCCGCATAGGGTGCTAAATAACGCGAGTATATCTTTTGTCCAAGCACTTCTCTAGGGTGAGGGTGAAAAGTCATGATTGCCGACATGCAGTCATTTTCATCTGCAATACGTTTGGCTGACCTTATCACTTCTTGATGCCCCAAATGAACACCATCAAAGTCTCCAATCGCCATAACAATTGGGTTCGAGGATAACGGTGATTGTTCAGTTAAAGGATACCGTAACGGGCAAATTTCCATATGCTTAACTCCTTTAAGAAGTAGTGCTCCATTGTTCTGGTGTTGCGAACACCTTTGTAGCTACAATGTTACCTGTTTGCTCATCGAATTGGAATAGACCCACAAAGCGATTACTATCATCATACAATCTAAAAAGTTTTGTTGTTGCTTGTTCATAACAACCCTGAGGAAGTCTCGAGCGATGAAGAACCTGCCCTTGCACAAGTTTCAAAGCCGCCCAATCCGGAATGGTAACAATCGACAAATGATTTAAAGCAATTTGTTCATCGACAAGGAGCGCATGCAATTTTTCATTCTCTTGGAAAGCTCTGAGTTCTTCGATGGTAACACAATCTTCTCTACGAAATGGGCCTGAACGCGTCCGGACAAGACTGCTCATCATCGCAGGAAAACCAAGTTTCCTACCAATGTCTACACACAGCGTCCGAATATATGTCCCTTTGGAACAATCTACAAGGAAACGAATTTTTGGATGCTTGTCCTCCAAATTAGTTTCAATTAATTCAAGTTTGAAAATTTGTACCAATCTAACCTTTCGCTCAACTTCAATCCCTTGACGAGCAAGTTCATACAATTTCACTCCGCCCTGTTTCAAAGCAGAAAACATCGGAGGAATTTGTTCAATCTCACCAACGAAGGTTGCCAACACACGTTCAATCGTAGCTTGATCAATCGAAATCGAATCAACTTGTTCCAATATTTCGCCTGTCCAATCTTCCGTATTGGTTGAAATACCGAGTGTCAATTCAGCTTCATATTGTTTAGGTAAATCTTGAATGTACTCAACCATCCGAGTCGCACGTCCAATACACAAAGGAAGCACGCCTGTCACCATTGGGTCAAGCGTGCCCGTATGTCCGATTCGCTTTATTTGCAAAGAGCGGCGAGCAACTGCCACGACATCATGTGAGGTAAATCCTTCTGGTTTCCATATCGGTAATACACCTTCAAATGTCACGGTAAATCCCTCGCAATCGCAGAAAGAACTTTTACCTGTACCTCTTCAAGTGAACCCTCAAGAGAAGCACCCGCAGCACGTTTGTGCCCTCCACCACCGAATGACTTCGCGATGGATGCAACGTCAACAAGACCCGCTGAGCGGAAACTCACTTTATACGCGTTATCTGCTTGTTGTTTAAATAACAAACCCACTTCGACACCTTCCACGTTTCGAGCATAATTCACTAGCCCCTCAAGGTCAGCGTTGACTGCTGCAGTTGCTGCAATATCCGCTAGTGAAACGGACATCCAAGCTACACGTTTATCATCTCGAAAATGCAAATTGTTTAGTGATCGTTTTAACAACTCAAGTTGGCTGTATGTCATTGATTCAAGTAACTTTTCTGCCAAAATATGACCTTGTGCTCCTGAAGCAATTAATGTTGCAGCCATCTGCATCACGTTAGGTGTTGTATTGGAATATCTAAAACCACCAGTATCCGTCATGATGCCTGTATACAAAGCATTAGAAACCGGTGCATCTAAGGTCAAACCTAAATGCTGAATGAGTTCAAATAGGATTTCTGCAGTAGCAGCCGCATCCGTTCGAATCAAGTGGGTGTCGCCAAAAAAGTCATTTGTCGGATGATGATCAATATTCAAGAATGGAATTGCTTTTTTGAATAATGCTGAAGGTTCCCCAATACGCGAAAAATCAGCGCAATCTACGCTGATTATGGCTCCTTGATCAAATCGATGAAACTCCTCAGAGTCAAAGCGATATAACGCATTAACATTGGGTAAGTAATCAAATTTATCAGGAATCGTATCTTCATTTACCATGATGTAGCGCTTACCCAATTGGGATAGCAACCAGCCTACTGCACAAGTAGAGCTGATTGCATCTCCATCAGGATTTAAGTGCGATACAACAACAAAATCATCATGGGTTCGAATAAAATGGGCTGACGCTTCAAGCATTTGCTCATAGCTCAGTGTTTTCATTTAATTCGACGCTCCCTCATTAATTTTGGCTAGCAACGCTTCAATATGACTTCCATATTCAATCGATGCATCCGTTTTGAAAATCAATTCTGGTGTGTGACGTAAAAGTACGCGTCGACCAAGTTCACTGCGAATGAAACCCTTCGCACGCGCAATGGCGTGGAAAGTAGCTTCTTTCTGCTCTTCACTACCGAGAACACTTAAATATACTTTGGCTTGCGACAAATCATTTGTAACGTCTACACCTGTTACTGTTAAAAATCCAATGCGCGGATCTTTCAACTCTTGCTGTAACAACTGGCTTAGTTCCTTTTTGATTTGTTCACCAACACGACCTACACGAATTTTGGACATCCCGTCACTACCTTTCTACGGTTTCCATGATAAACGCTTCGATAATATCCAACTCTTTAATATCGTTGTAATCTTCAATCGAAATCCCACACTCGTAACCTTGTGAAACTTCTTTTGCATCATCTTTAAATCGTTTCAACTGATCAATCTTGCCTTCATGGACAACAATCCCAGCACGAATTAAGCGAACGCCCGCATTACGAGCAACTTTACCATTCGTAATCATACAACCTGCAATTGTTCCAACTTTTGTAATTTTAAATACGTTACGAACTTCAGCCTGACCGATAATTGTTTCTTTATAGATCGGATCTAGCATACCCTTCATTGCACTTTCAATTTCAGCAATGACATTGTAGATAATGCTATGAAGTCGAATATCAACGTTTTCTTGATCAGCAGTCATCTTCGCAGCTGGTTCCGGACGAACGTTGAAGCCAATAATGATTGCATTAGATGCAGAAGCAAGGATGATATCCGATTCCGTAATTGCACCAGCACCCGTGTGTAAAATACGAACACGTACACCCTCAATATCAATCTTCTCAAGAGATCCACGAAGTGCTTCAACGGAACCTTGAACATCACCTTTGATAATGACATTCAAATCTTTGATATCGCCATCTTTGATGTGCGTGAACAAATCATCAAGCGTAATCTTCGTATTTTTACCGAGGTTCTCTTCACGATATGTTGTTGTACGCTTATCTGCGATTTCTCTAGCTTTGCTTTCGTTCTCGAAGACGATAAATTGATCGCCAGCCTGTGGAACGCCATTCAAACCAGTTAATTCAACCGGTGTTGAAGGACCAACTTCTTTTAAACGACGGCCTTTATCGTTAACCATTGCACGCACACGACCAAACGTGTTACCAGCAACTAATGGATCTCCGATTTTTAACGTACCGGATTGAACAAGCACACGCGCTACTGGGCCGCGACCTTTGTCCAATTCTGCTTCGATTACTGTACCACGCGCTAATGCCTTTGGATTTGCACGAAGTTCTTGAACTTCTGCAACGAGAAGAATCATTTCCAAAAGTTCATCCAAGTTTGTGCGTTGTTTTGCAGAGACATTAACAAAGATAGTGTCTCCACCCCACTCTTCACTTACGAGGTTATGCACAGATAATTCTTGCTTGATTCGGTCAACATTGGCATCTGGTTTATCGATTTTGTTAACCGCTACGATAATTGGCACATTAGCCGCTTTCGCATGGTTAATCGCTTCGATTGTCTGTGGCATTACACCATCATCAGCTGCTACGACAAGAATCGTGATATCTGTAACTTTGGCACCACGCGCACGCATCATTGTGAATGCCTCGTGACCTGGTGTATCTAGGAATGTGATTTTTTTGTTCTTAATTTCAATTTGGTAAGCACCAATATGCTGTGTAATTCCGCCAGCTTCGCCTTCAGTAACACGCGTTTCACGGATCGCATCAAGTAATGTTGTCTTACCATGGTCAACGTGACCCATGATTGTTACCACTGGTGGACGCTCTTTCAGGTTAGCTTCGTCTTCCAAGATTTCATCCATTTCAAATGGATCTTCCTCAACTGGAAGTTTCAATTCCACTTCAACACCGTATTCACCAGCGATGAGTTGGATAGTATCAAGGTCAAGTTCTTGGTTAATGGTTGCCATGATGCCGCTCATGAATAACTTCTTGATAACTTCTGATGCATCTTTGTGAAGTAATTTCGAGAATTCACCAACAGTCATTTCACCGCGAACGATGATTTTCTTAGGTGTATTATCAATTTTTTCTTTCTTCACTTGTGGTTGATTTCTGTTGTTCTTGTTGAAACGATTACGATTGTTCTGACCACCACGGAAACCACCACCTTGGCGATTATCGTCAAATCGACGTTGGCCAGGTTTTTGAGCTGGTTTGTTAGCATTTCGATCATTACGGTTGTTTATATCATAGGAATCGTAGCTTTTCTTTTCACCAGTGTTAGTTGGTGTCACAAGCGGTGCCGTCTGACCAACTGCTACAGGGAATGAAGAAGTCTTTGTAAACCCAGAACGGTCATTCCCCCCCGTACGCGGTTGTTGTTGTGCAGGGCGTTGATCAGGTTTACGTTGTTGCTGCTGTTGTGCTGGTGGTGCTGTCGGCTTCGCTACTGGAGCCGCAGGTTGTGCGGCTGGTGCTGCCACCTGAGGTGTTGCTGTCGCTGCAGGTTTCGGTTGAGCAGGCGCTTTTTGAGGTACAGGTACACCCGATCTTTTCGCTGCTGCTTTCTCCTTCAAATCTTTGAAGAAGTTCTCTACTGCACTAACCATCTCAGGCTCCATTACGCTCATGTGATTGTTAACAGGCATGTTAACACGCTTAAGGATGGTAATAATTTCTTTACTGCTCATATCGATATTTTTGGCGTATTCATAAACGCGCAATTTATCATCTACTGGTTTCGTCAATGCCGTTCACCTCCATATTTTTCAGGCCTTCGCTAATCAACTTTTTAAATCCTTGATCGGTGATTGCGACGACTACTCGCTCCGCTTTGCCAATCGCTTCACCAAGTTGATCTCGGGTAAATGCAATTTGCAATGGAACTCTATAAAAAAGACATTTATCGGTAATTCGTTTGCTCGTATTTGTTGATGCATCGGTAGTTAGTAAAACAAGTTTAGCTTTACCATCTCGAATTGCTTCCAATACCAACTCTTCGCCAGTAATTAATCGTCCGGCCCGTAAACATAAACCTAAATTCCGCTGAACTTTCAGAACACCTTCATGATTCATCCGCTTGCTCCTTCAGTTCTTGAAATTCTGACTCAACACGAACAAATTCTGCTTGTAGTTGGTCATATATCTCATTGCTTATAGGTACGTTTAACGCGCGATCAAACGCTTTACTCTTTTTTGCTAATTGAAAACAGTTCAGGGATCCACATAAATACGCACCACGCCCTGCCATTCTGCCTCGTAAATCAAGATTCACAACACCCTCAGGCGACCGTACAACGCGAATCAATTCTTTCTTCGCCATCATCTGATGACAGGCAACACATTTCCGCAAAGGAATCCGACGCGTCTTCATGCGTAATCCCCTCCCATCTATTCAGCAATTGATTATTCGAAACTAATCGAATTCGTTTCAATGCTTTCGCTGTTCGTGACTTCACGACCGAATTCTTCAAAAGCTTGTGTCTCACTCTTAATATCGATTTTCCATCCCGTTAACTTTGCCGCTAAACGTGCATTTTGGCCTTTAATTCCAATCGCCAATGATAATTGATGATCAGGAACGATCACACGTGCAAGTTTATCATCTTCAAACACTTGCACTTCAACAACCTTAGACGGACTAAGAGCATTTGCAACAAACTCGCTTACATCTTCAGACCAGCGAACGATGTCAATTTTCTCGCCTTTTAATTCATTTACAATCGTCTGAACACGAATTCCTTTTTGGCCTACACAAGCACCTACTGGATCCACTTCACTATTATTGGAATGAACAGCAATCTTGGAGCGGAAACCCGCCTCACGTGCAACGGAACGTAACTCGACAACACCGTCAAAGATCTCAGGAACTTCCAATTCAAACAGGCGCTTCAATAAGCCTGGATGAGTTCGGGAAAGTGTGATTTGCGGACCTTTCGTCGTGTTTTCGACCTTGATAATATAAGCCTTAATCCGATCGTTCGGGCTGAATTTATCTGTCGGCATTAGTTCAGTTAGTGGCAAAATCGCCTCAACTTTACCGAGGTCTACATATAAATTTCGAGCATCAATTCGTTGTACAATGCCGTTCATGATATCTTCTTCTTTATCGATAAATGCATGATAAATCAATCCGCGCTCTGCTTCACGAATGCGTTGCGTAACCACTTGTTTCGCAGTCTGAGCTGCAATGCGACCAAAATCACGAGGCGTCACTTCTTCGTCAACAACATCGCCGATTTGGTAATCAGCATTAATAGCTTGTGCTGCTTCTAAGGAAATTTCCTGCATGTCTTGTGCTGCAGTTGTAACAGTCTCAACAACATTCTTACGGGCGAATACCTTAATAACACCTGTCATTCGATCGATGTCGACACGTACATTTGAAGCAGAATTAAAGTTGCGCTTATAACTTGAAATCAATGCAGCCTCAATCGCCTCAATCAAAATATCCTTACTAATTCCTTTTTCTCTTTCAATCTGTGCTAATGCATCAATAAAATCAACGTTCATGAGAAAATGGTTCCTCCTTCCAACTTTTCACCTAATTAAAATTTTATCGCAAGTCGTGCAAGTTTCACATTGGACTTAGCGATTTCATGCGTCTTTTTACCAACTTTAATTGCCAAGAATTCCTCATCATTTGTGAGCATAGTACCTTCAAAAGCATGCAAGCCCGCAACTGCATCTCGGGTTTCGATATAAACATATTTCCCCACTGCTTTGACAAAATCAGATGGTTTTCTTAATGGACGTTCAGCACCTGGCGAAGAAACTTCTAAGAAGTAAGCTTCCACGATCGGGTCATTTGCATCCAATTGCATGCTCAAAAATTCACTAACCCTGGCACATTCATCAATATCAATGCCTTCTTCTTTATCTACGAAGACGCGAAGAAAATAATTTCCTGCTTCTTTCACGTATTCAATCTCAACAAGTTCCAAATTATTCTCTTGCAAAAAAGCAGATAACATTTGTTCAACTGTCGCAATGATACGAGCTTTCATTTGGATGACACTCCTTTCATAGGCAAGCGACTCTTGCGGTTCGTAACCCTTCAAATGGGCAAAAAATGAGAGTGGGTTTCCCCACTCCTAAAGTCGAAATACTAAGTTCTATTTGTCAGTTTACCACATTCTAGGCATTAGAACAAGGATAATTGGTTGGATTCAGGTAAGTTTCGGAAACAACCAAATTGGCCTAAAATTTCAATTACAGTCTTGCTTGAACGTGTTCGTTGTTGGAAATCTTCTACTGAAAGGAAATCGCCATCTACACGTGAAGCAGTAATGTTTCTTGCCGCATTCTCACCTACACCTTGAATCGCCGAGAATGGTGGTATTAAGAAATCACCGTCGATGACAAAGTGATCTGCATGTGAACGATATAAATCCACAAGTTTGAATCCAAACCCACGTGCAGTCATTTCAAGACCCATTTCAAGAATTGGAATCATCGCTTTTTCTTTTTGAACAGCAGAGAAGCCCTTCGCCTCAATTTCATTTAATCGCTTCAAAATGGCGTTGTACCCACCACTAAATACTTCGACATCAAAGTCAGCTGCGCGCACGGTATAATAAGCAGAATAATAAGCAATTGGATGATATAGTTTAAAATATGCCGTGCGAACGGCTGAAATGACATACGCCGATGCGTGGGCTTTCGGGAACATATATTCAATCTTCAGACAAGAGTCAATGTACCATTTCGGAACCTTGTGCTGTTTCATGACTTCAATCCACTCGTCTTTTAAACCTTTTCCTTTTCGAACGCTCTCCGTGATTTGGAATGCCAATCCAGCTTCTAAGCCAGCTTTATAGATAAGGTATAACATTATGTCATCTCGACAACCAATCACAGTCTTAATTGTACAGGTGCCATTTTTAATTAATTCTGCAGCATTCCCTATCCATACACCGGTTCCGTGGGAAAGCCCGGAAATTTGTAGCAAATCCGAGAATGTACTTGGTTGCGTTTCTTCAAGCATTTGTCTAACAAATTTAGTACCCATCTCAGGGACACCAAATGTTCCCACACTCGATCGAATTTGATCTTTTGTGACCCCAAGTGCTTCAGTCGAATTGAACAGACTCATCACTTTTGGATCATTCATTGGAATTGTTAATGGATCAACACCCGTTAAATCCTGAAGCATACGCATCATAGTCGGGTCATCGTGACCGAGAATATCGAGTTTCAGTAAATTCTCATCGAAGGCATGATAATCGAAATGCGTTGTCTTCCACTCTGAAGACTGATCGTCTGCCGGGAATTGTACTGGTGTAACATCTTCTACATCAATGTAATCAGGCACAACGACGATACCACCAGGATGTTGACCCGTGCTACGTTTAACGCCAGTACAGCCCATACTTAAGCGATTGAGCTCCGCATTTCGCCATACATGACCTTTATCTTCCGCGAATTTTCTCACATAGCCATATGCAGTCTTATCTGCAACAGTACCAATCGTTCCTGCACGGAACACATTTTTCTCCCCGAACAAGACTTTCGTATAGTTGTGTGCTTGAGGCTGATACTCACCAGAGAAGTTCAAATCGATATCGGGAACTTTATCGCCTTTAAAACCAAGGAACGTTTCAAAAGGAATATCTTGGCCTTCCCCAGTCATCAATGTTCCACAGCTTGGGCAATTCTTATTAACTAAATCAAACCCACTTGCTACACTACCATCCGTAAACCATTCACTATGTTTGCAATTGGCGCATACATAATGTGGCGGAAGCGGATTAACTTCAGAAATACCAAGCATCATCGCAACTACGGAGGATCCTACCGATCCACGAGATCCTACGAGATAACCATCTTCATTAGACTTTTTCACGAGTCTTTCGGAAATCAAATAAAGTGCAGCAAAACCGGCTTTTGTAATTGGAACAAGCTCTCGTTCAAGTCGTGATTCAACTGTTTCGGGCAATTGATTTCCATATATTTCTCGCGCCTTTTCGTAGCACTTTGTGCGCATCTCTTCGTCAGCACCTTCAATAATTGGGAAGAATGCTTTCTTCGGGAACACTTCAATTTCATCAATCATATCAGCTAATTTCGAAGTATTGGTAACTACAACTTCGTATGCTGCTTCTTCCCCTAAATGCTGGAAACATGCAATCATCTCTTTGGTTGTCCGGAAATGCACATCAGGTTTCTCTATGTCTTTCAAAGGACTAAATCCAGTGATTCCATGAATCGTAATATCACGATTGATTTTATCGCGTGGATTTAAATAATGGACATTACCTGTTGCGATTACTGGTTTACCAAGTTTTTTGCCAATTTGATAAAGATTTCGATTGGTTTGTTCCAGCACTTCAATCTTCTCAACGAGACCTTTAGCCACTAAATGGTTGTTGATTTCGGGTGGTTGAATTTCAATGATATCGTAAAACTGTGCCACCTGTTCCGCTTCTTCAAGGGACTTATTTAGAGCCGTCTCATACAATTCCCCTTTTTCACAACCTGAACTAATAAGTAGCCCATCCCTTAACTCAACTAATAAACTTCTAGGAATACAAGGTACTCGGTAATAAGATTCTGTATGAGATTTAGATATCAGCTTGAATAGATTTTTTTTACCTTCTTGCGTTTGTGCATAAATACAGCAATGGAATGGTCTCGTGTTGGAGAGATCTTTCCCAACGCGGTCATTTAATCGTTCCAATTGATCGATTCCGCGGTCAGCCGCTTCTTTTAGCAAGCTCGTTAATATATGTGTTAAGGCAATCGAATCATCAATCGCACGGTGATGACTATCTAGCGCAACTTTAAATTTATCAGCTAACGTGTTTAAACGATGGTTTTTCATCGAAGGGAATAACATCCGTGCAAATTCAAGTGTGTCGATAACCGGATTCGTTAATGGCGCAAATTGATGACGTTTCAAATTTTCTTTAATGAAACCCATATCAAAATTCGCATTATGTGCAACTAAAATGCGGTTACCTATGAAGGCGATGAACTTTTCCAGTGTAGGTACAAGTTCTGGTGCATCTTGAACCATCTCATCTGTAATGTTCGTTAATCGTTGGATATTCTCAGGAATCTTCTCATGCGGATTCACAAATGATTCAAAGCGATCAACGATTTGACCATTTACCATCTTAATCGCCGCAATTTCAATAATCTTATTCGCCGACACGGATAAACCAGTCGTCTCTATATCGAATACGATATATTCAGCATCGCTTAATCCCATAGGTTGAACATTATAAGCAATAGGTATTGCATCATTAATGATATTGGCTTCAACACCATAAATCAGTTTAATCCCATGTTTCTTTGCAGCTTTATTCGCATCAGGATAGGCTTGTACATTCCCATGATCCGTTAGTGCAATTGCTTTGTGCCCCCACTTCGCTGCAGTTGCAACATAGTCGCCTATTGGGGTAATGCCATCCATCGTGCTCATGGCTGTGTGTAAGTGAAATTCAACACGCTTCTCTTCGGCATCATCCATTCGCTCTTTCGGCGGCGTTATTTCTTGTATATCTGAAGCCATCAACTTTAGTTCAGGTGGTTGAGTGAACGTATCATACTCTACTTTTCCTCTCAATTTCACCCACATACCCGTCTTCATTCGACGCAATGCTTTTAAATCGTCTTTTGATTTGGCAAATACTTTAATAGGCAATGAATCGGTAAAATCAGTGATGGAGAATTGGAATAACGTATTTCCATTGCGAAGTTCACGCTCTTCGATTTGGAAGATTGTGCCATGCACGATTGTCTTTTTCATTTCATCTTGAATCGTCTGTAAAGGAACAGCTGGATCTTTTAATTCATACCCGAAACTGAATGGTGCATCGTCCGTAGTGGAAGTTAGCATCGGTATTGTTTCGATTGTGTTTTGATGTTCTTCAATAATTGCACGATCTTCTTCTGCTGTCTGTTGCACAAACTTTTCAAGTTCTGCCTGTCCATTGTCACCAAGTTCAAAAGTAACGTTGTACGAACGATTAAAGTATGTGGAAAAGAAATGACTAATTCTTTCATTCAATTGTTTCTTAGTAGCGAGATCAACCCACGTCTGATCCATAAGTAAAATACGTAAGCGATTATGCTGTATTTCTACTTTCGCTTTCGCTAACCAGCCATTAACGGAAGTCATTTCTCTTTGTAACCAACTAACAAGTAAAGACCAGAATTCTTCAACTAACGTCTGATCTGTCACTTGCTCGGAGAATCGAATAATAAATGAAATTTGTGCAATATGTTGGAATGCTTCTTGAATCTGTTTACTGAACGCACGATAAACATGAACCGGCACCAACGTTTCTTTATACAAAAAGAACGTCCAGTGACGATTGGTTTGGCTACATCTTACCTGCTCAATGTAGCCATCCGAAAAATGTTCGCGTACGAGCTGTTCAGGCAATTGCGCTTGCTGCATCAATTGTTCAAAACGTATGCGTGCATTAGTTGTGTTCGACATGGACGTTCTCCTTATTCAAATTAATAAGCTCTTGCAAAGACAACCGTGTGCTCCGCTTTTTCTCCACATACTAAGCAAGTATCTTTATGTTCACTTACTTCAAATGGGATGTTCCGACTTGTTGCACCAGTCACTTCTTTTACCGTGCTTTCACAGTCTGCAGATCCACACCAACCAGCTAGGTTGAATCCTCGACTCTCTTCCATCTTTTGTTTCAATTCAGCTAGTGTATTCACACTACTGAAATTATCTACCATAAATTGCTTCGCTTGTTCAAGCATAGCCGTTTGTAAGTCCACAATCATTTGTTGAACTTCTTCAATCAAATTATCTTGTTTGATAATACGTTTTTCGCCTGTAGCGCGACCAACTAGAACAGCTTGGCCATTTTCCATATCACGTGGTCCAATTTCCAGTCGCATCGGAATTCCACGCATTTCATATTCATTGAATTTCCAACCTGGGCTTTGATCAGGATTGTCATCCATCTTCACACGGATACCCGCTTTTTTCAATTCCATGTATAATTCTTCAGCTTTAGCGTTAACCAGATCGCGCGTTTTCGCAGGGCCAATTGGAATTACTACTAACTGCATTGGGGCAACTTTAGGTGGTAAATTTAGACCTCTATCATCACCATGAACCATGATAAGTGCACCAATTAATCGGGTGCTAACACCCCAAGATGTTGTATGACAATACTGCAATTGATTATCACGGTCTAGATATTTGATTTCAAACGCACGCGCAAACTTATCACCTAAATAGTGGGATGTACCTGCTTGTACCGCGCGACCATCTTTCATCATTGCTTCGATCGAGAATGTATCAACAGCTCCAGCAAATCGCTCAGAAGCAGTCTTTTGACCAACAATCACTGGAATAGCTAAGAAATCCTCAGCAAATGAACGATAAACTTCAAGCATTTGCATCGTTTCTTTACGCGCGTCTGCTTCATCTTCATGTGCTGTATGTCCTTCTTGCCATAAGAATTCACTTGTACGAAGGAATGGTTGAGTCCGCTTCTCCCAACGAACAACGTTTGCCCACTGGTTAATAAGTAAAGGTAAATCCCGGTAGGATTGAATCCATTTACTATACATATGACCAAACATAGTCTCAGATGTAGGACGAATCGCTAAACGTTCCTCTAACTTTTCGCCAGCTGCTTCAGTTACCCATGGTAATTCAGGATTAAACCCTTCCACATGCTCTTTTTCTTTTTGGAAGAAACTTTCTGGGATGAACATTGGGAAATAGGCATTGCGATGACCTGTATCTTTGAACTTCTGATCCAATTCACGTTGAATTAATTCCCAAATTCCATACCCTTCGGGTTTAAAAACGATACAACCACGAACTGGCGAATAGTCCATCAAGTCAGCTTTTTTGATTACATCAATATACCAACGTGAAAAATCTTCACTTTGCGGTGTAATTTCTTTAACAAATTGCTTATTATCTTTACTCATGCGTAAAAAGCCTCCTGAACCTATCCTTTAATTAGTCGGACAATATCATTAAATGTAACTGTAATCATTAAAACCATCATTAGTGCAAAACCGATAAAATGCACAATATTTTCCTTACCCTGTTCAATTGGCTTTCCACGGAGTGCTTCAAGTAATAGAAAAACCAAACGGCTGCCATCAAGTGCTGGAATTGGTAGCAAATTGAACAACCCCAGGTATAAACTGAGAATCGCAGTCCAAAAAACATACGTACTAAATCCCGACTGGATAGCCTGGCTAGTGTACTCAGTTATTCGAATAGGACCACCTAAATCGTCTAACTTAAATTGCAGCGTTACAAGCATTTTAAACCCAATAAAAATCTGTTTCGTACCTTCTACAAATGAATTAGCTGCCATTTGTGTAGCCTTCATGATACTTGGTGCTTTAGTAGGTTGCGGTAGTAAAATACTTACACCAACTGCACCTTTACCATCTGTATCCTTAGGTGTTACTGAAATGGTTTGAATTGTGTTATCACGCTTAATTTCCCATTGTAGAGATTGATTCGTCGATTTCTGAATGTATGAAATCAGTTTATCTACATCAGTTCCGATTTTATCGCCATTTACTGCTACGATAATATCCCCTTTATTCAATCCTGCTTGTTCTGCTGGGGAGTCTTTAATAACTGAACCAATTTCTGTATGTGTCGCCTTACCAGCTGGCACACCAATTAAGTAAGCAAAGCTGAAGAACAAAATAAACGCAAGAATAAAGTTCATCATTGGACCAGCAAAGATTGACAGCGCGCGTTGCGCTACAGTCTTAGTAGCAAACTGTCTGTTCAAGGGGACATCTTGTTCATCTGCACCACTCTCACCAGCCATCTTCACAAAGCCACCAAATGGTAATAATCGCAACGTATATCTCGTTTCACCCTTTAAAAAAGAAAAGACTTTCGGCCCGAAACCAATCGCAAATTCATGAACGAGTACCCCTGCTCTTTTGGCAAAGTAAAAATGCCCCCATTCATGGACAGCAACAAGTACAAAAAACATTAATGCCGTTAATAATATGGATTGTCCACCCATAGTTAGTCTCCACTCCATTCCATTTCTCAATAAGCATGTTATTAGAGTATCACGCGGACAAATTGAACACAACGTGCTATAAACTTATTTCACGAACGAACTTCCGTGTTTGTTGATCAACAAATTGAATCTCTTCTAATGTCGGATTTTCAATTACCTGATGCTGATTTAACGCTTCATAAATCGCTGATTCTATCGATAAAAATGAAATTTCTCGATTTAAGAAACGTGCTACAGCGACTTCATTCGCTGCGTTAAATACCGTTGGTGCCGTCCCAGCAGTTCGACCTGCATCAAATGCAAGTTTAAGACATGGATAACGATTGAAATCCATCTTTCGGAATGTAAGTTGGTTCATTTGCGCAAAGTCTAAGGATTGTGCTGGACTTACAGTGCGATGAGGATACGTGAAAGCGTATTGAATTGGAACACGCATATCTGGTAAACCCATTTGCGCAATAATGCTTCGATCGACAAATTCAACATAGGAATGAATAATGCTTTCCGGATGTAATAATACTTCAATCTGGTCATATGAAACATCAAACAACCATCTCGCTTCAATAACTTCCAGACCCTTATTCACCATTGTTGCTGAATCAATCGTAATTTTAGCACCCATTGACCAATTTGGATGCTTAAGTGCCTGTTCAACAGTTACTTCTTTCAACTGGTCGCGGCTTAAATCACGGAAGGATCCACCCGATGCAGTCAGTACGAGTTTGTTTACTTCAGATGAAAATTCACCATTCAAACATTGGAATAAGGCAGAATGTTCACTATCTACAGGCAGAATGGATACACCCTTTTGTTTCGCGCGATCCATTACAATGTGACCAGCAGATACAAGCGTTTCTTTATTTGCTAAGGCAATCGTCTTCCCGGCATCAATCGCTGCTAAAGTAGGCTGTAGTCCAGCGCTACCAACCATTGCTGTCAGCACAGTGTCCGCATCTGGATGTGCTGCCAATTCAACTAAGGCCTCATCCCCATAAACAACTTTAATCGATTGAGGTAATCGCGCGCGCAATTCGTCAGCGAGTTCAGATGAACTTACAGACACACACTTTGGTTTAAATTGAAGGGCTTGTTTCGTTAGTAAATCAATATTCTTACCTGCAGCTAATGCTACAACTTCAAATTGTTCTGGTGCAGCCGCTACACATTCTAATGCTTGTGTGCCGATTGAACCCGTACTACCTAATATACTAATTTTCTTAGTCATGTGCCTGCTCCTTATGGAAGTAAGTCAAGTAATACCAGCAGCGGAAACACGATTAACCAGCTGTCTGTACGATCTAACACACCACCATGTCCTGGTAGTAAATGTCCCGAATCTTTAATATCACGAACACGTTTGTAGGCTGATTCGATTAGATCACCGAATTGACCGGCTACTGCAATGAGTAATCCGATAAACGCAGCGCGAATCATGCTCACATGTTCCGGTGCGAATAATGTGAAAATGACTGCAGCGATAATTGTTAATAGCGTACCACCAACTGCACCTTCGATCGTTTTGTTTGGACTTATCGAAGGCCATAATTTATTTTTCCCAAATGCTCGCCCTGTAAAATATGCGCCACTGTCACTAATCCAAATTCCAATAAAAATAAACACGGTCCAGAATAAACCATGATCGAGACGTGTTTCCACCATCGCGTTAAACCCATAGCCAATATAAAAAGTTCCGATAAATGCCAATGCAGCATGATCTAATGTTGATTTATTTTTAGTGATAACTGTCATCGCAAATAAACCGAATAATAAGAACCAAATCAAACCTTCAATTGACAAATGCCAGCCAAATAGGTGTTCCCATGGACCAACAATTGCAACCAAAGCAATTAAACTAAAAATAGAAATAGTCGATCCTAAAGCAATCCCATTCATCTTCATAAATTCAAAATGGGCAATTACAGCCATAGCTAAAATTAATCCAGCAAACCAATAATTCCCAAGGATTAGTAATCCAATGAATGCGGAACCTGCAATCACACCAGTAATAATTCGTTCTTTCATTAATTACGCCCCCATTTTCGGTTAAATGCCACCAAATCTTCGATTCCGATTCTGATATTTATTAATGGCTTCAATGAATTGGTTGGAATCGAAATCCGGCCAACAAACATCCGTAAACCACAATTCAGAATAAGCACATTGCCATAGCATAAAGTTGCTTAGACGGATTTCGCCACTTGTACGAATAAATAAATCCGGATCAGGTAAATCTCGGGTCAACAAGTAGTTTCCAATGACATCCTCATTAATTTGAGCAATTTCTACCTTACCTGCTTGAACATCAGCGATTAAATCTAAGATTCCGTCAGTGATTTCTTTACGCGCCCCATAATTCAGGGCGAAATTCAAGATTAAACCTGTATTGTTCTTCGTGCGTTCAATTGCTTGATCAATACTTTCTAAAGTATGTTTAGGTAAATTATCACGAATACCCATCATGCGAATTTGCACGTTATTTTCGATAAGTTCGTCAATCATTTTGGGGAAGAATTCCTGAGGTAATTTCATCAAAAATTCCACTTCATCTTTCGGACGCTTCCAATTCTCAGTTGAAAAAGCATATAACGTTAAGACTTTAATCCCCAAGTTACTTGCCGTAATTGCAATTTCGCGGACAGTCTTCATGCCAGCATGATGACCTGCAACCCGCGGCAATCCATGACTTTGAGCCCAACGCCCGTTTCCATCCATGACGACGGCTACATGCGTAGGCACACTTCTTTTATCCACTTGATGTGATTCTATATTCCAGTTACTTTTCCAGCCAAATAATCGTTTCAGAACACTCATCTTCGTCTCCCCCGAGGAAGGAATGAAAAGGCATAAAACGCCTCCAATTAAGAGGGGTTTATGCCTTTAATTCTTATACGTCTAAAATTTCTTTTTCTTTCGCTGCAAGTACTTTATCTACCTCAGCTGTGAACTTATCCGTCAACTTTTGGATTTCTTCTTGATGGCCACGAGACTCATCTTCAGAAATCGTTCCCTTTTCTAACTTCTTGATATCATCATTTGCATCACGACGAATATTGCGTACAGCAACCTTCGCTTCTTCACCGTATTTTTTTGTCATCTTCACAAGGTCATTACGTCTTTCTTCAGTAAGTGCAGGTATCGTAATTCGAATAACTGTACCATCATTTGAAGGTGTTAGTCCCAAGTCAGATTTCAAAATTGCTTTTTCAATTGCTCCAATGGATGATTTATCCCATGGTTGAATAATCAGCGTACGTGCATCCGGTGTAGAAATGTTAGCAAGCTGATTAACAGGTGTCATTGCACCATAGTATTCAACTTGAACACGGTCTAATAAAGAAACACTCGCACGACCAGCACGAAGACTAGCTAATTCGCGTCTTAATGCACCTACTGCTTTCTCCATGCGCTCTTCTGCGCTTGCTTTAACTGTTTGTGGCATGAGGAATTACTCTCCTTTCACAATTGTACCAATTTTTTCGCCAAGAATGGCACGTTTAATATTGCCTTCTTCTGTAATTGAGAATACAAGCAACGGAATGTTGTTGTCTTTACATAAGGAAGACGCTGTGGAATCCATAACGCCAAGATTTTTGCTCAAAACATCCATGTAAGTTAACGTTTCAAATTTAACCGCATTCGGATCTTTAAACGGATCTGCAGAGTAAACGCCATCCACTTTATTCTTCGCCATTAAGATAACTTCTGCTTCAATTTCTGCAGCACGAAGTGCGGCTGTTGTATCTGTACTGAAGAACGGGTTACCCGTACCAGCAGCAAAAATAACTACGCGACCTTTTTCGAGATGTCGAATCGCACGACGACGAATATAGGATTCTGCAACTTGTTGCATCGCAATCGAAGATTGTACACGAGTGGGTACACCAATTGTTTCAAGAGCATCTTGTAAGCCAAGTGCATTCATTACAGTTGCTAACATTCCCATGTAATCGGATGTTGCGCGATCAATCCCCTGCGCACTACCGGCGATTCCTCGCCAAATGTTACCGCCACCTACGACGATTGCAACTTGTGTGCCGAGTTCCCAGACAGCTTTCACTTGTTCAGCTATGGATTGAATTGTATTTGCTTCAATTCCGTATCCGATGTTACCTGATAATGCTTCGCCACTTAATTTCAATATAACACGACGATAAACCGGTTGTGCCATTTTTGAATGCCTCCATTTGCTCTTAGCCTACATTTGGTTAAAAAAGAAGGAACACAAAGTGTCCCATCTCTTTAAATAGCCATTAATATTATTGTTTAACTTGTGCCATTACTTCTTCAGCAAAGTTTTCTTGTTTCTTCTCAAGACCTTCACCTAAACCAAAACGAGTGAAACGAACGATTTCAGCGCCAGCTTCTTTCAACAATTGGCTAACTTTTTTGCTGTCATCTTTAACGAAGGATTGTTCTAACAATACTACGTCTTCGAAGAATTTGCCAAGACGGCCTTCGATCATTTTTTCTTTGATGTTTTCTGGTTTGTTCTTGTTTTTGTCATCGTTATTGATTTGCTCACGCAAGATTGCTTTTTCTTTTTCAACTGCTTCGCTGTCTACTTCAGCAATGCTCAAATATGTAGGAGCTGCAGCTGCGATTTGCATTGCAAGATCTTTAGCAAGTTCAGCAGAACCGCCTTTAAGTTCTACGATAACGCCTACTTTACCAGCGCCATGTACATAGCTAGCTGCTACATTACCAGCTACTACCTCATAACGATCGAAACGACGAATAGACAATTTCTCACCAATTACGGAAGTATTTGTGTTCAATACGTTCTCGATTGTCTCGTCCCCAGAGATAGATTTTTGAGCTAATAAAGCATCCACGTCAGCTGGGTTAGCTTCTGCGATTTGTTTCGTGATTTGAGATACGAATGCTTGGAACTGTGCGTTCTTTGCAACGAAGTCAGTTTCACTGTTTACTTCTACTACTACTGCTACGCCACCTGCTACTTCAGCGGATACAACGCCCTCAGAAGCAATACGATCGGATTTCTTAGCTGCTGCTGCAAGACCTTTCTCACGAAGAATTTCACTAGCTTTCGCAATGTCGCCTGCTGCTTCTTCTAATGCTTTCTTGCAGTCAAGCATACCTGCGCCTGTCTTTTCACGAAGTTCTTTAACCATACCTGCTGTAATTGCCATTATGTATAGCCTCCTAAAAATAAGATGTTTAGCTTCTTAAAAAAAAGGATGGTGGAGGTCATTCAACCTGCCAACCACCCTTTTGTCATATTCAATAAATTAAGCGTTTGTTTGTTCGCCTTGGTTAGCTTCGATAACAGCGTCAGCGATTTTTGCAGTAAGCAATTTAACCGCGCGGATTGCATCGTCATTACCAGGGATAACATAATCGATTTCGTCTGGATCACAGTTCGTGTCAACAATCGCTACGATTGGGATACCCAATTTTTTAGCTTCTGCAACAGCGATGCGCTCTTTACGAGGATCGATGATGAACAATGCGTCAGGGATTTTCTTCATGGATTTAATACCACCCAAGAATTTCTCTAGACGAATCATTTCCTTCTTAAGAAGAATAACTTCTTTCTTAGGAAGAACTTCAAAAGTTCCATCTTCTTGCATAGCTTCTAATTGCTTAAGACGGTTAATGCGCTTTTGAATTGTTTCAAAGTTAGTCAATGTACCACCCAACCATCTTTGGTTGATAAAGTGTTGACCAGAGCGCTCAGCTTCTTCTTTAACAGAATCTTGCGCTTGTTTCTTCGTACCTACGAACAAAATTGTTCCGTTGTCGCCAGCTACAGATTTAACGAAGTTATATGCTTCGTCAACTTTCTTAACTGTCTTTTGTAGGTCGATAATGTAAATGCCGTTTCTTTCGGTGAAGATGTATTTATCCATTTTTGGGTTCCAGCGACGAGTTTGGTGACCGAAATGTACACCAGCCTCTAGCAATTGTTTCATGGAAATTACTGCCATCTTCATCCACCTCCTCGAGTTTGGTTTTTTTAAAATCCCTCCGCCGCTCGCATCTTCGCATCGAAACTCCTCGTCGAGAAGCACCTTCGAGCAAATTGATTGGCGTGTGTATTAACACCGCATATAAATTTACCACATCTGATTAGATGAAGCAAGAAAATACTTGAAAGTTTATGCCTTTTTTATTTGAAGTTGATCATAAATGTTTGTATTGAGAATTTTGATGTAAGTTCCCTTCATTCCCAAAGAACGGCTTTCCAGTACTCGCGCACTTTCAAGTTTACGAAGCGCATTTACGATAACGGAACGTGTAATGCCTGCACGATCAGCTACTTTACTTGCAACAAGCAAACCTTCTTGCCCGTCTAACTCTCCAAAAATATGCTCGACTGCCTCTTGTTCACTATAGGATAACGACGATACAGCAACTTGTACCATTTCTTTTTCGCGCGCTTCAATCTCTTCTTCCTCAAGACGCTCACGCAATATTTCCATCGCAACGATAGTTGCACCGTATTCGGCCAAGATTAGATCATCTTCAACAAAAGCTTGCCCTGGACGCACCAATAACAATGTACCAATACGTTTGTTACTGCCAATTACTGGAACGAGGCAAACACTTGCATTTGAATGTTGAACACCAAACAATTGACCTGCTAAATCATTTGAATAATTCGTTTCCATGCCGAACATGAGTTGATTGTTTAACGCAACATTCAGGTGTCCATCTGTAACAAAAGAAGTTTGAATCCATTCATCTTCAACTGGCCATTGAATCGCTGTTCCTAACAACTTTCCTCTTCTACTAACAACATAAACATTCGCCACAATTGTAGAATTTAATACTTCTGCCATTTCAGTAAAATTGACAGCCTGTCCAGCTACTTTGCTTAACATCGCGTTTAATTGACGACTTTTTGCCAGTAATTTCATTTTCTCTTCTCCAATTTTCTCTCTATAGTTGGTTTACTTTATTTCGCTTGCAAATTGACGAATCGCTTCTAGCGCTCGGTTTGCAAGGATTTCATATTTAAGTTTCTTGTTACGTATACGTTCAGGCAATGGCGGATACAAGCCAAAGTTGGCATTCATCGGTTGGAAGTTCTTAGAGTCAGCAGTAGTAATATAATTCGCCATACCCCCAAGCGTAGTCTCAACCGGGAAAACCAATGGCGCTAAGCCACGCGCTACGCGTCCAGCGTTAATACCAGCAATCAGTCCAGATGCAGCAGATTCTACATACCCTTCAACGCCGGTCATTTGACCAGCAAAGAATAAGGAATCATTTTTTTGGAACTGATACGTATTTTTAAGCAATTTCGGCGAGTTTAAAAATGTGTTTCGATGCATCACGCCATATCGAACGATTTCCGCATTCTCAAGACCAGGAATTAAAGAGAACACGCGTTTTTGCTCGCCCCACTTCAAATGCGTCTGGAATCCAACCATGTTATATAAAGTTCCCGCTGCATTATCTTGACGCAATTGAATAACAGCATGCGGAATCTCCCCCGTGCGAGGATTAATTAGTCCAACGGGTTTCATTGGTCCAAACAATACAGTCTGTCGACCACGCTTCGCCATGACTTCAATCGGCATGCAACCTTCGAAATAGATTTCTTTCTCAAATTCTTTTAATGGAGCTTCTTCTGCCGTAACAAGTGCATCATAAAAAGTATTAAACTCATCCTCGGTCATCGGACAATTCAAATAGGCTGCCTCACCACGATCATAGCGAGATGCCAAATAGACTTTGTCCATATCGATGGAATCTTTATCGATGATCGGAGCAGCAGCATCATAAAAATAAAAATATTCTTCGCCTGTTAATTCTTTTAACTGTTCAGACAATGCAGGTGAAGTGAGTGGACCCGAAGCGATTACAGTAATACCCTCTGGTAATTCAGTCGCCTCAGCCTTAATAACTTCAATTAGAGGATGGTTTGTTAATGCGTTCGTAACGCCTTGGGAGAATCCATCACGATCGACTGCAAGTGCACCACCCGCTGGAACAGCATGCTCATCCGCACATTTTAATATAATTGAATCCAATATGCGCATTTCATGTTTAAGAACCCCAACTGCATTTGATAATTCGTTAGAGCGCAAAGAATTGGAGCATACCAATTCTGCAAATTGATCCGTGATATGAGCAGGCGTCTTTTTTACAGAACGCATCTCATAAAGCTTTACACGTACTCCTTGTTGTGCAATTTGCCAAGCTGCTTCACTACCAGCTAGTCCTGCACCAATTACAGTAATAACTTGCTCTGACATACTACCTCCTGATATGGACACGTCAATTATTCTTCTTCGTTTGCTTCTTGACGGAAGTCACATGATGTACATTGATGTGTGGTACCATTACGAGTTCGTTTCTCAACCATTAAACTACTGCAGCTCGGACAACGAGTCGCAATTGGTTTATCCCACGAAACATAATCACATGTAGGATATTGATCACACCCGTAGAAAATCTTACCTTTTTTACTTCTTCGCTCAAGAATATGTCCGGTTGAACACGTTGGGCAATCTACACCCACCTCTTTCACGATTGGCTTCGTATTCCGACAATTCGGGAAGCCAGAACAAGCAAGGAATTTGCCAAAACGACCCATCTTATAAACAAGATGACTTCCGCATTTTTCACACAATTCATCTGAAACTTCATCAACAATTTCAATTTCTTCCATCATCGTCTCAGCATAAGTTAATCGTTGTTCAAAGGATCCATAGAAATTGCCAAGTACTTTCACCCAATCTTCGGAGCCTTCTTCGACATCATCCAATTGTGTTTCCATCGTTGCTGTAAACTCGATATCGAGAATTTCGGGGAAGAACTCTTCCATTGCATGAATAACGACTTCACCCAATTCGGTTGGGAAGAATTTCTTTTCTTCCAATGCAACATAGCCACGCTTCTGAATCGTCTCTAG
>JBEGSW010000059.1:0-48350 GCA_041179705.1 Bacillota bacterium | reverse complement strand
GATTTGGACATCTTTCGACCTTCACCATCTAAGGCAAAACCATGTGAAATTACTTGCTTATATGGCGCGCAGCCATTAACCGCTGTTGATGTGATTAACGATGAGTTAAACCAACCACGATATTGATCGAAACCTTCTACGTATAAATCAGCCGGGAACTGTAATGCGCCACGCGCTTCAAGTACGGATTTATGCGAAGAACCGGAATCAAACCAAACGTCCATGATATCCGTCTCTTTACGGAATTCACTATGGCCACATGCACATTTGGAATCAGCAGGTAATAAGTCAGCTTCTGCACGATCAAACCATACGTTAGAGCCATGTTGTTCGAATAAACCAGCTACGTGTTCAATCGTCTGTTCATTCACGAGCGGCGTGTTACAAGAACGACAATAGAAAATCGGAATCGGAACGCCCCATGTACGTTGACGGGAAATACACCAGTCCCCACGCTCGGCAATCATGTTGTGCATCCGTTGCTCGCCCCAATGTGGAACCCAGCTGACGTTCTTAATTTCTTCTAACATCGCTTCGCGGAAACCATCGATGGAAGCAAACCATTGCTCAGTCGCACGATAAATTACTGGCTTTTTCGTTCTCCAGTCATGTGCGTATTGGTGCGTAATGAAACTTAATTTTAACAAATGTCCACTTGCTTCAAGCATTTGACCAATTTGTTTGTTTGCATCTTCATAGAAAATGCCCTCAAAACCAGGTGCTTCCGCTGTGAACTTCCCTTGATCGTCCACAGGGCAAAGTACACCAATGTCATAACGCTTGCCAACTTGGAAGTCATCTTCCCCGTGACCTGGCGCTGTGTGGACACAACCTGTACCAGCATCTAAGGTAACGTGGTCGCCAACCATCACCAAAGACTCGCGATCATAAAACGGGTGTTGGCAAGTCACATACTCCAATTGCTCACCTTTCACTTTGCCAATCACATTGTAAGATTCCCAACCTACTTGTTCTGCAACAGATTGCAATAAGCCTTCAGCAAGAACAAACTTACGACCGGCTACATCAACAATCGCATAATCAAATTCTGGATTAACAGAAATCCCAAGGTTCGCTGGTAATGTCCATGGCGTCGTCGTCCAAATGACGATGGCTGCATCTTGCGGAATCACGCCCTTGCTGTCCTTCACGTTAAATGCGACAAAGATCGATGCGGAACGTTTCTCCTTATACTCAATTTCCGCCTCTGCTAGTGCACTCTCTGAAGAAGGAGACCAGTATACCGGGCGCAACCCTTTGTAAACGTAGCCTTTGTTGACCATATCGCCGAATAGACGAATTTGTTGCGCTTCATAGATCGGGTCAAGCGTCACGTACGGATTGCTGAAATCACCACGAATCCCGAGGCGCTCGAATTGTGTCTTTTGTCGTTCTACCCAAGATAGGGCGTATTCTTTACAAGCTTCACGGAATTCCGTGACACTCATTTTTTTACGGTCTACTTTGCCGCTATTTGCAATCGCTTGTTCGATTGGCAAACCATGTGTGTCCCAACCTGGAACGTATGGCGCATCGAAGCCTTGCATCGTCTTGAAGCGAACAATGAAGTCTTTGATGATTTTGTTCAAAGCATGTCCAATATGAATATCACCATTCGCGTATGGAGGACCATCATGCAGGATGAACTTCGGTTTGCCTTTGCGATTTTCTTGCACCTTGCTATAAATATCAATCTCGTTCCACCATTGTTGCATCTTCGGCTCTGCGGTTGGTAAACCACCACGCATCGGGAAGTCTGTTACAGGTAGATTAAGGGTTTGCCCATAATCTTTTTTCTCTTCAGTCATGTCTGTGACTCCTTTGGTTGTAAAATTCAAATAAAAAAAGCCCCTCATCCCATAAAGGGACGAGAAGCTAACAGTCTCGTGGTACCACCCTCCTGATTGGCATCCAAATTACCTTACCAATCACTCGAACGATCGATAACGGGATCAACCGGTCTTACTTACTGCATTCAATGGGTATGAATGGTTCAGCAGACACTCTTGGGGGATATTCGGACAAGTTCGTTATGCTAGGCTCTCACCATTCCTAACTCGCTGCGATCGTCGCTTGTCTTACTTAACCCAATCAACGCATTTCACTATACCCTAGAATTATAAAGGAAAAAAGGACCATCTGCAACCAGCAGATCGTCCTTAAATGGCTTACTCGTCATGTGAAATGGAGCTTTCAAGGGAATCCCAAGAGTCCTCTTTCAACATTTCAATTTGCGCTTCTAGCAATGTACGGAAACGCGTACGGTAGATGGATGCTTGCTTGCGAAGTTCTTCCATCTCTAATGCAATCTTGCGAGACTTGGATAATGCCTCACCTAGAATGCGGTCTGCATTTTTCTCTGCTTCTTTTAGGATCAGCTGCGATTCTTTCTTCGCATTGGATCTTACTTCGTCTGCAGCTTCTTGTGCGACAATAATCGTCTTGCTTAATGTCTCTTCGATGTTGGAGAAATGATCTAGTCTTTCTTGCATCGTGGCGATTTGATGTTTCAAATCTGCGCTTTCTTTCAAGACCAATTCATAATCCTTAATAATCGTGTTAAGGAAGTCATTGACTTCATCTTCGTCATAGCCGCGGAAACCGCGAGAAAATTCCTTATTATGAATATCTAATGGGGTTAAAGCCATCCTTGCACCTCCAGCGTATTTTTGCAATGTATGCTAGTTTCGACAGGTTCCGTGGAATTCCTGCCCATTTTATCGAAATTTGCCAATTCGTAATCGCAATCGCCCTGATTTCGATTCTCCAATGACTTCTAACAGTTCAAATCGACCAAATCCTTGCAAAGAAATGACGTCTCCTTCTTTCAACTGCATCGAGGGATCTTCTGTCACCCGCCAGTTCACTTTACATCGGCCCGCTTTAATCGGTGCTACAATCTTCGCACGACTCACGCGAACGACATCACTTACAATGCCATCAAGTCGCATCGATGCCACCGAGAGATTCATTTCTTCTAATTGCTTCTCAACAACCTGCAATTGGTCCATCGAAATTAGTTCGGTCGTTACATGGGCACGGTGGACTTGTTGTAACTGCAGATGAATATAGTCACTTATTTCCGCTGCCACGATGACATGGCAAAAACCTTGTTCGCTATGTAGGTGAATATCGCCAATCTTGCCTCGCTTAATGCCCACTCCTAACAACGCGCCAAGAAAGTCTCCATGAATGAGGGAAGCAAACTTACTATCTTCCGAGGTAATGGCGAGCAGTGCGAATGCAGGAGGTTCACGATGCAAATCAACATAATCCTGCGCAATTGTCGCTCGTCTACGTTCTGCTTGCGGATGACCACCATCCAATCGCACTTGGCAATTATTCGAGCGTCGAACAATCGATTCAACAATAAATGCCTCGCGTGGATCGAGGAAATCCGTCTGTTTCACTGTATGCTTATCTTCAACTTGTTCGGTCCAGTCCATCACACGATCAACGAATGCTCGTTCATCAGGATGGAAATGCATTTGAATGTTTCCTCGTTCCATTATGGAAGAATGTAATTCAATACAGTCTCAAGACCAGATACAATAAAACGAAGCGCAAACAATGCAACGATCGGCGAAAGATCAATCACACCACCAATCGGCGGAATGAAGCGACGGAACACACCCAAATAGGGTTCAACTAATTTCGCTAACAATCGACCGATTGCGCTATCTCGCGCACTAGGTACCCAAGATAACAAAATATAGCCAATAATCATGTATTGATAAATGTTGTATAAATATTCAATGTACGTACTAAGCAATTTCTCATCAACCTCTTCTCAATGATTCGAATTTATTGCTGTTCGTTAATAATTTCAGTTATTGCACCATGTGTTTCCACGTTGTCAGGTGTACAGAAGAAGATATTCTCACCAATCTTGAAAATGCCACCATCCAGCGCATAGACCGTACCACTCAAGAAATCAACAATACGAAGTGCTTGGTCTTGACGCATTCTTTGTAGGTTCACAATAACCGGACGATGTCCCTTCAAATGCTCTGCAATTTCTTGTGTCTGCTCATAAGAGCGTGGCTCACTTAAGATTACTTTCACATTCTTCTGTGTATGCAAGTTTACAATGTTAGATGTTGCTTTATTCTTACGAGATTCTACCGCTTGCGGTTGTTGCTTCTGTTCTTTCTGTCCTGCATTTTCTTCCATCGTTTCCTCTTCTACAATTACCTCTTCATCAACTAAACCAAAAAAGCCCATCATCTTGTTCATCATACTCATCGTCGCATCCTCCCTATTCTTCCCCAATTAATATTGTGCCTAAGCGAATCATCGTCGCACCCTCTTCAATCGCAATTTCGAAATCATTCGACATGCCCATTGAAAGATGATGGAGGTATTGATTAGCATGATTCTCATTCCAACTATCCCGAAGTGCTCTTAATCCTTGAAAAACGGCTCTTGTCCGCTCTGGATCGGCTTCATACGGGGCCATCGTCATCAACCCAATTGGTCGAATATGTGGCATTTTATTTATTTCTTTCATGAAATCTTCGAATTCCGAAGGATTCATGCCGTGCTTTGATTGCTCACCAGATACATTTACTTGGACGAAGCAATTTACCGTTATGTCTTGTTGAGCAGCTTTTCGTTCAAGTTCTTGCGCCAATGACATGCGATCAAGCGAATGAATGACACTGAATTTACCAAGAATATCCTTCACTTTATTCGTCTGCAGATGACCGATGAAATGCCATTCTGCACGTTCTTGAATCTGCTGCCATTTCGGCGCGGTATCTTGCCAACGGCTTTCACCAAGTAAAGTTAACCCCGCTTCAAGTGCCTCGATTGTGCGAGCAAGTGATGCGTATTTCGTAACCGCAATGATTTCTACATCCTTCGGATCACGATTGACACGCGCACAAGCCGCATTAATTCTTTCTTTAACTTGCTGCAAATTAGCATTTACCTGCACCTATGACTACGCCTCCGATGTTAACCCAATCCAACTTGCCATTCTTCCTGTTCGACCATGCTCGGCACGATAAGAAAAATACAAATCTGTTCGACAGCTTGTACAATGATTCGAGACTTCGATCTGATTCGGCAAAATCCCTGTTCTTATCATAATCTGTCGGTTTATTTCTTTCAAGTCAACATGTGCTTTTCCAGGTGGATAAATCACTTGATTCAACACATTGTTAATGCCATTAATAACAATGTCATCGACTTCATAACAGCAGCTTCCAATTGATGGACCAATCACAGCATGGATATCTTCTACTGAAGAGCGAAATGCAGCGTTCATCATACGAACCATTTCGCCAACGATATTAGCAACCGTCCCTTTCCACCCCGCATGTGCAAGACCAATCACTTGATTCTTGACATCTACAAAATAGAGTGGCACACAATCGGCATAAAACGACGTAAGCATCACATCCGTCAAATTCGTAATCATTCCATCATAACCGTGCAAAGCAGTATCTAGACTGTCTCTACCCGAGCCAATCATCGAAGCATCAACAACGGCTACTTTGGCACCATGTACTTGGTCAGCACATGTCCAAGAATCAAATGAAAATCCCGCATGCTCTGCAAATCGAATGCGATTGGCAATTACTTGTTCTGGACGATCTCCGACATGGAGAGCTAAATTCCCGTCTACTTTTGTCGAGAAGCCATACTTTAGTTGTGGCAGAAGTTGTTGAAACATGCGCTCACCTCTTTGGACATTTTAGCATATTTAAAGGCTTGGAGGGGAAGAAATGTCCATTTTTACTAAGACAACGTCGACGCCAATCTTCACAATATTTCGCCAAGGAATGACAAGTTCTTCCCCTACACCAAATAATCCAAAAAACTTACTCGTACCTGGCACAATAATCGATGCAATCCCACCCAATTTCGGATCCAGCTCTAAGTCACTAATCTGCCCAAGTTTCTTTCCGTCGACAATATTGATGACGTCTTTGGATTGAAAATCAGTAATTTTCATCCCCGCCCACCCCCTACTAGCCTCGTTCTCCATCATATGAAGATGAACAGCAAAAAACCACCAGTTCAATCCTGGTGGTTCGAATGTGTGGCATTATGACTTCACGTACTTCCTCATTTGAACGATAGCTGATTTTTCCAATCGTGATACTTGCGCTTGTGAGATACCAATTTCTTCCGCTACTTCCATCTGTGTCTTGCCTTCATAAAACCGCATCGAGAGAATCGTCTGTTCCCGCGGTTGCAGACGTCGCATGGCTTCACGAAGTGCAATTTCTTCAATCCAATTGGTATCTTTATTTTTCTCGTCGCCAATTTGATCCATTACATAAATCGGGTCACCACCATCTTGAAAAATCGGTTCGAATAACGAGACCGGATCTTGAATCGCATCTAAAGCGAATGCGACATCTTCCTTCGGCATGCTAAGCTCAGTGGAGATTTCCATAATCGTCGCCTCACGTCCAAACTTTGTTGTCAGCATATCTCTTGCTTGCAACGCTTTATACGCCGTGTCCCGTAAGGAACGGCTTACTCGAATTGGATTATTGTCGCGCAAATATCTGCGAATCTCGCCAATGATCATCGGAACCGCATAGGTCGAAAAACGAACGTTCTGCCCTAAATCAAAATTGTCAATTGCTTTCATTAAACCGATACAGCCGACCTGGAACAAATCATCGACATTTTCACCTCGATTATGAAACCGCTGAATGATGCTCAGTACAAGTCGCAAGTTTCCGTTAACAAGTTGCTCTCTTGCGTTCAAGTCCTTATCGACTTGCAACTGCGTAAATAAGGCACGCATTTCTGGGTTTGTCCATACTGGTAATTTCGAGGTGTCTACGCCACAAATTTCAACTTTATTTCTCGCCATATCGGCTTACCTCCCAAGGTGGAACATTATTGTTAAGTATTTCCTTGGGTAGGCATTTTATTCGAGTTAAACCATTTTATTAAATTCTTTTCTGAGCCTGGAAATGATTCTTTTTTCTAGCCTAGAAATATAGGATTGTGAGATTCCCAGCAAGTCTGCAACGTCCTTCTGGGTCTTTTCTTCACCATCTTTTAAGCCAAAACGGAGCGTCATTATCACCTTTTCTCGGTCACTCAATTTATCGAGTGCACTAAATAATAATTTACGATCGGTTTGGTCTTCGATATTTCGCGTGGTTAAATCATTTTCTGTTCCTAGCACATCAGATAATAGCAATTCATTGCCATCCCAATCCATGTTGAGTGGTTCATCAAATGAGATTTCTGAACGTGTGCGATTGTTTCTTCGCAAATACATGAGAATCTCATTCTCGATGCAACGGGAAGCATAGGTAGCTAATTTAATTTTTTTATCTGGATCAAAAGTGTTTACCGCCTTAATTAAGCCAATTGTTCCGATTGAAATCAAATCTTCGATATTGATCCCTGTATTTTCAAATTTACGGGCGATATAGACAACGAGTCGTAAATTCCGTTCGATCAACATCGCTCGGACTGGACCGTCATCACCGCGCAGTTTGGCCAATAATTCAGATTCTTCGTCTCTCGTTAATGGAGGTGGTAATGCTTCACTGCCCCCAATATAGAATACTTCTTCGCTTTTCCATCCCATTCTGACTAAGATGCGATAATACGCCCATTGGAATGAATATTTAGTAGAGATGTTCATCTTGTGTTTCCCCCTGTTAATTATGTATAAGATCTGGATGTATGATTATTTGATAGGCATTGTCATGATGAAAAGATTCTGAACGTAAACCGATAATAACGCGCTCGACTCGCACCCCATTGACAGACACGTAGTCTGGTCGAATCGCGATCATTACCTGTACACCGCTATGTATCCCACGATACGGAATATAGCGGATCCGATCGGCGTGCTCCCACTCGACAGAAGACGTCTGGTAGGCCTGTTTCGAGATGATTTCGTATACATCTTTTGGAATGATTTCTTCCCAAAGGTGTAATTCGCATACCATTACAGGTAACCCCGTCATCGGTTCATGGAGCTGATTGCCTGTATCAAGTAATCCCAAACACGGAATAACGTAATTAGAAAATCCAATTTCGACAGGCATGACCCACTTCGATATCGCATCCATTCGACGCCTGCTTACTACAACTTGTCGAAATAACCAAACAATTGGACTGATTGTAAGCAGAATAAAGCCGATGCTCAGTTGTAGCGGAATTGTCACTGTCCCTGAACTTGTAAAGCGAATGCCATCAAAAAATTCGGATTGTGACTGCAGGATTTGTTGAACACCGATAACCCCACCAGCAGCGACAAAATTAAGCACATAAAAAACCGCTACATGTTTGCCGAATCGTTGCCAGTCGCGGTAACCAAAGGCAATCCAAACGATAATTAAGGATATGAGAACTTTGGCAGTAAAATGAAACATTCCTGACAAGCTTGGCAGAAAAATGAATAACACATAAAACGCACCTACAATAGCAGCTAGGATAATCCGCCACCAAACAAGTGTGGACTTACGCATTACACCAGTCATAACCAACATAAACGCATCGATAAATAAGTTAAACGCAAATAATACATCCACATATACGACCATGTGAAAAGTATACGGCTGGCCTTCTAGCGAAGTCTGTCAGCTTCCGCTGTGGAATCTTCATTTCTTTTGTCGAAACAAAAAAAGCACTGCATTCGACAGGGATTAACCTGTTAAATGCAGTGCTTCTGCAAGAAATGTATCTATTCGCGAATATTGGGTTGGTTCTTGCGTAAGAACGCTGGAATATCTAAATTGCCACCAATTGGTGCTGTTCCACCTGTGTTCAATGTTGTGTTTGGTTTCACCGGTTGACCTGGAGCCACCGTTGGTCGTGTTAAGCCGATTGGCGTGTTCAAAATTTTATCTGCATCAAAACCAGTAGCAATAACGGTTACCTTGATTGAATCTTTCAAGTTCTCGTCGATGCTCGCACCGAAGATTAAGTTAACGTCTGGATCTGCACAGTCATTCACATAATTTACTGCTTCATTTACTTCGTGCAACCCAAGATTCGGACCTCCTGTGATGTTAACAATCACACCACGAGCACCATCGATTGATGTCTCTAACAATGGGCTATGAATTGCTTTCTTCGCTGCTTCTGCTGCGGAGTTCTCACCAGATGCTTCACCGATACCGATTAACGCTGCACCTCCATCAGACATAATTGTCTTCACGTCAGCAAAATCGAGGTTAATTAGACCTGTGAATGTAATCAAATCAGAAATACCTTGTACCGCTTGACGCAATACATTATCAACTTCGCGGAACGCTTCGTTAAGAGGCGTCTTTTTGTCAACAATTTCAAGCAGACGATCATTCGGAATAATGATTAACGTGTCAACTTTATCGCGAAGTGCCTCAACACCAGAATCTGCATGTGTCGAACGACGGCGACCTTCAAATGTAAATGGACGCGTAACAACACCAACTGTTAGGGCACCAATTTGCTTAGATGCTTCAGCAACAATTGCAGCCGCTCCTGTACCCGTACCGCCACCCATGCCAGCAGTTACGAAGACCATGTCCGCGCCTTGTAATGTCTTTTCGATTAGTTCTTTGGATTCCTCAGCAGCTTTGCGACCCACTTCTGGATTTGCACCTGCACCAAGGCCTCGTGTTAATTTCTCACCCAATTGAATCTTTGTATCCGCTTTGGAAAGATGCAATGCTTGTGCATCTGTATTCACTGCGATGAAATCAACATTCTTTACACCAAAATCAATCATACGGTTTACTGCGTTACCGCCACCGCCACCCACACCAATGACCTTGATTCGGGCCAATTGTGTGCTATCCACTTCAAATTCAAACATAATATATGAACCCCCTATCAAGTCTTAGATAAAATCACTTAAAAATTCTTTGAGCTTGTCCATGAATCCGCCATCTTTGGATTTCGTCTTCACAGGCTTTTGTTTCACTGATGCAGCTTTCGAAGATTTCGCTGCAACAGGGGCTTTCGATACGTTCGCTGATGTGCGATTGCGAATGTTCTTGGATACAAATTGAATGAGGCCAACCCCATTTGTATAGCCAGGATCACGAACGCCGATAAAATCAGGCGTAGCAATTCGCGCAGGTAAAATTAACTCTTGGTTCGCAACTTCCAACATCCCTGGCATTGCAACTGTACCACCCGTTAGGACAAATCCAGCAACAACGTCGCGACGTGCAAGTCGAACAACTTCCTGATTAATCAGATGGAAGATTTCTTGAACACGAGGTTCAATAATGTTCGCTAACTCCAACTGTGAAAAATCTTTTTCTTGATTCGTGCCCATTCGACTCACTTTAAATTGCTGATCAACGTCAGCAAGTTGAGCGGATGCGCACCCATATTTCAATTTAATTCGTTCAGCTACTTCAGTGCTTGTACGTAAGCCAATTGAAATGTCGCTCGTAATATACTCTCCACCAATTGGTAAGGTAGAAATGGCTACAAGATTACCTTGCTCAAATACAGAAATTGTTGTCTGACCTGCACCAATATCGACAAGATACGTACCCATCGCAAGTTCATCTTTCGTAAGGGACAGTTGACTTGCTGCTAATGGCGATAAGATGAGGCCTGCAGTTACAAGTTCTGCACGTTCAATACAACGAAGCAAATTATGGATAGCTGTCTTCGCGCCAGTTATAATGGTCGCTTCAACTTCTAGACGAACGCCAATCATGCCACGCGGATCTTGGATACCATCTAATCCATCTACAACAAATTGCTGAGGAATAACACTTATGATTTCACGTTCAGGCGGTAGTGCAATAACTTTAGCCGCTTGATAAACACGCTCAATATCTTCGTCCGTAATTTCACGGTCAGCATTAGATACAGCAACAACGCCTTGGCTGTGTTGTAAAGCTATATGTGCACCTAAAATAGATACATAAACTTCGTTAATCTGCACGCCAACCATGCGCTCTGCATGATCTACAGCTTCACGAATGGATTGCACAGTTTGATCGATGTCAACAATCGAGCCTTTGCGAATTCCTTCGGATTCGGAAGTACCAACGCCAATAATATTGATGGATTGTTCTTTCACTTCACCAACAATTGCGCGCACTTTAGAAGAGCCGATATCCAAACTTACAATAATGTCGCTCAAGCTTTGACACCTCCTATGGGATTAATTACTTAAAAAATTACACATTTTAAATTTTAGCATTATTTCAGTAGCATTAATAGACACAAATTACAAATTATTGTTGTGAATTTGGAATAAAGGGTTGCGACGAATTGGCTTCAAGCATTGTAATTCGACCAGACATTTGACCTGCTTCTTTGAGGTCGTTAACTACATTCGCTAAATATGGCAGTTTCCCTTTTAATTTGCTGACTGTTGTCACCACTTCAAATGATGATCGGGTGTATATTTTAATTTTATCAGGATAAGCCTTTGTCGGGGCAGGCATGATTTCAGATAAATCTGCCACTTGCTCATAAGACAATTCTGCCAAGACTTTACAAAGTTCAAGTTTCAATTTTTCATAGTTTGACCAGTTACTCAGGATGGGTCGATCCAACCAAGTACTTAAGTCATTCATTGGAAGAACGTGTCCATCTTCGAGGACCATCTCAGCTTTTCCATTGACAACCTGATATGCAGCCAATCGATATTCGCTGATTTCAAGTGTAATATTCCCAGGAAAAGATCGCTTTACATTAGCGGATTTCACGCCTGGAATTTCTTCGATACGATTTTCAGCAGCTCCTGCACGGAAAGCAAAAAAGGAATCACCCGCAACAAGCCCTGCTTTATTTAGGATTTCTTGTTTACCGGCAATTAAGTTTCCTTCAACCTGAATGACCTTAATTTCAGCTAACGGAGACTTAAAAAAGATGGCTGCAGCGACAATCAGAAAAAATAAAATTAAAACGCGGGTTAATTTATTCTTCGCATTAGCCGCTTGTTTCTTTTGCTTCACTTCATCAGCTCCTAGCTTGTCCGGTATTGGAAGTAAACGCCACCGGACCAGTGTCGGTTCGGCGTCGTTCGACTATATAACAATTTGTTCAATCAAATGGTCCCGTCTATCTCTAGCAATTGTAGCACCGAGTTGTGTGAACATCGCCTCAACACGATCATAGCCACGATCAATATGTTTCAATTGCTCAATCCAAGTTGTTCCCTTTGCAGCTAATCCTGCAATAATTAGAGCTGCACCCGCACGTAAATCCGTTGCTTGCACCGTAGCACCATGTAATCGTCTTACACCATGAATGTATGCCAGACCATCTTCTGTTCGAATGTTTGCTCCAAGCATGCGCAATTGTTCAACATGTTGGAACCGTCGCTCAAAAATTGTCTCTTTGAGCATACTAAATCCTTCACTTAGTGACAATAATACCATGATTTGTGCTTGTAAATCGGTAGGAAATGCTGGATATGGACCGGTTGAAATGTTATCCATTGCAGTTGGTCGTTGTTCCATCATTACGCGTATCATATCCGTCGAATATTCGAATTTAGCGCCCATCTGACATAATATGTTCGTCACACTTGTCAAATGCTCGACACGAACATCACTAAGGACAATATCCCCTTTTGTCGCCACGGCTGCACATAATAATGTTCCTGCAACGATGCGATCAGGAATAACACGATATTGTGTAGCGTGTAACTCGGAAACACCGCGAATGGCAATGGTCTCCGTACCCGCACCTGTTACTTGTGCACCCATTGCATTTAGGAAATGCTGTAAGTCCGTAATCTCTGGTTCTTTCGCAGCATTGTGAATGTATGTCGTTCCTTCAGCCATAACTGCCGCCATCATCATATTTTCCGTTGCCCCAACACTTGGAAAATGCAAGTGAATTGAAGTACCTTTCAATTGACTTGCAACACATCGAATCGATGCCGGCATTGCAATGATTTCGGCGCCAAGTGCCTGCAGACCAGAGAAATGCAAATCAACTTTACGTTCACCAATCGCACAGCCACCCGGTTGAAAAGTCTCAACTTGACCAAATCTCGCCAACAAAGGACCTAATAAAAAAATGGATGACCGCATCTGACGCATTAATAATTCTGGGATTTGAGTCGAATTGATCGTACTTGTATCAATCGTTACCACATCATTCACATGTGATACAGAACATCCTAATACTTGCAAAATTTGCAGCATCACTTCGATATCTTTTAATTGTGGAACATTGCTAATCACGTGGACACCTGAAACAAGTGTCGTTGCCGCAATGATTGGCAATGCAGCGTTCTTGGCACCATGTACTTGAATTGATCCAATCAGTGGCTGACCACCTTCAATTCGCAATCTTTCCAAGACCCCACCTCCGAGGTTAGCGTTCGCCGACTCTGAGCACCTCTGGAACAAGTAATATTTGATTGTTTTCTTGAATAATTCGCTGCACATCATCCATTAGACCAAGCACATCAGCCGCGGATGCGTCACCATGATTTACAATGAAATTGGCATGCAAGGTGGAAATTTCCGCACCACCGCGACGCAAGCCCTTCAACCCTGCCTGTTCAATTAAACGAGCTGCAAAATCACCCTCCGGATTCCGGAATACACTTCCTGCACAAGGCATTTGTAATGGTTGTGTCCGCAGGCGGCGTTCTTTATGAGAAGCCATCGCAGAAGCAATTTCTTTGCGATCACCATGTTTCAGTGCAAAGACCGCTTTCGTCACGATACCCTTTTGTTCATGCAACACGGAATGACGATATTTAAATTGAAAATCTGCATTCTCCAAAACTCGAATGTCGCCATTTGCGAAGACTACTTCAGCGCGATCCAAAATATGTGAAATATCCGAACCGTGAGCGCCAGCATTCATATACACCGCACCACCTACTGAACCCGGAATCCCCCCAGCATATTCAAGACCGGTTAATCCTTCTTTACCAACCATGACAGACAGTTTAATAAACGAATAGGCCCCACCAACAGTCACAACGGTGTCTTCAACGTCGAACGATTCGAATCCTCGGCCCAATTTCAACACCGCACCGCGAATTCCCTTATCTTCGACAAGCGTATTCGAACCACGTCCAATGACTGTCCAAGGGATTTGAAAATCATGTAAAATCTTCATCGCGACTTGTAGTTGCTTGGCATCTTCCACATGAATAAATAAATCAGCAGGACCGCCAATTTTCCAAGTGGTATGTTCGCGCATACTTTCGTGTTCTCGAACTTCGATATTCGCTTGTTGCAATGCCTCTACGATTGCTTTCATGCGATCACCTTAACCCCCACCAAGCACCCTTGCTATGTACCCATCGTATGTGCGAACGCACATAGAGGTGACATGCATGCTCTATTTTTTCATTTCTCGGATTAATTCATAAATGACTTGCGCCGAATCGGGTTTACCAATTGCTTTTGCAGACTCGCGCATCTTAAGCAACTCGGGCGATACACCCATCAATTTACGGATTCGCATCGATAAATTAATGGCGTGCAAATCACGTTCTAACACCATTTCTGCAGCCCCTGCTTCGACAAGGCGACGGGCATTTGCTTCCTGATGATTATTCGTTACGTTAGGTGAAGGAACTTGAATCGACGGTATCCCAAACGCTGTCAACTCTGCAATCGAAGATGCCCCAGAACGGCATACTACCAAGCTACTCGCCGCTAACAAATCAGGAAATTGATCGACATAAGGGACAACGATTAACTTCCCTTTCAATTTATCAATATGTTTCTGAATCTTCGTTACTGTCGTTTCATAGTACGGTGCACCAGTCACATAAACCACTTGGAAAGTTTCTTCAACTTGCCATAATGGCGCCATTGCAATCATTAATTCGGTTAAGGCGCGTGCACCTCGACTCCCGCCTACAAACACAACGATAGGGACGTCATTTTTGATACCCAAACGTTCACGTGCTGCAACCGGATTCGCATGAATCACCTCAGACGCGCGCGGATTTCCGGTATAAACAACTTTAGGAGACTTTGTAAAGTATTTCTCCCCACCGGGAAAACTGACAGCTGCCACATCGGCATAACGACTCAAAAATCGATTGGTCAACCCAGGCAAGACATTCTGCTCGTGAATCATCGTTGGAATATTGAGCTGTGCCGCCGCGTACATGACAGGGCCACACACATAACCACCTGTACCTATAACAACATCAGGTTTAAATCTACGAAGCAGATTCTTGCTGCGCGATACAGCTCGTACAAAATGCCATACCGTCTGTAAATTGGATAAGGATACTTTGCGACGAAATCCAGAAACACGAATTGCCTCGAATGCAACACCGGCTTTAGGCACGATGTCTCGTTCGAGGCCAGTATCCGACCCTATGTATAATAATTCAGTATTTGGTTCTTGTTGCTGACAATATCGTCCAATGGCTAATGCGGGATAAATATGTCCTCCCGTACCGCCACCTGTGAGCACAATTTTCACGAGCCCCACCTCGCATACTTAGAAATGTTTAATACGATACCAAGTGCCGTCAACATAATCGTCAACGATGATCCACCTGCACTAATTAAAGGCAATGTAATTCCAGTTACTGGCATCAAGCCAATGACAACACCTATATTAATAATTACCTGAACAGCAACGATTGCCGTGATGCCGAAAGCCATCAGACGCCCGAAGCGATCTTGAATCGCAAGCGCAGTCCGCAACCCGCACCAAATTAAAATCAAGAATAAGCATAGCACAGTTATGCCACCAAGAAACCCTAATTCTTCAGCAATGATGGCATAAATAAAGTCTGTTTGCGGTTCAGGGAGATAATTAAATTTTTGACGACTCATCCCAAGCCCAAGCCCCATTAATTGACCAGGACCAATCGCGTAAAGCGACTGAATCGCTTGATAGCCAGCACCAAGCGGATCTTGCCAAGGATCAAGAAAAGCGGTGATTCGTTGTAAGCGATAAGGCGCTGTAACAATTAATCCAATAAATCCAGCAAAACCGACGAAAACGAGTCCCATCAAATGTTTAATGCCTGCACCTGCTGCAAAAATAAGAAGCATCGATGACCCAACTAATACGGCACCTGTTCCCAAATCTGGTTGTAGCATGATCAAACCAAAAGCCAAACCCACGATTGCTAACGGTGGAACAAAACCGCGAATAAAGCGATGAATATCTGCCCCTTGCCCTGCTAAGCGATTAGCTAAGAATAAGACCATGCCAAGTTTCATAAATTCCGATGGCTGAATCCCTAACGAACCAATCCCTAACCAACTTCGCGCCCCACCTCGGACAACACCGATACCCGGAACAAGGACAGCAGCAAGTAATCCAAAACAGATCCATAGTCCTACTTTTGACCATTTTCGCCAAATCCAATAATCCGTTCTCATCGTAACAATCATTGCGATTAAGCCAAGAATTGCAAAAATAGCCTGGCGCTTGACGTAGTAATATTTATCACCGAAATCATGAAAGGCTGATACAGCACTTGCGCTGTATACCATGACAATGCCAAGTGCAAGCAATGCAACAATGGTTAGTAACATAATCCAATCTGGGCCATTTCGAATGGTTCTAGACAATCGATGCACACCTCCAGCTATTCGCTAGTTAGATGTTATGCACCGCTTCTTTAAAAATGCGTCCGCGAACTTCATATGACGTGAACATATCCCAGCTTGCACATGCAGGAGATAACAAGACAACATCGCCCGGCTTGGCGAATTGTGTCGCTGCTTTAACTGCTTGATGAATGACTTGTGCTGCTTCTTCTTTTCCACCGTCGATTAACTGAATATCCGCAATACCAGCTAATTCAGCGACGTGACGAATTTTTTCTTTTGTTTCACCTATGATGACCGCGGCCTTCACCTTGTCTTTAAAGTGAGGGAGTAATTCCATATAATCAGACCCGCGATCCAAACCTCCGCCAATCCAAATCACTTTCTCTTTAAAGGCCTGCAATGCTTTGATTGATGCCTGCGCATTTGTTGCTTTAGAATTATTGTAGTAACTAACGTCATTCGTCTTTGCCACAAATTCAAGTCGGTGTTCAACACCCCGGAAATCACGAATAACCTGTCCAATTACATTGACTTGCACGCCGCTTGCCCAAGCAATCGCAGCTGCTGCTAATGCATTTTCAATGTTATATCGACCTAAAATACCTACTTCCTCGGCCGGACAAATCCAATCTGCCACAGTACCATTTGCTTTACGAACAAGCCATTCTATGCCTTCGTTATCCGAAGCCATGCAGAACCCATCCGGCAAATCCTGCGTCACTGAGAACAAGACAACCGTCCCATTCAACTGAGGAAGGATTTCCTGACAATAGGCATCGTCCGCATTGAGAATCGAAAAGTTATCTTTCGTCTGATTCGCAAATAGTTTCAATTTCGACGCTTGGTAATCTGCCATGTCTCCGTGGTAATCCAAATGTGTCTCCGCAATGTTCAGCAAACAACCAATATGCGGTTTGAAATCTGTTGTACCTTTTAATTGAAAACTGCTCAACTCCACGACAAGCCAAAAGTCACCTGTTGTATTTGATGCAGCATCACACAAGGGACGTCCAATGTTTCCTGCGACTACCGGTTGTAAACCACCTGCTTTAAGCATCTGACCAACCCACGTCGTCGTTGTTGTCTTGCCATTGGAGCCTGTAATCCCGATAATCGGAGCTTCAGTCAAGAAAGAGGAAACTTCTACTTCTGTCACCACTTCAATACCCAACTCGATTGCGCGTTTCACAGGATCAGCAAAGTAAGGGATTCCTGGGTTTTTGATTACCAACGCAACGCCTGGATGAATCAAATCTGCTGGATGCTCCCCACAAATCACTTGAATGCCTAACTTTTCTAAAGGTTCCGCTTCTGGTGAAGATGACCGCGGCTTTAGATCGTTTACCGTGACCTTCGCACCATATTTATGCATCGTCTGAGCTACAGCTTGTCCACTCTTCGCAAGGCCGATTACCACGACCTCTAAATCCTTGTAATGTAATGGGTGCTTCATCCAATTGACAACCCCTCATGTAAGTATAATCCTACGCCAGCACAAACTAGTGCTGCGATCCACAATGTAATTACAACTCGCCACTCTGACCAACCACTTAATTCGAAATGATGGTGAATAGGGGCCATTTTGAATACGCGTTTGCCTCTTGTCTTGAAAGAAATAACTTGAATAATAAC
The DNA here is from genome assembly GCA_041179705.1 of Bacillota bacterium. Lineage (GTDB taxonomy): Bacteria > Bacillota > Bacilli > Paenibacillales > JBEGSW01 > JBEGSW01. The sequence continues at coordinate 30,267 of JBEGSW010000059.1, read as the reverse complement.
GGAGAGCATTTCAACCACATATACCCCACCGATAATGACTAAAAGCAATTCTGTCTTTGTTAAGATGGCAACTGCTGCTAATCCACCGCCGATTCCAAGTGACCCTGTATCGCCCATAAATACTTTCGCGGGATGAGCATTGAATACTAAGAAACCAAGAACGGCACCAATCATTGCGGCTGAAAAGAAGCTTACTTCAACATCCGTCTGCATCAACGCAATTATCGCAAACGCACCGAATGTAATCGCACTTGTGCCAGAAAGCAAACCATCAAGACCATCGGTGATATTCACAGCATTTGTAGCTGCCCAAAAAATAATGATAACAAGGGCGTAATAAAACCAACCTAACTCGAGTGAAAAAGTTGTGCCAGGCACATAAATCGCTGTATCTTGTCCCATCGCGATTAAAAGACCAACCGCGGCTAAGGAGACAAGCAATTGTCCAACAAGTTTTTGTTTTGCCGTTAAACCGAGTGAACGCTTGAAGCGAATTTTAATAAAATCATCTAAAAATCCAATCAGACCAAATCCAAGGCTACCCACTATTAAAATGTAAAATTCGTACGTACTCGTGTCTGTAAATCGAATGAAGGCGAATGACATTGCAAGTAGAATAATGATTCCGCCCATTGTTGGTGTTCCCATCTTTTTTAAATGGGCTTGTGGTCCATCATCACGAACTTGTTGACCAAATTTCAATCTTCGCAAGATGGGAATCGATATCGGTCCGAATAAAATAGCAAGTAAAAAAGAGACGCCAATTGTAATCAATACAGGTGTTAATTCCATGGGGATTATTCATCCTCCTCTACTTATTTCAAAAATGCGATGACTTGTTCCATCTTCATTCCTCTTGATGCTTTGATCAAGACGATGTCTTGCTCATTTGAGAATTGACGAATCAAATCAGCGATTGCAGCATGATCTTCCAAGTGTTGCACATTGGCATCTGCAAAGTTTGCTTTGGCTTCTTCAGCAATCCATGCGGCCTGAGGTCCATAGGTAAGGACGGCATCAACAACATGTGGTGTCAGCATCCTACCAATTTCACGATGAAACATTTCCGCATCTGGGCCGAGTTCCAACATATCACCAAGCACGACAAATTTACGGCGATAGCCCTTTAACATGCCTATCCACGCAATCGCCGCCTTCATTGAGGTAGGACTCGCATTATAGGCATCATTCATTACCGTTAATCCCGTTGCCGTCTTCACGACTTCCATGCGCATGCCAGTTGGCACCATTTGTTTAAGGCCAAATTTGGCCTGCTCAGGATTAACCTGCAACCAATTGCCAATGGCAATCGCAGCTAAAGCGTTATAAGCGTTATGTTCACCCGCCATAGGAACCGAATAGACTTGATCGTTCAGATTGATCGTGAAACTCGTATGTTCCGCCTGAACCATCACGCCTGTTAAATAAAGATCATGAAGAGAATGCTCGCCAAAACGAACGATTTCAAACTTTTCTGCCAATCCTTGCGCTTCGATACGTTCTTGAAGTAAGGGTTCATTGCCAGGCACAACAAGCAGCCCGCCTGGTTTCAGACCCGCAACAATTTCCATTTTTGCCTGCGCAATCCCTTTACGTGAACCCAATTGTAACATGTGGGACTCGCCAATAATCGTAATTACTGCTGCATCAGGGCGGGCAATCAAAGACAATTGCTCAATTTCCCCAAAACCACTCATGCCCATTTCTAATATCAAAACTTCGCATTGCTCATCCATCGACAAAATCGTCAACGGAAGTCCAATGTGATTGTTAAAATTACCCGCAGTCTTATGTACACGATACGTGGTCGCCGCAATTGCAGCAACCATATCTTTCGTTGTCGTCTTCCCGTTACTTCCTGTTATTCCAATGACTTTTAAAGGTAATTGCTGCCGATACGCAGCCGCCAATTGTTGTAGCGCGACTAACGTGTCTTCAACAATAATCGCCGAAACATCAGCTGGTGCTGGACCATGATTTTTTTGCCAGAGGAGACAGGCCACCCCTTTGTTGCACACATCACCAACAAAGTCATGACCATCAAATTTCTCGCCAACGAGTGGCACATATAATTGCCCTGCTTGCATGTTACGACTATCGGTGCTTACACCGTTGATTTCTAGTTCTCCATTGAAATGCGTTGAAGGCAATCCACCAACCATCTCGAGCACATCATATAACCTGCGCTTTATCACTGTTGTCTGCCCCTTATGGCTGCTTCTGCTACAAGACGATCATCAAAATCGTAGCGAATGCCGTTAATTTCTTGGTACGTCTCATGACCTTTACCCGCAATCAATACTACATCTTGTGGGCCTGCGATTTCAATTGCTTTTTCAATCGCTAGCTTGCGATCCTCGATGATTTCATAGGATTTGAAACCGTACGGCTTGCTCTTTATTCCATGCTCAATCTCAGACAAAATGGCAGCCGGTTGTTCGGTGCGCGGATTGTCTGAAGTAATTATCGAATAATCACTCATTTCGTTGGCAATACGTCCCATTATCGGGCGCTTCGTACGGTCACGATCCCCACCACATCCAAATACGGTAATAATCTTACCTTGGACAAATTCTTGGATCGTGGAGAGCACATTTTCTAAACTGTCTGGTGTATGCGCATAATCAACAATCACGGAGAAAGATTGCCCTGCTTGAACAGGTTCAAATCGTCCATTTACCCCTTTTACACTAGCTAAACTATTCGCGATAACCGAAAGTGGGATACCCTCAACGAGCGCTGCAGTAATCGCCGCCAACGCATTATACACATTAAATTTGCCGATTAACTGCAATTGAAACACTTGTTCACCGGCAAATGATTGTACTGTAAAGCTCGTGCCAGAAGCCTGCAGCGTGATATCTACTGCACGAACATCAGCAATGTTATCAATCCCATATGTAATCACTTCAGCAGCCGTCAAACGACGATATTCTTCTGAAGCAGGGTCATCGGCATTTAAGATTGCACTGACCTTAAATTGTGCATCATACGTATTGCCTAGACGCGAGAAGAACAAGCCCTTCGCAGCTTTATATTGATCCATGCCACCATGGAAATCCAAATGGTCCTGGGTCAAGTTCGTAAAAATCGCCGTTTTGAATCGCACGCCCTTTACACGCCCTAATTCCAAAGCATGGCTCGAAACTTCCATCACAGTATATTCGGCTCCACCGAATTTCATCTTGCGTAAATTACGCTGTAATTCAAGGGCTTCTTGGGTTGTATTTTTTGCCTCATACACATGGTTGCCGATACGCATCGCAATTGTCCCCATTAAGTCAGTACGATGGCCCGCATCTCGAAGAATCGAATCAAGCAATAGAGATGTTGTTGTCTTGCCATTTGTACCTGTAATGCCAATTATCTTTAATTCTCGGCTCGGATAGGCAAAAAAATGATCGGCCATAATTGCCATTGCTAATCGTGTATCAGGTACAAGAATAACAGGCACATCTGGTACGACTGGCTTTGAAGCGACAATGGCAACAGCCCCATTCGCTAATGCTTTATCGATAAAGTCGTGGCCGTCTGCAAGTGCACCTGGTAAGCATATAAACAAATCGCCCTGCTTTACTTTACGGGAGTCCGTTTCCATTCCTGTTATCTCAACTTGACCGCTACCAATCAATTTCGATTGTTGGAGCAGTTGTGCGAGTTCCATTAATTTCAATGCTTTCATCCTCCTTACGATTAATCGCCCATGTATATGCGAATCGTCGATCCTTGCTTGACTCGCTCCCCTGGCTTTGGCGCCTGGCTAATTACAGTATTTCCTGTCCCTGACTTCGCCAACTGAAAGTCCATATTCAATGATTCATAGATGTGCTGTGTTGTTTCACCAATTAAATCGGGGACTTCGATAATTGGTACGTCTGGATATATCAGTTTCTTTGGCATTTGATCTTTTCGCGCAGGCACTTTTAAATAACGTAAACTGTCGGCCATCACATTCTTCACAATGGGTGCCGCAATCAGCCCGCCAAATTGAATCCCTTTCGGATTATCCACAGCAACGTACATGATTAACTGTGGGTCATCGGCAGGTGCAAAGCCAACAAAAGAAACAATATATTCATTATTCGAATAACGACCGTTAATTACCTTCTGCGCCGTACCGGTTTTTCCACCAACGCGATAACCATCGATGAATGCATTCCGACCCGTTCCATTTGCAACGACACTTTCTAACGCGCGTCTTACTTCTTTCGAGGCTGCCGAAGAAATCACACGTCGCACTTGTTGCGCCTGGCTTTGTTGGATAATCTCCTCCGATTGTCTGCGAATCCAAGCTTTTGTCGTGTAGGGTTTCATGAGGACACCCCCGTTAATCGCCGCTGATACAGCCGTAATTTGTTGAATTGGGGTAACCGACACCCCTTGACCAAAGGAAGTCGTCGCAAGTTCAACAGGCCCCACCCGATTTAATTTGAATAAGATGCCATTTTCTTCTCCACGTAAATCAATCCCCGTCTTTTGACCAAATCCGAAATTTTTTATGTAGGAGAATAACTTTTCTTTACCTAACCGTTGCCCTAGTAATACGAAACCTGGGTTGCATGAGTTTTCGACACCTTCGAGAAACGTCTGTGAGCCATGACCAGATCGTTTCCAACAACGTAACCGTGCATTGGCCACCTTGATATACCCAGGATCATGAAAATGATCGTCGTCTAAATCGACTTTCCCTTCGTTAAGCGCGGCCGCTAATGTAATAATTTTAAATGTTGAACCAGGTTCGTATGTCATCCAAATCGGCAAGTTTCGATTATAAACTTCAGACGGAAAGGCCCTATAATTAGAGGGTTCGTAATCAGGTTTTGATGCCATCGCCATGACTTCACCCGTCTTAGGATTCATTACAATACCCAATGCTTGATTAGGGCGAAACTGTACCATCGTTCGATCAAGTTCGCGTTCTAACACCGTTTGGATATGTTTATCAAGTGTCAGCTGCAGGGAAAGTCCGTCTCGTGGTTTTTGATAGGATTCTGAGGTGTTCGGCATTTCACGACCACTCGCATCCGTAAAGAAGGATACGCCGCCAGCAATCCCGGTTAAATAATTATTATGACTTAATTCAACACCGGTTAATCCCTGATTATCAATCCCGACAAACCCAAGTACGTGCGAGGCCAATCGATTGAACGGGTAATAGCGTTGATTATCTTCAGCTACTTTAATCCCTGTTAAATTTAATTCTCGGACGGCTTGTGCACGCTCCGTTGAAATTTTACGTCCACCTGGCTGAATGCGCTCAATCATCGAGCGTTTCTGCAATTGTTGCTTTATTGTGTCACTCGACATTTGCAAGATACGGGCCAATTGTAACGCTGTACCCTCAACATCTTTCACTTGTGCTGGAATTGCCCAGATGGTGGGTGTACTAATATTATAGGTCAGACGATCCCCATTGCGATCGATAATCTCGCCACGCTTTGCTGTATAAGGCACATTTCTTCGCCATAAATCCTCTGCTTTCTCAGCTAATTCCGGCCCTTGTATCAATTGAACATAACCTAACCGAGCAACCATTACGATAAAAAAAACGGTAATGCCAATCCCAATCATGACGAGTCGTTGGCGTATTAAACGATTACTGCTCTGCATGAGGCACCCCTTTTTCATGAAGATGAATTACTTACATCCATATTCAAGAAAAAAAGGGCTAGAACGAGCGCACGTGCGCTCATTGGCCCCCTGATTTAAGTGAAGATTTCGCTGAAGGTGTTGGCGTTGCTGGGAAAATGGAGCCCAACGGTTGCAACACGATTTTTAAGTTTTTATTTGCACTAGGTCCGATCCACGATTGCTGTTTCACGTACCCTTCACCCTGGAACTGAACTTGCACCCCAAGTAATGTACACACGCGCAGTGCCTCTTTCATCGACTTTCCAGTTAAATCCGGCATCACAATCTTGCTAGGATCTTCGGTCAACATATACATATTCTGCCCTTGAATCCGCTTCGTTCCAGCAACAGGATCTTGCTTTAGCACAGTGGTCCCTTTGCCGAGGAACATCATCGGCATCCCACTTCGCATCAATTCGGTTTGCGCTGCAATTGTTGTGAAGCCAGTAACATTAGGAACTTCTTTAACAGGTTGCGCGATATCAATCGTATTGCTCACTTTCTGTGCTTCAACACCTAATGAAAGCAGACTTTTCTTCATAATATTTTTAAACAGTGGTCCAACAATGAGACCACCTTGTCGATAATCACTTACTTTCGGTTCATCCACAATAACGATTAATGAGATTTTTGGATTGTCTACTGGAGCATACCCAACGAACGACATTACGTATTGATTCGACGTCGAATAACGACCATTCACTACCTTCTGTGCTGTACCGGTCTTCCCAGCAAGACGATACCCTTCAACATATGCACGTCGACCTGTACCAATTTCCAAATCGTTTACGACTTGTTCGAGGTACAACCCGACTTGGGTTGCTGTCTCTTTCTTAATAACTTGACGGACAACTGTTGGTTTGATCTCTTTCTCGACAGTCTGACCATCAGCAGAAATGATTTTTTTAACTAAATACGGTTTCATCAATTTACCACCGTTGGCAATCGCTGAAATCGCATTTAATTGTTGCAAAGCCGTTACTTCAACTTGCCCTTGTCCGAATGTAGCAGTCGCCACTTCGGTAGGGATATCTTGGCGGAAACTAATTGCTCCTGCCATTTCACCAGGTAAATCTATGCCGGTCTTAACACCGAAACCAAATTTATCAATATAACTGCGAAGTTTCTGCGCACCTAATTGCTCATATCCTAATTTGACAAAGGCGATATTACTAGATCGCTTAAGGCCTTCTAAATAAGTAATCGCTCCCCAACCTTGCCCATTGTTGTGGTCTTTAATCCAATACCCACCAATTCGGACTTTACCAGACATGTACGTGGCATTTGGGTTAAACATCCCTTCTTCAACTGCACCAGCCAAAGTTACAATCTTAAAAGTTGAACCCGGTTCATAGATGCTTGACAATGCGCTCGTACGGAAATCTTCTTGCGAACTAGCTGTCCAATATTTATTTGGGTTAAATGTAGGGTAATTTGCCATGCCGAGAATTTCCATTGTATGTGGATTGGCAGCAATCGCCATAATATTCTTTGGCTTATATTCATTGTAAACATCAAGCAACGCTTGCTCGATATACGCTTGAATGTTCGAATCCAATGTCAATTGTAATGACTTTCCATTTACTGGTGCTTTATAAGTAACATCGGAGTTTGGTAGCTGATAGCCTTTCAAATCTTTCTCATAGGAAACATACCCTGCTTTTCCTTTTAAAATGCTATCGTATTTCACTTCCAAGCCCATTGCAGCATTGCCTTCCTTCGTCATATAACCAATCACGTGGGAGGCTAGATCACCCGACGGATAATATCGCTTCTGCTCAGGCAGAAGATATACACCAATTAGTTCTTTTTTATCGATTACTTTTTGGATATTTTGACCAAGTGTTGCATCAATTTTCCAACCATAAGGACGAACTTCACGCTGCACGTAATATTCGCCTTTTGCATTCTTTTCTGTGATTTTTTTACGCAACTGTTGTCGCTGCTCGCTCGTCTTAAGGCCAAGTAACGGAGCTAAGGCGTCGACCGTTTCTCGTTCGACGCCAAATTTATGAATAAGTTTAGGATTAACAGATAACGTATATGCCACCGCTTCTTGCGCAAGAATCGTCCCTTTACGGTCAACAATTGATCCGCGAACAGGCTGCAACAAGCGAGATGTATTCCACAATTCATCAGAGGCTTTACGGACTAATTCTGGTCCCTGCACAATCTGAACATAGAAAATACGAATAATTAAATAGAGAAAAGCTAGTAGTAGTAGACCCACTAATAATAGAGAACGTCTCTTAATTTGTCTTAGCATCGATTATCACTCCACTAGCGTACATTAACAGCAACAGAGGAGTTTTGTCCAGTAACTTGTACTGATCCGGATTGAACCAATTGTGTTTGATCTGCGCCTTGCGTTGTATAACCTAACATCTTACCCATTTCTTGAAGACGCTTAGGTTCTTGTAAGGAACGGATTTGCACTTGCAAAATCGCATTCGCTTGGTTTAGTTCCTTAATTGCTTGCTTTTTTTGTTGTAAGTCAAGATTTGTCTGATACACAGCAGCATTATTCAAAATAACAAGGGAAGCAATCAAACCACATACCGCTAAAGAAATCAGGTACAGCATTTTTTCTTTCTTTGGCAGCGTCTTTGTTGTCTGTACAGTACGAGTCGTCTGACGTGTTTGTTTGTGCATCACCGGCTCTTGTTTAAGTGCTAGATTTCCTTGATAGTATGACATTTGAGTACCCCTCTCATATGTTCTGTCTATTCGCATTTTTCTGCGATTCTTAATTTGGCTGAGCGAGAACGTGGATTTTGTTCCAGTTCTTCTTCACTTGGCCCGATTGGTTTGCGATTAATTAAGCGTAAGGTCGACTTGCGACCGCATACACATAACGGAAAATCAGGTGGACACGTACATTTCTCAACAAATTTCGCAAAAACTTGCTTGCAAATGCGATCTTCCAAGGAATGGAAAGTGATTACAGAAACTCTACCACCCTTATTCAATCGCGCAATTGCTGTATGTAGTGAATTCTCAAAAACCCCTAGTTCGTCATTGACTGCGATTCGCAGCGCTTGGAAACTCCGCTTTGCTGGATGACCACCTGTACGTCTTGCTGCAGCAGGAATGCCCGCTTTAATGATTTCAGCAAGTTGAGAGGTTGTTTCAATCGGTCCCATTGTCCGTTGTTCGACAATCTTCTGTGTGATCCGCTTTGCGAACTTTTCTTCTCCATATTCAAACAGGATTCGGATGATATCTTCAGCTGGCCACTCATTTACAATTTCGTGTGCCGTGAGCATGTTCGATTCGCGATCCATCCGCATGTCCAAAGCAGCATCTTGGTTATAACTAAATCCTCGCTCTGCTTCATCTAACTGCGGGGAAGAAACACCTAAGTCGTACAAGATGCCATCTACTTTAGGAATCCCTAGCTCATCGAGTACAATCCCGAGCGCTTGGAAGTTGTTCTTAACTAATATGACTCTATCCATATAAGGGGCGAGTCGCTGACGAGCATTTTCATGTGCCCAGTCATCTTGATCAATTGCAATCAAACGTCCTTTCGAACTAAGTTGACTAGCAATCAATTCACTATGCCCAGCACCACCAAGTGTGCAATCTACATAGATGCCGTCTGGTTTCAAATCAAGGCCGTCCACTGCTTCTTGCTTTAATACGGTCACATGATGAAACACATCCGATACCTCCTATGCAGTCGCTGGCTTTCTCCAGCAAGATTGATATTGCTTATAAATCAAAGTGGAAGTCGACCAACTTCTCAGCAATTTCATCGAAAGATGCTTCCGATTGCTTCGAGTAATCTTCCCAACGTTCTTTACTCCAAATCTCGACACGGTTGGAAACCCCAATCACGACTGCTTGCGATTGCAAATGCGCGTGTTCACGAAGGTTAGCTGGAATGTTCGCACGTCCCTGCTTGTCCAACTCGCACTCTGTTGCACCGGATAAGAAGAAGCGCGTGAACGCTCTTGCATCCGCTTTCATAAGTGGTAAAGATTTAAGCTTGGTTTCCATTTGCGCCCACTCTTCCGTAGGATATACGAACAAACAGTTATCCAAGCCTCTTGTGATGACGAAGTTAGAACCTAGTGCATCACGGAATTTCGCAGGAATAATGATGCGGCCTTTGTCATCAAGACTATGTTGATATTCGCCCATGAACATGAGACCACACCTCCTATATCTACCATTATCCACCACTTTGCTCCACTTGTCACCACTTTTTTAGTATTTTTTTCGAAAAAAACACAAAAAATCCTGCATTTCTGCAGGACCTTTGGATGAAACGATTTAATTTTTCTGAATAATCAGGCTTTTAATGCTCAGCCCAGCTATCTAGGTATGTTTTTTGCTCTTCTGTCAGGGTATCGATCGCCATGCCAAGGGATGAAAGTTTAATTCTTGCCACTTGTTCGTCGATTTCGTATGGAACCGGCACCACTTTGCCACCCAAGTTCTTGTAATTGTCATTTGCGTAACGCAAAGACATCGCTTGAAGTGCGAATGTCATATCCATGATCTCAGCTGGATGACCATCACCTGCTGCCAGGTTGACGAGACGACCTTCAGCAAGCACATAAATCTTACGACCATTCTTCATGCTGTACTCTTCGATGTTGCGACGTACGACACGCTTCGACGTGCTAAGCGCCGCCAATTCGACAAGATTCACTTCAATGTCGAAATGACCCGCATTCGACAAAATCGCGCCATCTTTCATCACTTCATAATGTTCGCCACGAATGACATCTCGGTTACCTGTAACCGTCACGAAGTAGTCGCCCACTTTCGCCGCTTCACTCATCGGCATTACTGCGAATCCATCCATGTAGGCTTCTACTGCTTTAATACCGTCGATTTCAGTGACGATAACATTTGCACCTAAACCTTTGGCGCGCATCGCTACACCTTTTCCACACCAGCCATAACCAACTACGACAACTGTCTTCCCAGCTACAACTAAATTCGTTGTACGGTTGATACCATCAAAGACAGATTGACCTGTCCCGTAGCGGTTATCGAACAAGTATTTACAGTTTGCATCGTTTACCGCGATCATCGGGAAGGACAATTTGCCTTCTTTCTCCATCGCCTTCAAACGCAAAATCCCCGTCGTCGTTTCCTCTGCCCCACCACGAACGTTCACTCGAAGGTCAGGACGCTCGGAATGAAGAATCGAAATCAAATCCCCGCCATCATCGATAATCAAATCCGGTTTGCTCTCCAAAGCCATCACCACATGAGACTTATATTCTTCTGGACTTGGATTGTATTTCGCAAATACCGTTATGCCATCTTCTACTAGCGCTGCACACACATCATCTTGTGTGGACAATGGATTACTACCTGTAATCGTCACTTCTGCCCCACCCGCTTGGATGACCTTGGCTAAATATGCCGTCTTCGCTTCCAAATGCAAAGAAATCGATACTTTCAATCCTTTAAACGGTAAATCTTTCTCAAACTGTTCGCGAATGGAATTCAATACAGGCATATGCGCCTTGACCCAATCAATTTTCAAATGACCCTCAGGAGCCAATGCAAGATCAGCAATGACACTTTTTTCTCTAGCAGACATGTTCATGATTCCTCCTCAAATTAGCCTTACAGATATAGCAAATGATGGTGCTCAAAATCAGCATCTGCCGATTCAATTAGATCATGCAACCACGCGAAGCCATATTTCCCTAAATAATTAGCAACATTATACACTCTTTCTTGCGGTTTTCCTAATGGCACCATGAAATCAGAAATAATATTCCATCGCTTCAATTCCACTTCATATTTCATAGCAAGAGCAGCTTCAGCTCGTCTGTGTAAATAACGAATCTGTTCATTAATTTTAGCCAAGTTAGTCGTTGTCAATTGCGCCATCCCAGGCAAAGACTCAAGTTGCTTCAACAACGGCTGATAAATTGTTGCAAATTCACGCTCAACCGCTACAAAACGTTCTGCGAAACCAACCTCATCTTGTTCCATCAACCAATTCTTTCGTAATTCGAATAATCGATCGCCATTCATCGCTGTCTCAATATTGACCCGGTAGCGATTCATTTGTTTCTGAACTTCTCGTTCAACAATCGTCCACTCCGTTCGTGGCAATAATAGAGGCATCTTCATCCCCAATTGATGAAAGGCAGGCTGAACCATCGCCCAATACGCTAATTCAGCAGGGCCTAACACACAACCAAGAACAGGCAATAAGAATTCTTGCATGATTGGACGAGTAATAACATTGTTGCTTAGATTCTCTGGTGTCCGTTCGGCAAGTTCGAGTAATTCGTCTTTTGTCCAATGCGCAAGCTGATGGCGATCCGAATACCCGCCTTGTCCATCATGATGTAGCAACGTTCGCTCTTGTTGATGGACGATAAATAGATTCGCTTGTGTGGATTGCAATTCAACCTGTGGCGTAAAGGAAGCGTTTTGAATTTCTGCACGTCGTTCTGCTACACATTTTTGAATCACTTCGGATTGATGAATGAATTGCTTGAAGAACGGAGATTCAATTCGTCGTAACTGAGGATCTGCCGCGTCGAGCACGATTAGCCCATGTTCCCCACAAAATCTCCCTAGCAATCTGGCAAAGGACGAACTTAAACTTTCACCAACTCGCAGACAACTCCGATAAACTTCTAATACTTCTGCTTTGAATGGAGAGTCAGACATTGCAAGTGCTAATTGACGAAGCACATCTTCAACTTGACTATTCGTCAAAGAAACACTACTAATCGGCAATCGCGAGCGTTCTGCGATAGGCAATGTGATCTTAGTTACACCATTGTCACGATTGTATAAATATGTATGGTCAACTTCATCCCAATCATGATCGTCACCTGCAATCCAGAAGACAGGAACAACTGGACGATTTAGTTGTTGTTCGGCTTTTTTTGCGGCATGAATGACATCCATTGCCTTGTAGATAACAAGCATTTCACCTGACAGCAGCCCAGGTTGTTGCCCTCCGACAATCACCAGCGTCTTCATGTCTCTTAATTGTTCAATCTTTTGAATTGCAGTGGGATGATTATCATGTTTCACATTATATGATATCAGCGCTTCAACAAGTGCTTGACGGTCTGCTTTCGGAGCAACAGTCGCATCTAACTGTTTCGCACGTTGGTCGAAATGATCAATCTGGCTTACGTGCCAATCAAACCAACCGCAGACATGAGGGTCATGTTCAACATATTGTTGTGTTAACGGATTCGTTCGCGATCGTAATAGGTGCTCAACCTTCATCGATCATCCTCCTCACAAAAAGAGTGCATATTCGAAATATGCACCTCGACAAATTAATAATTCGAAATAATTCCTAGTACTAAGTATACCAAGTAAACTAGGCTTAACACAAAAAAGCCAAGTCGCCAAACCGCTTTCAATAATCGCCGAAAATCGACACTACCTCTTAATCTAGCCTGTAGCCCACCTAATAAACCAGCAACTATTAAATAGAATAATAGAATCCACCACACGCCCATTCGCGAGTCAAAGGACATTCTGTACATTGCCGAGACTGAAATAATTAACAATATATTCGTCAAATCAATGGCAATTAAAAATGCTTTTTTCTTCGGAAAGAAAAAGGAAAACACAATCAAAATAATGAAAAAGGAAACAAAAGGCAACCCTGAAAAAACGGCAAATAAATCTGAGATGAAGTTCAAAATAGACTCACCCTTTCCCTTGGTTCTATATAATCAGATTAACCACTTCCAAATGTGCAGGCAAGTGAATTTGATGTTTATGCGCAATCGAAAGGATGTACCCATTGATATTAGCAATTTCCGTCTCTTTGCCACGATTTAAATCTTGTAACATGGATGATTCATTCTTCGCTGTCCTTCGACAAATCTCTAGTACAGTCTGCCAATGATCGTCTCTGATAGTAATTCCTTCTAGCGTGGCAATTTGAACTGCTTCCTCGAACAATTGCCGCATTTGAGCGATGTATGCATCGTTTAACAGTAACGCCCCATTCGAAATGCGATGAATTGCCGTAAGCGGATTAATAACCGCATTGACAATTAATTTATGCCACAACGCTTGCCGAAGTATTGGGTTGTCAATCGGCCCCATTGCGATTATTCCAAGACCGGTATGGATTACTTTATTCGCCGAATAACGGTTCGCACCTTCCGTCGAAATGGCTAACCACAGTTGTTCAGCGCAAATATATCGTTGTAAAAGTTGTTCATGCCCTAATCCATTCTGAAAGGCTACCACAATTGTCCCATTGTGCATAAACGTCTTCATTGATTGAACGAATGAATCTGTGAGCTGCGTTTGTTTCATTGTGAGTAGAATAACATCCCACTTTTTCTCTAAATTAAGAAGTTGTTCCCAGTGAATCACATTGATACGGGTTATTTTTGCAGTCGTCTCACCTTCACAAACAAGCCCGTAATCAGAAATCGTCTCCGCTTGTTGTTTCGTTCTTGTGCACAGTGTAACATGCGACGCAGCCATCCGACTCGCCAATAACAACCCGATTGAACCCGCTCCAACAATCAAAACGTTCATACTTTCACCCCCCAATAATACTAACTATAACAGAAAAAGAGTTGCTCCTAGAAGGAACAACTCTTTACCGTCACTTATTCGATACGTTCTAAATTACCATTTGCATCCATTTTGAACCGCGGGCGATTTTCTTCTTCGCTTTCATGCAGAAAGGCCATTTTTCGAGCGCGATCCATAATTTGAATCAACGCTTTATAATCGTCGTTAATTGTTCGATAATCTGTTTCAACATGATCTTTCTTGCGACGTAACAGTTCATTCTCACGTTCCAATGTTTGGATACGGACCTCGCGTTCCCGCAATTCTCGTTCATGCTGTTTCAGTTGACGAGTAAGTTCTGCTTGTTCATGTTTCCAATGACGCAAAAATTTAATCGTGGCATCCAGGTTTCCTGATTGTTCGCCCATTTGTTGCATAGCTGTTGATGGCGAGTCGTATTCTGTCAGTCCTTCTGGTTGATAAAAATCCTGCTCCAATGCCCTTTTGCGTAAAGGACGATGCTGACGTTGTGCTTTGGCGATTTGGATACCCGCTTCATACTTTTTGCGGACACAACTATTCCAACGAAATCCACATGCAGCTGCTGTTCGACCAATGCGCGTTGCCACTTCCTCAAACGCATTTAATTGCGTCCCGCCTTCTCGAATGTTACGCATGGTTACTTCTGCTAGAATCAAGTCATCATCTTCTGTCCATGCATCTTGCCTAATTGTGACCATTGTTATTCCCTCCCAAAGCGACTATGTGATACAATCTATGCGCCTCATCCAATTGCTAGAAGCGAGTTGATATAAATATTTCCAAAATCAGCATCGTCCATACATCAGATGGGTTTAAAAAAAATCCCCCGCAAGAGGTTATTCAGGTTTACTTCTCATATTCCAATAGGTATAATATACGCATATGAATTGACGCAGCAATGCTAGTGAGAGGGGGATTTGAATCGTGGGCAGAATGTTTCGCGTTCTAGGTTTTTGGACACTCGTTATCGGATTAGGTGCTATGGCATTGGGCTTGAAAGAAATGGCTCTATTGTTCTTCGCACAGACAGCAGCATTCGTTTTCCTTGGTTATATGAGATTGACTGAGCGTGCTTATATCTTAATTTTCTGGAGCTACATGCTTCTGTTTTTCTTAGGATTTACGTACTGGACTTTCTTTCATATGAAAATGCCTTTGTTATCTTAATAAAGAAACCCTCTTTCGCAATAGCGAGAGAGGGCTTTTTTTATTTCAGTACTTATGTGCGATACACACTTTAAATAATTCACTCATTTGATCACTCAACAACAGCTGGCGAATAGCACGATTGCGTTTCACGATGGGATGGAAAGGATCAAGCCCTGCATGTGATTGTATGCGTGCCATCAATCCAGCTTCCAGCAAAAATTGCTTTTGGGAAATGACTTCCACATTTTTAAATCCAGAAGCATATGCGAATTGTCTGACTTGTGTGAAATCGACATGTGCAGTCATATCCTGTTCACCCAGATAAAGAAAAGGCTCATCTGCAGCCTGATGATTATGGTAACAAATGAACGTGCCATTCATCCGATGTGGCGCAACCAAATCTTCAAACTCAGCACCATAATCAATGATTATTAAACTATCTACAACATCCAATTCTTGTAAGTGATTGAACCATTCTTCCAATCCAACAATCCGCTCGAATTGTTGATATGGCTGTAAAGATTGCCAAATGGAAGCGTAGGTCATCGCACATGCTTGGTCAACTTCAACCCATATTGGATAGGGTGAATTCGAATCCCAGCCGACGTACATTTCTTCTAATGTGTGGACACCTCGGCGAAAACGGCGACATGGAAACGCATCGAACAGTTCGTTCGCCCAACCGACCACATAAGCACCTTCATCAATTTGACCCAAATCACTTACAATGCGGGTACTATGATTGATTAACTGATCAGCCTGTATTGCTTCATGATAAGGACTTTTCTCTGCAGAATAATAGCTTGTCTTCGCATATAGCGATTCATTTGTAGCTTTTATCTCATCTAAGACCTGTGCAGCTAACCTTCCCGTTCCACCACCCCACTCGATTAGAAGGAGCGATTGCTCTCGTGACGCACGTTCATCGAACATGCGAATGATCGATTGCGCAAGCATTTCACCCATCAAGGAGCCAATGTTAGAACTTGTATAAAAGTCCCCTTCTTTACCAATCTTAATCCGATTGCTGGTATAGTAGCCTACTCCCGGCGCATATAAGCACGTATCCATGTAGGAGGCGAATGAAATTCGTTGTTCTGGTGATTGTAAAATTTTCTGTTCCACCAGTTCACTTACATGCATGACAAATCCTCCCTGACTTTATTCCGTAGCACGCAATGTCTCAAGCATATCGATAAGCACGCCAACTTTTTCTTTGCCTGACCAAACTGATTCAATCGTCTTTGTTAATGTCCCCACCTGACTCGGAAAATCAGGTTTAGCCAAGGAATGTACAGGTTTATCTAGTCGATCTAAGATGATTTTGGGCACTGTGTCCTGAATTTCTTTCGAAGCATAGGACGCAATGAGCGAAGGAAGTTGTTTCGTATCTGCATACCATTCTGCAAGAACACGCTTATCAGAAATATAACGAATCCAAGTTAATGCATCTTCTTTATATGGTGTATTAGCAGAAATTGCAAAACTTCGTCCCTCGAACAACAACCCTTCGTTATTTACTATCGTTGGTTGCTGTGGAATTGTCGTAATCGTGATCGGTGCGTCCTTCGTCTGATTTTGTAAGGCTTCTGACAGCGGTGTCACCATAAATAACCAGCGACCCGCTTTGAAATCACCCCACAATTGTTCATCAGGCAAGGAGCGCGGAATTCGAATTTCAAGTTGCTCACTATTTGTCCCTTGTAATTTCAACGCTTTGGAAAGAATAACTGAATCCAAAACGAGCAACTGATAGGGGTCATCAGCATTTAAATATACCGCTTCCGATTTGCGATTAGTGCCTGCATTAATCCGATCGAGTTGAATGTTCCATTTCACTAAATTTCCTGCAGGTTCATTGAAGCCAAACTGCTTTACAAGCTCATCACGATACGTCAGAATGTACGGGTTAAAATCTAATGGTGCTCCCCAATAAAAGCCATTCCATTTCAGTGGCGACAACAAGCTACCAACATAATCCTCCACAGGTACTTGAATATAATGATCATCAACATAATTTAAATAACCGAGTGCTGCAAATTCTTCAATCCAGTTACTATCCATCAAGGTTAAATCTGACATGCGAGCTAACTGGGCGCGAAGTTTAAGCGCTTCATAATAGGTCTGATTGTCGGCAGGAATCAAATTTGTTAGATTAATCCGAATCGTTGGGTTTTTCTTTTCAAAAGCTTCTGTTAAGGAAGATAGTGCCTTAAATTCTTCTTCCTCCATATGTACGTTCATTGTTAATTCATGTATTTTATCATCCGGGTTAACTTCGGATGTCGTAGATGTAGGTTTCTTCGTTGGTGTTACGTCATTTGAATTCCCTGAGAAAAATAAGGTAGAGAATAAAATCAATGTTCCGATAGCAATGACGAGTAACATAATCAACGCTCTGCGACTGGACATGATGAATCTCCTTTCGACGATTTTTAATTTTACCTATCATAACATAAAGAGGTGCATTCATGGATTAAAACCACATGAAATACACCTCTTCATTTCATCAAAATTAATTTACAACAAGTCCGCCGCCAATTGTGCTAGGCTAGAACGCTCACCTCGCTCAAGCGTTACGTGCCCACTAATGGCTTGCTCTTTAAAGCGATCGACTGTATAGGTAAGTCCATTGCTCATCGCATCTAAGTAGGGGTGGTCAATTTGATCCGGATCGCCAACAAGCACAATCTTACTCCCTTCCCCAATACGGGAAATGATTGTCTTCACCTCATGCTTTGATAAGTTCTGAGCCTCATCAATAATTATGAACTGATTCGGTATCGATCGTCCGCGTATGTATGTCAGAGCCTCAACTTGGATTGAACCTAATCCTGCCAAAATTTTATCAATGTCGCCCGTCTTCTTCGTGTCAAATAGGAATTCTAAGTTGTCATAAATCGGCTGCATCCATGGGCGTAGTTTCTCATCCATTTCACCTGGTAGGAAACCAATATCATTTCCCATTGGGACTACGGGTCTCGCAATCAACAATTTCTTGTATTTACGTTCATCTTCAACCTTCATAAGCGCAGCTGCAAGTGCAAGCAGTGTCTTACCAGTACCTGCTTTACCAGTCAAGGTAACAAGTGGAATGTCATCATTTAGAATTAGCTCTAGTGCCATTCGTTGTTGCACATTACGTGCGGAAATTCCCCATACCGGCTCATTACTTAAAAATAACGGTTCTACCGTCTTTCCATCGGAACTTACTTTCAAGATAGCGGATTTCGAAGAACCGAACTCATCTTTCAAAATCAAAAATTCATTCGGACATACCGTCATCTGCAACTTCAATTCGTCAACGGCTAATGAACGATTGCTGTAAAATGCATCAATAATCGAAGGATGCACATAAACAGTCATGTTCCCAGTATACATATCATTTCGACTAACAATCCGATCATTTAAATAGTCTTGTGCCGTAAGTCCAAGTACATCAGCTTTAATACGCAACAAGGTATCTTTACTCACTACAATAACAGGTCGGGGATGTTCTTTGGTTCTCTCTTCTTCTAAATAATTAAACGCAACAGCAATAATTCGGTTGTCATTGGACATTTCTCCGAACATTTCTTGTAATCGTGTGAAACTTTGATGATTTAACTCGACTCTAACTGTACCACCATTATCTAAAGCTACACCATCGTGTAGCGGACCTTTTACGCGAAGTTTATCTAGCAATCTTGCTACGGCTCGGGCATTTCGACCAAGTTCATCTTGATTGCGTTTCTTGGAATCCATTTCTTCCAATACCACCGCTGGGATTACCACTTCATTGTCTTCAAAATTCAGAATTGCATTCGGATCATGCAGTAACACGTTGGTATCCAAAATATAAATCTTCTTCATTTGAAAATCCCCCCAAGTATGAAATAAAAGAAAAGCCTAGTCGATAGTCAACTAGGCTTTTTTCATCGCAGCAAAAACTTCCGAATCTAATTTCTCGGCAGCACGCTTATCATATGTCTTCTCATAAGCTGGTTCAACAGAAATTCGGGAACCATAAAACATGCCGTCACGTACAGAGTCAATATGAATATCAACACATGCCAATTTGAAAGGTACTTCATCAAGCGCATCGACAGCAATCGATGCCTGACCATAGACAATATTGACAGTGTTATTCGCAAAAATTGTCAAGCTAACTTTCGCATTAGCCTTCACATTTGCGACCAAACGGGATCGTTGATCGACTGCGAACCGAATTGTCTCTGCATTTGGTGCAAATACCCAGGAAATTGCACTGCTCGTCGGCGCACCCGTATCTGCATCAATGGTGTGCAAGAGTACGAGCTTCTCGTTCTGTAACTCAGAAAATAATTTTTCATCCAAAGAAGTAATAATTTCGCTCAAGGCTTGAACCTCCTCTTATCCTTCTGTATGACTACTGGCTAGTTGCTTACTTTTTCCAACTGATTCATTAACTTCGCTTTAGCATCTCCAAATTCCTGCTCATTAATGATAACAAATGGACTAACCCAAACGCCATTTATTGGAATGAATTCTATGCTTTTCGGTTTGATACCTGCATATGTCTTTACGATGCTGTAAATTTGTGCGGATGGCAGATCCGTTTCAATGTTCTTGCTGATTGCCTTTAAGATTCCTCCACCACTTAACAATGTCTCAGGAGATTTTATTTTACTGATGAGAGCTGAAATGACTTGTTGTTGACGCATATTGCGATCTGTATCATCCGTACCTGCAGTTCCACGGTTGGACTTGCGATAACGAACGAAATCTAAGGCGTTTTTGCCATCTAGTACCTGCTCACCTGCTGTCAGGTTAATATTAGTACCATCTGTTGGATCGACATAACGCATGTCTTGATCAACTTTCACCTTCACGCCACCTACAGCATCCACCACATCTTCGAGTGTTTTAAAATCCACAATAGTAATGTAATCAATCGGTACACCAAATGTTTCCCCAAATACATGTTTCATTTCGGAAAAAATGGCTTTTTTATCACCATCATGATCGCTGTATGCAGCTGCATAAAACCAATTCGCTTTATGACCACTGCTATAATCACTTATTTTCAATTCCGCATCACGTGGTAATGAAACAAGTGTCGCTTTCTGGGTAACAGGATTCATGCTGACAGCCATAATCACGTCCGTATTCAACGTACCTGTCTCTGGACGAGAATCTTTGCCAAGCAACAAAATCGTAATCGGTCTATTCTTCGCCAATTGTGATTCAGGTATTTTCACACCGTCATCCGATATGACGTTAATGGTCTTATTAATTTGGTAGGCATAGTAAGCGCCATAACCAATAAGTGGAATTAAAGACAAAATCAAAAGCGCCAAGATAAAACGTCCTGGCTTGAATTTTTTCTTTTTGATCACGCGATAATTTCCTTGGTGTTTATTTGGGTCATAATACGTGGTGCTCATTGTTGTCCACCTTTGCTTTATTGATATTTAGGGTTTTCTTCAATGTCTTGCAAAAGTTTAACCGTCATCTCTCGGTCGAAAGAAATGGTGGCGTGTTCACCATTCACCTTATAGGTTAATTCAATCGAATGATCTTCATCGGAATATGGCATAATCGTTAAATCCGTTACACCAAAATCTTGACTCACAATTTCTTCGAAAAAGGTAAATGTTTTCTTTGCCGCATCATCTTCAGGTCTCGCTTCGGATACAATGCGAATCTGCAACCAACTGTGAATTGCTGTTCGTAAGTCCATCTTCGTTCCTCCTGTTACTTGGATTTGCGTCGATCTACCCATACACGTAACTGATAAATCACCATCAAACCAATCGCTACAGATAGGCTATAGACAATCGGTAAGCCCGCGTCGACTTGGAAAATCAATAATGCAAACGATCCAATAAACATCAAAACATATACAATCGCATTTTTTAAAATTGGCAGACGATTTGTGCGGAAAACTTTGTTGTAAATGTACACGATGCTGAAGAAAATCAATGCAAGCGTGACTACATTATAGAACTGCAAACCGAAGAAGGAGTGAGTGTCCATAAAGAACTCACTCCATACAATCGGTTGAATTTCGACTTGTTCGTTGTTAGCTAAATAAAGAGCGTTATGCATAGAGCAGCATGCCTCCTGAATTAAGCGTTCTGACTAGCCATTTTCTTTTGTTTCTCTGCTCGTTCGCGTTCAGATTTATTCAGAATCTTTTTGCGTAGACGAATTGAGCTTGGTGTAATTTCACAATATTCATCATCGTTTAAGTACTCTAATGCAGCCTCCAAGGAGAATGTAATTGGTACTTTGATTTTAACAGTGTCATCTTTCGATGCAGAGCGAACGTTCGTCAAAGCCTTCTCTTTACAGATGTTTACGATGATATCGTTATCACGATTATGTTCGCCAACAATCATTCCTTCATAGACTTCTGTGCCTGGATGTAAGAACAACATGCCACGGTCTTCAACAGACAAAATTCCATAAGTCGTAGATACACCCGTTTCGCTAGAAACAAGTACACCTTGATGGCGACCACCAACATCTCCACCCACCATAGGAGCGTAGGAATCAAACGCATGGTTCATTACACCGTAACCACGAGTCATCGTCAAGAAGTTCGTGCGGTACCCGATTAATCCACGGGCAGGAATTAAGTACTCTAAACGAACATTACCGTTACCATGGTTTACCATATTCAACATTTCTGCCTTACGAATACCTAAACTCTCCATAACAGAACCTTGCGAATCTTCTGGCACATCAATAATCAAATGTTCCATTGGTTCCATGCGTTGGCCATCAACTTCTTTGATGATAACTTCTGGTTTGGAAACCTGTAATTCGTAACCTTCACGACGCATATTCTCGATCAAGATCCCTAAGTGAAGCTCACCACGACCGGATACGATAAAGGAGTCAGCACTATCTGTCTCTTCAACGCGCAGTGCAACGTCAGTCTCAACTTCTTTGAACAAACGCTCTTGAAGTTTACGAGAAGTTACCCATTTCCCTTCTTTGCCAGCAAACGGACTGTTGTTAACAACGAATGTCATACGCATTGTCGGCTCATCAATTGTTAAGTATGGCAAAGCTTCTGGGTTAGATGGATCTGTAATTGTCTCGCCGATGAATATCTCTTTCACCCCTGCGATAGCAATCAAATCACCTGCGCCAGCTTCTTCTACTTCAATACGCTTCAAGCCTTGGAAACCGAAAAGTTTCTCAATACGAGCGGTACGCACTTTGCCGTTGGAATCAATAACGGATACAGATTGCCCTTGTTTGATTACACCGCGGTTTACGCGACCAACTGCGATTCGACCTAAGTACTCGTTATAATCCATCAATGTAACTTGGAATTGCAAGTCGCCTTCAAGGCTATTTTTCGGATATGGAATGTGTTCCAAGATACCTTCATACAAAGATTGCATATTGTCGCCAAGCGCTTCCGGATCCGTACCAGAAATCCCGTTCAATGCGGAAGCATAAATAACAGGGAAGTCTAATTGATGATCGTCTGCACCAAGCTCGATGAACAAGTCTAATACTTCGTCAACAACTTCAGCTGGACGAGCATTCGGACGGTCAATTTTATTTAAAACAACGATAGGCGTTAAATGTTGCTCTAAAGCTTTACGAAGTACGAACTTCGTCTGAGGCATACAACCTTCAAATGCGTCAACGACTAAACAAACGCCGTCAACCATCTTCATGATACGCTCAACTTCACCACCGAAGTCAGCATGGCCTGGTGTATCCACGATATTGATTACATTGTCTTTGTAAGTGATTGCTGTGTTCTTTGCGAGGATTGTAATCCCGCGCTCACGCTCTAGATCGTTGGAATCCATTGCGCGCTCTTGTACAGCTTCATTGTCGCGGAATGTTCCGGACTGTTGTAGTAATTTATCAACCAAAGTAGTCTTGCCATGGTCAACGTGGGCGATAATCGCGATATTACGAATCTTTTCTCTTGATAACATGATTTCTTTCCTCTCCAAATAAAAAATTCTATATAAATTGAATTGTTACTAAACACAATGAAATCTCCACTCTTAACCCTGGAGTGGAGATTTGAAGTCGCATGCACGTGAATTGTGCGATAACTTACTTCGAACGAGCTCGCCAAATCACATAGCCACCGAGGGCAATCATCACGATTGCAATGAAGTAGGAGCCTGAGTGAAACAGGATGCTCAATAGGAAAAACACACCTGATAATACGGTGAGTATAATCGATCCATACAATGCTGAAGTCGATCGGCTATTTGCATTCAGATAATAGTTATATAATCCTACTGCAACTCCTAAAAACAATACTGGCCATAGCCAGCCAAATTGTTGCCAACCAGCAATGTTACAAAACATAAAGACGACTGCATATGAAATGAAAATACCAGATAAAATCAAATACTTCGTATTTATGACGTCTCGATTAACTGCCATCTGTAAACCAATCCCGAGAGCCAATAAGAACAATGGCCAAAAGAAGCTGAAAAACCCAAGTTTACCGAGCAATATGATAAGACCAGCAGTAATTGCAATAAGACCAAATGCATAACGGTTTCCTTGCATATTTCGATGCCTCCTACAGGCTGCAAAATATCATCCTTATCTATCTTACATGATGACACAAAAAAATGCTATCTTCTTTGACTTTCGACAGACAGTTGACATATAATTCAAAGGATATGTTGGACACAATTAGGAGGATTAAACATGGAATTTTTGTTTTCACCTGAATTTTGGGTTGGGTTGTTAGTTGTCATCGGGATCGATTTAGTCCTTGCTGGCGACAATGCAATCGTTATTGCGTTAGCAGCACGAAATGTACCGCAACAACAACAAAAGACAGTAATTTGGCTAGGTACTGCTGGTGCAATTTTAATCCGTGCGGTTGGAACACTATTATTAGTTAACATTCTAAGTCATGACTTGCCTGTTCTAATGCTAGCTGGCGGTCTTATCTTACTTTGGATTTCTTACAAACTTTTAGTAGAAGAAAAGCAACATGATCATATCGATGCGAAGTCAAGCATGTTGGCAGCTGTTAAGACTATTGTAATTGCTGACGCAGCGATGGGCTTAGACAATGTATTAGCAATTGCCGGTGCTGCAAAAGGCGAACACCAAACTGCTCTTGTTATCCTTGGACTTTTAATTTCTGTACCAATTGTTGTGTGGGGTAGCACATTCTTCATCAAATTAATTGAACGATATGCTTGGATTTTATATGCTGGTGCTGCAGTACTTGCTTTCACAGCAGCAAAGATGATCACTCACGAAGTGCTCATCGATCAATGGTTTGAGAGCGAGTTAATTAAATGGGCATTTACAATGGCGCTTGTTGTTGGTGTCGTTGTTCTTGGTAAAGTGAAAGAGAAACAAAAAGCAACTTCATCCGTAGACAAAGCTGCTTAATAATTTAGAGCAATTCTGAGAAGTTCTCCTCTACTCGTCTGGGTAGCGTGAGAACTTCTTTTGTTTGTACCGCTTTTTCAATTAGCCGATCTAAATCAATCAATTGTCGTTCAATCGCTCGGAGTACTTTAAGGTTAGGATTGGTTGCCGGTGATTTCGGAACGAACAATGTACAACAATCCTCGTACGGTTGAATGGAAATATCGAACGTACCAATACGTCTTGCCAGATCGATAATCTCTTGCTTATCCATCATCATTACCGGGCGTAAGATTGGCACTTGGATATTCTCAGAGGAAGCAGTAATTCCCGGAAGCGTCTGACTCGCAACTTGGCCAAGACTTTCCCCCGTCACAATTGCCCCGCTATTTGTCTCTCTCACTATTCGTTCCGCAATCCGCATCATCGCCCTTCGCATGAGGGTTACGAGTAGGTTTTCTTGACCGTTTTGCTTCAAATATAATTGGATTTCCGTAAAATCGATCATATGTAGATTCAGTTCACGTACATATTCAGTAAGTTGGTTTCCTAAGGAAATGACCTTATCTTGCGCTTGTTTGCTTGTATAAGGATAGCTGTGGAAATGAATGGCCTCGATGCGCAAGCCTTGTCTGAGCGACATCCAGGCAGCGACCGGACTATCAATTCCCCCAGAGAGCATAACAACCGCTTTGCCATTGCTTCCTGCTGGGAAACCTCGAAGCCCTTCAATCGTCTCAACAAACAAATAGGTACGATCTTCTCGAACTTCAACCGTTAAAATTCGTTCCGGATGATGAAGATCGACCGACAAGAGGTCCACATGCTGTAGCACATAGCCGCCAACGTGATAGCGCAATTGAAGCGAGTCATAGGGGAATTCTTTATCCGCACGCTTTGCATCAACTTTAAATCGCGTTGGGCGATCGATGCAGGCAAGCATAATCGCAACCGCTTTTTCTTGGATGCTTTGAAGCTCACACGTACACGTGTACACCGGACTAAAAGAGTGAATCCCAAAAACATTTTTTAACTTAGCTGCAATTGGTTCAAACGGCTCGTCGTTCAAATCAATATACATACGGCCAAATGCTCGCTTATACGTAATGGCTGCGTACGGCTTAAGTACGCGTTGAATTTGCGATAACACTTGTTGCTCGAACCGATGCCGATTGCGACCTTTCAGTGTTAACTCACCAAGGCGAAGTAAAATCGCATCTGGTTTCATCTTATTTCTCCTCTTTTCTCAACCTGGTGATCACTCGGATAATGGCATCTGCCAACACATCAATATCATTCTTGGTATGGATTGCTCCGAAGCTAATTCGAATCCCCGCAAGTGCTGCTTCACGCGTCATTCCAATCGCTAAAAGAGTGGGCGATGGACGTTCATCACGTGAGGAACATGCCGAACGAGAGGAAACGATGATTCCATCTTCTTCCAGTGCATGAAGAATCACTTGTGCTTTTAACCCTGGTGCTGTGAGATGCATAATATAAGGTGATGTTAGGTGTGGATCAAGATTTCTTGTAAAGGCTAAGCCAAGCATTTCCTGATGATCTGACAATCTATGATGGAGATGTTCTTTCAGCGCTTGCACGTGCGCAAAAGCGTTCCCCAATTGTTCAATCGAAAGTCGCAAAGCTTTCGCCATACCGGCAATCGCTGGCGTATTCGGTGTTCCCGCACGAAGCCCTGATTCTTGTCCGCCACCAATTAGCATAGGAGAAAGTTCAACCCCATCACGCACGAGTAACAAGCCCACCCCACGTGGCCCACGAAATTTATGAGCTGAAGCGGAGAGCAAATCAATGCCACAAGCATGCATGTCGATTGGCAATTTCCCAACAGACTGTACCGCATCAACATGGAAAAATACCTTCGGATACCCTCTAAGTAACGCACCAATCTCTGCCAACGGTTGCACGCTGCCAATTTCTGAATTCACGTGCATCACACTTACGAGTATCGTATCTTCCCGCAGCGCATGCTGAATATCAGCGATCGAAACAAGTCCATCCGCGTGGACAGGCAACTGTGTAATTTCATATCCGTCCTCAGCAAGCTTCTGTATTTGGGCTTCCACCGACGGATGTTCGAATGCCGAGACAATGATGTGCTTTCCCCTTGTCGCACCAAATTGTCTTGCTACGCCCTGAATCGCCAAAGCATTACTTTCCGTCCCACCTGACGTAAACACAACTTCACTCGCCTTGATACCCAACAACTTCGCTACTTGCTCACGTGCTGCTTGGACTAACATGCCAGCAACTTGTCCTGGGCGATGCAAAGAGGATGGATTCGCATAGTAGTCTCTCATCGTCAACGCAACCGTATCAACAACGTCATCATAGGGCGGTGCCGTCGCCGCAAAATCAAAATACAACACTTCCCATCCCCACCTTTCGCTCGCATTCATTTCCCCCGATTGTACACTTTTTTCACCCCACCGAAAAGCAAAGAAAAAGACGAAGTCAGGTTGAACCCCGCTCCGTCTCATCATCACTTCTTCATTTTTCCTTCAAAACGGAGCCTCGTCGCAGAACTACCCAATTTCTTTCGCCGATAGGCTTCTGCTAACCATTTATCCGCTCCACCATCCATCAAGTCGTCACCCATCTCATCCGAATCACCAAATAAATTAGCCAAGTCAACCTGACTCGTTAAAGTGTGTTTCGGCTCGCCCTGATCTTGCTTATTGCGCATCCCTACACCCCCATCGAATCGACTTAAGATGACTTCGCCTTAAACGTATGGCATAGTGTATTCTCCGCAACCAACGCTTGCGCCTTCGATTTTTTCTTCGTCAATTCTTCAGATAATTCCGCATAGAACGCGTCGCTAGAATCTGTACCAAACGAAATTTGGATTTTTTCAGCTGAACATCTTTCGCCTTTTTCCCAATACGTGCAATCGGAAACAATACATTTCACAGCAGGACTCATTACAATCACCTCCTATGCATACGATGCCACGCCAGGAAGCTTTTTATTCTATTCGCAATGAAAAACCCGTCCCAGCATAAAGCTAGGACGGGTTAACTTGCATGCATTATACGCGCTCACCTTGCAAACGCTTCTGTGTCACATAATCAGTCTCATAAAAAGCCAACTCTTCACGAAGTTGCTCAAACGACTTCGATAATTGCAAGATAATATCTCTTGCAGCACGAACAGGTTTCTTGCGGAAACGGATTGCATCTTGACCTGTATAAGCATATCGACCATCTTCAGAGTAACACTCGTGCTTCGGATAGAAGAATGCATTTACCGCATTGTGGTAGGTATCATATAAGACTTTCTCCGCATGATCGACCTTCAATTCCGGGCGACGCAATAAATTCCCAAGTTTCTCATAAGACACTTCAGAGAATACAGAAAGGTGACGGAGATCAGAAAGGAACCCCTGATAGAACTCAGTCATTTCAGCATCGTCTTTCGTCTCACCGAGTAATGCTGAGAGATTATGTACATTTAAAAAAGCTTCCATTGCTTCAATTGCAGCTTTCAATTTCACGCGAGATGATTGGCAAATTTCCTTAACGTCGTGTACGGCCATGTGTGGCTCCTCCTTCGTCATTTGAAGTTATCGTACCATATTCCCCGCGAATGAAACAACCAAATTTCGCTCATTCTAGTTCATAAAAGAATGATTAAAGGGGTGATTTCCGATGCGTAAATTCATTGTTATTGTACTTCTCTTTTTGTTGTTCGTTCCCTTCTTTCCGGCCAAACAAAATAACCAAATCGGCAGCAGAATTTCGACTGTACAACCCAACACCCACAAACTTCCCAGCCATCTGGTCAAAAAGGAAATTATTGTACGCTTCCACACTGAACCTAGTCAATCCAACTGGCAAACGTGGCAAAACAACCTCAACATTACCTATTATCCGCACAAGTTACCTCAGACCTATTTAATTCGTTCAAATCGCGTTTCGGTGGATGAATTAGTGCAGTTTTATAAGAAACAAAATGTTGTCTATGTCGAGCCCCATTGGATTTATATGACGAATGCGAAAGTCGTACCTAATGATGAATATTTTGCGAAATACCAGTGGAATTTACCACTGATTGAGACGTTGGACGGTTGGTCGTTAAGTCGTGGAAATGCAACTGTCAAAGTGGCAGTAATTGACACTGGTGTCGATCTTACACATCCTGACTTGAAACAGCGTCTTATACCTGGGGTGAATGTGATTGCGCTTGGTCAATCTGCAATGGATGACAACGGACATGGTACGCATGTCGCCGGCATCATTGGTGCAAGCGTGAATAATCGGCAAGGCATTGCTGGAATCAACTGGTATAGTCGCGTGATGCCAATTAAAGCATTAGATGCAACTGGCGCGGGTACTTCCTTCTCTGTCGCAGATGGCATCATTGAGGCAACTGATCGCGGGGCTAAGGTGATAAATATGAGTTTAGGGAATTATGCAACTTCTGCCTTTTTGCGTGAAGCTGTTCAGTACGCCTATCGCCATGATGTGGTACTCGTTGCTGCGACAGGGAATGATAATTCATCACAACCTGGCTATCCGGCAGCATATCCGGAAGTTCTTGCAGTTGCTGCAACGACGAAAAGGTTGGCTCGGGCATCGTTTTCGAATTATGGGTCCTATGTTGATGTGGCTGCGCCGGGTGATTTGATTGCGAGCACCTATATGGGAGGGCAATATGCTGCACTATCAGGGACTTCAATGGCTACGCCACATGTGGCTGCGCTCGCTGCGCTAATCCGATCTGCGAACCCTGCACTTCGCAACACAGATGTGATGCGCATTTTGACCTCGACGGCACGGGACCTAGGTGTGCGCGGACGCGACGATTTATTTGGATATGGCATCATCAATGTGAATGCCGCCGTCCGACAAGCATTGGCTATGGGAAAGAAAGCCATACCGAGTCCAACCCCGAATAAACCGATAAATCCGATTGCCAGCCCTGCTCCATCGACGACACCGACGTACGAGCGGATTCAAATGCAATCCCTTTTCGATTTATTGCTCGAATACCTTCGCAAATTAACGCTATAGCATCCGCATGTATTGCCCTAAATAGAAAAGAAGTCATCCCTGTTCAGGATGACTTCTTATGTGTGGTTGCGCAAAGATTTGCCGTAAGCCGGGTTCTGTTCTCTTCGTGGTATAACGGGAACCACCCTTCCACTCCCGAGTGACAATCATCTATCTACGCCATACATTGCTGCATGACTCTAGCGACCAACCCGAACGCGTCTCGGGCTAAGACTACTCCTCGAAGGAGTTGCGTTCCTCTTCGGTCTTGCTCCAGATGGGGTTTACCAGGACCTATGTCACCATAGGACCTCGTGGTCTCTTACACCACGGTTCCACCCTTGCCTGTGCCTTGCGGCCATCGGCGGTCCATTTCTGTGGCACTATCCTTCAACTCGCGTTGACTGGACGTTATCCAGCATCCTGCCCTGTAGAGCCCGGACTTTCCTCCCACGGCTCACACCGTCGGCGATTGTCTGTCAAACTTTGCGATACTTTCCGATTATACGCTATATTAGGCAAACTTGAAAGGCTCTGTGCTAATTGATGAAGCGGTAATTTTTACATCCATTTTATTACGTTGGAAAGCCGC
>JBEGSW010000058.1:0-43243 GCA_041179705.1 Bacillota bacterium | reverse complement strand
TTCCCAGTTTAGTAAGACCCCTTGTAGACGACGAGGTTGATAGGTTTGGTGTGGAAGCACAGTAATGTGTGGAGCTGACAAATACTAATCGGTCGAGGGCTTATCCTAACAATGCAACATTACACTCACTCATTATTCGTATTTGGTTCTCAGGGATTATACATTTCTGAATAACTTAAGAAGAAACTTACATGGAGAGATACCCAAGTGGCTCAAGGGGACCCTCTGCTAAGGGGTTAGACTGTGTAAGCGGTGCGAGGGTTCGAATCCCTCTCTCTCCGCCATGTTTGTTCTTCTAAATTGTGGCGGTGTAGCTCAGCTGGCTAGAGCGTACGGTTCATACCCGTAAGGTCGGGGGTTCGATCCCCTTCGCCGCTACCATCTTTTTTTAAATTAAATAGTTTGTGGACGCTTAGCTCAGCTGGGAGAGCATCTGCCTTACAAGCAGAGGGTCGGCGGTTCGATCCCGTCAGCGTCCACCACTTACGCCGTTGTAGCTCAACTGGTAGAGCAACTGACTTGTAATCAGTAGGTTGGGGGTTCAAGTCCTCTCGACGGCACCATGTTTTTCAAATTGGTAAAAATAAAATCGTGGAACTGTGGTGTAGTGGCCCAACATGCCTGCCTGTCACGCAGGAGACCGCGGGTTCGAATCCCGTCAGTTCCGCCATTTTTACCAAGATGATTAACTTTTTTTTTACAAAAAAATAAGTATGGCTCGGTAGCTCAGATGGTAGAGCAGAGGACTGAAAATCCTCGTGTCGGCGGTTCGATTCCGTCCCGAGCCACCACGAATTGTGCCGTTGTAGCTCAACTGGTAGAGCAACTGACTTGTAATCAGTAGGTTGGGGGTTCAAGTCCTCTCGACGGCACCATTTTTTTGGAGGATTAGCGAAGTGGCTAAACGCGGCAGACTGTAAATCTGCTCTCTTACGAGTTCGGTGGTTCGAATCCATCATCCTCCACCATAATCAAGAGCCATTAGCTCAGTTGGTAGAGCACCTGACTTTTAATCAGGGTGTCGAAGGTTCGAGTCCTTCATGGCTCATCTTTAATGAAATGAATAAAAGGCGATTTCATCTACATGATTTGTAGCGTGATATCGCCTTTTTTGTTGTCATATGCGACAAACTTGATATGAACAGTTTTCACAATGACACACTTCTTGCAGGTAATTTATATCTTTCACGAGAATAATACCATGCTCAAAATCCAGTACACCTTTTTGTTTGAGATCATTCAACATGCGGTTGACACTTTCTCGTGTCGCACCGATCATTTCAGCAAGCTCACTATTCGTTAATTTTTGATCGATTGTGATTTCACCAACTGTATTTTCTGTCCCGAAGGAGTGACACAGTCGAATAAGCGAAGAACATAGCGCGCCAGATTTCCCATATAGAATCAAATCCCGAACTTTTGTCTCTGTAATCCGTTGCATCGTAGCCATCCATTTCATAAAGGATAGGGCTAATTCAGTATGTTGCCATAATAATAGATCTAAATCTTTTTGTAAGATCACTCCGAGTTCGCTATCTTCCATCGCCTCACCATCATATGCACACGTTGCACTGGGATAAGCTTCGAATTGACCAAAGATATCACCAGTCGTATAGATATTTAATATAAATGTCTTACCTTCTGGTGTCGTCTTTGTTGTCTTTACTCTACCTTTCAATAAGTAATATAGTTTACCCGCTACATCACCGTCTTGAAACAAGAGCCCACCACTTTTCACACGCTGTGTAGTCATCACATTCGTCAGTAGGTGCAATTGTGCAGGGGAGAAAAAATGTGCATTTCCAATCGTTTCATTCATGTTCATCCCTCCTTGCCCAACTATAATTGATAAGGTGGGAAGCTTAAGTGAGAAAAATCACAAAAAGTCATAATCCCTGTTTTTATGCTACAATGAAAGCGATTTAGGTAAAGGAGCGAACGATTATGATGAAATGGGAGACGTTAAGAGAGCGTCTATCACGCACGTTACATACCCCATTTACCCTAGAACGCTTTCCTAAGGCGGAATGGCCAAGAATGAAGACGGAGAAGGTTCCACTACGTTCCTATGTAGACGGAACGAAGCTCTATTTCTGGCTATCCGAAATGGAAACACATATGGAAGTGCTCGTTACGGAAGTGAATCAATTATCTGATCGCGAGCAAGAACTCGTATTTTGGATTTTGCAGGAAAATGGATGTAGTCCGCAATCCTCGCATTCAGCCGTTTCTCAATTAACACAATTACTTACACAGCAATTCCAAAACGGTGATAGAGCCGAAAAAAGTATTCCGAAAGAAATTTATAAAGCGTTACATCTACCCCAAATGGCAATCCCGATATGGATTCAACCTCGAAGTGAACTATCACTTAACCAGGATGAATTACAGCGTATCTTGGAAAGTTTCATTGAAGGAAAATCGCTGGTAGCGAACGTTGCATCCTATGGATGTCTTCTTGTAGTTGCTGTTGATGCTTTGGATCTAGACGCCGATGAATCAGAACGCATTTCATTAATGAATTTTAGTTCTGCAATTCAAGGCATGCTAGTAAGTGAACTTGGCGTCGAAGTAGATGTTTCTGCGCAATTACCAATTTTAGTAGAGTCCCAATTACTATCTAGCGTTTACGCGTTGCGCCAAACGTTGTTAGTCGGTCGTCAGTTTTATCCACAGTCCTTCATTCATATGCCTTGGGATCTCCATGTGGAGCACTTATTAACTCAGATCCCTCAATCATTTGTAGATGAATTCGTTAAGAGTCTGGGCGAATACGTTTCGAATGAAGAAGATGAAGAGATGCAGGTTACGATTGCGGCATTCTTTGCTACGAACTGCAATGTAAGTGAAACAGCAAAACGATTGTTCATTCACCGCAACACATTGTTATACCGATTAGATCGATTTAAACAAGAGACCGGCTATGATATTCGAAACTTCCAGGATGCTGTATTTATACGAATTCTTATGCTTTTGGATAAAGTGACAAAA
Organism: Bacillota bacterium; assembly: GCA_041179705.1. Taxonomy (GTDB): domain Bacteria; phylum Bacillota; class Bacilli; order Paenibacillales; family JBEGSW01; genus JBEGSW01. The sequence continues at coordinate 40,252 of JBEGSW010000058.1, read as the reverse complement.
ACCAATTCGTAATTTTGTATGGTTTGTCCATTGGCAGTTCGAATGAAAGCATTTACAATAATGATATTGCAAGCGATTACAATTTAATTATTAGGGGGATTCACACAATGGCAGGCGTACGTTTAGAACATGTTTACAAAAGATATCCAGGAAGCACAGAAGCTTCTGTAACTGATTTCCATCTTGATATTCAAGACAAGGAATTCGTAGTACTAGTTGGTCCATCCGGTTGCGGTAAATCCACAACTTTGCGTATGGTTGCTGGTTTGGAAGAAATTTCCGAAGGCAACTTGTACATTGGCGACCGTCTTGTAAATGACGTAGCTCCTAAAGATCGCGATATCGCGATGGTATTCCAATCCTATGCTTTGTATCCGCACATGAGCGTATATCAGAACATGGCATTCGGTCTTAAACTTCGTAAAGTTCCTAAAGATGAAATCGATGCTCGCGTTCGCGAAGCTGGTAAAATCTTAGGTATCGAGCATTTGTTAGAGCGTAAACCAAAGGCATTATCCGGTGGTCAACGTCAGCGTGTAGCTTTGGGTCGTGCGATTGTTCGCCAACCACAATTGTTCTTGATGGATGAGCCATTGTCCAACTTGGATGCGAAACTACGCGTACACATGCGTTCTGAAATCACTAAATTAGCGAAACGTCTAGAGACAACAGTTATCTACGTTACGCATGACCAAACAGAAGCTATGACAATGGGTGACCGCATGGTTATCATGAAAGATGGTTTCATTCAACAAGCGGATACGCCTGAAGAGTGCTACAACCACCCATTGAATACTTTCGTAGCTGGTTTCGTAGGTTCTCCTGCGATGAACTTCATGCATGGTACACTTGCTGAAGTTGGTGGCGACGTTCGTTTCCAAACACAAAATGTTGACGTTGTAATCCCTGAAGGGAAAGCAAAAGTTATTCGTGACAAAGGTTATGTTGGTAAAGAAGTTATCTTCGGTGTTCGTCCAGAGCAAATTCACCAAGAGCCAGTATTCTTGGAAGCATACCCAACTTCTGTTGTAACTGCACACGTTGAAGTATCCGAGAACCTTGGTCATGAAATGATCTTGTACCTAGATGGTATCGGAAACACAACAATGATCGCTCGTGTAGACGGTCGCGCAGGTATCAAAGAAGGTCAAACAATCAAACTTGGTTTCGATATGAACAAAATTCATATCTTCGACAAGTCCACTGAAAAGAACATCTTCATCGGCTAATCGCCAAATGAATCGAACTGTCTCCTGGCCAATGGTTAGGGGACAGTTCTTTTATTGTTGATTGTTTTCTTGCCATTAAGCCATATTTTCGATACGATGAGCCTATATTTTAACTAAGAACAAGGGGACTCAGTACTATGCCAAAGAAAGCCAAAGTTGCAGACCTTGTGAAACAATTTCGACTTGATGTCGTGTGTGGAGAAGAACACTTAAATCGTCCGATCACAACAGCTGATTTATATCGACCAGGATTAGAACTTGCTGGTTTCTTTGAATTTTACCCACAAGAGCGTGTTCAATTATTAGGAAAGACCGAAGTGACGTTTGTGGAAATGCTATCAGAGAAGTTACGCAAGGAGCGTTTTTCGAATTTATGTCATGAGGAAACACCTTGCATCATCGTTTCTCGTGGTTTAGATGTACCAGAAACACTGGTCGAGGTTGCCTCCAAACTGGGTGTGCCTGTGTTAAAAAGTGCAACGCCGACGACTATATTGGCAAGTCGCATTACGAATCATTTAGAAAATCTGCTTGCGCCACAGACGACAATCCATGGCGTATTGGTTGACGTATCTGGCGTAGGGATGCTGATTACAGGGACTTCTGGTGTCGGTAAATCCGAGACAGCGCTCGAACTGGTGAAGCGGGGTCATCGCTTAATTGCCGATGATGCAGTCGAAATTCGTCAAACGACAGATAATGTATTATATGGGTCAGCACCGGATTTAATTAAACATTTACTGGAAATTCGCGGTGTCGGGATCATTAACGTAATGACATTGTTTGGTGCTGGTGCTGTGCGTAATTCGAAGCGTGTCACACTTGTGGTGAAATTAGAAAACTGGCAACAGGACAAGCAATATGACCGCCTCGGGTTAGATGAAGTGACTACACGTATTTTGGATACTGATGTACCGCTCGCGACGATTCCGGTCCGCCCAGGTCGTAACTTGGCGGTGATTTTGGAAGTTGCAGCAATGAACTTCCGATTGAAACGCATGGGGTATAACGCCGCGTTACAATTCACGAATAAATTAACCGAAGTGATTGATCACGACATCGATTTTCATGACTAAAGATAGCGGAGGACAGCATGAACGAGTTTCTATTTGACCGCGTTGCGTTACAGGTAGGTTCATTGCAAATCTATTGGTACGGGATCATTCTCGGCCTAGGCGCACTGATGGGAACCTTGTTAGCGATTCGTGAAGGCAAACGGTTTGGGATTCAGTCTGATTTCTTCATTGATTTATTAATGATTGGTGCACCTTCTGCCATCATTGTTGCAAGGTTATATTATGTCGCGTTTGAGTGGCAGGCGTATCAAGGAGACTGGTTGCAAATATTTAATATCCGCAATGGTGGTATCGCCATACACGGGGCTTTGATTGGCGCGATTGTTGGTGCCATTTGGCATTGTCGTCGACGGGGGTATTCGTTCTGGCATATCGCAGATATTGCGGCTCCTTCGTTGCTAGTCGGTCAGATCATTGGTCGCTGGGGGAATTTTGCCAACCAAGAAGCGCATGGAGGGCCTGTATCGGAAGCGTTCTTGCGTGACACTTTACATTTACCGCGTTTTATTGTCGATCAAATGAATATTTCAGGTGTGTATTATCATCCGACGTTTCTCTATGAGTCGCTTTGGAATTTGGTTGGTTTGTTGGTAATCGTTATTGTACGTCGTCAAACATTTATCAGAATTGGCGAAGTTTTCTTAGGGTATTTAGCCTGGTATTCGATTGGACGATATTACATCGAAGGATTACGGACCGATAGTCTTGCCTTTCATGGCCCAACTTGGTTAGCTAATGCATTTGAGTGGGTATGGCAACCAATGACGTGGTTGTTTGGTGAGCAAGGTGCGATTCCAGGGGATGCGAATATGAGAGCGGCTCAGACGATTAGTGTAGGGATTGTTCTAGTTGTACTAATCTTGATTGGTATTCGACGTTCGTCAGGGGGATCACGTGGATATAACTTATGATGTGATGCTGTTCGATTTGGATGGTACACTGCTAGATACGAATGAATTAATTATTGAGTCTTTCTATCACGTGTTTGACCACGACCCAGCGATTACGCGTGAATTAGTCATTTCTAATTTTGGTATGCCATTGGAGAAACAACTTCTTGGTTATGCTGGTCGAGGGTTAGATGAAGATGGCTCGGATTTGGTCCATAAATACCGTACATTTAACAATGCGAACCATGATCAGATGGTAACGGCATTTCCGGGTGCTCGGGAAACGTTGCAAGCGCTGCGTGAAGCTGGTGTTCGCATTGGTGTAGTCACATCGAAGATACGCTTTACGAGTGAGCGTGGTTTAAACCATTGTGGGTTGCGTGAGTATGTTGAGACGGTTATTACAATTGAAGATGTAAAAAAGCCAAAGCCAGATGGCGAGGGTGTGCATCTTGCGTTAGAACGACTTGGCGTGAAACCGACAGATCGTGTGCTGATGGTTGGGGATAGCCCATTTGATATGGGATGTGCGCGTCATGCAGGCGTTGATTCTTGCGCGGTTGCGTGGTCACTGAAGGATGAAGCCGTGATGCGTGCAGAAAATCCAACACACACGATTCAACACCTACAAGATTTATTGCAATGGTTGCCGAAATAGAGGAGAAATCACATGCGCAAAACGGATCGTTATAAAGTCCACGGTGCAAATTCATTATGGCAAGTATACACAACAATTCCCGCATGGAAAGTCATGCGGAATTTTTTGTTTATTCAGTTTGCACGCTATTGTCCAAGTCTATCTTTAAAGAATTGGATTTATCGTCGGTGCTTAAAGATGGGTGTCGGTGAGCAAACCGCATTCGCATTAATGGTGATGGTCGACTTGTTTTTCCCAGAAAAGATTACGGTAGGTCGTAATTCAATAATTGGCTATAACACCACGATTTTGACCCATGAATATTTAATAGAAGAATATCGGATTGGTGAAGTTCGGATTGGCTCGCATGTGATGATCGGTGCGAATGTGACGATATTACCAGGTGTGACGATTGGCGATGGTGCAGTTGTTGGGGCGGGATCAGTTGTCCACAAAGATGTCGCTGCAAACACCTATGTTGCGGGAAATCCGTTACAAGTGCTGCGTGAAAAGTAGGGCTTTTTCTGTGTGTTGCCTTTATTTTGGTAGTATGGTAGTATGGTAACACGCTAAAGCGTTTTGACAAAGGAAGGATGAATAGCAGTGAGTAAGCCTAGAGTATTTGAAAAGCCGATTGGCGTTAAAGATTATTTACCGGATGCAGTTGCCCGCTTACGTCGGATTGAACGTGATGTGTTGGCATGCATGCGTACATTTGGCTATCAGGAAATTATGACTCCGACATTGGAGTTTTACGATACAGTAGGTGCCGCAAGTTCGACTTCGGATGGCAAACTATTTAAGTTACTAGATAAGCGAGGCACGACAATGGTGTTGCGTTCTGATGTGACGGCACCGATTGCGCGCGTCGTTTCTTCGTTATTAAAGGAAGAAAAGTTGCCTTTGCGCCTTTCGTATCATTCGAATGTCTTCCGTGCGCTAGATGATGAGGCAAGCAAAGAGACGGAATTTTTCCAGACAGGTGTTGAACTTGTAGGTGAGCAGTCCAGTGATGCGGATGCCGAAATTGTCGCATTGGCGATTGAAAGTTTGCGCGCTGCAGGCGTGAATGACTTTAAGATTGCGCTCGGTCATGTTGGCTTCTTAAATGGTTTGTTCGGAGAGACGTTGCCGAATTCACCTGAAGCGCAAATGCAATTAAAAGCGTTGTTGCTTACACGTGATTATGTTGGCTATCGTGAAGCGGTTAATAAATTAGTCATCACTGATGAAGCGCGCACAGAATTAGAAGGCATTTTGCGACTTCGTGGTGGGAAAGCGGTGTTGGATCAAGCAAGTGCACTTAGTGGTGATGCTGACGCGAAAGCAGCGATTGCCCATTTGAATGAAGTGGTTGCGGTCCTTGATGATTATGGTCTAGCGTCGAATGTGATGATTGATTTAACAATGATTGGCGATTTCTCCTATTACACAGGGATGATTTTTGAAGGGTATGCGGCGAATATGGGCTTCCCGGTATGTAGCGGTGGTCGATATGACAACTTGTTAAAGCAATTTGGTCGACCTGCACCGGCAACTGGTTTTGCTTTAAAGACGAATCGGATTCTCGAGGCAGTAGCGCAGGCCCCATTGGAAGAAGTCAAACATACTGTCATTACATACACAGCTGAAACACGTCGTGAGGCTTTGCAACAAGCACAACAATTGCGTACAGAAGAAGGATACATCGTGGAAACACGTCGCGTGGATAAATAAGGATTCAATACGGAGGTTGTTCGGAATGGCTGAATTATTAAAAGTAGCGATGCCCAAAGGGCGTATTTATAAACAAGCATCGAAATTGTTCCGCCAAGCGGGACTCATGATTCCAGAAGATTTCGATGATTCTCGTCGATTAATTGTTCCTGTACCGGAAGCGGGCATGGAATTTATCCTAGCGAAACCAGTCGATGTGCCAATCTATGTTGAATATGGTGTGGCGGATATCGGTGTCGTGGGTAAGGACGTTTTGATGGAAGACAATCGCGATGTGTATGAGTTGTTGGATTTAGGCATTGCCCGTTGTCGCATGTCGGTCATTGGGATGCCGGATTGGAAGCCAGCAATCAATCCTCGCGTGGCTACGAAGTATCCGAACGTCGCTTCGGAATATTTCCGCAAGAAAGGCCAGCAAGTCGAAGTTATTAAATTAAACGGTTCGATCGAATTAGCGCCATTGATTGGCCTAGCAGATCGCATTGTAGATATGGTAGAGACCGGTCAAACGTTGAAGGACAATGGTTTGGTGGAGATGGAAGAAATGTTTGGCGTAACGAGCCGTTTGATTGCCAATCGAGTGAGCTATCGCATGAAGAATGAACCGATTCAACGCCTGTGTGACTTATTGCAAGAGACCTTGAAAGCTGGGGTGTAGTTCTTATGAAAATCATCGAAGCGAGTAATTATGAACGCAAAACGGTCGTCGAATATGGCACACCTGAGCAAAATGCAGCGGTTCAATCGATTATTGCTGAAGTGAAGCGCGATAAAGATGCGGCACTGAAGCGCTATGCGAAGCAATTCGATAAGATTGAGATTGATCACCTGCGTGTGAGTGATGCGGATATCGAAGCTGCATATGGTCAAGTTGAGGAAGATTTCCTAGCGGCGATTCGTCGCGCAGCAGCGAACATTCGGAGTTTCCATGAGAAACAACGTCGCACGTCTTGGATGGAACCTGATGCGAACGGTACCGTGCTTGGACAAGTCCTACGCCCGTTGAAACGCGTTGGTTTGTATGTACCGGGTGGCACGGCGGCTTATCCGTCTTCCGTCTTAATGAATGTGATTCCTGCGCAAGTTGCGGGAGTGAAAGAGATCGCGATCGTGACACCGCCATCGACGGCAGGTGGAGAAGGGATTAACCCGTACATCCTTGTGGCGGCAGCAGAAGTTGGCGTTCGCGAAATTTATCGCGTGGGTGGTGCTCAGGCTGTTGCAGCACTTGCCTATGGAACGGAATCCATTGCACCTGTAGATAAAATTTGCGGGCCAGGAAACATCTACGTCGCATTGGCGAAACGATATGTCTACGGAATCGTTGATATCGATAGTATTGCAGGCCCATCCGACATTTGTGTATTAGCAGATGAAACGGCGGATGCAAGTTATGTTGCAGCTGATTTGCTATCGCAAGCCGAACATGATGTATTGGCAACAGCGATTTTAGTGACACCCTCTCGTAAATTAGCGGAAGAAGTACAACAAGAACTGATTCGTCAAACTTCTACATTGCCTCGCAAAGAAATTGTCGAACAATCGCTAGCGAATAATGGCGAAATTTGGATCGTCAATGATTTGGCACACGGTGTCGAAATTGTGAATCAGATTGCACCCGAACATTTAGAGTTGTTGGTTGATCAACCGCTGTCGATCCTAGGTAGTATCGAGAACGCAGGTGCCATTTTCCTGGGTGCTTACAGTTCTGAACCGGTTGGCGACTACTATGCAGGACCAAATCACGTATTGCCGACAGGCGGTACAGCGCGATTCTCTTCACCACTAAATGTAGATGATTTCATAAAGAAGTCGAGCATTGTCTCTTATAGTAAGCAAGCGTTATTCGCACACGCAGATGATATTATGAAATTAGCACGTTATGAAGGCCTTGAAGCCCATGCACGAGCAATCGAAATTCGCCTAACAAAGGAAGGGGATTCCAAATGAGCAACCAAACAAGAACAGCAGAAATTAGCCGCAAAACGAACGAAACGAATATTCAATTAGCGTTTAACGTAGACGGTAAAGGTGAAGTAAATTTAAACACGGACGTTCCATTCTTGAACCACATGTTGGATTTGTTTGCGAAGCATGGTCAATTTAACCTAACAGTAAATGCCAAAGGCGATGTGGAAATCGACGATCACCACACGGTAGAAGATATTGGTATCGTATTGGGACAAGCTCTTCGTGAAGCACTTGGTGACAAAAAAGGAATCAAACGTTATGCGAGCAGTTTTGTACCGATGGATGAAGCTTTGGCACAAGTCGTGATCGACATTAGCAATCGTCCTCACTTGGAATATCGTGCGGCGTTCCCTACAGGTACTGTAGGCAGCTTCGATGTGCAATTGGTACATGAATTCTTGTGGAAACTTGCTTTAGAAGCGCGTATTACGTTGCACGTCATCGTTCACTATGGTCAAAATACGCATCACATGATCGAGGGCATCTTCAAAGCGCTTGGACGTGCATTGGATGAAGCAACATCGATTGATCCACGCGTGCAAGGAGTTCCTTCAACGAAGGGAGTGCTGTAGACGTGATTGTCATTATTGATTACGGGATGGGCAATCTGCATAGCGTAAGCAAAGCGGTTGAACGTCTAGGCTATACGCCAACGATTACGTCTGATCCAGCGGTTATTCTTCAGGCCTCTGGCGCTATTTTGCCAGGGGTAGGTGCGTTTGGAGATGCGATGGCGCATTTGCGCGAGTCGGGCTTAGATGAAGTCGTGAAACAATTCGCTGCTGGTGGCAAGCCTTTGCTAGGTATTTGCTTAGGGATGCAATTGTTGTTCACGCAGAGTGAAGAGCATGGCCTGAATGATGGGTTGAATTTATTGCCAGGTAAAGTTGTGCGCTTCCAAGGTTCCTATAAAATCCCGCATATGGGTTGGAACAAGTTGACGCATCATCATAAAGAAAATCCGATTTTTGAAGGCATTGACGAAGGTTTCGTATACTTTGTTCATTCCTTTCATGCGAAATTGGATAACGCAGATGATTTGCTTGCTTCGGCAGACTATTATCAGCCTGTAACGGCGATTGTCGGTCGTAACAATATTTACGGCATGCAATTCCATCCAGAGAAAAGCAGTGACGTTGGTATGGCGTTGTTGCGTAACTTTTTAAAAATGAGTGAAGCGTGAGGAGAACCTAATGGCACCTTTTATTATTTATCCAGCAATTGATATTCGAGATGGCAAATGTGTGCGCTTGATTCAGGGCGATTATGCACAAGAAACCGTTTATAATGAAAACCCACTTGAAGTGGCACTTGAATGGGAACGCTTAGGCGGTCAATGGATCCACTTAGTTGATCTTGATGGTGCAAAAGCAGGTAAACCTGTGAACGACGAGTTAATTGGCCGCATCGCCCAAGCGGTTAACGTTCCTGTACAAGTTGGCGGAGGGATTCGTACGCGTGCAGATATTGAACATTTGTTTGCACTAGGTGTGAGCCGCGTCATTTTGGGAACAGCTGCGATTGAAGACCGCGCCTTCGTAGAAGAAGTGCTTGCAGAATTCGGCGAGCGCATCGCGATTGGGATTGATGCACGAAATGGTTACGTAGCAACACGTGGTTGGTTGGAAACATCTGAAGTGAAAGCGGAAGTTCTTGCCAAAGAACTTGCTGCAAAAGGCGCGAAGACGTTCATTTTCACAGATATTTCCCGAGATGGCATGATGCAGGGGCCTAACGTTGAGGCGATTGTTGCACTTGCACAAGCTTCTGGTCAATCTGTGATTGCGTCCGGTGGTGTAAGTGTGATGGACGATTTGACGAACTTGGCGGCTTACCGTGAGCAAGGTGTGGGCGGCGCTATCGTAGGGAAAGCATTATACATCGGCAACATCGCATTGGCAGACGCTGTTCGCGATATCGGCTAGGAGGTTGAAAGCATGTTAACCAAACGGATTATTCCGTGTTTGGACGTGAAAGACGGTCGCGTCGTGAAGGGTGTTAATTTCGTCAACTTGCGCGATGCGGGTGATCCAGTTGAACTGGCTGCTCTCTATGATCGTGAAGGTGCGGATGAGCTTGTATTCCTGGATATTTCGGCGTCTGTTGAGGGTCGCGCAACGATGATTGAGGTTGTGAAACGTACAGCAGGAGAAATCTCGATTCCCTTTACAGTGGGCGGGGGCATTTCCTCGGTTGATGATATGACGCGTTTACTTCGTGCAGGCGCAGATAAGACGGGTATCAATACAGCGGCGATTAACAATCCTGAATTAATTCGTGAAGGTGCTTTGCGCTTTGGTTCGCAATGTATCGTCGTAGCGATTGATGCACGTTATAACGCAGAGTGGGGCGAGTGGGAAGTTTATACCCACGGTGGTCGTAAACCGACAGGACTCCGTGCGCTAGAGTGGGCGAAAAAAGCCGAGCAACTTGGTGCGGGTGAATTATTGCTGACGAGCATGGATGCAGATGGAACGAAAGATGGGTTCGATATTAAATTGACGAAAGCTGTCACTGAACGTGTCGGTATTCCGGTTATCGCTTCCGGCGGAGCAGGCACAACACAACATTTTACGGATGTATTTGAACAAGCAAACGCAGATGCAGGCTTGGCCGCATCGATTTTCCATTATAAAGAAATTTCCATTGCTGAGGTCAAGACGGCGCTCAGAACGAAAGGTGTGAACGTACGATGACAATCCAATTGAAATGGAACGAGCAAGGACTGATTCCTGCCATCGTTCAGGATCAAGTGAGCAAAGAAGTTTTAACGCTTGCTTATATGAATGAAGAATCTTACAAAAAGACGCTAGAAACAGGCGAAACATGGTTCTGGAGTCGTTCCCGCAACGAACTTTGGCACAAAGGTGCTACTTCTGGCAATGTACAAGTGGTTAAAGGGATTCGCTATGACTGCGATGCAGACGCGTTGTTAGTATCCGTGGAACCAAAAGGTCCAGCTTGTCACAATGGCACTTACTCTTGCTTTACAGGTGTTGTTGAGGGTGCTGAGGCTGCTGATTCTGGCGACCGTTTTGCCATTTTAGCTAAGTTGGAAGCATTGATTGCTTCTCGCGAAGTAGAACGTCCTGAAGGTGCGTATACAACTTACTTATTCGACAAAGGTGTCGATAAAATTTTGAAAAAAGTTGGCGAAGAAGCTGGTGAAGTTATTATTGCTGCGAAAAATCGTAGTGCTGAAGAACTTCGTTATGAAGCAAGTGACTTATTGTTCCACTTGATGGTCTTGTTACGTGAGCAAAAACTGCCGCTTGATGAGGTGTTGGGCGAGTTAGAACGTAGACATTTAGCACCAAAAAAGGAGCAATAAGATGAAAATCGATTATCATACCCATCATGTGCGCTGTGGTCACGCCGTTGGAACACTTGAAGAGTATGTGCAAAGAGGCATAGCGATTGGACTCGAGCAATTAGGGGTGTCTGATCACATGCCTCTTCTGCATGTCGATCCTGCGACCTATTTCGAGGGCATGGCCATGTCGATGGAAGAGTTACCCTATTATTACGAAGAGGCAATGACGCTGAAACAAAAATACAAAGGTCAAATCGACATTCGTGTCGGACTCGAGGGCGATTATATCGAAGGATATGAGGAGCAAATCGAAAAAATTGTCACCGGGTACGAGTGGGATTATGTAATCGGATCCTGTCATTTTCTAGGAGAATGGGACATCTCCGATTTCCGACAACTTGCAGGTTGGGAAGGCAAAGATCGGTATGCCGTCTACGAACAATATTATGATGCAATCGGCAAAGCGGCAAAGACAGGTTTTTATGACTTTATTGGTCATGTGGATGTCATTAAGCGGTTTGAATTCAAGCCGGAGCAAGACACGTTTGAATTAGTAAAGACAGCATTAGACATTATTAGCGAAAATAAATTGGCGATTGAATTAAATGCATCGGGTTTGCGAACGCCGGTGAAAGAGATGTTTCCGAGTCGACGCGTGTTAGAATATGCGATTACCCGGGAAATACCTATCACGATTGGTTCTGATGCGCATCATCCCGACAAATTGTGCAATTATTTCGATCAAGCTATTCCGTTATTGAAAGAATTAGGCGTGAAACAGCTCGCTACATTTGCAGGGCGTCGTCGAACCATGGTTGATTTTTAGAGGAGGATATCTGCGAAATGAAGAGCGAAAATATTCGTGTGTTTTCTGGGACGTCGAATCCGGCGCTTGCCCAAGAAATTTGTGGGAAATTAGGTGTTCAATTAGGTGAGGTCGAAATTTCCCGCTTCAAAAGTGGTGAAGTTTATGTTCACTATGAAGAATCTGTAAGAAATTGCGATGTGTTTATTGTGCAATCCTTCTCGCATCCAATCAATGAGCATTTTGTTGAATTGCTAGTCATGATTGATGCAGCTAAACGTGCAGCGGCAAAGTCAATTAACTTAATTCTTCCTTACTATGGTTATGCCCGTCAGGAACGCAAAGCCCGTCCGCGTGAACCTATATCTGCAAAAATGGTTGCAGATGTGTTGACGGCTGCAGGTGCTACGCGTGTCATCACAATCGATCTTCATGCCGATGCAATACAAGGGTTCTTTAACATCACGGTCGATCATTTGACGGCACTCGACTTAATTTTAGATCGTTTGCGTTCGATGGACTTAGAAAATCCGATTGTCGTCTCGCCAGACGCCGGTCGCGCTACGGTTGCGGAAAAATTGGCGGAATTACTCGATTTACCGTTCGCAATTATGATAAAAAAGCGTCCCGCACACAATCAATCTGTCATTACTCACGTGATTGGCGAAGTTAAAGATCAGACTCCGATTATCATCGAAGATCTGATTGATACGGGGACAACCATTGTTAAAGTAGTTGAGGGATTAAAAGAACGTGGCGCGAAAGATGTTATTGTATGCGCGACGCATGCGGTATTCTCGGCCGATGCAATCAATAAAATGAATCATCCGAATATTCGGGAAGTGATTGTAACAGATACAATTGCATTACCAGCATCAGCCCCCGAAAAATTCAAGGTCATTTCGGTATCCGGATTAATTGCAGAAGCCATCGAAATTATTTCAGAAGGCGGATCGATTAGCTCGCTGTTTGAATCAAACGGCATCTAATCAGATAGCACCGCTACTGGCTCTGTGATATAATTTGAGCAGTGTTAGGGGAGGTGCCTTGCAGATGGAAACATCGAAAAGAAAAGTGATTCGCCTGCAGTTTAATGCGAACTTTTTTTATGATCGTGCGATGCAGTCAATGGACCGTTTCAATTACGACAAGGCGCTGAAATATTTCCAACGTGTATTGGAATATGAACCGAACAACATCACCAATCATTGGAATGTTGCCGGACTTTTGTCTGAAATGGGCAAGTTTGAAGCATCAAATCTCATACTACGTAATACGCTCAATGACTTTAAAGAAGGTCAGACCGAAAGTCATTTTTATCTAGCGAATAATTATGCCAATATGGACTTGTGGAACGAAGCTGAGCAAGAAATTGTTCGATATCTTGAAGATGATCCTGATGGGATGTATTTACAAGAAGCCGAGGAAATGTTGGATTATTTAAGTGAGGAATTTAATCGCACGCCACAACTTTCAATCGTCAAAAGTCGGGCACAGTATTATGAACATGATCAAGCACGGGATCTACTAGAACAAGGAAAATTACCTGAAGCAATTGCGCTTCTTAAAGTATTAGTAGATAAATATCCCAACTTTACAGCAGCACGAAATAATTTGGGATTAGCTTACTTTTATAGTGGGATGAACGAGCTGAGTTTGCAAGTCATCCTAGAAGTGTTAGCAATCGAGCCGGAAAATCTTCATGGGTTATGCAATTTGGCCATTGTCCTGCATCATGTTGGTGCAGAAGAACGTCTGGCGCCACTTCGCTATCAATTAGCCCATATGACGCCGTTCTCAGATGAACATTTATTTAAGTTGGCTACAACGTTAGGTTTTTTGGATGAACATGATGCAGCATATCGCCATTTCGCTCGCCTGCGTCGAATCACAGCAACGCATGTGGAACCAAGCTTACTTCATTTTTTGGCAGTGGCCGCTTATAATTGCGGGAAATATAGCCAAGCCAAAAGTCTCTGGCATCAAGTTGTTAAATTAGATCCAGATGCCGAACTTGCTCGATATTATATTGAGCATGTTGATGAATGGAAGACGGCTAACCTGACGTTGCCTCCGAGCACGAAATTGCACTACCATTACCATTTGCCAACTGTGCAAAATCGCGATAAGGAATAGTTGCATTTTCATTTTTGAAGTGATAAATTATAATAATTCTAAATAGTGGAGGGAACACAATGCATGATGTAATCGTAATTGGTACAGGTCCTGCTGGACTAACAGCAGCAATATATTTGGCGCGTGCGAACTTGAATCCGCTCGTAATCGAAGGTCCTGAACCAGGTGGTCAATTAACAACTACAACAGAGGTTGAAAATTTCCCGGGCTTCCCTGAAGGGATCATGGGCCCTGAATTAATGGCAAATATGCGCAAGCAAGCGGAACGCTTTGGTGCAACATTTAAGACGGGCTGGGTTAATTCTGTAGACTTCAGCAAGCGCCCATTTACATTGCAAGTTGAAGGCATGGGTGAACTTCAAGCGAAATCTATTATTATTTCTACGGGTGCCTCCGCGAAATATTTGGGTATTCCTGGCGAGAAAGATAATGTGGGTCGCGGTGTAAGTACATGTGCAACATGCGATGGCTTCTTCTTCCGTGGCAAGAAAATTATCGTTATCGGTGGCGGTGACTCTGCAATGGAGGAAGCGCATTTCTTAACAAAGTTCGCTTCAGAAGTGCGCGTTGTGAATCGTCGTACAGAATTGCGTGCTTCAAAGATTATGCAAGATCGTGCTAGATCAAATCCGAAAGTAACTTGGAGTTTGAACAACACGCCGATTGAAGTGATCGCGAATGGAATGGGTGTAACAGGTCTGAAGGTACTAAATAACGAGACTGGTGCTGAAGAAGTGATTGAGACGGACGGTATTTTCGTTGCGATTGGGCATCGTCCTAACACGGCCTTTTTAGCTGGCCAAATTGATACAGATGAAGTTGGTTACATTCAGGTAAAACCTGGTACAATGAAGACGAACGTAGAAGGCGTCTTTGCATGTGGTGACGTTCAAGATACGGTTTACCGTCAAGCGATTTCGGCTGCTGGAACAGGCTGTATGGCAGCGTTAGATTGTGAACGTTTCTTGGAAGGTATTGAACACTAATAATTAATTGTGAATGGCATATAGTGTGAAAGAACGTGGATAACTCCACGTTTTTTCCGCTTTCTTTTCGTCATTTCACACAGAGGGGTTAATGAACATGTCTGATCAATTGTATATTGGCATTGATTTAGGTGGAACAAGCATTAAAGTGGGTATTTGTAATGAAGCAGGTGACTTAGTTGCTAAATTTGAAGGCCCCACACACGCGGAAGAAGGTCCAGAGAAAGTTGCAGATTTAATGGCTGCCTACTCCCGAGTTCTTGTGGAAAACACAGGACTCGATTGGGATAAAGTAGCCGGTGTTGGTGCTGGGATCGCTGGATTTATGGATCTCAAGAACGGCATTGTGAAATTAGGACCTAATCTGAAGTGGTATGATGTTCCGATTCGAGATATGTTACAACAACGTCTAGAGAAACCGGTTCTAATTGATAATGATGCAAATGTAGCCGCACTTGGCGAAGCATGGGCAGGTGCAGGTAAAGGTATTGATAATGTTGTGTTATTCACACTAGGTACAGGTGTAGGCGGCGGGATTGTGATGGACGGAAAAGTTGTCACAGGACAAGGTTCCGCAGGTGAATTAGGTCATATTAATGTTGTGCCCGATCTAGAAGCGATCCAATGTGGTTGCGGTCAAATGGGTTGTGTGGAGACTGTTTCCTCGGCAACTGGCATTGTGCGCATGGCAGAAGATGCTGTGCAACGTGGGGATAAGACAACATTAGCACTATTGGAGCAGATTACCGCTAAAGCTGTCTTTGACGAGGCTCGTGCTGGTGATGAAGTAGCGAATCGGATTGTTCAACGTGCTGGTTATTACTTAGGCCGCACATTGGCTACCGTTGCGGTCATTTTAAATCCACAGCGTTTCATCATTGGTGGCGGCGTTTCTAGAGCAGGTGAGTTGTTATTCCAGCATGTTCGTGAGAATTTTGCGAAATACACACCTCCAGCAGCTCAGACAAATGTCGATATTGTCGTTGCTACTTTAGGTAACGATGCAGGAATGATTGGCGCAGCAGGATTACATTTACAGCGATAAGGGTGGATGTTGGATGGATACAGGAGCAACAAATCAATCGGCCAAACTGGTCATTATCACAGGTATGTCAGGTGCAGGCAAGACAATTGCTGTACAGTGTTTAGAAGATTTAGGGTATTTCTGTGTGGATAACTTGCCACCTGTGCTAATTCCTAAATTCGCTGAGTTAATTGATCAGTCAACTGGTAAAATTGGTAAAGTTGCACTTGTAATCGACTTGCGCGGACGCGAATTTTTCGAGGCACTTTCAGAATCCTTACAAGAAGTGCGTGAACAATACACGTTCGGCACAGAAATCTTATTCTTGGATGCGACTGATTCTGTCTTGGTTCAGCGTTACAAAGAAAGTCGACGTAGACATCCGCTTGCACCAGATGGATTGCCATTAGAGGGTATTCAATCCGAGCGTAAATTGCTTGAGGAGTTAAAAGGTTTGTCGACCCAAGTGATTGACACTAGTAGTATTAAGCCACAACAGTTAAAAGAAATCATGACACAGCGTTTCACCTCATCCGAACAGAAGGGCATGAATATCAATGTGCTTTCGTTCGGGTTTAAGTATGGCGTGCCGATTGATGCTGACCTAATTTTTGATGTGCGTTTTTTACCAAACCCACATTATGTAGATACATTACGTCCAATGACTGGACTAAATAGTGAAGTATATGACTATGTTATGAAATGGCCGGAGACACAGGAATTCTTGACGAAGTTGTTAGATTTCTTGCAATTTATGATCCCGCAATTCGTGAAAGAGGGAAAAAGCCAAGTTGTTGTAGGAATTGGATGTACCGGTGGAAAGCACCGTTCAGTGTCCATTGCGGAGTATTTAGGGAAAATGCTTGGCAATGGTGAGACAGAACGCGTGCGTGTGAGTCATAGAGACAGTCATCGCTAATCTTTTGCAGGGGGAGTAAGAGAACCTATGAGCGAAAGTCGACCACAACAAGATTGGCCACGTGTCGTTGTCATTGGTGGGGGAACGGGTCTATCCGTTATGTTGCGCGGTTTGAAGGAAAAAGAAGTCCAGATTACTGCGATTGTAACAGTTGCAGATGATGGTGGCAGTTCCGGCGTGTTGCGCAACGAACTTCAGATGGTACCACCAGGGGATATTCGCAACGTCATTACTGCCTTAGCAGATGTTGAACCGTTGTTATCACAGTTATTAAGTTATCGCTTTAAGACCGGAAGTGGGTTGGCAGGCCATAGTTTAGGTAATTTAATTTTAGCCGCGATGAACGATATCACGGGTGATTTTGTAGATGGAATCAAAGAATTAAGTCGCGTACTTGCTGTTCGTGGTCGCGTGCTTCCAGCTGCGGCAACTGCCACAGTGCTTAAAGCAGAAATGGCGGATGGGACGATTGTTACGGGTGAGTCTCAAATTCCGAAGACCGAGGGTAAGATTCGTCGTGTGTTTATAGAACCAGCGAATGTAGAACCATTGGAGGAGGCCATCCAAGTCATTCAAGAAGCGGATGCGATTGTTATTGGTCCGGGAAGTTTGTTTACTAGTATATTGCCGAACTTGCTTGTGCCTGGAATTGCTGATGCCATCAAGCAGAGCGGCGCTGCGAAAATATTCGTATGTAATGTGATGACACAACCTGGTGAGACGGATGATTTCACTGTAAATGATCACATCGAAGCGATTGTAAGTCACGTAGGGCATCCATTATTTGACTATATCATCGTTAACAATGGTGAGATTCCAGTTGATATCCGCGATAAATATATTGAACAAG
Organism: Bacillota bacterium; assembly: GCA_041179705.1. Classification (GTDB taxonomy): domain Bacteria; phylum Bacillota; class Bacilli; order Paenibacillales; family JBEGSW01; genus JBEGSW01. Next base: position 22,700 of record JBEGSW010000058.1, on the reverse strand, counting down.
GTGCACGTGCAGTCCGATTTGATGAGACTGAAGTACGTAATCATGGCTATAAAATAATTGCTGACAAATTATTTACATTCCAGACGTATTTACGTCACGATACGGTTAAATTAAGTAAAAGAATTAATCAAATTATTCAAGAATGGAAGCAATAGAGGAGGTTATCGCGCGTGTCTTTTGCAGCAACGACAAAAAAAGAACTGACAATGATTGAAGTTCCGCCGTGCTGTGCAAAAGCAGAATTGGCAGCGATGATCCGCATGAATGGTACACTTTCGATTAGCGGTCAGCGTCCAGTGCTCGATATTTCCACGGAAAATGCAGCGATTGCGCGTCGTATTTTCAGTCTATTGAAGTCCAGTTTCAGCGTTCACAGTGAACTACTCGTTCGCAAAAAAATGCGATTGAAGAAAAATAATGTATACATGGTAAGGATTCCGGGCAATGTACAGGAACTACTGAGCGCACTCTATATTGTGAAACAAGGCTATGAATTTAATGATGAAATCGATAAGCGCGTGATTCAAAAAAGTTGCTGCAGACGTTCTTATTTACGCGGTGCTTTCTTAGCGGGTGGTTCTGTCAATAACCCGGAAGGATCATCCTACCATCTTGAAATTGCAGCAATGTACAAAGAACATTGTATGGCGCTCTGTGATTTGGCTAATACGTTTGATTTAAATGCACGTGGTATTGAGCGCAAAAAAGGCTTCGTCTTCTATCTGAAAGAAGGTGAAAAAATCATCGAATTTCTAAATATCATTGGAGCTCATCAAGCGCTACTGAAGTTTGAGGATGTACGAATCATGCGTGATATGAGAAACTCGGTGAATCGAATCGTGAATTGCGAAACAGCGAACCTTAATAAGACAATCGGCGCTGCAATGCGACAGATTGAGAACATTCAATTGCTTGATCGTGAAATTGGTCTCGACAAATTACCTGATAAATTAAGGGAAGTTGCAATGATTCGCTTGCAGCACCCCGATCTCAACTTAACTGAAGTGGGCGAAATGCTGAAAGGCCAAGTAAGTAAATCAGGTGTAAATCATCGCCTTCGTAAACTTGATGAATTGGCTGAAAAACTAAAAACACGATAACTCGAAATGTATCTATGCCCCACAGAAACTTTCTGATATAATACGGCAATAGGCTAAAAATAAAACGGTTACAAAATAGATAGTACATATGTTTGGGGGTTAGTTGAATGGCCAAAAGTTTGGTTGTTGTTAAATTAAGAACAGGATTACACGCTCGTCCTGCTGCGCTATTTGTGCAAGAGGCGAACAAATTTCATTCCGAAATTTTTGTCGAGAAGCAGGAAAAGAAAGTCAATGCGAAGAGTATTATGGGCATCATGAGTTTAGCTATTAGTTCCGGTACTGAGATTGGAATTAGTGCTGAAGGTACGGATGCAGAACTAGCTGTACGTGCATTAATTGAACTCGTTAGTAAGGAAGAGTTAGATCAATAATTTTCATGAACGAAGCTTCCAATTAACGTGGAAGCTTTTTTTGTTTCTGATGCAACTTTTTACCGTTCCTATCGTCTAACTTAGTAAGAGACATTTAAACTGACTTGGAGGTTTTGTTATGTGGAGTAAGTGGAAAGTTACGGCTGTTTTGACTGGTGCATTATTACTTGTGTTAACATTTGTTCAAGTTGTGCCTGCTTTCAATCAAGATCATCAGGTTAAGGCCATCGTGGATGCGGACAAGAATACGATTACAGTGTCAGGTTCTGGTGAATTAAAGGTTGCGCCAGATATTGCTACTTTAACCGTATCCGTACAAACAAAAGGCGAAACTGCGAAAAGTGCGCAGGCTGCAAATGCAGCAGAAATGGCAAGTGTCCAAAAGGTGTTGTATACCGATTACAAACTTGCTAAAAAAGATGTGAAGTCAGGTGGATTCACAGTTTATCCGGAATATGTCTATGAAGCAAACACAACACCCAAGATTACGGGTTATGTCGCAACACACACCCTACAAATTGTATACCGAAATATCCCTAACATTGGGACGTTCCTAGACAGCTTGACAGCGAATGGCATTAATCAAGTGGGTGGTATTCAATTCGGTACTGAGAAACAACAGGCGTATGAATTACAAGCGATAGAATTAGCGATGGCGAATGCGAAAGCTAAAGCTGTAAAAATTGCAGCGACAGAAGGTCGTAAAGTTAAGACAGTCTTACAGGTTACACAGCAATCAACAAATTATCCTTCATGGTCGAATCCAATTTATTCGAAAGTAGGCGCTGTGGCAGATAAGTCAGTAGAAACATCCATTGCTGAAGGTGAAATTAGCTTAAGTACATCGGTAACGGTTACTTATCAATTCTAAATGATATATACAAAAAAGCTGCCTCCAATTCCATTGGGGGCAGCTTTCATTATGTATTAGATCTTTTCAATTACCTTATCGATTAATCCATATTCCAATGCCTCTTGTGCACTCATGAAATAGTCGCGATCAGTGTCTTTCTCGATACGTTCAATCGGTTGACCTGAACGCTCGGACATAATGCCATTTAGCTTGTCGCGAAGTTTAATAATGCGCTTCGCACGAATTTCGATATCTGATGCTTGTCCTTCAGCGCCACCAAGTGGTTGGTGGATCATGACTTCGCTATTCGGTAATGCAAATCGCTTTCCTTTGGCACCTGCATTCAATAAGAACGCCCCCATCGAAGCTGCCATACCTACACAAATCGTGGATACATCAGGTTTGATGAATTGCATAGTGTCAAAAATCGCCATACCAGAAGTGATTGAGCCACCCGGACTGTTAATGTATAGGTGGATGTCTTTCGTAGGGTCTTCTGCGGCTAAAAATAATAATTGGGCAATAATACTATTGGCCACGACATCATTAATCGGTGTGCCTAGGAAAATAATGCGGTCTTTCAACAGACGAGAATAAATGTCATACGCACGTTCACCTCGATTGGATTGCTCGACAACCATAGGGATATAGCTCATTCTAAAAATCCTCCTCATTCGATTATGTTCTATAAAAATGGCGCGCTCGCGAGGAATTGAACCTCGATCTCAGGCTCCGGAGGCCTACGTCATATCCATTGGACCACGAGCGCATACAGGAAAAGAAAGCATACTCGATTTTATCGAAACAGACTTAAAAAAGCAAGGCAAGCAATGGCGTATGCAATCTCCTAAATTTTACTAAAAAGGATTGCAATTTAACGGTGATGCAGGTATTATTGTGGTGGGACATAAATTGATTATGTGGGACATAAATTGTCCCGGCAAGAAGATGGCTATGGAGTGGAGAATTCGTGAGAAGAATTATAGACATACAAAAGCAGCTTCTGCCTGACCTTACTTATATTTTAGATAAAAGATATAAGATCTTGCATCAAATTATGCTTTCTTCAATCATTGGTCGTCGCTCACTTGTGCAATCAACTGGATTGACCGAAAGAGTTCTTCGCTCCGAAGTCGAGTTTTTAAAAGAACAAGGTCTGGTTGAAGTCGAGGCGATGGGCATTCGCATTACACCGGCTGGTCGAAGACTTGTCGAAGAGATGGAGCCAATCATCAAGAGTTTGCTTGGATTGAGTGAAATGGAAGAGTTGATTCGCAAAGCATTTAACCTCAAGCAAGTGGTTATTGTGCCTGGTGATTCAGACACATCTCCGTTTACGAAACAAGAACTCGGTCGAGCGGGTGCAGCAGTGCTGCGCCGAGTTGTTAATCGAGATGATGTTGTTGCGGTGGCTGGTGGATCAACATTGGCTGAAGTTGCAGATGGTCTTACGTCCTCGCCTGTTTTTAAAGATAACTTATTCGTTCCAGCTCGCGGTGGTCTCGGGGAAGATGTAGAGTTACAGGCTAACTCGATTGCTTCTGAGATGGCGAAAAGAACAGGTTGTCAATACCGCTTGTTGCACGTACCTGATCACTTGAGTGAAGATGCTTATGTATCGCTCTCGCAGGAACCGAATATTCAAGAACTTGTTGAAGTCATTCGTAGCGCGAAGATCGTCATTCATGGTATCGGAAATGCAGTTGTAATGGCGAAGCGTCGTGGCGTAAGTTCGCGAACAATCGCAGAGTTACAACGAGAAGGTGTGTTGGCAGAGGCATTTGGGTATTACTTTAGTCCGGAAGGGAAAGTTGTTCGCAACATTCCGACGGTGGGACTTCGCTTAGAAGACATCGAACAAATCGATACGGTTATTGGTGTCGCTGGCGGACAAAGTAAGGCGCAAGCGATTATCTCAGTATTGCGTTACGGACATGAAGACATTCTCGTGACGGATGAGGCTGCTGCAGATAAGATTTATCAATTCTTGAATCCTTGACATGCCAAGCGCGTGTTTTGAGATATAAAAAATTTTCTATTTACAGGAGGAATTAAAATGTCAGTAAAAGTTGGTATTAATGGTTTTGGACGTATTGGTCGTAACGTATTCCGTGCAGCACACAACAACCCAGAAGTTGAAATCGTAGCAGTTAACGATTTGACAGACGTACAGACACTTGTTCACATGTTGAAATATGATACAACGCATGGTCGTTTCTCTGGCAAAGTAGAAGCAGCTGAAGGCGGCATCTTGGTAGATGGTAAATTCGTTAAAGTATTCGCTGAGCGCGATCCTGGCAACTTGGCATGGGGTTCCGTTGGTGCGGAAATCGTAATCGAATCCACTGGTATTTTCACAGCGAAAGAAAAAGCTGAGCTTCACCTTAAAGGTGGCGCTAAGAAAGTTATTATCTCCGCTCCAGCATCTAACGAAGATATCACAATCGTTATGGGTGTTAACGAAGATAAATACGATCCAGCAGCACACACAATCATCTCTAACGCTTCTTGCACAACGAACTGCTTAGCACCTTTCGCGAAAGTATTGGACGAGCAATTCGGTATCGTTAAAGGTTTGATGACTACTGTTCACTCCTACACAAATGACCAACGTACGTTGGACTTGGCACACAGCGACCTTCGCCGTGCTCGTGCAGCAGCTGAGAACATCATTCCATCTTCCACTGGTGCAGCGAAAGCAGTATCCCTTGTATTACCACAATTAAAAGGTAAATTGAACGGTATGGCATTCCGCGTACCTACTCCTAACGTATCCGTAACTGACTTGGTTGTTGAGTTAGCGAAGAACGTAACAGTTGACGAAGTTAACGCAGCATTGAAAGCAGCAGCTGAAGGTCCTTTGAAAGGCATCATGAACTACACAGAAGAGCCGCTTGTATCCAGCGACTTCAATGGTGACCCAGCTTCCTCCACAGTTGACTCTTTGTCCACTATGATTGCTGGCGACAACTTGGTGAAAGTTGTTTCTTGGTACGATAACGAGTGGGGTTACTCCAACCGCGTTGTTGACTTGGTAACTTTCGTAGCTAAAAAAGGCCTATAATTTCATAAGTAACCACGTTATGCAACGGACAAAGAGGAGAAGCTATTCTCCTCTTTGCCTTAGTTATCCCAACTATTAGGAGGTTATCAGTATGAACAAGAAAAGTGTTCGTGATGTAGAAGTAACAGGTAAACGCGTATTTGTCCGCGTAGATTTCAATGTACCTTTAGAAAACGGTGTAATCACTGATGATACGCGCATTCGTGAAACGTTACCTACAATTAAATTTTTGATCGATAAGGGTGCGAAAGTTATTTTAGCCTCTCACATGGGTCGTCCAGATGGTCAATTCGTTGACGCCCTTCGTTTGACACCTGCTGCTGTTCGTCTTGCTGAGTTGCTTGGCAAACCAGTAAAAAAAGCAGATGAGGCAGTTGGTCCAGCAGTAGAAGCGTTAGTGAACGAGATGAACAATGGCGACGTTTTGTTGCTTGAGAACGTTCGTTTTTATGCAGGTGAAGAGAAGAATGATGCAGAATTGGCGAAACAATTTGCAGCGCTTGCTGATTTGTTCGTGAACGATGCATTTGGTGCAGCTCACCGTGCTCATGCTTCCACAGCAGGTATTGCAGCTTACTTGCCAGCCGTATCCGGCTTGTTGATGGAGAAAGAATTAGATGTATTGGGTAGCGCATTGAACAACCCGGCACGTCCTTTCACAGCAATTGTTGGTGGAGCGAAGGTAAAAGATAAAATTGCGGTTATCGAGAACTTGTTGAAAATTGCAGATAACATCATCATCGGTGGTGGTTTGTCTTATACATTCTTGAAAGCACAAGGTTATGAAATCGGAACTTCCCTATGCGATAACAGCAAATTGGATTTAGCACTTGAATTTATGGCTACTGCCAAAGAAAAAGGTGTGAACTTCCATTTGCCAGTAGATATCGTTGTTGGCGATAAGTTCGGTGCTGATGCAAACACGCAAATCGTTGACTTTGATAAAATTCCTGCTGGATGGGAAGGTTTTGATATCGGTCCTAAGACGCGCGAAATTTATGCAGACGTTATCAAGAATTCTAAACTAGTTGTATGGAACGGACCTATGGGCGTATTCGAACTTGCTCCATTTGAGGCAGGTACACGTGCAGTTGGTCAAGCTTGTGCAGATACAGCTGGTTATACAGTAATCGGCGGTGGCGATTCCGCTGCAGCAGCAGAGAAATTCAATTTGGCTGACAAGATGGATCACATGTCCACAGGTGGCGGCGCTTCCTTGGAATTCATGGAAGGTAAAGCATTGCCAGGCGTTGTAGCATTGAACGATAAGTAAGATTGAATCATTCAAGAGAGGCGTGAATTGATAGTGAGAACACCAATTATCGCAGGTAACTGGAAAATGTTTAAGACAGTTTCCGAGTCTACTGCATTCATCAATGATATTAAAGGCAAAGCTGAAGTTGCAGGCGTGGAGAGCGTAATTTGCGCACCATTCACAAACTTGCCAGCTTTAGTTGAAGCAGTTAAAGGTACTAGCATCAAAATTGGCGCACAAAACCTTCATTTCGAAGACAATGGCGCATTCACTGGTGAAATCTCCGGTGTAATGTTGGCAGATCTTGGCGTTGACTATGTAATCATTGGTCACTCTGAGCGTCGTCAATACTTCGCTGAGACAGATGAAATCGTAAATAAAAAAGTGCTTGCAGCATTCAAACATGGTATTACACCAATCGTTTGTGTAGGTGAGAAATTAGAAGAGCGTGAAGCAGGCGACACATTCAAAGTATGCAAAGTACAAACAGATGCTGCTTTCGAAGGTTTGACAGCTGCTCAAGCTGCTGAAGTTGTTATCGCATACGAGCCAATTTGGGCGATCGGTACAGGTAAATCTTCTACTTCGCAAGATGCGAATGAAGTTTGTGCTTACATTCGTGAGCAAGTTGCAGCTAAATTTGATCAAGCGACTGCAGATGTTGTTCGTATTCAATACGGCGGATCTGTTAAGCCTGAGAATGTTGCAGAATACATGGGTCAATCCGACATTGACGGCGCACTAGTAGGCGGTGCAAGCTTGCAACCAGCTTCCTACATCGCTCTTGTGGAAGGGGCAAAGTAAGATGTCCAGTAAACAACCGGTCGCTTTAATTATTTTAGATGGATTCGGTTTAAGTGATAAGGTGGAGTGTAATGCTGTAGCTCAAGCGAACACACCTAACTTTGATCGTTACTGGTCTACTTTCTCGCACACAACGCTAACAGCTGCTGGTGAAGAAGTAGGTTTGCCTGCTGGACAGATGGGGAACTCTGAAGTTGGGCATTTGAACATTGGAGCAGGCCGCATCGTTTATCAAGATTTGACTCGTATTTCGAAGTCGATTCGCGATAAAGATTTCTTCACGAATGAAGCATTGCTAAGCGCGGTTAACCACGCAAAAGCAACAGGAAACAAATTACACGTACTTGGATTACTATCCGATGGTGGTGTACATAGTCATATCGAGCACTTATTTGCTACGTTGGAACTTGCGAAACAACAAGGATTAACAGAAGTTTATATTCACGCTTTCCTTGATGGTCGTGACGTACCGCCAAATAGTGCGAAAGGTTACATGGAGCAATTGCTTGCTTTCATCGACAAAGCAGGAATTGGGACTGTAGCTACGGTTCAAGGTCGTTACTATGCAATGGATCGCGACAAGCGTTGGGAGCGCGTAGAGAAATCTTACCGTTCTATGGTGTATGGCGAAGGTCCTACAACAACGAACCCATTACAAGCGATTGAAGAATCTTATGCGAAAGACGTATTTGATGAATTCGTTATCCCGACAGTTGTAACAGATGCAGCAGGTCAACCTGTAGCGAAAGTTGCAGAGGGGGATGCGCTAATCTTCATCAACTTCCGTCCTGACCGTGCGATTCAATTGGGTCAAGTATTGACGAACCCAGTATTTGACGGTTTCGATCGTGGTGCAGGTCACCCGAGCGGATTGCATTTCGTATGTATGACAACATATAGCGACGATGTAATTGGTCAAGTGGCTTATGGTCCTAAAGACTTAGCGAATACGTATGGTGATGTTATTGCCCAAAATGGCCTAACACAACTTCGTATTGCTGAGACGGAAAAATATCCACACGTTACGTTCTTCTTCAGTGGTGGACGTCACGAAGAACTTGCTGGGGAAACGCGCGTGTTAATCAATTCACCGAAAGTCGCAACATATGACTTGAAGCCTGAGATGAGCGCGTATGAAGTTGCAGAAGCGGCCGTAAATGAAATTAATGCGGACAAGCACGATGCCATTGTGTTGAACTTTGCAAACCCTGACATGGTAGGTCACTCCGGTATGCTGGAGCCGACAATCAAGGCGGTTGAAGCAACGGATGCGTGCCTTGGTCAGGTCGTTGACGCAGTTTTGGCTAAAGGTGGCGTTGCGGTTATTATTGCGGATCATGGTAATGCTGACGTATTATGTGATGAAGAAGGACGTCCTCATACAGCGCATACGACGAATCCAGTGCCATGCATCGTTACAAAGCCTGGCTTGAATCTTCGCAACGACGGAATTCTTGCAGATGTAGCGCCAACCCTATTAAACCTGTTATCATTGAAGCAACCTGTCGACATGACTGGAACTTCATTAATTATTAAATAAGGAGTGTTTATTAATCATGACAATTATTTCTGACATTTACGCACGCGAAGTTCTTGACTCTCGCGGCAACCCTACTGTTGAAGTAGAAGTTTACACAGAGTCCGGCGCTGTAGGTCGCGCAATCGTTCCATCTGGTGCATCCACTGGTGCATACGAAGCTGTTGAGCTTCGCGATGGCGACAAATCCCGTTACCTTGGTAAAGGTGTAATCAAAGCTGTAGACAATGTGAACGAAATTATCGCACCTGAAATCATTGGTTGGGATGCTTGCGATCAAAATGGTATCGATGCAAAAATGATCGAGCTTGATGGTACAAAGAACAAAGCAAAATTGGGTGCAAACGCAATTCTAGCAGTATCCATGGCAGTTGCTCGCGCAGCTTCCCAAGCACTGGGTGTATCCTTATACGCTTACCTTGGTGGTTTCAATGCGAAGACTTTGCCAGTTCCGATGATGAACATCGTTAACGGTGGCGCACATGCGGACAATAACGTTGACGTGCAAGAGTTCATGGTTCTTCCAGTGAACGCACCTAGCTTCAAAGAAGCACTTCGTACAGGCGCGGAAATCTTCCACAGCTTGAAAGCAGTTCTTCATTCCAAAGGTTTGAACACAGCTGTAGGTGACGAGGGTGGTTTCGCACCAAACCTTGCATCGAACGAAGAAGCAATCAAGACAATCATCGAAGCAATCGAAAAAGCTGGCTACAAAGCTGGCGTTGACGTATTCATCGGTATGGACGTTGCTTCCACTGAGTTCTTCAAAGACGGTAAATACCACTTAGAAGGTGAAGGCCGTTCCTTCACACCGGCTGAGTTCGTAGGCTACCTTGAAGATTTAGCTAACCGCTACCCAATCATGACAATCGAAGACGGTTGTGCAGAAGACGATTGGGAAGGTTGGAAATTGTTAACTGAGCGCCTTGGAAACAAAGTTCAATTAGTTGGTGACGATTTATTCGTAACGAACACTGAGCGTCTTTCCACAGGTATCGAGCAAGGTATCGGTAACTCCATCCTTGTTAAAGTTAACCAAATCGGTACATTGACTGAAACTTTCGATGCAATCGAAATGGCGAAACGCGCTGGTTACACAGCAGTTATCTCTCACCGTTCCGGTGAAAGCGAAGACAGCACAATTGCTGACATCGCTGTTGCAACAAATGCTGGTCAAATCAAGACGGGTGCTCCTTCCCGTACTGACCGTGTAGCGAAATACAACCAATTGCTTCGCATCGAAGACGAATTGGGTGCAATCGCACAATACGGCGGCCGTGCAGCATTCTACAACTTGAAGAAGTAATATGTATGATTAAAAAAAGTTGGGGTTCTGATTCACTGAACCCCAACTTTTTTTATAAACCTTAAAAATCGACTAATTTAAGTCGATATTACGATCGACTTAAAAATAATGCTGCAAATCGCCTGTTTTTAGTCGATTTAAAGTTGGTGTAGTTCGTATTGTCATCCGGCAGTGGGTATGGTATTATCAAACTATTGTTTTGGAGGTGGATTTCGTGCATTTGTTATTTAAGATTTTGTTAATCGTATTCTCAGTTGGCTTGATTCTTGTTGTTTTACTCCAGAAGGGTAAGAGCGCAGGCTTGTCCGGTGCGATTTCTGGCGGTGCTGAACAATTGTTCGGTAAGCAGAAAGCTCGCGGCTTGGATTTGTTTATGTCACGTCTAACGTTGGTGTTAGCAAGTGGATTCTTCGTATTCGCATTGCTAGTTTCCTACGTATTCACTAAATAAATCATCAACCGTAAAGGCGGTAGGGATTCCCTATCGTCTTTTTTTATTGCTTAGATGAGATTGAAAGCTTTGCAAATGGTCCATACTTCCATTACGATGACAATTAAAGGGGTGACAGATTTGATGATTACCGAACAAGATTTACTCGATTTCATGCTTGAACAAGCATATAAACCGATGACATATCAAGAACTTGAAGTTCACTTCAATATTAGTAGTGCAGAACAATTCAGAGCATTTCTTAAACTGTTAAATGAACTGGAGCAGGCCGGACGTATTATCCGAACGAAGACAGAACGTTATGGGGTCCCAGAGCGTATGGACCTGATTCGCGGGAAGTTACAAGCCAATGCCAAAGGATTTGGTTTCCTGATTCCTGATGATCGCGAACAGACTGATGTCTATATTCATGCCAATGATTTAAAAGGTGCGATGAATGGCGACATCCTACTTGTTCGTGTGACTGCGAAATCACAAGGCGGTTCACGACTTGAGGGTGAAGTTGTTCGCATCGTACAACGTGCTAATTCGCGCATCGTGGGGACATTCCAGGATCATCAGACCTACGGTTTTGTTGTACCTGATGACAAGCGGTTAACACGCGACATATTCATTCCACAAGGAAGATTTCTGGGAGCAGTTGATGGAACGAAAGTCGTTGTGAATATTATCAGCTACCCTGAAGGTGGACGAGCTGCTGCAGAAGGCGAAGTTATTGAAGTGCTTGGCCATAAAGATGATCCAGGGGTAGACATTTTATCCATTATTCGCAAACATGCTTTACCGGAGAAATTTGAAGATGAGGTGCTAGCAGAAGCGGATCGCGTGAACGATACTGTTCAACCCAGTGATTTATTTGGGAGACGCGATTTACGTGAGCAACTTATCGTAACAATTGACGGTGAAGATGCGAAGGACCTCGATGATGCTGTTAACGTAGAACGATTGCCGAACGGCAACTACAAATTAGGTGTACACATCGCTGATGTTGGCTACTACGTTCGCGAAGGGTCGGCACTCGATCGCGAAGCTTTTAATCGCGGGTGCAGCGTGTACTTGGTTGACCGCGTTATCCCGATGTTACCTCATCGACTCTCGAACGGGATTTGTAGTCTAAATCCACAAGTCGATCGATTAACATTATCTTGTGAGATGGAAATTAATCCACAAGGACAGATTGTTAAGCACGACATTTTTCCGAGTGTAATCAAAACAGCCGAACGCATGACTTACACCAACGTACGCAAAATTCTTGTCGATAACGATCCCGAATTACTTGCGCGATATGACAATTTGATTGACATGTTTCGCTTGATGGAAGAACTTGCGCAGAAATTGCGGAACAAACGCTTTGCGCGCGGTTCTGTCGATTTTGACTTAGAAGAATCGAAAGTGATTGTCGATGAAGATGGAAAAGCTGTCGACATTATCAAACGCGAGCGATCGGTAGCGGAGAAATTAATCGAGGAATTTATGCTGGCTGCGAATGAAACGGTTGCTGAGCATTTCCATTGGTTGAACGTGCCGTTTTTATATCGTATTCACGAAAATCCGGACCAGGAGAAGTTAGGCAGGTTTATGGATTTCGTCGCGAACTTTGGATATACCGTGCGAGGCGGGAAGACGAATGTCATTCATCCGCGTGCTCTGCAAACCTTATTGGAACAAATACATGGGACTCCTGAGCAAACGGTTATCGGTACAATGATGTTGCGCTCGATGAAGCAAGCGAAATATGATGCCACGAACTTAGGGCATTTCGGTTTAGCGGCAGAATACTATACACACTTTACATCTCCAATTCGACGATATCCGGATTTGGTTATCCATCGTGTCATACGTGAAGTAATTTTGGCGAACAACGCACTTCAAGCAGATCGCGAAGCATATTTAGCGGAACAGATGCCGGTGATTGCACAGCAGTCATCAGAGCGTGAACGAATTGCAGTTGATGCGGAACGGGATACAGATGCGTTGAAGAAAGCAGAATTCATGATCGATAAGGTAGGACAAGAATTCGAAGCGATTATTAGCAGTGTGACGAGTTTCGGCATGTTTGTCGAACTGAACAACACGGTTGAAGGTATGATTCGACTCAGCGCGCTTACGGATGATTACTACCATTTCCACGAACGCCAGATGGCATTAATTGGCGAACGCACTTCGAAGATTTATCGATTGGGTGACGTTGTTAAAGTTCGCCTAGCTCGCGTGAACATGTTAGACTATACGCTTGATTTCGAAATGCTTGATCAAAATGGGAAGGCAGTACGAAAATCTCGATTTGATGAAATCAAATCAAGTTTAAACGGCGGGAAGTCGGCAAGTAGTGGAAAAGGAATTGGATTTAAAGGGAAAGACAAAAAGCGACCTGGAGGGAATGGCGGTCGCGGACCCAAAAAAGATTTAAGGCCGGGTAAACCAAAGAAAAAAAGATAAAGCGTTACGAAATGCGCACCCCCTTATACAGTAAGGGGGTTTTTTCATGGAGAATTTGCGCATTTTTGAACGTTTCGGAGGATAATTGTTAACGGAATGTAAAATCAATAAAATGAAAACGCTTTACATATCGTGATTTTGCTAATATAATCATAAACGAGAATAATCAATCATAAATGAGCACGCTTGCTCAATGATGTGTTATACCAGGAGGACGCCCATGCTCTTTGAAGAAGGACGCAAACGACAAATGTCGGAATATGTCCGAGCGAAGGAAATTGCATCCGTACAAGAGTTGGCTGAACTCTTTCATGTTTCAGAATCGACCATTCGTCGGGACTTGAAAGATTTGGAAGAAGCAGGTCAGTTGAAGCGGACGCATGGTGGCGCAGTCTTTATTGAAGATGATAATCTTGAACCGCCCTTTGTGGAGAAGGAAGATCGCTTCCGCGTTCAAAAAGAGGCTATTGCAAGAGCGGCTGCCAAGATGATTAAAGATGGCGATACGATCTTGCTCGACTCCGGTTCAACTACATATTTTTTGGCGAAAGAGTTAAAGACATTCCAGCGTTTAACAGTGGTTACCAATTCCATCATGGTCGCGCAACAATTAGCGAACCAGAAGGAAATTGAACTCATATTAACGGGTGGCTCGCTTCGACATTCTACCTTATCGATGGTTGGGCCAGTCGCCGAGCGGACAATTGAGTCGGTTCGCGTGGACAAAGCTTTTCTGGCCATCAATGGTGTGGACCCGATTAGCGGCCTAACGACACCAAATATGGGTGAAGCTGAGATGAAGCGCAAAATGATGCAAGTTGCAGGTCGTACGATTCTTCTTTTCGATCACAGTAAGTATGGAAAAAGAACGTTTGGCAAAGTAGCTGACTTCACTGAAGTGGATTGTTGCATCACAGATTGGCAGCTATCTGATACTGCTGCAGCTTCCTTCCGAATGACTGGAATTGAATTGATCTTAGCTGCTGAGAAGGAGAATTGAAAGTGAAGGCGAAAGTAATCACTGTGACTTTAAATCCAGCAATTGATAAGACAATTACCGTAGATAAATTCGAGTATGGTCAGACGAATCGGGCCAAAGATGTTCGAATGGATGCAGGTGGTAAGGGGATTAACGTAGCGAAAGTGTTACACCAGTTTAATCAGCCTGTCATTGCAGAAGGATTGATCGCTGGATACCAAGGTACTTGGATTGAGAACCGCTTGCAAGCGATGGGCATTGCCTGTCGTTTCCATCGTGTAGAAGGCGAAACGCGTACAAACACGAAAGTCGTCGATTTACACACGAAAGTAACAACGGAAGTGAATGAACAAGGGTTTCAAGTTGATTCTGTCCAATTGATTGCGTTGCTAGATTCTTTTGCGAAAGATTGGAAGGATGCAGAATACCTTGTCTTGGCAGGGAGTATGCCTCCGGGTACACCGGCGGATTACTATAAGCAATTGATTCAAGTAGCCAACGCGTCTGGAACGAAAGTTATCCTCGACGCCGATGGGGAAGTGTTTAGACAAGGTCTAGAAGGTATTCCTTATGCAGTGAAGCCCAATGTACATGAGTTAGAAAATTACTTTGGACAGACATTCACAACGGATGAGGAAATTCTAGGGGCTGCTAGACAGTTAATTGCGAAAGGCATTGAAATTGTCCAAGTTTCACTTGGGAAAGACGGTTCGCTGATCGTAAACAAAGCCGAAGCTTATCGCGCACGTCCATTCCCAATTACGCCACTATCCACAGTAGGCGCTGGAGATTCCATGGTTGCTACAATGGTCTATGGATTCCTTCAGGAAATGAATCTTGAACAGATTGCTCGCTGGTGTTCAACCGCGGGAACAATCACAGCTTCCAAAAGTGGTACGCAAGTTTGTACCTTAGAGGAAGTTCGCGCAAGAGTCGAAGATATTTCGATTGTGCGCATCTAACTATTTGGTTTCAATTTTTTGAAACACATAAAATCATTTGAATTGGGGGAGATGGTTTCATGGCTAAGATAGTAGCTGTCACGGCATGTCCAACGGGTGTAGCACACACGTACATGGCGGCAGAATCGCTAATCAAAGCAGCGAAAGACAAGAACGTTTCGATTAAGGTCGAGACGCGCGGAGCAGTAGGGATTGAGAACCAGCTTTCGGAGAAAGAAATCGCCGAAGCGGTTGCAGTCATCGTCGCAGCTGATACAGATGCAGACGAAGGTCGTTTCGCAGGTAAGGCAGTAATTCGAGTAGGGGTAGCGCAAGCTATCAAAAATGGTCCAGCACTTATTGAGGAGGCGTTAAATGTGAAAGCTCCAGCAGGAGGAGAGTCTTTAGCTAAGAAGGTAGAAGAAGTTAAGTCCACACGCAGTGCAGGTCGTTCCGGTGCATACAAGCACTTAATGAACGGTGTATCCGCAATGATTCCATTGGTTGTTGCTGGCGGTATCTTGATCGCAATTTCCTTTATCTTTGGTATTAAAGCTTTCGATCCAGCAGATCCGAACTACAATTCCTTCGCAAAAGCAATGATGGATATTGGTGGCGGTTCAGCATTCGCATTGATGGTTCCAATTCTTGCAGGTTTCATTGCAACTTCAATTGCAGATAAACCAGGTCTAGCGCCAGGTTTAATTGGTGGTATGTTGGCAAGTAAGATTGGCGCAGGTTTCCTTGGCGGTATCATCGCAGGTTTCTTGGCTGGTTATGTAGCAAAGTTCTTGAAAGAAAAAATTTCCTTGCCTCGTAACCTTGAAGCATTGAAACCAATTTTGATCATTCCGGTAATTGCTTCTTTCGTAGTTGGTCTTTTGATGATTTATGTAATTGGCGAGCCAGTTAAATCTATTCTTGATGGTTTGACAGGCTGGTTGAAAGATATGCAAGGTTCTAACCGTGTATTGCTTGGCTTATTGCTTGGTGGTATGATGGCATTTGATATGGGTGGTCCGGTTAACAAAGTTGCTTACACATTCGCTGTAGGTTTGTTGGGTTCCGATGTATTCTTGCCAATGGCTGCAGTAATGGCTGCTGGTATGACTCCTCCACTTGGTTTATGGTTGGCAACGATTATCGCTCCTAAGAAATTCACTTCCGAAGAGCGCGACGCTGGTAAATCCGCACTTGTACTTGGTATTTCCTTCATCACTGAAGGTGCAATTCCGTTCGCAGCTGCTGATCCATTCCGCGTAATCCCAGCAATCGTAGCTGGTTCTGCTGTAACTGGTGCGCTTTCCATGGCATTTAATGCAGGCTTGCGTGCACCGCATGGTGGTGTCTTCGTATTAGCAATTCCTAATGCGGTAGAACAACTTGCGTTGTACACACTTGCAATTGCAATTGGTACTGTAGTAACTGGTTTACTTATCAGCGCTTTGAAAAAGAACGCTGCTTAGTAACTAAATTTTTATATTAAGAAAGTAGGAAAATACGTGAACATTTTAGAACTGCTCCACGACGAAGCCATCTTTTTACCACTTGCTGCAAATGACAAGAACGAAGTCATTAAAGCAATGGTGCAAGGATTAGCAAAGACGGGAAGCGTTCAAGATGCGAGCGCATATGAACAAGCCGTTCTTACCCGTGAAGCCACAGGCTCCACGGGTATCGGCTTTCATGTGGCTATTCCACACGGGAAATCCGATGGCGTTGTGAAGCCAGCTTTAGCATTTGCTAAGTTGGCTACTCCAACCGAGTGGGCATCTTTGGACGATAAACCGGTAACATCTGTATTTATGATTGCAGTCCCTGCTGCAGCAGCAAGCAACGAACATTTACAAATTCTTATTGCACTATCCCGTAAGTTAATGAATGAAGAGTTCCGTGAGAATCTTCAAAATGTCGCAACAATCGCAGATTTAAAGACATTATTAGCAGATTTATAAAAAAAGAAATATTGGAGGAGTCCATACTATGTTTTCTAAAGAAGTTGAAATCGTTAACCCATCTGGGTTCCACGTTCGTCCCGCGCAATTGTTTGTTGAGTTAGCTGCTAAATTTACAGCTGATATCAAGATTCAACCACAAGGTGTAGAAATGCAAATTGATGGCAAAAGTGTTCTTGGATTAATGACACTTGGTTTGGCGAAAGGTTCCGTTGTTCAAATCTCTGCAACTGGCGCTGATGCTGAAGCAGCTGTTGAACAATTATCCGCTCTTGTTGCTAGTGGTTTTGGCGAAATTTAATTATTTCGTAGCATAAGAGAGAGATAGGAGAATCATATGTCTACAAATCAAGAAGTTATCATTCAAGGTCTTGGTGTATCTGATGGTTTAAAAATTGGCAAAGTGTTTGTATATAAGACACAATCCAACGTAGAAGTTCCTGAGACACAAGCGCAAGATGTGCAAGCTGAACTTGCTCTTTTGCGTGCTGCGAAAGCAGAGAGTATTACAGAGTTAGAAGCACTTGTTGCACATGCTGAGCGCACACTGGGTGAAGAAAAAGCAACGATTATCAAGGGGCAAATTAGCTTCTTGAACGATCCAAGTTTCTATCCACCTATGGAAAAATTAATTGAAACGGATGGTTGGAATGCTGCTACAGCGATCCAAAAAACCGTTAATCAAGTGGCAGGTATGCTCGAAGCCATGCCGATTGAGTATATGAAAGAACGTGCTGCTGATATCCGAGATGTAGGTAGACGCCTTGCATCTCAAATTAGTGGCGATAAAGGTCAACGCTTGAGTGACATCCAAGAGCCCGTAATTTTGGTTGCTGAAGATTTAGCACCTTCTGAGACGGTTCAATTGGATCGACAATTCATCTTAGGTTTCGCAACTCGCGTTGGTGGTAAGACCTCACACACGGCTATTCTCGCTCAATCATTAGGAATTGCGGCTGTACTTGGCCTCGGTGATGCGGTGGATCAAATTTCCTCCGGAGATTTACTGGTCATTAACGGCTCTACTGGTGAATGTATTATTCACCCTACTGATGAGACGATTAGTAAGACTGCAGCACAAATGAAAGTCGAAGAAGAGACGAAATTAAGTTTAGCGCGTTATGCGAATCGCAAAGCCGTTACCCTTGATGGCGTACACTTTGAAATGGCTGCCAATATTGGTACGCCTGAAGAAGCAGAAGGCTTACTCGACAAAGGTGCTGAAGCAGTAGGTTTGTATCGGACAGAATTCCTCTTTATGAGCCGCAATCAAATGCCTGATGAAGAAACGCAATTCAAAGCATACAAAGCTGCAGCAGAAGCACTCAAAGGCAAGCCAGTTGTTATCCGTACATTGGATATCGGTGGCGATAAGGAACTTCCTTATTTGACATTGCCACATGAATTAAACCCATTCTTAGGTTACCGCGCAGTACGCTTGTGCTTAGATGACAAGCCATTGTTCAAGACACAGTTACGTGCTATTTTGCGTGCGAGTGCATTTGGTAACTTAAAAGTCATGTTCCCGATGATTTCGGGTGCATCAGAGTGGCGTCAAGCGAAAGCCTTGTGGGATGAAACGCGCGCAGAGGTAATCGCAGAAGGTCATAAAGTAGCAGACAAGATCGAACTTGGTATTATGATCGAGATTCCATCGGCTGCCCTTATGGCACGTACATTAGCAAAAGAAGTGGACTTCTTCAGCATTGGAACGAACGACTTGGTTCAATATACTGTAGCCGTTGACCGAATGAATGAAAAAGTTGCTTACTTATATGATTACTTCCATCCAGCGGTTATCCGTTTGATTAAAGAAGTCATCGATGCTTCTAATGAGCAAGGAAAATGGACAGGGATGTGTGGTAGCATGGCGGGCGATCCGCTTGCAGCGCCGTTACTTGCCGGTTTAGGCTTACACGAATGGAGCATGTCCTCAGGTGTGATTCACAAAGTGAAGCGCATCGTCACAAACCTTGATCACAAAGCTTGCCAAGCCTTGGCAACACGTATCCTGGAGTTGTCGACACCAGAAGAAATTCGTGCCGAATTGGTCCAATTCCAAGCGAATATTAAGTTTGATTAATATTGAATTAGGCACCCCGAGAAATCGACTAAAGTTAGTTGATTTTCGGGGTTTTTTTGTTTTCATCTATTTAAATCGACTGATTTCAGTCTATTTTAAGCATTTAAGCGTACATGACGAAGGGAATCGACTGAAATCAGTCGATTTACGGGGGGTTGTTTATTGTTTTTATTTCTTGCTTTCGCACCCCAATGTTGATACAATTTCAAAACGGTACAAGGAAAGGAGGATGCAGCGATGAGCAAAAAAGACGGCGGTAAGCGCGATTTAGCACAAAATAAGAAAGCTTCGTTTGATTATTTCATTGAAGAGACTTACGAGTGTGGCATGGTACTTTCCGGCACAGAGATTAAGGCTGTGCGAATGGGGAAATGTAACATTTCTGACAGTTTTGCAACGATTCGTAATGGGGAAGCATTTGTGCACAATATGCACATTAGTCCATTCGAGCAAGGTAATCGCTTCAATCCAACCGATCCGACTCGTGCCAGGAAGTTATTGTTACAAAAGCGACAAATTTCCTTTTTATTAGGTGCTGCTAAACAAGATGGATATTCTTTAGTACCGTTGAAAGTTTACGTGCGAAATGGATATGCTAAACTGTTATTGGGACTGGGTAAAGGGAAGAAGCAGTACGATAAGCGCGATACAGCTGCGAAGCGGGATGCACAACGAGATATTCAACGTGCATTACGTGAACGTCAGAAGTAGTCGCTTTATAGCTCGGGGGCGTTCTTGGATTCGACGGGGATAGTTCGAGCGCGGGTTGCGGGTAGTGGGGACGCGTCCACTTTATCAACGCTAAAGCCTATTAAATGGCAAACAAACAAACAACTACGCTTTAGCAGCTTAATAACCTGTTAGCGTGCTCCTCTCATCCATCGCCCATGTGGCTGATGTAGGGGCTCAACTTTAGTGGGATACGCCGCTTGGTCTCCGCCTGGGGTCAACGGAAGAAGATAATCAGGCTGACCCAACGCAAAGCCGGTTACAGGGCGTTGCTCGGGTGACATGAAATCTGTATCTACACCCGTAGATGCCTGCGTGCCGATATTTTCGGACAGGGGTTCGACTCCCCTCGCCTCCATACACGAAAGAGACCTTCCAATAGATTTGGGGGTCTTTTTTCATATAACTAGTTATATATAGGATTAAATGGATTATTCCTATATAATTATAGTTAGATAAACTTGTTTGGTTGGAGGTAACGTATATGGATTGGTTGAGTTATTTTTTTGTATCATTGCCAGAATCGCTCATGATGTTTATGGTAGCCTTTATCCTTTTTGCAATGAAATTATCTACTCGTTGGTGGAAAGTAATTATTGCAGGTTTAATTAGCTCTATATTGGGTTTTATTGCTTTTGAGTTCATTGCGATTGGCATTTTAAAGGTTGTATTGTTGGTTGTTACGCATACGATGTTGTTCAAATATCTGTTTAAAATCCCTTTGAAATTCGCAATAATGTTGACTTTTATTAGCGCCTCTTTTGTATTATGTATGCAGATGATTGTAGGGTTGCTGTTGATCTCACTAGCGAATGTGGATCCTGACGCATTCACTGAAAGTCTCCCAATTAAATTAGTGATGAGTGCAGGTAGCCTAATCGTTGCATGGTTTTCCGCAATAATTCTGAAAAAATTCAGTGTGCAATTTAAAATTCGAGAGTTGAGAGAATATTAAATGAGGTTATTTCATCCGATCTTGATTGTAACGATTCAATTCCTAATAATTATTGTTTATGTTGGTGAAAAGTACCTTTCTATAGAGGGGGTAAGTTATGCAGATACCCCCTTTACGATTATTCTGATCATGTTTCTTACGATTACTTTATTCATTGTTTTGGTTCGAGCAAATGAAGCTGATGTAAAAACCAAAGTTTCGTTCACAGAAAGAACATTTGAACGACAATTCAAATCACTTGTTACATCTGTACGTTCTGATCGACATGATATGAATAATCATTTATCCGTTGTAGCTGGATTAATTCAACTGGGAAATATGGAGGCAGCAAGTTCATATATTCGCGAGTTAATCGGTGACATCAACATCACTAATGCTGCAATGCTGATTCGCAATCCTATTTTGTCCGCAATTTTATTTTCGAAATTAAGTGAGTGTAAAAAAAATAACATTCATGTCGAATTGGAAACCATCGATGAATCTGCATTAGAAGGGATTTCCTCGACGGACACCGTTAGGTTGCTGACTAATTTATTTGATAATGCTTTCGATGAAGTAATAAATATGGATAAATCAATGCGAAGAATACGAATAGAGATGAAATGCTTTGAGACACAAAATATTGTTCGCGTTACGAATACAACTAGTCTTCTTGCATTTGATACTAACAACCTAAATTTAGATCGAACAACAAAGACGCCACATACTACGCGAGGATATGGTTTAGCAATTATTAATGAAATTGTACAGAAACATAATGGCGTGTTGGACGTCACTATTCTAGATGGTGAAATATCGTTCACCATCTATCTAAATGCTAGGGGCCATTATGATTGAGCGCATAAGTTTCCGATTGGCCGTTTTTTTGGCTAATAAGGCTAATCGAAATTCTGATGTAGACTACGTACGTTACGGATTAGAAATCGTATTGGGCGGTTTCATTAAAGGAGTTGCAATCCTTGTATTGGCAGTGCTCATTGGGATGGAATCGATTCTATTCAGTGTAATTGCAACATTTGTGTTATTTCGAAGTGTAACGGGTGGATTTCATTTGTCGACCTATTGGCGATGTTTTAGTTTTACTATAATCATTCTAGTTGGTTCCTCATGGTTGATAAAAGAATATATGTATAATTTCAATCCTATGCTGTATTTATCCATAATCGTACTAACTTATTGTTACGGATTATATTCCATTTATAAATTTGTGCCAGCAAACTTGGAATATCGACCACAGAGTCATAGGAAAAGATCGAAACTAAAATGTGTATCGCTTCTACTTCTAACGATTTGGTTCATTGGTATGCATCTCCTTTATTATTTGGACAATACGCAACTTGTAATGGCTTCTATTGTAGGGTTATTCATTCAGTTAAGTACACTTTCTCCACGTGCGTTTGACCTAATTCGTCGGCTTGAAGATAAGCTATCAGGGAGGTGAGGACATGAAATTTAAGCGTTTTTCAATGTGGAGTAACTTGGTTGCGGTTCTTGTATTTATTGCACAATCTGAAATTAAGACAGCATCATGGCTATTTATTCACCAACCTAAATTACCACAAGCAAATAAGTAAAGAACAAAATTGAACATTGCCCACTTTATTCACGGTATGCATAATTAAACCATAGTGATTAAAGGGGGCTTTTTTTTGTGTCTAATGCACAATGGTGGAAAGAAAGCGTAGTTTATCAAATTTATCCGCGCAGTTTTAAAGATTCAAATGGGGATGGCATTGGCGATCTTCGTGGTGTGATTGAGAAGTTGGATTACTTGCAGTATTTGGGTATCGATATGGTTTGGATTTGTCCAATGTTCGATTCTCCGAATGATGATAACGGTTATGACATTCGTGACTATCGCGCGATTTTGGCTGA
>JBEGSW010000057.1:0-5466 GCA_041179705.1 Bacillota bacterium | reverse complement strand
ACGAATTCTGTTCAAGCGATTGTACCGATTCATAGCGCTTTTCATTTAGATGGGAAAACACATCCATTTTCAGCAGAACGACCTATCACGATTCAGTTACAGCAACAGTATGCATCAGTTGTAGATAGAGGGGAATGGTAAGAAGTGGCTAAACTCCGTTTTGACTACACCGCGGTTATGGGGATTTTAAATGCAACGCCCGATTCCTTCTCGGATGGCGGCCAATATAATCAGGTTGATGCTGCAATCGCAAGGGCAAAGGAAATGATTGCTGAAGGTGCGGATGTGATTGATATCGGTGGGGAGTCCACCCGTCCAGGCGCGATGCTAGTTGCTGCCGATGAAGAATTGGCACGTGTGATTCCGATTATTAAGCAGTTAGCGAAAGAAATTACAGCACCGATTTCGATTGATACGTATAAGCCCGAAGTGGCACGCGCGGCAGTGGAAGCGGGAGCAACCATTATTAACGACGTGTGGAGTGGAATGAAAGATTCCGAGATGTATCATGTAGCGGCACAGACAGGTGCGACGTATATCATGACCCATAATCGACGCGAGTCGGGATCCATTTGTACAATTGAATCGGTTTGTGAAGAGATGAAACAACTTGTTCACGCGGCGAAACAAGCCGGTGTACAGGATGAACAAATTTGGCTAGATCCAGGTCTCGGATTTGCCAAGACCTACGAAGATAATCTGGAAATTATGAACAACCTTGATCAACTCGTAGCGCTCGGGTACCCCGTTTTGTTGGGAGCAAGTCGTAAGACGTTCATTCGCAATACGTTAAATCGCCCAGCTAACGAAGTACTGGAAGGTTCACTTGCAACGACAATTATTGGTGCTCAACTTGGGTGTGCCATGGTTCGCGTGCATGATGTAGCGGCGTCTAAACTGGCGTTAATGATGACGGATGCGATTATCAAAGCAGGTCGAGGAGGACGAAACAATGGATAAATTAATTATGGAAGACATTCAATTATATGGGTACCATGGTGTATTGCCTGAGGAAAATCGATTAGGGCAGAAATTTATTGTCAGCATTGAAGCTGAATTAGATTTACGTACAGCAGGCAGTATGGATAATTTGGATGAGACGATTAACTATGCAGAAATATATGAAGAAATAAAAAGTATTGTGCAACTTACGCCTTATCGATTAATCGAAGCGGTGGCGGAAGCAATTGCAAAAAATCTGCTGATGATTTATCCAAAGATTAAACAAATTAAAGTTCGCGTCAAAAAACCGAATCCGCCATTTGAAATTTATTTCTCTGGGGTTACGGTTGAAATCATTAGACAGCGATAGACGAGGTGGGGAGAAGGTATGACACAGACAGCATACATTGGACTTGGCTCAAATCTTGGTGATCGTGAGCAGACGTTAATGGACGCAGTCAAACACATTCATCAGCTTGAAGGTGTTGCAGTCGCGTACTGTTCCTCGCTTTATGAGACGGATCCGGTTGGGAACGTTAACCAACCTGCTTTCCTTAATATGGTCATTCGTGTGAAGACGTCGCTCGATCCGGACGTTTTGCTTCAACAAATGTTGGCAGTAGAACTTCAGTTAGGTCGTGTGCGCGAGGTGCATTGGGGACCGCGGACGATTGATTTGGATTTATTGCGCGTTGACGATAAGATAATCAATACAGAATTATTAACGTTGCCTCATCCCTTCATGCGAGAACGGGCATTTGTGCTTGTTCCGTTATTGGAATGTTGTTCCACAGAGGATGAAACGTTCCGAATACAGATTGAACAGGACTTACTAGGGCTTCCTGATCGAGAGGGGGTTGCAAGGTGGAAAACATGCAATTGGCAAGACGGATTCGCGCCTTCCGAAAGTTAAAAGGATTTACACAGAAACAATTGGCGGATGATTTGTCGATTTCGTTAGCTGTGTTGGGTGAAATGGAGCGGGGTAGTCGCGCAGTCGAGGCGCATATTTTGATTGAGATTGCCGAAGTCATCGGCGTTGGTTTGGAGGAATTACGGAATGCTTAAGATTGGAAATGTGGAAATCAAAAATCGCGTTGTACTTGCACCAATGGCTGGCGTTTGTAATCCGGCGTTTCGATTGATCGCGAAAGAATTCGGCACAGGTTTGGTTTGTGCAGAAATGGTCAGCGACAAGGCGATTGTGCATGGGAATAAGCGTACGTTGGAAATGCTGTTTGTTGACGAACGCGAAAAGCCGCTTAGTTTGCAGATTTTCGGTGGCGATAAACAGTCGCTGGTTGAAGCTGCCAAAGTTGTCGATCGTGAGACGAATGCAGATATTATCGATATCAACATGGGTTGCCCGGTGCCGAAAGTAACGAAGTGTGATGCGGGCGCGCGTTGGTTGTTAGATCCGAATAAAATCGAAGAGATGGTTTCGGCTGTTGTTGCAGCGGTGAACAAACCAGTAACGGTTAAGATGCGCATTGGCTGGGATTCGGAACACATTTTTGTCGTCGAGAATGCCAAAGCGGTTGAGCGTGCAGGTGGGGCGGCTGTCAGTGTCCATGGTCGTACACGCGAACAACTCTACTCTGGACAGGCAGACTGGAGCTACATCAAAGCGGTTAAAGAAGCTGTCAACATTCCAGTAATCGGAAACGGAGATATCTTCACACCAGAAGATGCCAAACGGATGTTGGATGAAACAGGCTGTGATGGCGTCATGATTGGTCGCGCTGCACTTGGCAATCCGTGGATGCTATATCGCACAATCGAATATTTAACGAACGGCATCTTATTACCAGAACCGTCGGCCGAAGAGAAAATTCGGATCGCGATTTTGCACATGGACCGTTTGGTGGATTTAAAAGGCGAGAAAGTCGCAGTGAAAGAGATGCGTAAACATATGGCTTGGTACCTGAAAGGGATTAAAGGTTCTGCGCGTTTGAAGGATGTTGTCATGGAACAAGTTGCACGCGATGAGATGGCGCGAATTTTGAATGATTTCGTTGCTGAAATTGGACGTGAAACAGAGTCTGCGATTCGTTGACAATTGCATTTTGCAAGACTATAATCAAGCAAACTAGGCATATAAATGAACATACATGCAGACTAGTTGCAAATTTGTGAATGACAAGGGGTTAGTCCAATGGCTGAGAAAGAAGTCCTTCTTACCTTAGACGGGTTAAAGAATTTAGAAGAAGAATTAGAGAATCTTAAATCCGTGAAGCGTCGTGAAGTGGCAGAGCGAATTAAAGTTGCAATTGGTTATGGCGATATTAGTGAGAACTCTGAATATGAAGATGCGAAGAACGAGCAAGCTTTCATTGAAGGACGTATTATCACATTGGAGAAGATGTTGCGTAATGCTCGCATTATCAACAACGATGATGTAGATACAGACACAGTAAGTGTAGGTTCTAAAGTTACACTGATTGATGTTGAATTCGGCGACGAAGTTCAATACTCCATCGTAGGTACTGCGGAGTCCAACCCTGCTGCACACAAGATTTCTAATGAGAGCCCTGTAGGAAAGGCAATCCTTGGTAAACAAAAGGGTTCCACTGTTGATGTAACAGTTCCGGCTGGTGTGATTCAATACAAGATTGTCGATATTCAAAAATAAGCATCAGGGTACTTTTTATGGCTTAGACAAAAAGCTTCCGATGGAAGCTTTTTTGCTTGATAAAGGAGATGACGAAGTTGAGTCAAGAATTAGAACTAAATGAGTTGTTACAAATCCGTCATGATAAATTAGATCGATTGCGCCAATTGGGTGTCGATCCTTTTGGTGATAAATTTGTGCGCGAACATCATGCGAAGGACATTTACGCTGCTTATGAAGACAAGTCTAAGGAAGACTTAGAAGCTTTGGGAACGGAAGTTAGTCTTGCGGGTCGCATTATGCAGAAGCGTTCAATGGGGAAAGCCGGTTTTGCACATCTTCAAGATTTAAGTGGGAAGGTTCAAATTTATGTGCGACAAGATGTCATCGGCGATACGTTATTTGAGGCTTATGACATGTTGGATTTAGGTGACATGATTGGTGTTAAGGGAACTGTCTTCAAGACGAAGACGGGGGAAACATCCGTTAAGGTAAAAGAGTTAACGATTTTGACGAAATCTTTATACCCGTTGCCAGAGAAATTCCATGGTTTGAAAGATGTTGAACTACGCTATCGTCAACGCTATGTTGATTTAATTATGAATCCAGACGTGCAACAGACATTTGTGATGCGCTCTCGCATTATTCAATCGATGCGCCGCTACCTGGATGGCCTAGGCTTCTTGGAAGTAGAGACGCCAACGTTGCATGCGATTGCCGGTGGAGCAGCGGCTCGTCCGTTTAACACGCATCATAATGCCTTAGATATGAGTTTGGTTATGCGTATTGCGATTGAATTGCACTTGAAGCGTTTGATCGTAGGTGGCATGGAGAAGGTTTATGAAATCGGCCGTGTTTATCGTAACGAAGGCATTTCCACGCGACATAACCCAGAGTTCACGATGTTAGAACTGTATGAAGCTTATGCAGATTATAAAGACATCATGGATTTGACGGAAGGTTGCGTGAAGCATATTGCCCAAGAGTTGTTGGGCACAATGGTGATTGACTATCAGGGAGCTTCAGTTGACTTGGGTACACCATGGCGCCGCGTCTCGATGGTTGAATTAATTAAAGAACACGTTGGTGTAGACTTCTTATCGGTGACTTCCGATGAGGAAGCACATGCGCTGGCGAAGCAACACGGTGTGAAAGTTGAACCAACGCATACATACGGACATATTATTAATGAGTTCTTCGAACAAAAGATTGAAGAATTGTTGATTCAACCAACATTTGTAACGGGTCATCCTGTTGCGATTTCTCCGCTTGCGAAGAAGAGTACGGTGGATCCGCGCTTCACAGATCGTTTTGAATTGTTCATCGTAGCGCGTGAGCATGCGAATGCATTCTCCGAGTTGAATGATCCTATTGATCAGCGTCAACGTTTCGAAGCGCAATTGAAAGAGCGTGAGCAAGGGAATGATGAAGCGCATGAAATGGATGATGATTTCATTCGTGCACTGGAATATGGGATGCCACCAACAGGTGGATTGGGTATCGGAATTGATCGTCTCGTGATGTTACTGACGAATTCTCCTTCGATCCGCGACGTATTGTTATTCCCATTGATGCGTGAACGTTCAGAGTAATAAGAGTATCGGGCCACCCTTCGGGGTGGCTTTTTTATTTGAATTTTCAGACATTATTTCCCTACTTGACGCTGTATTGTTGGGTATGATAAATTCATCTCACCGCTTTTTTGAGTGGTTCAAACAATCTAGCATTGATTTGCGAAAAAAGTTTAATTTCTCGTAAATTTAGGGTTGATTCGAACTGGCGGGTTATGATATATTGTTTGAGTCGCCATTGGGGCGGCGGTTGATCTTTGAAAACTGAAACGCGAGTGCCGAGTAGATACGGGGTCCCGTATTTACGAAGCGAAACAGGAACAAGATGTTCTTCGGAACACA
>JBEGSW010000056.1:0-74711 GCA_041179705.1 Bacillota bacterium | reverse complement strand
ATCAAAAAGACAAAGACGGGATACTCGACGGATGCTGAAGTACTTGATAAGTTAGCACATCGACATCCAATCGTTTCGCTGATTTTAACGTATCGCCAACTTGCAAAGTTACAGTCTACGTATATTGAGGGTCTGTTGAAAGAGATTCGCCCAGAGACTGGTAAAATTCACACCTATTATCGACAGACGATTGCTGCTACTGGTCGCTTGAGTAGTCAGTTTCCGAATTTACAGAATATTCCAATCCGATTGGAAGAGGGACGGAAAATTCGCAAGGCATTTGTGCCTTCGGAAGCGGGATGGACGATTGTTGCAGCAGATTATTCGCAGATTGAACTTCGTGTGCTTGCTCATATTTGTGAGGATCCGAAATTAATCGAAGCATTCCAACAAAACAAGGATATCCATACGAAGACAGCCATGGACGTATTTGGCGTTACAGAAGACCAAGTTGATTCCAACATGCGTCGTGCTGCAAAAGCTGTTAACTTCGGCATTGTTTATGGGATAAGCGACTATGGGTTATCACAGAACTTAGATATTTCACGTAAAGAAGCTGCAGCGTTCATTGCGCAGTATTTCGCTATATTTGGTGGCGTGCGCCGTTTTATGGATGAGGTTGTCGAACAAGCTCGCAAAGATGGTTACGTTTCTACCTTGTTACATCGCCGGAGATATTTGCCGGAAATTACGAGTAGTAATTTTAATTTACGCTCATTCGCTGAACGAACAGCAATGAATACGCCGATTCAAGGAACGGCTGCAGATATAATTAAAGTTGCTATGGTCAATATGGATCGCACGCTCAAACAAAGAGGTCTAAAGAGTCGTATGTTACTTCAAGTTCATGATGAATTGGTATTTGAAGTTCCACCTGATGAATTGGAAATCATGAAAGCGCTTGTACCTCAAGTCATGGCTGAAGCTGTAGCGATGATTGTTCCTTTGAAAGCGGATGTTAGCGTTGGAGATAATTGGTACGAAGCGAAGTGAAAAAGGAGGCAGTGACATGCCTGAATTACCTGAAGTGGAAACCGTCCGGAGAACGTTACAGTCTTTAGTCGTGGGTAAGACAATCACCGATGTGACCGTTACGCTTGGACGTATTATAAGAAACCCTGATGATGTAAATCAGTTCATCCAGTTGTTAAAAGGGCAGACGATTCATGCAGTGGATCGACGTGCCAAATTTTTGCGGTTTGTTTGTGATGATTTAGTTCTGCTCTCCCATTTACGCATGGAAGGTCGATATGGCGTATATGGCGCTGAGGAGCCGGTAGAATTACATACGCATGTTCGTTTCCATTTTTCGGATGGGACAGAATTACGTTATAAGGATGTAAGACAATTCGGTACGATGGATTTACTCCCATTGGGTGAAGAATGGAAGCGTGCACCGCTTAAGGATCTTGGTATTGAGCCTTTGGATGAGGCATTCACATTTCCTCGATTTAAAGCAATCCTAAAGAATCGATCGACGAAAGTGAAACCATTCTTGTTAAATCAGTCTTATATTGTTGGTCTCGGAAATATTTATGTGGATGAGTCCTTATTTGCTGCTGGAATACACCCTGAACGGGCCATTTCAAGCCTGAAGAAGAGTGAACTTGAACGATTATTTCATGCAATACGAGATACATTGCAGTCCGCCGTTGATTTAGGTGGCTCTTCCGTTAAGTCATATGTAAACGGCCAAGGTGAAATGGGCATGTTCCAGCAACAACTGCTCGTCTACGGTAAACAAGGTCAATCTTGTATGAAATGTGGAAACGTAATTCAAAAAACCGTTGTTGGAGGAAGAGGCACGCACTTCTGTTTGAAATGTCAAAGGTACAAATAGCACCATTTCCCTTCCGACCCCATAGGATGTGGGCAGGGAGGGAATCCGATGCTTGGTTTACTTATGCTTGCAATTGCGGTCAGTATAGATGGTTTGGCAGCTGGGATGGCGTTTGGGATGAAAAAAATCGTGATTCCACTGTCATCGATCCTAATCGTTGGCATTAGCTCGGGTGGTGTCATCGCCGTTTCGATGCCCCTCGGCAACGTGTTACAAGCAGTCATTCCTCAGCACTTCTCGCATTGGATTGGAGCGGTTATATTTATATGTATTGGGCTACTATCATTGTTCAGTCAAAA
Organism: Bacillota bacterium; assembly: GCA_041179705.1. Classification (GTDB taxonomy): domain Bacteria; phylum Bacillota; class Bacilli; order Paenibacillales; family JBEGSW01; genus JBEGSW01. Next base: position 72,572 of record JBEGSW010000056.1, on the reverse strand, counting down.
CCCAATTCAAGCTGACCGCGATCATTCAGGTGAAATTTCAGCAAGAGAAGCCTTAACTTTGGGGATTGCATTATCTGTTGATTCCATTGGAGCGGGCGTGAGTGCAGCATTACTAGGTTTTACAATTTGGCTAACCGCTGTTACGATTGCAGTAAGTTGTGCGAGTTTCATTTGGATGGGGTCCTATTTGGGCCAACATATGTCATGCTTTATACGAAATCGTTACCTGTCATATATTCCCGGATTACTATTAATTGTCCTGGGCATGATTAAATTATTGTGAAATAGGAAGTGTCATTATGATTATCGGATTAACTGGTGGCATCGGGAGTGGAAAAAGTACTGTCTCGCATTTATTTGTGGCTCGTGGTGCTAAGTTGGTCGATGCAGATGCAATTGCACGTGAAGTTGTCGAATTTGGCAGTCCCATTCTCGCTGAAGTTGTGGCGGCATTTGGTGAAGAGATTCTTCATCCGGACGGCAGGCTTAATCGGGAACAATTAGGGAACTTGGTTTTTCAAAACCCTGCATTAAAAAAACAATTAGAAAATATTCTTCATCCTCCAATCCGACAATTGATTCGAACAAGAATGAATGAGTTTGAGTCAGCGGATCCTGAGGGACTTGTTGTTGTCGATATCCCTTTATTGTTCGAATCAAAGTTAGAGTCGATGTTTGAGCATGTCGTTGTTGTTTATGTACCGGAAGAAGTACAAATCACACGATTAATTGCAAGAGAAGGTTGGAGCGAGGATGTAGCCAAGCGTCGGATTGCAACACAAATGCCAATTGAGGACAAACGTCTTCGTGCAGATACTGTGATTGAAAATCAATTTAGTCTGGAACAGACTGCGAATCAAGTTGATGCACTTATGACGAAGTGGGGGGTTCATCGATGAATTTCCGTCGCGTCCACCTTATGTTTGCGATTTTGCTTACGTTCACATTAGTTGTACTTTATACACAGACGAATATTATTGGGACTTGGATGTATCCAATTAAATATAAATCAGCCATTGAAGCGAATGCTGAAACTTTCCAGATTGATCCATATTTGGTTGCCGCGATTATTCGTGTTGAGAGTAATTATGATCCAAATAAAGTATCCTCGAGAGATGCGATTGGCTTAATGCAACTCATGCCCTCAACAGCTGCTTACACGATTGAGCGGATGGCGTTAAACGCTGTTAAGCGTTCGGAATTAACTACGCCAAGTAATAATATCTATGTAGGTACTGCTTATTTAAATGTACTTAAACAAACATTCATCCATCAATTACAAAAACTAGACGGGAAAAGTCAGATTACATTGCTGGCAGTTGCTTACAATGCTGGTCCTGGAAAGGCAGCGCAATGGCTAAGTGATGAAACTTGGAATGGGACCGCCGATTCACTCGCTGGTATTCCTTACGGGGAAACACGTCATTATGCGCAGCGTGTTCTCTACTTCTATGAAAAATACAAAGGGCTAAATGGATTATCAGTGAAATAACGAGCATCGGTACATCCACAATGTCAGCGAATGTACCGATGTTGTATAATATTTAAACGATGGCTATTTCGTTGTTTGCTTATTCGCTAATTGTTCTTCGGCCATCTTCACTAATTTTTTAGTGATGTTACCACCGATCGAACCTGTGTCACGTGTAGTCATATCACCCATGTATCCGTCCTTTGGGATTTGGATTCCAAGTTCTTGTGCGGTTTCCACTTTCATTTGTTCCATTGCCGCAGTTGCTTGCGGAACAACTAAAGTGTTGCTTTTTGAACGTCGGCTCATTGTCATTCACCTCCTTTTCGTTAACGTAAGCATAGTATGTTCCATATGTTATGATTGATGAGAGGGAAGCATTGGCTTTACACGTAATTACTGGAGGAACGATTGAAATGTTAAAATGTCCATATTGCGCAAATATCCAAACCAAAGTATTGGATTCCCGTCCTGCGAATGAAAATCGTTCGATTCGACGTCGTCGTGAATGTGAGCGATGTAAAAATCGCTTTACTACGTTTGAAATTCTTGAAGAATCACCACTAATGGTGATTAAGAAGAACGGAAATCGCGAAGAATTTAGTCGTGACAAGATTATGCGGGGATTAATCCGTGCATGTGAGAAGCGCCCTGTTTCTGTTGAGCAATTGGAGGGTGTGGTCACTTTTGTTGAACAAGAAATTCGTAAGACAGCCCTTGCAGAAGTTGAAAGCAACGCAATTGGTGAACTTGTGATGCAAGGACTTTACGCACTCGATGAAGTTGCATATGTCCGTTTTGCATCGGTGTATCGCCAGTTTAAGGATATTAATATGTTTATGAAAGAATTAAGTACGTTGTTGGTTCGAGATGAAAGTTCGAAAGAAGACGAATAATCGTTGAAACCAGGGTTCGCGAAATCCCCTGTCCAAAAAAACTAAGGAGATGTTTGGAAATGTCTAGCAAAGCAATTGTGGTTTTTTCAGGTGGGCAAGATAGTACTACATGCCTGTTTAAAGCCATCCAAGCGTATGATGAAGTTGTTGCAGTTACATTCAATTACAATCAACGACATGCCGAAGAAATCGAAGTAGCGAAAGCGATTGCAGCTGATTTAGGTGTGACCCATCATGTGCTCGATATGAGTTTACTAAATCAATTAGCACCGAGTGCGCTAACGCGATCAGATATTGAAGTCAAAGATGGTGAAGAAGGCAAGTTACCCTCAACTTTTGTCGATGGGCGTAACTTGTTATTTTTGTCGTTCGCGGCTATTCTCGCCAAACAAGTTGGTGCACGTCACGTCATTACAGGTGTATGTGAAACTGATTTTTCCGGCTATCCCGATTGTCGGGATGTATTTATTAAATCTTTAAATGTTTCATTAAACTTAGCGATGGACTATTCTTTCGTGATTGATACCCCGTTAATGTGGTTAAATAAGGCACAGACATGGGGATTGGCTGATGAACTTGGCCAACTTGATTATGTACGTCATCGCACATTGACCTGCTATAACGGGATTCAAGGAGATGGCTGCGGCGAATGCCCAGCATGTGTGCTTCGTCGTAAAGGGTTGGATGAATATTTGGCAAGTAAGGGGATGGTCTAAATTGGGACAACCTTTAAGATTGCCTATCATGGAAATTTTTGGTCCAACGATTCAAGGTGAAGGTAAACTAATTGGCCAGAAAACGATGTTTATTCGTACCGCTGGGTGTGATTATAAATGTACGTGGTGCGATTCTGCGTTTACTTGGGATGGATCAGAAAAAGCAACCTTGATGTCAGCTCATGAGATTTTAAATGCGTTATTTAAGCTCGGGGGTGACCGTTTTAAGTACGTTACGATTAGCGGTGGTAATCCAGCGCTTTATGCGGACAACATGGCAGAACTGATTAATGTCCTGCACGAACATAAACTTATTGTCTCGCTTGAGACACAGGGGACCATTTGGCAAGACTGGTTGCTGGATGTGGATGACGTTACACTAAGTCCAAAACCACCTAGTTCTGGAATGCAAACGGACATGGAGCGTTTAGATGAATTCATTCATAAGTTGGCTGTAAATCAGACGAATTTCAGTCTGAAGATTGTGATATTTGATGAAGCCGATTTAGCATTTGCCAAGTATTTATTTAACCGTTACCGCACGTATACGAAAGAACTATACGTATCTGTCGGAAATCCTGTGCCTCGCTCAGAGGAAGATGTAAGAGACGTATTGTTAGATAAATTAAATCAATTGTTTGACTGGGTGATTGCAGACCCTGCATTTAATGATGTAAAGGCGTTACCACAGTTACACACGTTAGTGTGGAACAATAAGCGGGGCGTATAGGAGGCGAATGAACATGGCAGAAGGACGTAACAAGCAAGAATTAGAGGGAGTTACCTTGCTGGGAAATCAAAACGTTTCCTACAAGCAGACATACTCGCCAGAAGTATTAGAAACATTTGAAAACAAGCATCAAGATAACGACTATTGGGTGAAATTTAACTGCCCTGAGTTTACATCTTTGTGTCCGATGACGGGACAACCTGATTTTGCAACGATTTATATTCAATACGTACCTGATGTAAAGATGGTCGAATCTAAATCGTTGAAGTTGTACTTATTTAGTTTCCGTAACCAAGGTGATTTTCATGAGGATTGCATAAATATCATCGGTAAGGACTTGGTAAAATTAATGAATCCAAAGTATTTACAAGTATGGGGAAAATTCACGCCACGTGGTGGTATTTCGATTGATCCTTACTTTAATTATGGAAGACCAGAGACCAAATGGGCGGCATTTGCAGAACAGCGCTTCATGATGCACGACTTATATCCGGAAAAAATTGATAATCGCTAACAAAAAGGCTGTTACTTGAGTCAACAACTCAAGCAACAGCCTTTTCTTATTGGAATTTATTCTTAGTCGAAAATGAAATCGTCATCTTTAATCGGTTCAACAATTGCCATCTTGTAAGAGTTCCCTTTCATCGAGAAGAAATCATGGGATTTCGACTTCGTGCTAAGGCCATTCAGAACAATTGGATTCATTTCTTCGTACTCGAAATACGAATCAAAGCCCAAATTTTGTAGCGCTTTATTTGCATTGTAACGAACGAATTTCTTTACATCATAGCTCAACTGAATTTGGTCATAGATGTCGTTTGTATATTCCAGTTCGTTTTGGTAAAGCTCTTCAAGTAAAGCGAGTGTGAAGATTTTAAGCTCGGATTTCGTAGCCTCGTCTTGCTTGTTGTAAATTTCTTGCGCAAGTAGACCAACGTAGACGCCATGAATCGCTTCATCGCGAATAATGAGATTGATGATTTCACCACTTTGCATCAAGCGTCCTTGCCCGTAGCAAAGTAACGGGTAGTAGAAGCCACTGTAGAACAAGAAACTTTCCAAGAAGACAGAGCCAACCATCGCTTTGTACAATGAAATATCATCGTTCGGTTTAATCGCTGTATATAGGCCGTTGATAATTGTCGCTTTCTTTTGTAAATATTTATTTTCTTGTACCCACTCGAACAAGCCGCGAATTTCTTCCATCGTTGCCAATGTTAAGAAGACGTTGGAATACGATTTCGCATGTACCGCGTTTTCCATCATCGCCATGAAGTTCAATACAGCTTTGCGCTGATTGCCGTCTACATGTGCCATGATGCTTGGCATTCCCGTATTTCCTTGCTCAGTATCAAGCAGCGTTAGTCCCGCCAATGCCTTCTTGTACACGTCTTTTTCTTTCTCAGTCATAAACTTCCAAGTGAGCAAATCGCCATTTAAACTAATTTCCTCAGGCAACCAAAACTGACGTATATTTTGTTCGTAGAACATTTGCGTGAAATTATCGTCTTTTTGTGACCAGTCTGCTGCTTCAAATACGCGATCTTGCTTAAGAATTTTATCTTGTATCATCTGTATACCCCATTCTTAAAATTATACCGAGCAGGAGAGACATACTTCTTGGGTGATGTCTTTCGTACGTGCATAGTAAAGGGTCTTAATCCCTCTGTGGTGTGCATATAAATCAATGCGAGATAAATCTCTCGTTGTCATTTGATCGGTTAGGAATAATGTAAAGCTGATCCCTTGGTCAATGTGCTGTTGCACTGTAGCAACCATATCTACAACGTCGAACATATTCATGTAGTAAGCTTCAGTGAAGTAGAACCACGTGTTTGCATCCAAAAATGGCATTGGATAGTAAGTCTTAGAGTTACCATACGTACGTTCCTCAATCTTTTCCATAATTGGCATGATTGCTGCTGTTGCTGATTGTACGTAAGAAATGGAACCTGTTGGCGCAATTGCCAAACGATAACTGTGGTATAGTCCGTTCTTTTGAACTTGATCGCGAAGTGCTTGCCAGTCCTCCTGGGTTGGAATATGCATGCCATCAAATAATTGCACGATCTTTTCACTTGTAGGTGCATAACTGTTATTTACATATTTGTTGAAGTATTCACCAGTTGCGTAAGTTGATTTTTCAAATCCGAAGAATGTTTCACCCGACTCGATTGCGATTTCCATAGAGCGAACAATCGAATAGTAATTCAACATCATGAAGAATGTATTCGCAAATTCACGACCTAGCGCACTTTGGTATTGAATCTTATTCTTCGCAAGATAACCATGCAGATTCATTGCACCAAGACCAACTGAGCGCATCTTACGATTGGCGTTTGCGACTGCTGGCGCATTTGTGATATCTGTCTTTCGACTAACCGTTGTCAATGCATCCATGCCTAATTTAACAGCACGCTCAATGGATTTGTTCTCCATAACGTTGGCAATGTTGATTGAACCAAGGTTACATGAAATATCCATACCAATGTTATCTTCTTGGCCATAATCTTTGTATTCCGAAACTTGAGAAACTTGAAGGATTTCAGAGCAAAGATTGGAGAACTTAACAGGTGAGATGTGATTTAAAGCATGTTCACGGTTGACGTTATCTTGGAACATGAGATAAGGATAGCCAGATTCGTAACGCATTGCTGCAAGTTTCTCTAATAATTTACGAGCATTCACGCGGTCTTTTCGTACTTTCGGGTTATCGACAAGTTCCTCGTACATTTCGGTAATGTTCATCTCATCTAAGTGAGTACCATATTCTTTGTAGACTGAGTATGGATAGAATACGAACATTTCTTTATCTTCACGCGCAAGTTGTACAAATTTATCTGGAATGACAACCCCGATAGACAATGTCTTAACACGAATATCGTCGTCACCTTGAATTTTCTTTGTATCAAGGAAGTCATTGATATCGGCGTGGAAGATATTTAAGTAGGCTGCACCACTACCTTGACGTTGGCCCATTTGATCTGCATAACGGAATGCGTTATCTAATAATTTCATTACGCCAACGACACCTTTAGTGGCATTCATGATCCCCTTAATCGGTTCCCCTTTGGCACGGATTTTACTTAAATTAAGACCAACACCACCACCGATTTTGGAAAGTTGCATGGATAAATCCATTGCTTTCGAAATATCGTTAAGTGAATCATTTACTTCTAATAAGAAACAAGAAACCAATTCGCCACCACGCGCTCGACCTGCATTTAGCATAGTAGGTGTTGCAGGTTGGAATTCTTGATTAATAAGAACTTCGATTAATTCCTTAGCTTTCTCAAAATCTCCATCAGCTAGGAATAGAGCCATAATTGACAAACGGTCTTCGTATCTTTCTAAAATCTTCGATTTATCATTTGTTCGAAGTGCATAATCATTATAGAACTTGAAAGCACTCATGTATGAAGGGAAACGGAATTTTTTAGCATAGGCTAATTTAAATACCGCTTTAATTTGTTCATACGTATATTTATCTAACATCTCTTTATCGTAATATTCATTTTCAATCAAATAATCTAATTGTTCCTTAAGATCATGGAAGAAAACGGTGTTCTGATTGATATGGTCGATAAAGTAGCTTTTTACTGCTTCTTTGTCCTTTTGGAATTGAAATTGATTGTCTTTCTGAATCATGATTTCATTGTTTAATTCAATCCATTTAGGCATTGACGTAATTTGTGTCTCTTGCAAGTTGATTGACCCCCTCATAAAAAATACTTAAATCTTGATCTGTGCCCGATAATTCAAAAGTGTGAATAAGAGGGACTTTGTATTGCCCTGAAATTAATTTTCCGGATCTCCCAAAAAATTCGCCCCAGTTGCGGTTGCCGCTTGCTGCTACCCCTTTAAGATGTGCATAGTTCTTCTTTAGAAAGTTTAAAGTGCTTTCAGGTACATTCCCAAATCCAATCGTATAGGTGATTAGTACGAATGGCTCGTTAATAACAAGATCATCGGTAATTTTAACTGTGGTGCTGCTTGTTAATTTGGAAACAAATCGTTGTACATTACCTGTCATCGAATCATAAGCGATTAACATTGTCTAAATCCTCCTATTACAAAATGAATGCGCTTACATCATTTAAGGGATGTAAACAAATAAAAAACACCTTGATGGTAGATATCCAACAAGATGTTTGGGAAATTAGATGTAGTGAACAAGTTTGAACATGCTTCACACTTCCCAAATCAGCAGAATCTCCAACGTAAATTGAAGCTCTAGCTACACATCTGAATACAATATGTAGTTCCTGATTTGAATTTTACATCTATATATTGTGTTAGTCAACTAAATTAACGCTCGCACGCAAAATTATCTTGATCACGGTCTAAGTACTTCTCATATGACGGATGATCACTTGGAACACCACGAGGATAAACTCTACGAAGTTCCGAACAGTTCTTGAATTTCAATGGCGATGACTTCAAACTTGGCGCTGGTGTAGGAGCCGTAAAGGATGACCAAATGCCGACTTTTTTTTGTTGTGCTTGCATCTGGAGCTTCATTAATTCTTTTTCATAGGAATAATCTCCAAAGTCATAAAACTTCTCTACATAACCCATGGTAATTAAATTTCTCTGCAACAGCACACCGTCGACCCACACCCAGGCAAGTGTGCGATCATACTTGTCTTTCAATGGGCCATCGAATTGTAATTCAATCCGCTTTGCATTGGAAAGAAGACTGCACGTATACGCAGCTGCTTCTACTCCATAAGGTTCAATTTCATTAGTTGATTCCGGCGTATCAATATATAAGAATCTTGTAATCCCCACTTTAGTGAAAAAGGCAGTGTCCCCGTCTACGCATTTCATTACCTTCACAGGGAATTTTCTACCAGCCATAGCTTGCGCATCATTTGTGTATATAAATAAGGATGAGCTTAAAATGGCGACTGTGAAAATGATAGATAGAAGTCTCTTCATACCCATCCTCCTTCAATTACCGTTTATAAAAGTATTATAGCAAATAATAATGTGAGAAACATTGTACAAATATTATACAAACATTGTATAATTGGATTTATTAAGATAAAAATATTTTAATAATTTGGCTAAGAATTTGTTTGGGGTGGTTAATTTGAAAAATTGGAATCATTTATCGCAAGCACAGCTTGACCGTATCGTTCAAATGGGATGGGAAGACAGGACCCCATTCGATGAAATATCACTTCAGTTTGGCTTAACACATGGAGAAATAATTAAAGTAATGCGACAAGAGATGAAAAGTTCATCGTTCAAGATGTGGAGAAAGCGAATGACGGGAAGGAAAACGAAGCACGCGATTACACGCAATCCGAAAATAACGAGATTTCGTTGTCCTACTCAAAAGAATTAGAGGTGGTGAACTCCACAATGTGGGGGATTTCTTGGATTAGAACACTGTATATCGTTAGCTATTCGATTCGTGCTTTTATCGAAATTTGGTATTTTCAATCCGCTCGCAGATTTCCGACGAATGAGCAAGAGAAAGAAGCTTGGGAGAAATTGGTCGAAGCGCAAGCCATCCGATTTAAACGTATGGCTTCACGCTTGCAAGGTATGACGATTAAAGTCGGTCAATTTTTAAGCACACGTGTCGACATTCTACCGGAAATCTTCACTAAACCGTTGGAAAGTTTAACAGACCAGGCGAAACCAATTCCTTGGAAGAAGGCAGAACAAATCATCCGAAAGGAACTTGGTTCAGCGGTTAAGGATGCGATTCAAGTTCATCCTGAAGCGATTGCGTCTGCTTCGATTGCGGTCGTTTACAAAGGGCAGTTAGCGGATGGACAAGAAGTTGCAGTCAAAGTGCAACGCCCTACAATTCCTAAACTAATTCGAGCAGATTTACGAGCCATTCGGATAGTAATAACACTTGCACGCTGGTACAAACGCACATCAAATTGGATCGATTGGAAAAGGTTATATCGAGAAGTTGAGAAGACGATTACCCAAGAACTCGATTTTCGGCAAGAGATGGTCTATGCAAAAGCATTTCATCCGCTCGAATCTTTGTTCAATATTAAAGTTCCTATATACTACTCGGAAATCTCCACAAATAAGGTTTTGATTATGCAGTGGATCGATGCTGCTCCGATTACAGATGATGGCTTTCGCAAAAAAAATCAGATTGATGATGCTGACGTCATTAATCGCCTCGTTCGAAGTTTCATCTGGCAAATCCGAAATGGCGAACGGTTTCATGCTGATCCCCATGCTGGAAATATTCAAATTCAGGCAGATGGGACAATTGTCTTTCTTGATTTCGGCATGATTGGGCAAATTCGAAACGAAGTAAGAGATGCGATGATTCGATTCATTCAATCGATCATTATTCGCAATCAGTCTGGCATGACAACAGCGCTTCAAGAGTTGGGCTTCATACGAGAAGGCGCTGATATTCCACAGTTACAACAGGCGCTTGATGAATTGTTGGATTTCTTCTTGGAACATCGCACCGATGATTGGAATGAACAAATGGTCCAGACAACGCTGGCACAGTTTCGCTATTTCGTGAATCAACAACCCATTCAAATGCCTGCCGAATTTGCTTTTTTTGGACGGGCAATGGGGATGTTGGTCGGGATTGTTGCACATTTAAATCCAGATATTGATTATTTAGATTTAGGGAAAAAGATTTTACCAGACCTAAAAATAACAGATGAAATACAGGTGGATCAGATTGGACAATGGCTAAAGAAATTGAGTGGATGGATGCCAGTGTCTGCCATTCAATCAGTCCGATCCTGGATTGACCTTCCAAATCAAGTGCAATTGTATCTCACAAACAAAGCCAACAGGGAAACGGAAAGACTAAGAAAAGAAAAGATACTTTATCGCATTAAATATATGAAGCAACAACAAGTCTTTGGACTTGTGTCATTTGGGGCCTTGGCATACTTCGTATACGTAGGTGAGTTGACTGAATACGTCTTGTGGATCCCAAGTATTTATGTTGGTTATTTACATGTAAGAATTAATTCGATTCTAAATAAATGGATGAAAGGTGGACACGAATCATGAAAGAGGAAGTTAAGGTGGAACGCACATTTGAAGAAAAACTGGAGCCATTTGAACTAAAGATGGAAGGCTTGGAAGATGGATATCGGATTACGATTCGTGGAAATGAGGAAGAAATAAAAAAACAACGTCGTGTAGGGACGGCATTTATCCAATTTGCAAAGCAAGCCGACACAGCTGGTTGGCCGTTACCATGGCTTGTTCGTGTGCTTATAAAGTTCTGGGGCAAGTACAAATGAAAGCTTGCTCAATTGTGCTTTTTCGTAATGATTTGAGAATCGAAGATCATGAACCGTTAACAAGGGCATGCCTAAGTGGTATGCCTGTTGTTGCATTGTATGTGTTTGAAAAGTATCAATACACAACAACAAATCATTATGGATTTCCGAAGACAGGTGCACCGCGTGCTCAATTTATTATGGAGAGCGTTAAAGATTTAGAAAATCAATTAGCAGCATTAAACATTCCACTTTTTGTCCGATTTGGAACAACTGATGATGTTATCTCAAATTTAATTTCTTCTTTGATGCCAATTGGCTTGTTCCCAACAAATATTCACTATTCGATTGAATTGGGATCTGAAGAGCAAACAGTCATTGCTCTAGCGAAAGAGAAGTTCCCCGATTTGAAGTGGCACTCTTACTGGACAAAGGGACTATATAAACTTGAATGGTTTAATCCAATCGATTCGATTCCTGATTTATTTACAACTTTCCGCCAAAAAGTTGAGAAGCAATTCATTGTATGTCAATCGCTTTCAATACCAAAAGTCCTTAGCCCGAATCAAAAAGAGGTATGGCATGCCTGTCCAAAAGACGAGTGGGTTCAATTTCCTAGTTGGGAAATGTTGAAACTCAACAAGCCGATCCTTTCTAAGAAAAGGACGTATGACTTTATTGGGGGTTCGACTACTGGGCAAGCGCGATTAGAGGACTATTTATTTGGAACAGATGCAATTGCTACTTATAAAGAAACACGGAATGGCATGCTAAGACCAAATGATTCTTCGAGATTATCGCCATGGTTGGCACAAGGTTGTCTATCTCCTCGACAAGTCTACACACAAATCAAACATTACGAAATTGAACGGTTAAGAAATGACTCGACGTATTGGTTGTTTTTCGAATTGCTTTGGCGTGAATTTTTTATTTTGATGCATTTCAAATATGGCGATCGATTATTTTTCCAACAGGGCATCCAACAGCGGAAGAAGGATTGGAAAGAGAACGAAGAGCAGATGCATAGATGGTTAGAGGGAAGAACAAACGCACCACTTGTCGATGCTTCCATGCATGAACTAATTGAGACAGGTTTTACAACGAATCGCGCCAGACAAAATGCCGCGAGCTTTTTGACACAGACTTGGAAAATCGATTGGTTACTGGGTGCGGAATATTATGAATCACAGCTAATTGACTACGATCCTGCGAGCAATTACGGCAATTGGCAGTATTTAGCTGGAATCGGGAACGATGCTCGGCAGGATCGATGGTTTGATGTAACAAAACAGGCGAAGCAATATGATCCCAAAGGAGAATACGTCAAGCACTGGGGGTGAATCATTGTTACAGGTCGTTTGGTTAAAAAGAGACATTCGCATTTATGATCATGCCCCTATCGTTGAGGCGACGCGAACTGGTCCTACACTAATTATTTATATTCTGGAGCCTTCAATTTGGCAAGCGAAAGACATGTCTAAAAGACATTTGGCATTTGTTGTTGAAAGTCTTCGTTCGTTAGAACATGATGTTCGCAAACGTGGTGGATTTATTCTATATGCAGTTAGTGAGATGGAACCAGTTTTGGAAAGTATTTTTCAACAATATGGTCCGTTCCGACTTCTTGCCCATGAAGAATATGGAACACCTTGGACATTTGAAAGGGATAAGAAAGTCCATCGATGGATGAGGCTGCGAGGTCTATCTTTTGTAGAATATCAACATTTCGGTGTCACACGTCGCCTTCGATCCAGACAACAATTTAACCACCTCTGGCGAAGATATATTGAAGCGGATGTCCTTCAACCGCCAGAAAGATTCGTGATGGGCGATAAAATTCCAACACGCTTAAGCACATCGATGCAATCATTTGCTAATTTGGACATAAATGGGGATTGGGTCGATGCAAATTTAGGGCAAAAGGGTGGTGAGCGCGAGGCACATCGTCAATTAAAAAAATTCTTGTCAGGCACATACGCTGACTATTTAAAGAGTATATCATCGCCATTTCTAGCTGAAAAAAATTGTAGTAGACTGTCCCCTTATTTAGCCTGGGGAAACATTTCATTAAGATACGTCGTCCAGCAAAGTGAAAGTGTACTCGATAATGGCGTAGAACGTTGGGCGCAAAAATCAATGTTGGCCTATTTATCACGTTGTCATTGGCATTGTCATTTCATTCAGCGAATTGAGGATCAACCAGATATTGCTATTCGAACTTTAAATCCTGCTTTTGACAAAGTGAGAGTTGATTGGAATGAAGAGTGGTTTCAAAAATGGGCGAGTGGAACAACAGGAGTTCCATTAATCGATGCAGGGATGCGAGCTCTTCATCAAACGGGATGGGTCAATTTTCGAATGCGGGCGATTCTCGTTTCATTCGTTTGTAATACATTACTCTTAGATTGGCGAAAACCGGCTGAACATTTAGCACGCTTGTTTATTGATTACGAACCAGGCATTCATTATAGTCAAGTCCAAATGCAAGCAGGTGTGACAGGATTTAACACGATTCGTATCTATAATCCCTATAAACAAGCAGAGGATCATGACCCTGACGAGCGATTTATACGGAAATACATTCCAGAATGGGATGGACCTTCTACTTATATTCAGCCAATCATTGATGTTGAGCAAGCAAATCGTGTTGCAAGGGATATTTTATGGGGGATAAAGAAAAACAGTGAGACACGGACAATTTCCAAAAAACTGCTCGCTCGACATGGTAGCCGAAAGAAAGCGAGTGTTGTTCAGATGGAATTTGAACTGGATGGAATAAAAGGACTTCCCCTGGAACAATCCTTGCAGTATAATAAAGATAGTTAGTTATTTTTATCAAGCGAGGGGGTTCTCCAAATGGGTCAATGTGCTTGTGGTAAAACTCAAAATGCGCAAGGTCAATGTGATGGTTCTCATGCTAAAAGCGGTAAATAATTTTTGAACAATAAGAACGCTTGAATGAACGAGTTTAGATGCTCTTTCATTCAAGCGTTTTTTCTTATACGATGAAATTCATGTTAATGTCATTTATTGTACTTGAGATGCATATTAACATGAATATAGCTTCTTTAAGTTGGGCTTTATATTTATTTAAGGAATGGAGAGGTTGATCATGAATACGCTCGTCATTGTTGCACATCCACACTTATCTCAGTCTAGAATAAATCGACATTTCATTAATGCAATAAAGCATAATAATATTCAGACGTATAATTTATACGACAAATATCCAGATGAAAAAATCGATATTTTTGAAGAACAACATTGGCTTGAACAAGCAGATCGAATTGTCCTACAATTTCCGTTTTATTGGTATAGTGCGCCTTCGTTATTAAAGAAATGGATTGATGCGGTAATGACTCATGGATGGGCGTTTGGCAATGGGGGCAATGCATTGAAAGATAAGCCACTCATACTCGCAGTTTCAACGGGTGGACCTAAAGATGCTTATTCACCAGAGGGTTATAATAAATATCCCATAAATGACTTACTATTGCCCTTCCAAGCTATGGCGAATTTGACGAAGATGAACTATCAAACACCCTTTGTGGTTTCAGGTGTTAGAACATTAACAGATGAAGAGCTTTATTATGAAACAGGTAGATATTTAGAATTATTAACATCTGAATTAGGCCCCGAAAAGGTAACTTGACAATCACATTTACAACGTGTAAATTCAAGACAAATCATATCGGGAACGCATGGAGGAGCCTGTCATTCAAGGCTCCTCTATGTGTTTTTACGATGAAAAGGAGAATAAGATGGAACAACAAGCAATTTTGGCAATTGGCTTTTTCTTACTTACATACGGGATGATTATTGCTGAAAAAATTCATCGTACAATTGTGGCGATGATTGGCGGAGTATTAATGGTCGTTTTTGGAATTGTTGACCAGGAGACAGCACTTCACCATATTGATTTCAACACATTGGGACTTCTTATCGGCATGATGATAATCGTAAGTATCACCGCAGAAACAGGTTTATTCAAATATTTGGCATTAGTTTCTGCTCAAAAAGCAAAAGGAGATCCTGTCCGTATTCTAATCGCATTAGCTGTCATCACAGCATTTGCTTCGGCGTTTTTAGACAATGTAACGACTGTACTTTTAATGGTTCCAGTGACTTTTAGTATTACTCGACAACTTGGTGTAAATCCATTGCCTTATCTGATTTCGCAAATTATGGCTTCAAATATTGGGGGCACAGCAACGTTAATCGGTGATCCCCCTAACATCATGATTGGTAGTGCTGTAAAAGAATTAACGTTTATGGCATTTATCAATAATCTAGCCCCGATCGTCGTTGTGATTATGATTGTAACGGTTCCAATTTTTGTGTTTCTATTTAAAAAGCAAATTCAAACAACTGAAGTTGCGAAACAAAGCATTATGAAAATGGATTTAAATGGTGTAATTAAAGATAAATTGTTATTGAAAAAAAGCCTAGCAGTTCTGACTTTAACGATATTTGGTTTCTTTTTACATCAATTGTTCCACTTGGAGTCTGCGACTGTTGCGTTAGCTGGTGCGTTCCTGTTGCTACTTCTAACAGGTGAGCATGCGATGGAAAAAGCACTTACAAAAGTGGAGTGGACAACGATATTTTTCTTCGTCGGTTTGTTTGTGCTTGTTTCTGGTCTCATTGAAACCGGAGTCATTTCGCAACTAGCAACGCAAGCAATAGCGTTGACAGGAGGCAATTTAGTTGCTACTTCAATGTTGATTTTGTGGTTGAGTGCAATTGCTTCGGCTTTTGTTGACAATATCCCATTTGTTGCAACGATGATTCCATTAATCCAAGAAATGGGCAATATGGGTATCTCGAATTTAGAGCCATTATGGTGGAGTCTTGCGCTTGGTGCTTGTTTGGGAGGGAATGGCACTTTAATTGGAGCAAGTGCCAATTTAATCGTTGCTGGATTAGCGGCCAAGGAAGGTCAACCAATTAAATTCCTAACATTTATGAAGTATGGATTTCCAATTATGATCATTTCGATAATCCTAAGTAGTATCTATATTTATTTCCGATACTTGATTTAAATTAAAAAAAAGGAGAAATGTGTATGGTGATTTTTTATGATTGGAATAAAAATGAAATAGATATTCAACGTAATGAAAATAATGAGATTGATATTGAGATTTTTATTCGAATTTTAGATCCGGGTAAAATAGCTGGAATGGAAGCGATTAGTAATTATTTTGATGAGAATAATATACTTACTGATGTATTTATTTACGCTTACGAAAATCAAGAATATAAAGTCGTAGTTCGAAAAGACTTCTATGTGGATTTCATGATTGCCTTATTTAAATATAGATTAATCAATAAAATAGAGTGGGTTTAAAATTAATATAAATTTAATGAGATAATTGTTTAAGTTTGGTATATTGAACAATGTATTGCTAAATGATGATTGTTAAGGAGACGAATAATGAGCGAACAGCATGTAGTTCAGGATGAAAAAAAGAAATTTAACTTCAAAGCAAACTTACCTTGGGTTGTATCAGGCGTTCTTGCTGCTGCACTTGTAACAACAATCGTTGTTAGCAATGTAAATGCAGAATCTAAACAAACAGTAGCAACCATCAACGGTGAAAAAATCACACAAGGTCAACTTTACACGAACATGAAACAACAATATGGAACTGATTCATTAACACAAATGATTAATCAAGTTCTTATTGAACAAGAAGCAACGAAGCAGAAAGTCACTGTTTCCGAAAAAGAATTAAACGCTGAAATCAAAAAAATCAAATCACAATTTGCAGATGATGCAGCCTTTAAAGATAGTCTTGCGCAGTATAATATGGAACTTTCTGATTTGGAGAAGCAACTAAAGACACAAGTTTTATTAGAAAAATTACTTAAATCTAAAATTACGATTACGGATGCTGAATTAAAGACGGAATTTGAAACACAAAAGAAAGAAAAAGTTGATGCGGGCGAAATTCGTGCCTCACACATCCTTGTTGATACTGAAGCAGCAGCGAAGGAAGCATTAGCCGACTTGAAAGATGGAATTGCATTTGCTGATGTAGCCAAAGGTGTATCGAAAGACGGTTCTGCGTCAGCTGGTGGCGATTTAGGTTATTTCACAGCTGCAGATATGGTTAAAGAATTCTCTACAGCTGCATTTGCATTAAAGAAGGATGAAGTTAGTGGTATTGTTAAATCTGAATTTGGCTATCACATCATTAAGGTAACTGATGTGCCAAGTCAGTGGACACTAGCTGAGAAAAAAGCAGAAATTGAAGAAACACTTCGTGCAACGAAATTAAATGACGCTGCACCTGCTTTTGTAGAAGAATTAAATGCGAAAGCAAAGATTACGAAGAGTTTAAATAAGAAGTAATTCATGCATTTGGAGGCTTGATTGTGTACGATATTAACACGAATGAAATTCGAGCACGCTTACAATTTATAGAGCCATGGAGCGTGGCTTTTCGCCAACTCCAAGATGGACATGCATGGAATAATGTAGAAACTGGTGCTGTGGCTGATTTTGCCCAAGAACGATTACTTCAACTTGCGATTGAACTCGTAACAGATGTGGCTAGTTATTTGATTGATGGCTATATCATGCGCGATGCAGGCAGTTATGAAGATATCGTTGAAATCATGTTAGACGAGACGGTCGTTGATCATGCGTTGGCGACGAAGTTATTTCAACTGGTTCAATTGAGGAAGTCGCTTCAACAGCAGTTTTTGGAGTTCCCACGTGGGAGACAACATGAATTGATGATTGGCTTGGAGCAGGTATTGCGGGACTTCGCAGCTTCTGTTGAAGATTTTTTAGCTAGACCAATTTAATTCAAACAAAAAGGTGGGATTCTCGGGAATAAATTTTCTGAGAATTTCACTTTTTTTGTCATTTTTCAGATATCAGTGTCAATTCGGCTGTGATATACTTACATTGTAAATAACTCTTTTTTATTTTGATTGGACGGTGATTGGAGCACATGTTGGAATGGAGTATCTTCGCAATTGCACTATTTTTTGCAGTTTTTGTTGTTTACGCAATTATCACATTACGTGCAGCTAAAGCTTCGCTCCAAAGAATTGATGAGACCGTATTTGCTTTGCAGAATCAAATGAACGAAGTGAACAAAGAAACACTCGAGTTACTTCGTAAAGCAAATGGTATCGTTGATCAAGGTGTTGCCATCACGGAATCTGTTCAAGAGAAGTTGCAAGTCTTGAACCCACTTATTTCCGTGGCTAAATTGAGCAAACTAGGCCTGAATTATTGGCTTATGTTTAAAGGAAAAAAACAACAAAGAAAAGGGGAGTAAGACAATGGCGGAAAATAACAACATGAATGGAAAAGATTTTTTATTAGGTGCAGTTGTAGGGGGATTAATTGGTGCAGCAGCTGCATTGTTGCTTGCTCCTAAATCCGGACGAGAACTTCGTGAAGATATTGGTGAAGGGTATCGTGTTGTTGCTGATAAGACAACCGATCTTGCTGGTGAGATTAGCCAACGTTCCCAAGTTATCGCTGGTCAAGTAAAAGAAGTAAGTGCAGACTGGGCGACAAAGGCGAAAGACGTAGGAACAGACTTAGCAACTAAAGCAAAAGATGTAACGAATAGTGTCGTTGAAGATGTAAAATCTTGGAGAGAATCCCGAAAGTCCTCTGTTGAAGAAGTAACAGTTGACGCTGAGTAAGATCGAATAAGATAAATCGTAAGCGATTCAGTACGGGCGGATTATTCGTTCAACTGAATCGCTTTTCTTATGATGGATAGAAAGGATGAGCAAAGTGGGTCGGCTGCAACGTTTTATTATGGAGCAAGGGATGTATACAAGTTTTATGATTGCATTGGTCGCAACCACAGGGAGTTTATATTTATCAGAAGTACTTGGATTTATTCCTTGTGAATTTTGTTGGTATCAACGCATATTCATGTATCCGTTAGTCATACTTTTAGGTATTGCATCTGTCAGGAAAGATCTCAAACAAACAATTTATATAATCCCATTATCTGCAATTGGAATGGGTCTCGCAGCCTATCATTACTTATTACAAAAAGTACCCGCGCTGTCTGAGGTTGGGAAATCGTGTGGACTCATTCCGTGTAATGTAGATTATTTAAATTGGTTTGGCGTGATCACAATTCCGATGCTGGCATTTATCGCATTTTCTCTTATTTTTGTGATTCAACTTATGATAAGATGGACAGTAAAGCAAACCCATACGTAAAGGATGCGGTGAACAAGTGCAACAAGCAATTGCAATTTTGGATTCAGGAGTAGGTGGATTAACGGTTGCGCGTGAAGTGATGCGTCAATTGCCTCAAGAATCTATTATTTATTTTGGGGACTCTGAGCGATCACCTTTTGGCCCCAGACCAGCTGAGGAAGTTATGCGATTTACGAAAGAAATCGTACATTATTTATTACAATTTAAGCCAAAGATGATTGTTATAGCATGTAATACAGCAACAGCTGTTGCACTTGATGAAATTCGTCGAAGTGTTGATATTCCGGTAGTTGGTGTCATTCATCCTGGCGTAAGAGCAGCAATTAAAAATACGAAGACGAAGCGAGTAGGAATTATCGGCACAGAAGGAACTGTAAAGAGCCAGGCCTACGATAAAGCACTAAAAGAGATTGCACCGCATATTCAAGTGACGAGTCAGGCATGTCCGAAATTCGTTCCAATTGTCGAAAGTGGCATAGAGGAGAACGAAGAAGTTATTGAAATTGTTCGCGAATCATTGCGCCCTATTCAAATTGATGGACTGGACAGTTTAATATTGGGATGTACGCATTATCCATTCTTAACTGAGACAATCGCAAAAGTAATGGGACCGAATGTGGAATTAATTAATTCTGCAGAAGAGACGGCACGCGAAGTCAGTGCAATCTTGTATCATCGCGGGGAATTGGCAAAGGCAACAACACCTCCACAGCATAAATTTGTTTGTAGTGGGGAGCCTCAGTTGTTCCAACAAATTGCGGAACGTTGGTTAGCACGCAAGATTGAAGTCGAACGAATGATCTGGGAAAAGACAACTTCTTAGTTTAACCATCTAGGAGGGAGTGTATGTTCCAACACGAAGCGTTCGGTTCTACAGCAATGACCCAAGTTGTGATTGACCAGTGTTTACGTGATGAGCGATGCCAGTTGATGCAAATCGGTAACTCAGTATTAGAGGAACCTTTATGGCTGGTACGTGTTGGGAATGGTCCTCGAACGGTTCACATTAATGCATGTGTTCATGCGAATGAATGGTTAACATCCTGGGTTTTGTGGGATGGGTTAACTTATTTATTGGAACTAGCACATATTGACTTGTTCAAGCGATGTACGATTGATGTTGTTCCGATGGTTAATCCAGATGGTGCGAATTTGTGTCTCGACGGTCGGACAGATTGGAAAGCAAATGCCAATGGTGTTGATCTAAATGACCAATTTCCAGCCGGTTGGCTTGTGGAAAAAAATCGGCGACAAATTTACCAACCAAGTTCACAAGATTTTGCGGGTGATTTGCCACTAAGTGAGCCTGAAGCGCAGGCTCTAGTAAGGCTCGTTCGACAATCTGACTATCAGAGTGTGATGTCTGTTCATTCGCAAGGTGAAGAGATTTATTGGAACTATCGAGGATATGAACCTGTAAAATCCGCAGAATGGGCATCGCATTTGGCGACTGTTAGTGGTTACGCGTCAGTCGCACTATCAAATAGTGACGCGGGATTTAAGGATTGGTTCATTCAAGAATATGCGCGTCCAGGCTTCACGGTTGAGGTAGGGATGGGTAGAAATCCATTACCGCTCTCTGATTTCCCTGATATCTGTCAGCGATTTAGAGTGTTATTAAAGAAATTCATTTTATTAAATTGTGAAAGTTGAAGGAGTTAGCAATGGCAGTCAATGATATTCGGATTTGTGATAAATGCAAACATATGAAAGTGAAGACGATATTACCTAAATTACAGAAACTTGATCCAAGTGCTGACATCAAGGTGGGGTGTAAATCCTACTGTGGGCCTTGCGCAAGGGCAGCATTTATATTTATAAATGGTCGCTATGTAACGGGGACAACAGAAGATGATGCCATTGAAAAAGCATCCAAATACATCAAAAAATAAACCGCATGCCCAACTTCGAGGGCCATGCGGTTTTTTTATTTACGTTCGTTGTAAAGATTTTCTTACCCATATGAAATTGAGCATAAAAAGCAAAGACGCAATCACAAATACACCTTCAATTGAAATTAAACCTGCAAGCAGACCACCCAAAATCGGGCCAATGACATTCCCCAAGGATAAGAAGCTTGTATTGAAACTATATGTGACCCCTTCCATTCCTTCAGGCGCATTTCGGCGGAGCAAAGCATTAACGGAGGGGATCAGCCCGCCAATAAAAATACCTAGCGCGAATCGAAGCGCAAGTAATTGCCATACGCTAGTTACAAATGCATGGGGTATGAAAGTGAGTGATGCACCAAGCAAACAAATTGTAAGAATATAGACAGGGCCAATTCGATCAGAAAGCCGTCCAAGTAATGGAGATGCAATCATATTGCTAATTCCTGTCGCCGCAGCAACTAGGCCTGAAAATAACGCTAAATCAGCCGTATTACCATGAAGTTGTTGCACAAAAACAGGCATCAATGGCATGGTGCTAAATAATGCGAACTGAATCAAAAATGTAACGCCGAACAGAGACTGAAGTTGATGGTAAGGACGAAGCGTTTGCCAATTATTCAGGATGCTACGTTTGGGTTGAGCGGCCGCATGTTGTCGGTCAAATTGTTCATGTACAAATCGCATAGCGAGAAGCGCTGCCATTGCTAACAATGCTGCGGTAATATAAAAAATAGGGCGATAGCCGACCCAAATTGACAATCCACCGCCAATTAGAGGACCTAGAATTGTACCTGCTACCGTTCCAGACTGAAGCACGCCCATGGCAAAGCCAAGTTTCTCTTTGGGTGTATTCGCTGCGACCAAAGAAGTTGCTGCAGGGGTATAACCTGAAATTGTGCCATTTATCAAACGTAAAACAAGCAACTGCCATGGTAACTGGGCAAAACCCATTAAGACCATCACAAGTGCCATTCCGAATCCCGAACGTAAAATCATTATTTTTCTGCCAAAACGGTCGGACAAACTCCCCCAAAGCGGCTGAAATAAAAAAGCGGTCACAAAATTTCCGGCAAAAATAACACCGGCCCAGGCCGTAACGGCTTTCGGGTCGGTGATTCCCATTTCTTGAATATAGTAGGGCATGAATGGAATGATCATTGTCATCCCTAACATGACCATAAATTGCCCAAACCAAAGCACAAATAGGTTTGCTTTCCAGTTCATGAAATGCCGCCTTTGCGAAGATTCTTCTTGATACATGTTCATTATTCGTTTATCATCATTGGTTGTCAACATTAATCGAGGAGTGTCTAATTATGGCATGGGAAATTCTAAATGCAATTGGAATTATAGCGTTTGCAGTAAGTGGTGCAATTATTGCAATGGAAGAACACTATGACCTCTTAGGTGTATTTGTGTTAGGCCTTATGACAGCATTTGGTGGTGGGGCGATACGGAATTTACTCGTTGGTTTACCTATTTCTTTATTATGGGAACAACAAGCCATGTTTATGTTGGCGATTGCTGCTTGTATCGTGGTCTTTTTCTTGCCACATATTTGGTTCACTTTCTCTAAACCATGGGCATTCTTAGATGCGATTGGCCTTGCAGTCTTTGCTGTACAAGGGGCAGTCTATGCGGCAGATAAGAATCATACATTGAGTGCAATATTGGTAGCCGCTGTCTTGACAGGCTGTGGAGGCGGTGTTCTACGTGATGTACTAGCTGCACGCAAACCATTGATTTTCCGAGATGAGATTTACGCGGTATGGGCGATTTTCGCAGGCTTTGCTGTCTATTTTGGGTTTGGTGACAATGCGATTGAACAATACACGTTGAGTGTAATTATTGTGATTTTGCGAATGTTATCTTTGCAACAAGGATGGCGTTTACCTAGAAGACACGCAGATCCCAATTCCTTATATTAATTAGAGCTAATTTAGGGCGTAAAGGTTACAATTTGTAATCTTTACGCTTTTTTACAAGGATTATCCCTTCAATTATCGAATAAGATGAACAACATTTATGTTATTTAAAAGGAGTGTGAATAAGTTGGATGCGAAATCCGGTTTAACCTTACTTGATCAAACCCGAATTATCGTTATCGTTCGTGGTGTAGAGACCAAACAAATCCGTAATCTTGCAGATGCCCTCTTTGAAGGTGGCATTCGTGTCATGGAAATTACAATGAACACACCTGGAGCAACTGATTCCATACGCCTCTTGCAGGACAAGATGGGGGAACAGATGTGGATAGGAGCTGGAACTGTCGTGGATTTAGAAGACGCTCAAAAAGCCATTGCAGCGGGGGCGGGTTTTATTGTCACACCGAACATGGATGAGGCAGTTATTCATTATTGCTTAGAGCAGAACGTACCGATCTATCCAGGTGCATTGACGCCGACAGAAATCGTAAAGGCTTGGAAAGCCGGTGCACCTGCAGTGAAAATTTTCCCAAGTGCCTCAATTGGAATGGCTTATATTAAAGAATTACAAGGACCGTTATCACATATTCCGATGGTGGCAGTTGGTGGTGTGAATGCGGATAACATTCAACGTTTTATGGAGATTGGTTGTTATGCGGTTGGAATAGGGGGATCGCTCGTCGACAAATCAGCGATTCGCCAAAATCGATTTGATCGCATTACTAGCGATGCGAAAGAATTGACAGAGGCTATGGGGCACTATTTGGAGGATCATCTAGACAACGAGAAGGAGTAGCCCACAATGGAGCATTATCAAACACAAACACCAATGAGACAAAGACGTAAGCCAGCTCGTCGAAAATTTCCAACACGATTCGTTGTGTTCGGAATTGGCGCGGTCTTGATTGGTGTTTTGTTATTTGCAAATCTCAATAAAGAAGATTCACCGACTAGGCATTCTCTAACTTCCAACGGCCCTAACCCTTCACCAACGGAAGCGTTAAAGCCCGAAACAGGAGAAGTAACGATGTCATTTGTCGGGGATGTTATCTTTGCCGGTCGTGTTAAGACACGCATGGAGACTGATGGATACGACTATCCTTATGTCCACGTTGAGAAATTACTTCAGTCTGATATATCGATTGCCAACCTGGAGACTCCAATTACAAACCGAGGCCAGGCGCAATATAAAGAATATACATATCAATCTACACCGCTTGCATTACCTGCATTTCGAAAAGCGGGATTTGATCTTGTTACCTTAGCGAATAACCATATCTTAGACTATGGTGTCGATGGTTTAATCGACACCATGCGTCATCTCTCCAATAATGATATTGCATTTGTTGGTGCAGGGGAGACAGAAGATGATGCCTATAAACCAGTAATTATAGAACGCAACGGTGTCAAAATAGCTTTCATTGGCTTAAGTCGGGTTGTTCCAAATCAATCCTGGAAAGCGCTGAATCCAAATCAGATCCATCCAAATGGTTTACCGGGCGTAGCAAATGCTTACGACTTGACTAAACCAATCACTGCTATTCAAAAGGCGAGCAAATTTGCAGATCTTATTGTCGTCCTTCCACATTGGGGAATTGAACGGCAAATGAAACCTACCCAACAGCAAGTCGAACTCGCACATCAGTATATTGATGCGGGCGCAGATTTAATTGTGGGTAGTCATCCACACGTCTTGCAATCTGTTGAAAAATACAAGGGGAAATGGATCGTCTATAGCATGGGCAATTTTCTCTTTACAACAAATCCGAGCAGCTCGGAAACATGGAATTCAGCAGTGTTGAAGACGACGTGTAAGTATGGGGCTTGTGAAATTCAAATGGTTCCAATTCATAATGAAGGTTTAATCCCACGACCGATGGCAGATGAGAAAGCCCAGGAGATGTTCGATAAACTGATGCAAGTTTCACCGGGCGTTACATTCGATCGGTCTGGATTTGTGAAAGGAGACTAGAAGTCATGAATGAACATACGATGCAATTATTTAAGACATTAACGGAGATGCCTGCCACATCAGGTTTCGAACGTTCAATAAGACAATACATGGAAGCGCAAATGGGGAAATACACAGACCGTTTTGTAAGAGATCGTCTTGGAAGTTCATTTGCAGTCCTTGAGGGCGATTCAGCTGGACCCAAAGTGATGGTCGCCGGCCACATGGATGAAGTAGGCTTTATGGTAACGCAAATCCGTCCGAATGGAACGCTGAAATTCCACGCACTCGGAGGGTGGTCGAACGCAGTGCTGCAAGCTCAGACGGTTAGAGTTATTACCGAGAAGGGAGAATTACCAGGTGTCATTGGCTCAATTCCCCCTCATTTGACGAAATCTGATAACCCTGGATTTTCGAACATCGATCAGTTATTCATTGATATTGGTGCGGAGAATGCAGAGCACGCTCGCATGTTAGGTGTTATTCCTGGTCAACAAGTTGTACCTGCTAGCACATTTACACCACTTGCAGATCCTAAAAAGATAATGGCTAAGGCCTGGGACAATCGATATGGTGTTGGTCTAGCTATAGAGCTTGTCGAAGAAATATATAAGTCAGGCGGACCATCAACGTTACCAAACACACTCTATTGTGGTGCTACGGTTCAAGAAGAGGTTGGTTTACGAGGTGCTGAGACAGCTGCCCACACAATTGCACCTGATTTGTTCTACGCGCTCGACTGTAGTCCTGCAGGAGATGCACATGGTGATTCAAGTAGTATGGGACAATTGGGTAAAGGTGTATTGCTTCGTATTTTAGATCGAACAATGGTGACAAATCGGGGAATGGTTGAATTTATCCGGGATATGGCTGAAACTCATAAAATACCTTATCAATATTTTGTATCCCCTGGTGGAACGGATGCTGGTTCAGTCCATACAAGTGGAAGTGGTGTTCCCTCAGCGGTTATTGGCGTATGTGCAAGATATATTCATACTTCGGCATCTATCTTGCATACAGATGATTATGATGCAGCGAAACAGCTGTTAGTCGAGTTGGTCAAAGCGAGCGATCGCTCGACCTTGGAAACCATTCTCTCAAAGATGTAATTTTAGCTAACACGTCGAAAAACGCTGTGATATAATGGCTTCATAACTTTCTGAATTTTCATATTTTGTTCAATTGTGGAGGGGGATATCCATGTATAGACTTAAAGAATCAGAAACAATTTTCATCTTTACGGGACCGGATGGTTCGGGCCGTAAGACAGTGGCAGACATGGTTGGCTCCACGCTAGAACTTCCTAAAGTACTGTCATATACGACAAGAAAAGCTCGTCCTGCTGAAGAAGACGGGCAAGATTATCACTTTGTCACACGTGAAGCATTCGAGCGTGCCATTGCAGAGGATGCGTTTATTGAACATACAGAAATTGATGGTGACTACTATGGGGTGAAGAGTGCTGACATTGAGCGAATGTTCAAAGAGCACGATTTCATCTATGTTGTTCTTAATTCGAAAGGAACAAAGACACTAAAGGCCAAATATGGAGAGAAAGTGAAACGTATATTCCTTCATGTGTCACGCGATTTAATCCTTGAACGTCAGAAGAAATTAAATGTCGATGAAGCAGTTCTTCAGAAGCATTTGAATCATTATGATGAGGATATGGCGTATATGTCGAGTTGCAAACATACGTATGAGAACATTGATTTGGCTCATACAGCATTCTCTGTCACGCAAATCTTAGAGAAATACATTAAACGTGATTTAGTCGATAAAGACTAAAATTCAAAGGGCGTTCTGCTATTAAGCAGAACGCCCTTTGTGTTAGTTGTTTAATGCCGCAATTGTTTTATCTAATTCATCGAGTACAAAAGCAAACACACTCATTGCTTGTTCAATTGGTTTTGGCGAGGACATGTCTACGCCAGCCTTACTGAGGATGTTGATGGAAAAGTCACTGCCACCACTTTTTAGGAATCCAAGATAACGTGCGACTGCAGGTTCACCTTCATCAAGAATTTGCTTAGCAAAGCTCGTAGCTGCTGAAAAACCGGTTGCATATTTATACACATAGAAACTCGTGTAGAAATGTGGGATGCGTGCCCATTCCATCTCAATATCCTTATCAACTATCATGCCAGGACCATAATACTTCTCATTCAGGCTGTAATAAATTTCGCTCAGCAACTGAGGGGTTAACGCATTCCCTTGTTCTGCTTGTTCGTGGATAAGCATTTCGAATTCAGCAAACATCGTCTGACGGAAAACGGTCGTGCGGAACTGATCGGCATAATAAGTCAATAAATATAGTCGCTCGTGTAAATCCGTCGTACGCTTAAGTAAGTAATCCATCAATAGCGCTTCATTTAATGTGGAAGCAACTTCTGCAAGGAAAATGGTGTATTGGGCCTCGCGATAAGGTTGGTTTTCGTCAGATAAATACGAATGCATCGCATGACCCATTTCGTGTGTCAACGTGAACATGCTGTTCAAATTATCTTTGTGGTTTAACAGCACATAAGGATGAGTGCCATAAGCCCCCCAACTGTATGCGCCACTTCGTTTGCCTTTATTTTCGTATTTATCGATCCATCCTTGTTCAAAACTGCCAGTTAATACAGCGACATAATCGTTACCCAATGGGGCTAAACTTTCGATGACCATTTTTTGCGCTTCTTCAAACGGAATGACCATCTTTACTTCAGCGGCTAGTGGCGTGAAAAGATCGTACATATGTAATTCATCTAGTTGAAGCAAGTTTTTACGCATCTCCATATAGCGATACATGAGCGGTAAGTGTTCGTGGATGGTGGAAATTAAATTCGTGTACACCTCTTTTGGAATATTGTCGCTGTAAAGTGACATTTCCAGCGCTGACGGAAACTTCCTTGCTTTTGAATAGAACAAGTTCTTATTTACATTCGCACTCAGTGTGGCAGCAAGCGTGTTTTTTTGACTAGCATAAGTCTTATAAACGGCTTGGAAAGCATTTTTGCGGACGTCACGATTTGCATTTTCAAGAAATTGGATATAACTACCATGTGTGAGCGGTTGTTCCGTGCCTGTTTCATCTTTCACATTTGGAAACTTCAAGTCCGCATTGTTCAACATGCCGAAAATCGTGTTCGGTGCTTGAGATAAATTTCCTACCTGAGCAAGTAATGCTTCTTCTTTTGCAGATAAAACATGAGCTTGCTGGCGTAACATTTCTTCAAGTGTATGTTTGTATGGGGCAAGTTCGGCATTGCCAATAAATTCACGAATCGTAGCTTCAGGCAACGCAAGAATTTCAGGTGTGATGAATGATAATGCCTCACCAACTTCTACGGAAAGCTTCTTGGTCTTATCAGAAAGTGCTTGATAGGTTGGTTCGGTTGTATCTTCATGATGCTTCATGTTGGCATAAACATAAAGCCTTTCTGCAAGTTGACTAATTTTATCTTCAAGTTCGAAACATGCGCGTAATTTGCCTGGCTCTTGCAGGTTTCCTTTGAAGGGAATCATATCAATAACAAGTTCTCTAACTTGCGCATATTCCGCATCCCATGCTTCTAGGTTAGGAAATAAGTGGTCCAATTGCCATTGGTGTTCGGGTGCAACTTCGGTGCGAGCGATGTTAGGTTGTCTAGACATTTGAATCCTCCTTAAGATAGGTTATACAGACTAATAACAATGAGGACAAAAGCAAAGAGGATCAACCCAATTGCAAGTGTGGCTAATGGTCGACGTAATCGTACGGGCAAAGATTCTTTGCGAGCAATGATAGCCCATGCAAACACAAAGGATGCAACAATAAATAGTGTGGTTGAGCCCATATTTCCCATGCTCATCCTCCTTTATTCATAATGGTAATAGTTTACCACAAATAAAACGGCGACAGAAATCACTTTACCGCGATTTGGCGCAAATGGTAAACTGTGAACGGAACATCGACAAAAGGAGCGTTATTAGCATGCCAAAGTTCAAAAATATAAAAGGCAAGAAAGAAAAATTAGACCAGGCGAAGAATAATCAATTCGTTAAACTTGCTCGTGAAATTTATGTACAGGCCAAACGAGGAGGCCCAAGTCCTGAAGCTAATTTCGGTTTAAAGACAGCAATTGCAAATGCTAGGGCAATCAATATGCCTGTTGATAATATTGAACGTGCGATAAAGCGTGCCAGCGGAGATAACGATGGTGCAGAATATGAAGAAATCATTTATGAAGGTTATGGTCCTGGTGGTGTTGCCATTATGGTAAAGTGTTTGACCGATAATCGTAATCGCACAGCTGCTGACGTACGTTCTGTATTTAATAAACGTGGTGGCAACATGGGTGAATCTGGTTGCGTGTCATATATGTTTAATGAAAGAGGTTTATTTATTATTGATCGTGAACAATTTGATGAGTTGGACGAAGACACAGTAATGATGCAGGCGCTTGAAGCGGGTGCAGAGGATATCGCCGCATATGAAGATTCGTTTGAAATCACATCTTCGATTCAGGATTTTGAACAAGTAAAGACACAACTTGAATCGCAAGGGTATGAATTTGCAAGTTCGGAAATTCGTTGGTTGCCTACATTAATGTCTGCAGTAGACGATGAAACAGCCGACAAGTTGACTAAGATGATGGATGCATTTGATGATAATGATGATGTACAAGCCGTCTATCATAATTGGGATGAGTCTGGAGAGTAATTTTCAATTTTAGTGTAATATATTGTATACATGTCCGTATTTTCTGCGTAAATAATATTCGGAAAATACGGGCTTTTTTTGTTTTCATGTCAGGTTTTTCTTGTGGAATGTCGAAAAAACACGAATTTGGATTGACTTTTCTTCCGAAAAAGCTATAATTCTTAATGTTGTGTAAGTTTAATTAACATTAATTTTGGGGGTTGTCATGAAGAAGATTGAAGCGATTATTCGCCCAGAAAAATTAACTGATACCATTAAAGAATTGAAGCGAATTGGTGTTGGTGGATTCACTGTTTCGCAAATTGTTGGACGAGGTAAACAAAAAGACACAAAAGGTACGTATCGCGGTCAAAATTACCAAGTTGCGCTCCATCCAAAAATTAAAGTTGAAATCGTCTTGTCCGATTATATGGTCGAGCCGACAATTAAAGCAATCGTGGAGTCTTGTCAGACTGGTGAGAATGGCGATGGAAAGATTTATGTATATCCAATCCTTGAAGCGTACAGCATTCGAACGGGTCATTCCGATGATGATATCGATGATCTCGTGAACAAGGAGGGTTAATGAAATGGAACAATTGACAATTTCTTTAAATACAATATGGGTTGTTCTTGCTGCCGCTATGGTTATTTTCATGGAAGGTGGTTTCAGCCTATTAGAAGCAGGGTTTGTTCGCACAAAGAATGCAGTTAACGTAACGATGAAAATCTTTGTTGATTTAACGATAGGTGCACTAGCATTTTGGGTTGCTGGTTTTGCGATTATGTTTGGGGAAGACAAATGGGGGATTATTGGTACTTCATTGTTTGGTGCACCTGGGAATATTGATACAGGACTCCAATTACCTCCTGCAGCTTTTG
The DNA here is from genome assembly GCA_041179705.1 of Bacillota bacterium. Lineage (GTDB taxonomy): Bacteria > Bacillota > Bacilli > Paenibacillales > JBEGSW01 > JBEGSW01. The sequence continues at coordinate 41,999 of JBEGSW010000056.1, read as the reverse complement.
TTCTTTTCCAGCTTGGCTTTGCAGTAGCGTGTATATCGATTGTTTCTGGTGCGGTTGCAGAACGAATGAATTTTAAAGCGTACGTTGTTACAGCAGCGTTAATTACTTTAATTGTATATCCATTATCTGGACACTGGGTTTGGGGCGGTGGCTGGTTAGCGGACTTGGGTATGAAAGATTTCGCTGGATCCGCTACGATTCATGCTGTTGGTGGATTTGCTGCATTTTCTATGGCAAAGCTGTTAGGTGCGCGTCGTGGTCGATTTAACTCTGATGGAAGTGCAAATGTATTTGCACCGAGTAATATTCCTTTAGCGTCATCTGGTGCATTTATTTTATGGTTTGGTTGGTTTGCCTTTAATGCAGGAAGCACATTAGATGCTTCACATGTTGATTTAGCTAATATTGCTTTAAACACAATGCTTGCCGGCGCAGCTGGTGGCACGGTTGCGATGTTGGTAACGATGAAGAAGTTTGGTGTTGCTGATCCGAGTATGACAATTAACGGCGTATTATCTGGATTAGTTGCGATTACAGCTGGTTGCGCATTTGTAAGTCAATGGAGCGCAATTATTATTGGTTTAATTGCTGGTATTATTGTCATTTATGCGACGTTGTTCGTTGATAATTTAAAGGTTGATGATCCCGTTGGCGCAGTAGCTGTCCACGGTTTCAATGGTGTATTTGGTACAATTGCGGTTGGCTTGTTTGATATTAAAGATGGTTTATTCACAACAGGTAGTTTTGAATTACTATCGGTGCAATTATTAGGCGCTGGTGTTGTTGTCGTTTGGGGCTTACTAGCAGGGTATTTAATAGCAAAAGTTTGCAAATTAACAGTTGGTTATCGTGCTGCGATTCATGATGAAGATGAGGGCTTAGATATGGCTTATCACGGAATTCCAGCATATAATGATCTCGAGCGTTTCGCAGACATTCCGACTACCTTGTTTGACTTTGAAGAGTCGACAGGTGTAAGTGTTAAACCAATCAAGAAAAAAGAAGATTAAACATTAAAAGACCTCATTTCTCACATGCGAGAAATGAGGTCTTTTTTATAATTCCTTGTTCGTTGCTCGAACTTGTAACAGTAAAAATAATCCACATGCGAGAAGCGCACAAATACTTGCTGCTGTATATAGTAATTTTCCTGAACCGAATTCATAAACCCATCCACCTAATAGACCACTTGCAATGCCAGCTGCCCCGGAAAAAGTGATGGCAAACAATGCTTGCCCACTAGAACGATACTGATTCGGTAGTACACTTGATACATAGCGAACAGCCGTTAAATAGAAGATGCCGAAAGTGACACTATGCATAAGTTGAGCAAGTACAACATAGGACGGATGCGAAGCATGTGCAACAATTGTATACCGAATGAAATAAAAAAAAGCAGCGAGTGCTAATAAGTGCAAAGACTTCACCTTTGAACCATATTTACTGATTAACATAAAGATTGGAATTTCACTTAGTGCGGCAATCATAAAAGAGATTCCGATGTATTTCTCTTGACCAATTTCTTTTAGGTAAAGTGATATAAAATTATCGTTTACGCGATGGGCTACTGCTAATAAAAAAATACTTCCAAGTACCAGTATAATTTCTTTGTTATTTAATAGTTTAAGTAAACCGCTAAAGGAAGCTTTGCTTGAATCACCCACACGTTCAGTAAGCTGGGTAGCGCCAGTAAGAACGAATGCCAATGTTAGTGCGTAAAGGATTAATGTATAGTCATAGCCAAGTTTCTGAAGCAAGGGATTAACGGCGAAAGCAGCAATTGCGAAACCAAAAGAACCATAGATACGAAAGGATGCGAAGCTGCGACCTAAGGCTTTCGTTGTCAACAGTGTCAAACTATCAGTAAGCGGCACGATGGAAGCCTGAAAGAAAAACATCAACAACATAATTGAAAATACGAGGTAGTAGTTATCGACTTGCGTAAGTAGCGTGACAAGCAACAATTGCATGGAAATTAAGAATAGTAATAATTTCTTGATAATTTGGTATTTATCACTTAAATATCCCCAAAATACGTTTGCGAATATGCCGATAAATGGTCCAAAAGCAAAGATTGCCCCGATTTGGAGTTTAGAAAATCCAATTTCCTCGAAGTAAAGTGGAAAATAACCGAGTACAAAAATCGCAGAAGCATAGTATAAGAAAATATGTGATTTAAGAAAATGAAGTGGTTGAATTTGGCCCATTGTGTTCTCTTTTCTGCGATGATGTTTTGTATTCGTTCGTCGAATTCGGTATGATTATAAAATAACTATTAGTATAGGACATTAGGCGGTCGATTGCATATGAATTTTTTCATTTATGATGAACGGCTTGGGATAAATCTCCCCGATTTGGATCAGGACTGGGACGATTACTCAATAGAACAGCAAAGAGCCATTGTCTTCCAATGGGAGCGAATTCGCGGATCGATACCAACACGCATTTTTGAGATTGAACAAGTTATAAATGTGAAACAAGCTTGTTTGAATACGGAAGAAAATTTCTTGTTGTCTTGTCGTTTGAACAGCGAAATTGCCGAACTTGCAAGTGTAATTAACGATCTTCAGATTTGGTACCGCGTTGGACAAGATGTAACACCGAATCGTCAACATGGATAGGAGGCACGTGATGAAACGCATTCCGAAAACGCCTATGCAGTTAATGTTAGGTGTATATCGATTTGTTTTACCTGCTGTTCGCCGTGAGATAAATCAGATTCGAACACGTGCATCTTTCATTCCCGATAATGAGTTGCAGACACAAGCATTGGCGAGCATCGATTCAAAGCTGTTTCACTGTCAGGGTGGTGCTGTCTTTGCCTTGCTAAACCGTAAAAAGATGAAACAATTAATCCCGTTAATTGTTTCATTCCAGACGATTAGTGATTATTTGGATAATTTGTGTGATCGCAGTATCTCGCTAGATCCGATGGACTTTAGATTATTGCATCAATCCATGCTTGACGCGATTCAACCGAGTTCGACAACTGTGAATTATTACGCTCATCGTGGAAATGTTGATGATGGTGGATACTTACAAGGCTTAGTTGAACATTGCCAGTCGATAGTCGCTGGCTTTCCTAATTATGGACAAGTACAACCTAAATTATTGGAATGGGTTGGGTTGTATTGTGATTTACAAGTACACAAACATATCCACAAAGATCAGCGAGAACATGCATTGCTTCACTGGTGGGACAAGCACAAAGCTAGCTATCCTGAATTAGAGTGGCAAGAGTTTGCAGCGGCAACAGGTTCTACGCTTGGGATGTTTATGTGTTTTGTATTTGCTTCCCATAATAAGTTTGATAATGCTGAGTTTATTCAGTTTTCGAATGCCTATTTCCCATATGTATGCGCTGTTCACATTTTGCTCGATTATTTTATTGATCAAGAGGAGGATCGTCTAGGCGGAGATCTTAACTTCTGCAATTATTATGATGATGTTCAGGCGATGCTCACGCGTTTGCAGTGGGTGACCAAACAAGCACAACTGTGCGTTTCCCTCTTGCCGAATTCGCAATTTCATGGCATGATTTTGGAGGGATTGCTTGCACTTTATTTGTCTGACTCGAAAGTGAATCAACAAGTAGAAGTAAGTAGAGCAGTATCGATATTAATGAAGAACAGTTCATTGGGTCGATTATTTTTTTGGATAAATAGTAATTGGATTAGAAAAATATATAGATAGAGTGGAAGGTAGGAGAGAGTATGTCAGCAGTAAAATCAATTGCAGTTTTGACGAGTGGTGGGGATTCTCAAGGGATGAACGCCGCAGTTCGTGCAGTTGTACGCAGCGGTCTATATCATGGATTAGACGTATATGCGATTCAACGCGGTTATTTAGGGCTAATTAATGGTGATATTAAAAAGATGGATCTTCGTAGTGTTGGGGATATCATTCAACGTGGTGGAACGATATTGCAATCAGCTCGTTGCAAAGAGTTTCATCAACTAGAAGTACAACAAAAAGCTGCTCAAAATTTACGAGACCTTGGCATTGATGGTCTAGTTGTTATTGGTGGCGATGGATCTTATCAAGGTGCAAATAAATTAAGTAAACTTGGCATCAAGACAATGGGATTACCAGGGACAATCGATAATGATATTTCATATACCGATTACACTATTGGTTTCGATACGGCGGTAACCATTGTTGTTGATGCGATTAATAAATTGCGTGATACGATGTCTTCCCATGAACGTGCTTCTATCGTAGAAGTAATGGGTAGACACTGCGGTGATATTGCATTATACGCTGGGTTAGCGAGTGGAGCTGAGTCCATCTTGGTGCCGGAAGTACCTTTTGACATTACTTCGATTGCGGAACGAATGAAAGAAAACTTTGACCACGGTAAGCGACATAGTATTATTGTCGTAGCAGAGGGTGTAGGTAGTGGTCAAGATATCGCTGACCAGATTACTGCAATCAATGGCATTGATACGCGTGTGACTGTACTTGGTCATATTCAACGTGGTGGAACACCTACTCATAACGATCGTATCCTTGCTAGCCGATTGGGCGATTTTGCTGTTCGTCGTTTAATCAAAGGGGATTCTGGTAAAGCGTGTGGAATTATTAAAGGTGAATTGGTTGCGACGGATATTGATGTCGTAGTAAATTCCAAGAAAGAATTCAACTATAGTATGTATGAGACGATGATTCGTCTTTCGCAATAAGGAGACGAAATATGTTCTTATATAAGATTGAAATTCAATTGGAAGATCAACTGATTTATTTGGTTTCACTTGCAGAATCTGATGAAAAAGCTTTACAAGCGGTCGATGCACATGTGGAGAAGCACTTTATTAAACCACAAGTTATGAAGGAAATCGCTTTGATTGAGAAGAAACGAGTCGTGAATGGCACAGGTTACGTGCTTGAGACGAAAGTGGATTAATTAAAAACCCCGATTGCTGGCTAACAGCCATGCACTCGGGGTTTTATTTATTTCAAATCATAATTGACTTGTTGTGTGTAGGTGTTTCCTGCATTCCATAATAAAAATTCTTCGATGCCATTGTCATACATTGCTTTGATTTGTGCTTCCACTTCGCGTTTGCCGTATTGTATGTGACCAGGAATCCAGGATGCAGTAAAGTCTTGGATCCATGGGCGAATGGTTGGTTTCGCCTCTCCAAGTGTTGCTAACTTTTCGATGGTGTCTTTCATTGCGCCGTCAATTGTCACATAAGGGGCAGCATCAGGCACTTTGGATCCATACCATCCCGTGCTGTAGTGACTCGGATATACCATTGGGCAAATCACATCGACATGAGATGAAATTAAATTGAAATCTTGTCCGATGCCTTCCGCAGCGGGAACAGCTGCCGCGTAACCAAAAATATCAACGGACACTTCAACGCCAAGTGGGGAGAGTTGCTCTTTCGCATACTTTACAAATTCAGTCACGGCTTGTGTCCGTGTTCGGTTATCGGACACATATTTAAGTGAATCGGCACGTTTCTCAAACCCCTCTGGGAAACGGACATAGTCAAATTGGATTTCTTGGAAACCTAGTTTGGCCGCTTCTTTAGCGACCTCGATGTTGTAATCCCAGACTTCTTTCACATAAGGATTAACGAAACTTTCTCCACGCCCATTACGCCAGATGGAACCATCTGGATTTCGAAAAGACCATTCCGGATGTTTGCGAGATAAAGAAGTATCTTTGAACACGACGATACGAGCAATGGGATATATCCGATTCGACCGCAATGTATTTATAGCTACTTGAGGGTCTCTAATGTAGTTCATCATTGTTGCCATTGATTGTAATTTAGGTGCAGTTGATTTATATGTCATAAAACCATTGTCTTCTTTCACATCTACGACAATTGCATTCAATTCGGTTTGATTAATCAACTGGATTAGTCTTTGAAATCTAGAACCACCAATTGAGTTTCCTGTTGCATAGATTCCTCTGACTACAGGTTTGAGTACTTTAGGTGGCGTCGGTTTCGGTGTTGGTGTTGGTGTTACTGTTGGACGAGGTGAAGGTGTTACTTTCATGCTTGTTTGATTCATTGTCGGTTTAGCTGGTTTAGCTGAATCCGAGCTCGCTTTTGAAGTTTGATTTTCACTACAGCCCGATAATAGCGTGCCGCTTAAAAATAGTAATGTAAGTACCGAAGCTGCTATCTTCATTATGTTTCCCCCTGGGTGCTATACAGATATTGATGCTTGTTGAATATTCGATTTTAAAAATGTAATTCCTTGTAGTAAATTTTGTTTTTTTGTCAAAATACAAAAAAAGATGCCGGCTTAATGAAGCGCGGCATCTTTCTGTTGCTGATAAATGTATTGTTCAATAATTTCCTTGGCACCATCCGGTTCGAGCTTGTCTAAACCATCACGTAGGACAACCATTTGGTTTAAATCGCTCTCTCTGAAGAAGGGCCGCCATTCTGGTATAAAGCTAAGTACAATCGTAGATAATGAAACGGTTTCCATTAACATCGAAGCTCACCCTCCCAGTTGGAAATGTGAAGCAATTGCACAAATATATTATATCACACGATTCGTGTTTTTGGAGGACTAGCAATATTTACCTAGCAACCCCTTTCCGAAATGAACCGATCACTTCAGTAGTCTCAACGATATTCACAAATGCCGTAGGATCTGTAGATTGAATCATTCTTTTTAGGAAAGGTAATTCATATCTTGTGGTTACCGTCATGAGCAGTTTTTGTTCGGAATCTGTATATGCGCCTTTAGATTCTAGAATCGTAATACCACGATGGAGTGTGAGGAGGGGGGTGAGGAGTTGTTCCGCGTTTTGGCTCACAATTAATGCTGTTACTTTCATATAACGGATATGAATGTATTCAATTACTTTTACAGCTACATACTCTGAAACAATCGACCACATGACCATGGTCCAGTCAGTTGACAGCCCATAAAATAACAATACAACGCCGTTTAGGGCTAATAATAATTGTCCAATTGGGATATCGTATTTATGGGTTAAAATTGCACCAAGAATATCAAAGCCACCGGACGAACCACCAACCCGTAGTGAAAGCCCAACGCCGATTCCAGCAAATACGCCACCAAAAATGGCTGCAATAGACAGGTCGATATTTTCTTTGAGGGGTGACAAGTGAATCGGGATCAAGAACATGAATAAGCTAGTTGATACAATCGAAATAATCGACAAGTTCATGAACATGAGACCCATTACTTTCCAGCCCCATAGCATGAGCGGGATGTTAAACAAGAAAAACAGGAAACTGATATTCCAGTTGAAATTAAATCCAATGACCATCGCTAAACCGGAAACACCACCACCGATCAAATGACTTGGAATTAAAAACCAGTTTGTACTTATGGCGATGGAAAGTGAACCAAATAGAACAATTAAGTAAGAGCGAATCGACTGTTTCATCTGTACCCCACTTTCCTTGTAAAATCTTTGATGGTATTTAGCGGTCAAATGTGATATAGTTCTAAAGATGTACAAAAATAAAATAAATAGAGATTTACAAAGGAGCTTAAAATATTTTGACGACTTTTTCAGATTTAAACCTCGAACCGAAAGTGTTACGAGCGATTACGGAGCTTGGTTTTGAAGAACCAACACCGATTCAATTACAAACAATCCCAGTTGCGATGACTGGTCGTGACTTAATTGGACAAGCCCAGACGGGTACTGGTAAGACCGCTGCTTTTAGCATTCCATTAATTCAAAAAATTAGCACAGAGACTGATAAAATTTCTGCGTTAATCATGGCGCCTACACGTGAACTTGCGATTCAAGTAGCTGAAGAAATCAGCAAGCTTGTGAAATACAAAGGTTTACGTTCCCTTGCAATTTACGGCGGACAAGAAATTTCCAAGCAGATTCGTGGTTTGAAGAACCGTCCACAAATCATCATTGGTACACCTGGTCGTTTACTTGACCATATTAAGCGTAAGACTATCCGTTTAGACGATGTTCAGACAGTTATTTTGGATGAAGCAGATGAAATGTTAGATATGGGCTTCATGGAAGACATCCAATCGATCTTGAGTCTTGTTCCAGAAGAGCGCCAGACGATGCTTTTCTCGGCTACAATGCCTCCTAATATTCAAAAATTAGCGCAACAGTTCTTACGCAATCCAGAACACGTAGCAGTAGCTTCTAAAGAAGTTACTTCTCCGAACATTGAGCAAGCGTATATCGAATTGCATGAGCGTCAAAAGTTTGATGCTTTGAGCCGCTTGATTGATATGGAAAATCCTGATTTAGCAATCATCTTCGGACGTACAAAGCGTCGTGTAGATGAATTAGCTGAAGCCTTGCAACGTCGCGGCTATCCAGCTGAAGGTTTGCATGGTGATCTTTCTCAGAACCAACGCGATGCTGTTATGCGTAAATTCCGTGACGGAAGCATCGATGTTCTCGTTGCAACTGACGTTGCAGCACGTGGTTTAGATGTAAGCGGTGTAACACACGTTGTAAACTTTGACTTGCCTCAAGATCCTGAAAGCTATGTTCACCGTATTGGTCGTACTGGTCGCGCAGGTAAAGAGGGTAAAGCTTGGACATTTGTAACGCCTCGTGAGCTGGATCATTTACACTTGATCGAACGTATTACGAAGCACCGCATTGTGAAGCGTCCACTTCCAAGTTTGGCTGAAGCAATTGAAGGCAAACAAAAGTTAATGGCTGATCGTATCATTGAAGTTATTCAAGATGAGGACTTCAAGCCTTTCAAGGCAACGGCGATTCAAATGCTTGAGCAGTTTGATTCCGTTGATTTGGTTGCAGCAGCATTGCGTGTCATTGCTGGTGGCGACAAGAATGAAGTACCAATTGAATTGACTCCTGAAAGTCCAGTTCGTGTGAAACAACGCCGTGATTTCCGTTCTGGTGGTGGATCTCGTGATAACAGACGCCCGGGTGGCGGTTCTGGTTCTAAAAATCATCATGGTCACCATGGCAAAAGTGGAAGTGGTGCATCCCGAAATGGTGGCGGTGGACGCTACCGTGATGGAGAAGGCTCTTCTCGTTACAAAGATTCCGGTGCAAGTCGTCCGAAGAGAGAATATCGTGGCGATTCCGAACGTAAAAATTAATTCCTAGAAAAGGTGAAATGAACATGCAAATGGGTGGTTTGTTTGGCGGCTTATACCGGATAACGGAGTGGATTACACGTCTTGCCGTAACTAATCTATTGTGGTTTCTCAGTTCTTCTCCTTTTATCGTATTGATTGCTTTATCATTGATCGCAACAGAGGCGAGTATGGCGCTTTTTGTATTGTTACTTGCATTACTTATTGCGCCAGTAACCTTTTTCCCAGCAACTACTGCGATGTTTAGCATGGCACGTAAATGGGCAAAGGGCGATGAGGATGCGCCGTTATTTAAAGGTTTTGTAAGGGGTTATAAAGAAAATTATAAGCAAAGTATTATTGGTGGTCTTCTTTATTCATTAATACTTGGTATTGTTGTGTTCAATATTCGATTTTATTCGGAGACTGACTTGCAGGTTTCAGGGATTTTAATGATTGTGTTTATTATTATTTTTGTTTTGGTCTTAATCACAATGTTTAATTTCTTCTCATTTCTAGTTCATGTTCGATTAGAAACACGTAAACTTTTCAGAAATGCTGTCCTAATTACTTTAGGTAAACCGGGCACCACACTATTGATGATCTTATCTTCTTTTGCAGTTGGGTTTGCTACATATCAGTTCCCTGGCATTCTGTTTTTCTTCTCTGGAAGTGTGATTGCCTTTATAAGTTTTATATTTTTTAGACGTAATTACATTGCGCTCTTTGGTGAAGAACCTGTTGTTGATGAAATGGAAGAACTGCGCTAAATGCCAGGAATTACTAAGTAAATCGCATTTACATTTAACGAATGCCTGCATATAATAAGGATATAAATCCTGCAGTGTTCGTAAAGATTCCTTTTGTTTTGAACCAATGTTTGTTTCACGGGATTTCAAGATGAATATGCTGCTGACCAGCCCTCCTGAAGGGACTTCAAATGCAATTCTGAGATAACCCACCTGCTTGAGCGGGTTCATGAAACAGCCTGAATCGAACGGCAATTGCGGGTTTTTAACGCCAATCATATGAAAGCTTGAACAGACATATTATTATGACTGTTCAAGCTTTTTTTTATATGGTAGAATTTTATCTATAGACTTTTTTTAATGATTAAAGAAAGTAGGGTGTTGATGCGAATCCAACCGGCGAATAAATCTTTGATGAAGGAAATAAATTGTGCGAACGTTTTCAGATTAATGAGGCAACATGGTTCGATTAGTAGAGCTGAACTTACGAAACACAGTGGATTAACTGCAGCAACTGTCTCGACCATAACTTCTGAATTAATAAACTTAGCTGTGATTCGTGAATCTGGAAGCGGTGCATCTAGTGGTGGACGTAAACCAACGATGTACGAATTAACTTCTGATTGCTATGTTGCGCTAGGAATTGAAATTTCCCCATCAGGTGTAGCTGTCGCTAGCATTGGATTAAATGGAGAAATTAAACGTTCAGATCGTCATTTATTTGACGGTGGTGAGTCGCATCAAGAATTAGAAAATCTCATATTTAAACTGATTGACCGTTTTGTCCAAGATGAGCAATTGCATATTTTAGGATTAGGGCTAGGTATGCATGGTTTGGTAGATTCTAAGAATGGAATCTCGATCTTCGCACCAGCTTTTAATTGGCAGGATTTCCCATGGAAAGAAAAGCTCGCAAGGCGATATTCGAAACCTGTCTGGGTTGATAATGATGTTCGCGCAATGGCGGTCGGAGAAAAGTTCTTTGGACAAGCAATTGGTATGAATCATTTCATTTTCTTAAACGTTGGACGAGGAATAGGTTCAGCAATTGTTGTAAATGGGCAATTATTACGTGGTGAACATTATGGATCTGGTGAAATTGGTCATGTCTGGGTTGGTGAAAACAATCGTAAATGTTTCTGCGGGAAATCAGGCTGTTTATCTACGTATGCCTCAGGTTTAGCCATTGAGCAAGTCGCGCATGCGCATTTTCAATCACCACGAACCGGTGACCAACTTTATGAGTTGGCTAAGGCTGGGAATACGTTTGCGATTGAACTGTTCACCGAAGTCGGCAAACATATTGGAAATGCACTAGCGATGGCTGTTAATTTAGTCGATCCATCCACGATATTTATTAGCGGTGGTGTTGCTCAAGCGCAACCATGGTTTAATCAAGGGCTTAAATTAGAACTAGAAAATAAAGCAATGGCACATCTATTTTCAAAAATTAAGTGGGGACCTGCTACTTTTGGTGTAAATTCCGGGGTGGTCGGTGCAGGGGCAATGGTTCTTGAGCAGCTATTCGAAAATCCAATTCACTATTTCAATTCACATTTAAATACGGAGGTCTAAGATGAATTCAATACAGGAACAATTTGTTGCACTTTATGGGGGTATGATCGACTCAGCCCGAACGTTCTTTGCGCCAGGTCGTGTTAACTTGATTGGCGAACACACAGATTATAATGGCGGCTATGTATTTCCAGCAGCGTTGACATTTGGGACAACAATCTGTATACGCAGACGTGAGGATAATCAAATTAATCTGGCTTCGACGAATTATGATGGAGTTGTCACTCCATTTTATTCCGATGACTTGGGATTTAAGGAGCAGGATGATTGGATGAATTACCCGAAAGGGATGCTTTACCACTTGAAGAAGCACGGACTAACTCTGGGTGGTTATGATGTGTTATACGCAGGGAATATTCCTGGATCGGGATTGTCTTCTTCAGCTTCGATTCTTGTTGCAACGGGGTTTGCATTTACAGCGATGGAAGGAGAACCTTGGGATCGCATTCAAATTGCTTTGATCGCACAAGAAGCAGAAAATCAATTTATGGGCGTTAATTGTGGCATCATGGATCAATTTTCGATTGCGATGGGTCAAAAAAATCGCGCGTTACTGTTAAAATGTGACACGTTGGAATTTGAGCAGGTACCATTTGAATCAGATGGCATGAAGCTTGTTATTACGAATACCAATAAACGTCGTGGTTTAGTTGATTCCGAGTATAATGCCCGACGCGCACAATGTGAACAAGCGGTAAGAGATTTGCAAGTGAAATTCCCTGGTCTTAAGGTGTTAGCAGAACTAAACAGTGCTCAACTTGAGCAAAATATTGAATTAATTAATGATGTATACGCGCGTAAACGTGCCCGTCATGTGATTGAGGAAAATGATCGCGTGCGCGCCTCTGTAGAAGCATTGAAAAAAAATGACTTGGTCAAGTTCGGTAAACTGATGGTGCAATCTCATGTCTCTTTACAATATCAATTCGAGGTATCTTGCAAGGAGCTTGATGTCTTAGTTGAAGCAGCACTAAAGATAGATGGTGTACTTGGCTCCCGTATGACAGGCGCTGGGTTCGGAGGATGTACAGTGACATTGATTAAAGATGAAAGTATTCCTAAATTTATTGAAGAAGTAGGGCAAACATATACAGCCTCAACTGGCTTAGTTGCTGATTTTTATGTAGCTCAACTTGGTGATGGTGTGAAGGAGGTTAAGTAAATGTCTGTTTTGATAATCGGTGGGGCAGGTTATATTGGTTCTCATGCTGTTGCAGCGTTGCTTGCACGTGGTGAGGATGTCGTTGTATTAGACAATCTTTATCAGGGTCACAAAGCAGCGGTGCTTGGTGGTAAATTAATTGTTGGTGACATTCGTGATTCAGCGGTATTGGATGACGTCTTCCAAAATCATCAAATTGACTCTGTTATTCATTTCGCAGCTAACTCGTTGGTGGGTGAAAGCATGACGGATCCGGGCAAATATTATAACAATAACGTATATGGCACATTGTGTTTGTTGGAAAAAATGAAAGAATATAATGTAAAACGGATTGTGTTCTCCTCGACAGCTGCTTGTTATGGGGAGCCTGAAGAAATTCCGATTACAGAATCTTCACGTACATTGCCTACAAATGCTTATGGTCAGACGAAATTGGCGATGGAGCAAATGATGAAATGGTTTGATCACGCATATGGCATAAAATGGATTTCATTGCGATATTTCAACGCGGCCGGTGCGCTAGCTGATGCTCGAATTGGTGAAGATCATAGTCCGGAGTCGCATTTGATCCCATTGATCTTGCAAGTTGCGCTTAATCAACGTGCACACATTTCGGTGTTTGGTGATGATTATCCGACGGCAGATGGTACTTGTATACGTGATTATATCCACGTGAGTGATTTAGCAGATGCTCATGTACTTGCAGTAGACAAGCTCCGAGAGGGAGCAGATAGTAATATTTATAACCTTGGAAATGGTGAAGGATTCTCTGTGTTGGAAGTGATAGAACAGGTTCGTGCTGTAACTGGCCATGCGATTCCGGTGAAAATGGAAGGTCGTCGTGCTGGAGATCCGGCTATATTAATTGCATCTTCCGAGCGTGCTCGAAATGAATTAGGTTGGAAACCTTCACGTAATAATTTGCGTGTCATCATTGAAGACGCTTGGCGTTGGCATTCAAACCATCCAAAGGGGTATAATGATTCGCTATGAACAAACAAATTGAGAGACTACTAGCATATGCATTAGATAAGCAATTGATTCACAAATCAGATGTGGAATTTAGTCGGAATCTGTTGTTGGCGACGTTGAAAGTTGAGTCTCCGTTTGAGGGTGAGTTGCTTAATAACGAAATTCCACAAGCACCTGAGGATGTTATGCAGGATTTGCTTGATAAAGCTGTTGCTGCGGGCATTCTTGAAGATACGTTGACACAACGTGATCTTTGGGATGCTAAATTAATGGGATTGTTAATGGCGCGACCATCAGAAGTTGTTCGTCAATTTAATGAGCAGTCCACTGTGTCGATTCAAAGTGCTACGGACCAATTTTATAAACTTGCAATCGATTCGAATTATATTCGGATGGATCGTATACGTAACAATTTATATTGGAAAAGCTTAACTTCTTTTGGCGACTTAGAAATTACAATTAATTTGTCTAAGCCAGAAAAAGATCCGCGAGAAATCGCGGCAGAACGAAATGCGCCAAAAAGTAATTATCCATTATGCTTATTGTGCTCCAGTAATGTAGGGTATGAGGGTCGAGTAAACCATCCAGCACGTCAAAATTTACGCATACTTCCGCTTGCATTGAACGATGAACAATGGTATTTCCAATATTCGCCATATGTTTACTACAATGAGCATTGCATTGTCTTCCATAAAGACCACGTGCCGATGAAAATCACTTCGGATACGTTCAAGCGATTGCTGGATTTTGTGACGAACATTCCACATTACTTTGTCGGTTCGAATGCAGATTTACCAATTGTGGGTGGATCAATTTTGACGCACGATCATTTCCAGGGTGGAAACCATCAATTTGCGATGCAAAAAGCGGAGAAAATTGATATTTATAAACATCCGAATTATCCGAACGTCGAAGTAGCAAATGTGAACTGGCCATTATCCGTCGTTCGTCTTACTTCTGCAGAAAAAGATGCTGTACATGCATTAGCCAGCGTTCTATTGCCGATGTGGCAGCAATATAATGATGAATCTTGTGAAGTTAGGGCCTTTACGGTTAAAGGGGAGGAACGAACTCCACATAATACAATTACGCCTGTATGTTTCCGAGATGAAGCGGGGAATTATGTGCTTGATTTAGTATTACGTAACAACCGTACGACAGATTCGCATCCTTATGGATTATTCCATCCTGAGGAGCGCTTGCATCATATTAAGAAGGAAAACATCGGTTTAATCGAAGTCATGGGCTTAGCTGTTCTTCCCGGACGACTTGCTTCTGAATTAACGATGATTAGTGAACATATTCATGGTGGTGCTGAAGCATCAGATATCGCCAATAATCACGATCATCCGTTACATAAACATTTGGCTTGGATGGAAGAGTTGAAGCGCGGAATCCCAAGTGATTTGGATATGGATGGAATTCAACAATTCATTCGTCAAGCTGTTGGTCAGAAATTCGGAGAAGTATTGGAGGCCTGCGGCGTATTTAAAAATAATGATGTGGGTCGCCAAGGATGGGCTACGTTCTTCCAACATTGTGGGATGCAAAAGAGCGTCTAGTTTGCTACACTAAATATCAAGTAGTTAATTAGTTGGAAGGGGAATTTTGTCTTGAATAAATACATCCGCTACTTATTTGGTAGTCAAGCGACCACAAGTGAAAAAGCGAAGACTTCAGACTTAAAGACGAGATATTATAAGCAACCGATTGATGAGGTATGGGATGAAGTTATGGTTACGCTTCAAAAGATGCCAGGATTTAAAATTGTCCATGAAGTAAAGGCAGTTGGTGAAATTATTGTAGAGAAGAAGACACCTTTCGGGCGTGTGATGGATATTACGATTACTGTCATTTCCGTTAATCCGGTTCAGACTGCAATTGATATTTATTCGGCTTCGCGCGGTTCTTTAGGTGATTTGGGTTCGAATTATCGAAATATCCAGACGATTTTCCAACAATTAGATCGTAAATTAGTAAAATCAATCTAATAAAAAAGACTTGAACCTATTGTAGGCTCAAGTCTTTTTTGTGATTGTTGTGAATTATACGAGTGCTTTTACAGCAGCGATTGCATGATCGTAGTTAGGGTGCTCAGTCATTTCAGTTAAATACTCAACATATTGAATTGTGTTATTAGCATCAACAACAAAGATTGCACGCATATCCAAAGCGAATTCTTTGATGAAAACGCCATATGCTTTACCGAAATCACCTGTTTGGTAGTCAGAAAGTGTTACAACTTTATCGATGCCAGCTGCACCGCACCAACGTGCTTGCGCGAATGGTAAATCGACACTTACAGTTAGGATAGAGACATTTGCGCCAAGTTCAGCAGCTGCTTCATTGAAACGACGTGTTTGTGCATCACATACGCCTGTGTCAAGCGATGGGACAACGCTAATCAATTTGATTTGACCTGCATAATCTGCAAGGGAGACTTTCGTAACAAGATCTTTGTTCAAAGAAAAATCAGGAGCCTGATCCCCTACTTTAAGTTCAGGACCTACTAATGTTAATGGATTGCCTTTTAATGTGTAACCAGTACGTTCTTGTGCCATTGTGATTTCCTCCTTGAGTTCTATAAAGGTATACTTATATATACAACGATTTTAATTATAACTGTTATAAATAACCTTTGTCCAATTATTCCAGCTTCGATGAGGAGGAAATTATGTTATTTATCCGTAACGAAACTTTTCGACAGTATATTCGCTTGTATCCAGTTACTGCGATTCTTATTAGTTTGAATTTAATCATGTATGGTTTGACTTTGTACACTGGTGGAGCAACCGCAGTTAATTTATATAAATGGGGTGGCATGGTGACAACCCCTCCAGCAGAAGGTGCAGAAGTGTGGAGGTGGCTATCGTCTATTTTCCTGCATGGGAGCGGAATTCATATATTAATGAACTCGTTCTCCCTATATGTGTTTGCTCCACCATTAGAAAAATTACTAAAACCTCAAATGTATGTATTGTTGTATCTAGCAAGTGGGTTTAGTGGCAGCGCAGTCAGTGCCTACTTTTCAAATCAGGCGGTTGTTTCGATTGGTGCCTCAGGTTCTGTTTATGGGATATTAGGTTCGTATTTTGCCATTATAATACTCACAAAGTACGCAATGGACGTACAATCCCGACAAACAATCATGGTTCTTCTTGGGATTGGAATTCTAGGTTCTATATTTATGTCAGATGTGAATGGTTTAGCTCATTTTGGGGGATTCATTGGTGGCTTTCTGTTATACTTTATTTGGTATGTTTTGAAACGGTTGAATCAAAGGTAAGGGGGTGCTGAGATGGAACTGCGGCAATTACAGTATTTTGTTAAGGTGGCTCGGAAGGAACATGTGACACAGGCGGCGGAAGAATTGCATATTGCCCAATCAGCGGTCAGTCGTCAAATTCATCAGTTAGAAGATGAACTTGGGATCCAGTTATTTGTACAACATGGTCGGAATTTGCATTTAACACCTGCTGGAAAGCTATTCTTGAAACGTGTAGAACCGGTGCTTGCGGATCTTGATCGAGCAGTTACAGAAATTCATGAATTGACAAGTCCGGACCATGGCGAAATACGGATTGGATTTCCACATACGCTAGGTATTCATTTGGTACCTAAACTCGTTTCCGAGTTTCGTAATCGCTATCCTCATGTTCGCTTCAAGTTTAAACAAGGTAATTATGAGACATTACTAAATTATGTATCACAAGGTGAAGTTGATTTAGCCTTAACCTCTCCTTGTCCAATGAAGGATAGTCATGTTTCTGGTGATGTATTACTAACAGAAGAGCTATTTGTTGTGGTTCCAGCGAATCATGCTTTTGTGAAAAAAGAATCGATTTGCTTGACGGAATTAAAAGACGAGCCATTTGTATTGTTCAGTGAGGGATATTCGCTAAGAAATATTGTCTGGAATGCATGTGTGAAGGCGGGATTCGAACCGCTAATTGCTTTTGAGGGCGAAGAGACGGATACAATTCGTGGGCTTGTTGCCGCGGGTATGGGCATTAGCTTACTTCCTGAAATGGCCTTAACGGGTCAATCAGATTTAATGCCAGTAAAAATTAGAATTGCATCGGAACGTGTGTCGCGTACGATTGGTATTGTACAAAGGAAGAATGCAAAGCTTTCTATCCTTGCAGATACATTTAGAAAATTTTGTTTAGACTATTTTGAATGAATCGGTGGGTTAACTTGATTAGACAAAAATGGGTAGCTGCAGTTTTAGTGGTAGTATTATTTAATTTAATGATTAGTCTATATAGTCTTTTTGATAAAGAGTCTTATCTATATAAATTGATATTTACTAGCCATCCAGTTCAAAAAGGCGACGTCATTACAGATGAAAAAATAGCAAAAAAGCCGGTCACTGAAATCCTGATTGATGTACCTGTGCTTTCGCAGTTGCCTGAATTAGACCGGGGTTGTGAAGTGACAAGTCTAGCCATGTTATTAAGACACGCTGGCATACAAGCAGATAAGATGATTTTGGCCAAACAAATAAAAAAGGACCCTACGCGATTCTCGAGAGTAAACGGCATTACGTATTTTGGAAATCCGAATGATGGATTTGTCGGGGACATTTACACATTCGCAAAATCCGGTTTAGGAGTATATCATAAGCCGGTTGCAGCACTTGCAGAGACTTATTTGCCTGGCAGGGTTCTTGATTTGTCTGGGGAATCATTTGATAATGTCATAAAGCAATTAGCTAAAGGGAAGCCGGTTTGGGTAATTACTAATTCCACATACAAATATTTGGCTGATTCACATTGGCGCACCTGGCATACACCGACAGGAAAAATTAAAGTAACTTATTATGAACACTGTGTGCTCTTAACCGGATTTGATGCTCAATACGTCTATTTTAATGACCCGCTAACGTCAGGGAAAAATATAAAGGTTTCAAAAACGAATTTTATTGAAGCATGGGAGCAAATTGGCAGTCAAGCGATTAGTTATAATTAAAAAACCTTGAACCGATAATAACGGTTCAAGGTTTTTTTGTCTCTATTCGCGGCGATCCAAGAATATCATCACATATTTTAGGAGTTCAAGAACGGAGATTAATGCGGCTGCCACATACGTCAACGCAGCTGCATTCAATACTTTGGAAACACCTGCGGATTCATCGTTCGAAATATATCCTTCGGCAACCATCAACTGTTTCGCCCGACTGGAAGCATTGAATTCTACAGGTAACGTAATAACTTGGAACAACACTGCTCCTGTGAAGAATACGATGCCTAGACCAAGTAAGGAAGTGTTCTGTTGGAATAAAAGACCAGCCATAATCAACCAAGGTGCAACGCTAGAAGTGATATTAACGAGCGGGAAAATGCGATGGCGTGCAACAAGCATCGGGTAACTCACCTTGTGTTGAATGGCATGACCAACTTCATGACAAGCAACCGAAACTGCGGCAATTGAACTTTCATAATAAACAGGCTCGGATAAGCGAACGACGCGTTTCATTGGGTCATAATGATCCGTCAATCTGCCAGGAACAGCTTCAATCGGAACGTCATGTAGACCATTCGAATCAAGCATGTAACGAGCAGCTTGGTAGCCAGTTAAGCCAGTCGATGTGGGTACCTGGCTGAATTTATTAAAGGTACCTTTAACACGGAACTGTGCCCAGATGGTTAGACCGAAAGCAACCATAATCAATGGGTCTAAAATAGGGTGGAAAAAGAACATAAAGAGCATCATCCTCCAAATAAGTTAGTAATGTATATGTGCTGATTTAATTAAATTATACGTCAATGGAGGGGGCGATTTCAAATCGTTTAAACATGTAATAAAAACTAACATAATAATGTAAATAACGAACAATGAGTAAGGAAATTTAACTTATTTTTCGTGTTTTTAATAAAAAGGGGTTGTCAAAACGTAAAACCTGCATATATAATAACGGTAATAGTTCTTCTTGTGTTATGTATCCTTACACAAAAGAACGTGACTTACTAAATAAATTTTATTGAGGAGTGGTAACGATGGAGTGGTGGCATTTAAATGCAGTTTGGGTAATGATTGCAGCAGTTTTGGTAATTTTCATGCAAGCAGGCTTTATTTTACTTGAGACAGGTTCAACTCGTATGAAAAATGCGGGACACGTTGCAGGTAAGACAATTTTCACAATTGGCTTAGCTAGTTTGATTTACTGGGCAGTAGGTTATGGTTTTTCATTTGCATCAGGCGGTAATAGTTTTATTGGTATCGGTGATTTCTTCTTTGATCCTTCTAATTCATTTATTGATCTTGCAGAAGATTCTTCACTACCAACATCGATTTTCTTCTTATTCCAATTAGCGTTCGCAACAATTTCATTAACAATCGCATGGGGCGGTTTTGCAGAACGTTCTAAATTAGCACCATACTTAATCTTTACAGTATTATTCTCTGCTTTCATCTACCCAGTGATTGCTCACTGGATCTGGAATGCAAATGGTTTCTTATATGCGGAAGGTGCGCAAGATTTTGCGGGTTCAACAGTTGTTCACTTAACAGGTGCAATGGCAGCACTAGCAGCAACAATTTTATTGAAACCTCGAATTGGTAAATACAATAAAGATGGTTCCGCAAACCAAATTAATGGTCATAACCAAGTTTATACTGCACTTGCAGTAATGATTTTATGGGTAGGTTGGTTTGGATTTAACGCAGGTTCTACTTTAGGTGTTAATGGATTTGGTGGAGAAGGCTTCTTCGGTTATGTTGCTTTCAACACGCAATTAGCGGCTGGTGCAGGTGCAATTGTTGCTTTACTAGTTGCTTGGGCTGTAACAGGTAAAGCAGATGTACCTACAATGTTGAATGGTGCATTAGCTGGTTTAGTTGCAATTACTGCATCTTGTGCGTTCGTTGAGCCATGGGCTGCGGTAGTAATTGGTATTTTAGCTGGAATCTTGGTATTCTTCTCCATGAAGATGTTCGAAAAGTTCAAGTTAGATGATCCAATTGCTGCATTATCCGTTCATGGTACAGCAGGTATTCTTGGTACTTTAGCGAATGGTTTCTTCGCAACACCAGAATTAGCTGAAAAATTAGCTACAGGTAAAGCAGGGTTGTTCTACGGTGGTGGCTTTGATCAATTAATTGTTCAAGCTGAAAGTGTACTTCTTGCTGGTGGTTATGCATTTGTATTATCCTTCGTATTCTTATTCATCATTAAGAAGACAGTAGGTCTTCGTGTAACAGAAGAACAAGAAATTATCGGTTTGGATTTATCTGAACATGGTACGTATGGATACCCAGAACAAATGAAGAAAGCTTCAAATTAATTCCTAAAATCTAAGGAAAGGAGGGTTTCGAATGTTCCCCGAAACTTCTGACATTGCAAATGACATCTTAGCGTGTAACTCAACTGCGCAGTTGAGGCAGATTCGGGATAGTTGGCATCGTCAACTCCAACGAAACCCTTCCTTCCAAATGATTATGACGTATTCGGATGAAATCAATTTCATTCATGATAGTTTCATCAAAAGAGCCATCTTTTTGGCAGAGCAGAAGTTGCTCTCCGAGGGGATGGCTTCTCCTTCTGTTTCCTATGCATTTATTTTAGTGGGTAGTGGCGGAAGGGAAGAACAGACACCTTGGAGCGATCAAGATAATGCGATTATTTATGATGATCGATTCGTAGCAGTTACGCCTGAGGTGCGCAATTATTTTTGTACATTGGGCAAACGAGTTGTTGAATATTTAAAGGAAATTGGTTATCCGCCATGTGATGGTGAGGTTGGTGCTGATAATGATCGTTGGTGTAAACCATATTCAGCTTGGATACAAACCATAGATGAATGGCTACTTGAACCCAACTGGGAAAATATTCGATATTTACTAATTGCTGCTGATTTGAGGTGTGTTGCTGGTAATAATGAGCTTGTTGAATTACTTCAAAGTCACATTGTCACATATGCTGATACACATCCAATAATTTTGCAGGCGATGTTGAATAATACATTAAGACATAAGATTGTATTAAATGTGTTCGGTCAATTACTGGTTGAACCTTATGGGGAACATGCGGGCTCTGTAGATATAAAATATGGTGGGTATATACCGATTATTAACAGTATTCGTTTAGTTGCCATCCTATCAGGTGTCACTGAGACCTCATCGGTTAAGCGAATTATGGCGCTGTATATGAAAGGTGAAATAACCGAGCAACAAATGACAATGTGGTATGATGCGCTACGGACAGTCCTTTATTTGCGAGCACAGACTACATTTGAAATCGTTGATAATCATTATGTGACTTCTGGTATGATTCCATTGCGGGAATTATCCAAGTCTGATAAATTACAGTTGAAAATGGCGCTTCATGCTGGACGGAAACTTCAAAAATTCGTCCAGAAGCGAATTAATAAATTAGGAGGGTAGCGCGTATGGATGGAAATCACTCGGCAGGTAGCCGGCTTTGGAACCTGTACAAGATGGGTGGCGTGACTCCTGCATTCGCCTCCGCTCTCGGAGACCCTAAAGCGCAACAAATGGCATTTATACGATCTGTTATGAAACAACAACGAAAAATCGAATTGTTTGACACGCCACTTCATGAAATTGAATTTGTTGTGTTTGATCTTGAGACAACAGGTTTTTTTGTGAATCAAGGTGATGAAATCATCTCGTTTGGTGGTGTTGGCGTTCGTGGTGGGCAAATGATTGAAGAGGAACAGTTTCATACGTTAACTAATCCAAATCGACTCATTCCAGCGCACATCGAGAAACTGACTGGGATTTCGAATGAAATGGCTGTTCAAGCTCCCTCACTCATTGACTCCCTGAGAGATTTTTTTCAATTCGTGCAACGAAGAGTGTTGATTGCGCATGGTACGGGACACGATAAACAATTCTTGAACAATGCGCTTTGGAAGACATCACGGACCACGCTAACGCATCGCGTCCTTGATACAATGATGATTGCCAAATGGCTAGAACCTACGAGAACCAATTTTGAATTAGATGAATTATTATTAAAATACGGTGTTCCCATTACGAATCGTCATCATGCACTCGAAGACGCAATTATGACAGCCAAGCTTTGGGGGAAATTCATTGCAATCATGCAAGAGAGACAAGTAATTACGTTGGGTGATCTTTACGCCCATTTAAGTCGTTAAAAAGACTACCCAAGGGGTAGTCTTTTATGTTGGAACGCAGCATAAAATTGCTATAATTAGTGTAGAGGGAGGCGGGTAATGAGAAAAGCTTCGACTATCGTTGTAACCATTTTGATTGCTGGCATGCTTTTATTTACGCTTATGGATAGAAATGAATTTGATTCTACATCCAAAAATCTTCTTTCTTCTAATAAAACAGATACTATCATTACTGCCCCAGTCTTACAGTTGAAGGATTGGCAGGGTAATGTGCGGACGATTGGTGGCAAGACATCAAGTTGGACGCTCGTTAATTTTTGGGCATCTTGGTGTGGTCCATGTGAGGAAGAGTCTGCTGATTTAGTTAAACTGTACAAGCATTACGGAGATCAGATTGAAATCATTGGGATAAATGCTGCACATGTAGATAATGAGGCTAAGGCGCGTGCATTTGTATTAAAGCATGATTTAAAGTTTACAATTGTATTTGACGTAACCGGGCAAGCAACTGAGTCGTATCAGGTAGTTGGGTATCCATCAACGTATCTCGTGAATCCAAATGGACAGGTTGTTGCGACTATGGCAGGATTACGAACCTATGCACAATTTAGAGAAGTCATTGATAAACATAAATAAGGGATTCCAACGGTAGAAAATCTACTGTGGAATCCCTTATTTATGTTTGTACTAGTGGTTTTGAAGTCCGATTGATTGTTTCGTTGTCTCGATTGTAGCAGCAATATCTTTTCCGATTAAGGCATATCGAATACTGTCAACGAGAGCTTGCCAACTCGCTTCGATAATGTTCTCAGAAACGCCGACAGTGTTCCAAGAATCATCAAGATTGGAAGATTCGATAAGTACACGAACTTTCGCTGCAGTTGCGTCAGTTTCATTAATAACACGAACTTTATAGTCTGAGAGATGCATAGATTCAATTTCTGGATAAAACGTAATTAGCGCTTTTCTTAGCGCATTATCTAAGGCGTTCACTGGTCCGTTGCCTTCAGCTACGGTGTAAACGCTCTGTCCACTGACATTTAACTTAACAATTGCTTCGGAAAGCACTGGACGATCCGCATGTTTCTCAACGAGTAACTTAAAGGACTCGAGTTTAAATAGTTCTGTTGTTGAACCATTCATTCCGCGAAGGAGTAACTCTAGTGAAGCATCTGCCCCTTCGAACTGATAGCCTTCATGTTCTAAGTCTTTAATTTTATTAATAATTGCTTTGGTTTGTTCGTTCTCTAAATTAAAATCAAGGTTTAGTTCCTGTGCTTTGAACACAAGATTACTTTGACCTGCTAATTCAGATACAAGTACACGCTGTTTGTTACCGACTAATTCAGGTGTAATGTGTTCATATGTCTTCGAATCTCTTAAGATTGCTGACACATGAATCCCACCTTTATGGGCAAACGCAGCATGTCCAACATACGGCATATTAACTGGGAAGTGCACATTAGCGATTTCACTAACATATCTAGCAACCCCGGTTAATGTGGAAAGTTGTTCAGAAGAAATGATGTCGTATTTTAACTTGAGTTGAAGAGAAGGAATAATTGAACACAAGTTGGCGTTTCCGCATCTTTCCCCGAAGCCATTGATTGTACCTTGAACTTGTCTAGCCCCTGCCTCGACAGCAGCAATACTATTGGCTACAGCGAGTTCGCAATCGTTATGTGCGTGGATGCCGACAGGACACTGAATACTTTCAATGACGTGTTTCGTAATTCGGCTGACTTCCGCTGGTAATGAACCGCCATTTGTATCGCATAGAACAACCCATTTCGCACCGGCACGCTCTGCTTCTTTGATTGTCTGTAAAGCATATTCCTGATTATTCTTATAGCCATCAAAGAAATGTTCTGCGTCATAAATGACTTCCAGTCCTTGTTGTGTCAAATAATGGACAGAGTCATAAATCATCGCTAGATTCTCTTCAAGTGTTGTCTGTAACGCCATCGTAACTTGGAAATCCCACGATTTACCGAAAATCGTAGCGACTTTCACACCACAATCAAGAATGGCCTTTAGGTTGGCATCTTGAGCGGGATCAGTAAACTTACGACGCGTACTTCCAAATGCAGTAACTTTCGCGTTATTTAGTTTAATGCTTTGAATGCGATTAAAAAATTCGATGTCCTTGTTATTACTACCAGGCCATCCGCCTTCGATATAAGATACTCCTAGCGCATCAAGTTTAACAGCGATTTTCAATTTATCTTCAACAGATAAACTAATGCCTTCGCCTTGTGTGCCATCTCGTAATGTTGTATCAAAAATGGTTACTAAATTAGACATGTAAACCTCCTACGGACTATGACAAATGAAGTTCCATTGAATCATTTTGAATATTATATCACGCTTTTGTTTAATTGTAGATATCGAGCGCGATTCAAATGAAAAATCCTTAGTTTTTTTTGAATTTCGTTTGAACTTTGTATGGCGTTGTATTATCATTGGTAAAAGAATATAACTTTACATACAACAAGGAGGATTTTTCGCATGGCTAAGTACACTTGGGTTGATAAAGATACTTGTATTGCTTGTGGCGCTTGTGGAGCAACTGCACCTGACCTTTACGATTATGATGATGAAGGTTTAGCAGAGACAATCTACGATGGCGATGGTAACACAGGTACTGTTGAAATTCCTGCAGATCTATTTGACGATATGCAAGATGCAGTTGACGGTTGCCCGACAGATTCCATTAAAGTTGCGGATACAGCATTCAACAAGTAAGAACGAAATAAAAGCTGCTAGCGAGTTGTCGCTAGCAGCTTTTTTATGCGATTCACCATTTAATTGTTGATAATCACGAGTACGACAATCGTGAGGATAAAAGTAACGGTTATACTAGAAATCCAGACAATTGCTTTTTTGTTGACTTGGTTCTCTAGTTGTTTCTTTTGTAGATAGGTTAATTTTCTCTTAGACATACTCGTAAATCCCCCTTGTAATTCATGCGTAATAGATTTGATGGCCAAATCATAACACACTATCGATTTCCAGTGTGTGAGATTTTCACTTTTCAGGTTTAACGGGTATTGGTACACTTTAATATAGGAGTAATCATAAAAAGATCGGAGAGAATGCTATGTATCAGAAATTGATTAGACCGTTGTTATTCCGTTTGCAACCTGAGACTGCACATCATTTGACAATGTTTGGTCTACATGTAGCAGGGAAAATTCCCGGTGCAACTGCGTTATTGCGAGGGATTTATGGCACGAAAGCGACTCGTATGTTAGAGACGCAGTTGTTTGGGCTTACCTTTCACACCCCAATCGGTTTAGCGGCTGGATTAGATAAAAATGCGGAGGCAGTCAAAGCTTTCTCCAACGTAGGGTTTGGTTTCCTAGAAGTAGGCACAGTAACACCAAAAGCACAACCAGGGAATGAACAACCAAGAAGTTTCAGATTACCACCTGACGAAGCTTTAATTAACCGAATGGGGTTTAATAATGAAGGAATTGACACGCTATTTCATCGACTTGACGCTTTAACAGAGCGAAGAATTCCAATAGCGATTAACATTGGCAAAAATAAAGTGACACCGAATGAAGATGCGATTCAAGATTATATTGCTTGTATGCGGGGATTATATAAGCAAGGCGACTTCTTTGTTGTAAATATAAGTTCACCGAATACACCGGATTTACGAAAGTTGCAACATGGTGACGAATTAGAAAATCTTTTAATTGCAGTTAGAGATGAAGCAAAAGCTTTAAGTAAAGCAAATAAAGAAGAAAAACCAAAAGCCGTTCTAGTAAAAATTGCACCAGATCTAAATGAAGACGAGTTAACATCAATTATTGCGACGGTGGTTCGCTCTAATATTGATGGAATAATTGCTACGAATACGACACTTTCTCGTGAGGGATTGCAGCATCCAAATAAGAGAGAGACAGGCGGATTAAGTGGAAAGCCATTAAAAGATCGATCGACGCAAGTGATTCATGAAATTTACAAGCAGACAAAAGGATCACTGCCAATTATTGGGTCAGGTGGCATATTCACAGCTGAGGATGCATATGAAAAAATACGAGCGGGTGCGAGCATGATCGAGGTATACACAGGAATGGTTTATCATGGTCCGGCAATTAACCGTCAAATACAGAATGGACTTCTTGCATTACTGCAAAGAGATGGGTATAAACATATCTCAGAAGCGGTAGGTACAGCGCATCAATAGCCATTTATTAGGGGGCAAGTGAATGGATGGAAGAGATTGGGGCATGTTCTTAATGCCCTATGAACAGGCAGTAGAGGAATTGAAAGTCAAATTCAAATCGATGCGAGCAGATCTAAAAAAGAGAGAAGATTTATCTCCGATTGAGTTTGTAACCGGTCGTGTTAAACATGTTTTGAGTATTCTCGAAAAAGCAGACAGATTAGGCGTTCATAAAGATAATCTAGAAACCGAGATTGAGGACATAGCAGGAATTCGAATGATGTGTCAATTTGTAGAAGACATTGATCGTGTTTCTGCAATGATTCGTGATCGAGAGGACATGACGCTTATCTATGAAAAGGATTATGTAAGCAATCAGAAGGATAGCGGATATCGCAGTCATCATATGATTGTCTCTTACCCTGTCCAGACTGCAATAGGGATGAAAAAAATACTCGTTGAAATTCAAATTCGTACATTAGCAATGAATTTTTGGGCGACAATCGAACACTCACTAAACTATAAGTTTAAAGGAAATATGCCTAGTGAACTTCGCATAAGACTCCAGAAAGCAGCTGAAGCAGCATATAATTTAGATGTAGAAATGTCGAGTATTCGAAGTGAATTGGCTAAGCACGATAATACAAAGAATATTGAGGAATAACGGATGAATTATCATGATTTGTATGTTGCGTTTGTTTATTATTTTAATATTGAGAAAGACTATTTTGAGTGTCATGAAGTGATGGAAGAATTGTGGATGGAAGATGGTCGGAATCCATTTTGGCAAGGGCTATTGCAGGTTGCGGTAGGACTGTACCATCATGAGAATGATAATTTGAGCGGGGCGATAAAACTCCTCACACAATCACTCGATAAATTAGCTGATAAACAGCAGATTGAATGTGGGGCAGATATTGCCTTGCTATATCGAAATGCCGAATCCTATTTGAATCGTCTTCTTGTAGAAGGTAATTTCCCGTTTGCTCCGTTCGCATTAAAAATAACGGATGATAAGCTCGAACATTTAGCGTCACAGTACGTTCCACACCATGAAGAATAAAAGGAGCATTCTCAATGAGAATGCTCCTTCGTTTTTACTAATGACGATCTAGCCACTTACCAAAAGTTTCAGGCGTATAAGCATGATTAAGTTCATTAGAAACTTCACCCACTGCTTGATCCGTCTGCTTTCCATCTTTGAAGTAGGAAATCGTTGGTGTAGCATCTATGTTGAAGTCATCAAATGCCGATTGGTCTTCTAAGACATTGTACTGATAGATTGCGATATTGCGCTTTTTCATTTCTGTATTTACGAGTTCAGTTGATCGAAGACAATGCGGACATGTCGGAGAAAAAAAGTACACATAAAAGGATTGCTTCTCGTCAATCAGCTGTTCAAGTTTGTTGCGTGTAATCACATATTGGTAATTTTTATTTGTTAATAATTTGACTGTCTCAGGATTTAATTGGGATGCGCTTGTTTCATATAATCTTTGAGCATCTCGTTCACTTGCATCATTCGTGTTCTTTTTTTGGTAATAAGAGATAAATCCAAGTGCGGTGAACAGTAATCCAACAATTAATACTGTAATTAGCAGCTTTTTCATGAAAGTCTCCTTCATATAATGTTCTTCTCATATTATAATCGTTTTTAGGTAGGTGTGTGAAGGAGGACGTCCAAATGAAAGCAAAAGGTACACAAAGACTAGATAAAGTGTTATCTTCGCTGGGAATTGCAACCCGTTCGGAGTTAAAAAAGATGGCAAAACAAGGTCGGATTCTCGTCAATGGTGAAATCGTTAAAGATACTTCCTTCCATCTCAATCCAGAACAGGATCACATTCATGTAGATGGTCAGGCAGTGACCTATAAGAAATATATTTATCTCATGTTGAACAAGCCACCGGGAGTACTATCAGCGACAGAAGATTTGCGAGATCGCACGGTGATTGATTTATTGACGGAACAAGAGAAACATTTTGCGCCGTTTCCGGTTGGTAGATTGGATAAAGATACAGAAGGACTCTTATTGTTGACGAATGATGGTAAACTCGCTCACCAATTGCTATCTCCCCGCAAACACGTGGATAAGACTTATTTTGCTAAGTTAGATGGTGTTGTTGGGGAAGAAGCAATTTTCTCCTTTCAACAAGGGATACAATTAGACGATGGCTATGTCACCATGCCTGCTGTTTTAAAGTTAATCGGAGATGCAATACAAAGTAATGAAATTGAAATTACGATTCAAGAAGGGAAATATCATCAAGTTAAACGGATGTTTGAAGCCATTGGTCGGAAAGTCATTTATTTGCAACGCATTCGAATGGGTAATCTCGATTTGGATCGCACGTTGCCTCTCGGCTCTTATCGCACATTAACAGAGACCGAATTAGTACAACTTCAATCGATACATAAAAGCAAACGTGCAATTAAATTACTTGCACTTGATGTAGATGGAACCTTACTTCGTGATGACCATTCGCTGTCGGAAGTGAATATCGCATCTGTTCAAAAAGTTGCCGCTAGTGGGATAGAGGTTGTGCTTTGTACGGGCAGAGGGGCACCAAGCGCATTACCAGTATTTCAACAAATGGGTCTTAGCGGGACGATTATAAGTCACAACGGAGCTGCAACAGTGAATGGGGATGCTTTAGAAGTCCAGCAACAGATCGAAATCGAAACGCCAATTTACAAAGAATTGCTTGTAATGTTGAGAAATTCACAGTTATTCTTCGATGTGAGTACAGCCACATCATTATTTGTGGAGAACCTGATTCCAGAAGCAAAAAAAATGTATGATTTGTATGAAGTTGAGCCAGAATTTATTTCTGATTTTGAAAGTTTAGATGGTGGCGTTGTAAAAGTGACAGTCTATGAGCCGGATCCAGTTAGGCTAGATGATTTTCAACAAACATTATCAAAAATCATGCCAGCCGGAATCACAATGGTTCGAAGTGGAATCTATTTTATCGACTTCATGGTGCCCAGTGTGAATAAAGGGGTAGCTTTGGCGCACTATGCCAAATCAAGAGGATATATACCAGAGCAAGTCGTTGCCATTGGAAATTACAACAATGACATTGAAATGTTACATTATGCAGGAATTGGTATCGCTGTTTCGAATTCAACACAAGAGGTTTTGGAAGTTGCGGATTTCGTCGTGGCATCGAATAACGATGATGGGGTATCAGATGCAATTGCGTCATATGTATTAGAATCCTAATAAATGGGGATGAAAGCGAGGTTGCGTCCAATGAAAGTATTACAAGCATTGTTTTTCCCGCCGGAACAACCTGGTGGTGTCTCCTCCATGGTTCCCTATATTCAAGAAAAATTCATTAAACTTGGATGGGACATGGAACTTTTTTCTTTGCCGAAACGCATACGGAGTAAAGGGCAAACATTATTTGAATTTGAGACGTTCGATTGGAAAACGTTTGAAGGCAATCCAATCATCGATAAGTATGTGCAGACTTTTAAAGATTACTTATGGTGGACGTTGCTTCGAATCAAGGATAATAAATATGATTTAATTCATGCACACCATCCGATTACTGCGTTGGTAATGAAGCATGTGTTTCCAAATACACCTGTAATTATTACAATTCACTCCAGTTATGAGAATGAACTCGTGTTAAATGGAAAAGTTCCTGAAGATGGCGAAGAAGTGCGTTTTTTGACAAGCTTATATAGAGAACTAGAAGTCAAGATGGATGGAATTATCACGGTTTCTCAAGCTTTCAAATCGTACTTGTCTGATCACATGCTAGATGCAAATCAAGTATTTGTAATACCGAATGGATTTGATGCGAAACGGTTTAAACCAATTCCACATGAAAATGCCGTTCCGCAACTCGTTTCACTTTGCCGTCTGGTTCCAGCTAAGGGGATTGATACATTACTTGTTGCATGTGGGAAGCTGCGCCGTCGTGGACACAACTTTGTGCTGCATTTAATTGGTGACGGTCCGATTCGACCTGAATTAGAACAATTGGCAATGGATCAGGATGTATATAATGACACAATTTTTTATGGGTATATGCTACATCCTGAAGAATTTATGCCTTTCTTCGATATTTTTGTTCTCCCATCTCGTGCTGAAGCATTTGGAAGTGTATTTGCCGAAGCTGCGTTATGTCATTTATCGCTAGTTGGTACCGATGTAGGGGGAATCTCAGAACAAATTGAACATGGTTCTAATGGTCTACTTGTACCAGTTGGAGATGCTGATGCACTAGCTGATGCGTTGGAACAAATGTTTAATGATCCGGATTATCGCTATGAATTAGCGCGCTCAGCCTATGAACGCGCCAAGAAATTGTATTCATTAACGCGAGTGATTAGTGAATTAAAAAAAATATATGTTACATTCGATGCTTCTTAATGGAATACAATAGCGCAATAATCCAGGCGAATCCCATGATTCCGACAATTGGATAAATCGTATCCAACAGTCGTGCGAAACCAAGTTGGCCGATGAGAAGACATAAAATTAATGTTAATATCATAAATGAATTACGCGAAATGCGTTTGAATTGGGTCAGATGTAGGCTCAATCCAAACGCATTTGCTGTTAATGTGGTCATAATTTCGAAATAAATTAACAGTAAGTATAAGCTTCCTGTCCATGCGAATAGTTTTTGTGCCAGGAAGCCAAGTGGAAGTTCGTGTTCGCCAATGTGCGCCCCTTTGTTGAGTAAGATAAAATGGCTGCACATTAACAATAGTCCGATACCGAGTCCGCCAATCCAACCACCCGTGATGATTGTCGATTTTGAACGGGTATGTGCACCTATGGAGAGCAGGACGGTTAGAGCCATCGTTACATTGAATGAGACATAACTGATCGCATAAAAGAATGATTTCCATATTGGAATGGAAACAATCGTTTCTGGCCAAGCTGGAAATGCTCGGTACGATGAACTGAAATAGAATAGTACAAATACAAACGCAATTAATATCGGTACAACAATGCCATTAATCCAATATAGCCCATTTAATTGCTTGCTTAGGATTATAATAATAAATGCAACAGAAATTAGCGCTGCTGTCCAATAAGGGATGGGAAACACGCTTTGTAAAGCTGTTCCAGCACCTGCTAACATGACACAACTAACTGCGAATAGGCTAGCAAGCATCAAGGCTGTGGCAAATTTGTTCAGGGTTCTACCAAACAATAGCGAATAAAAGTGTTGAGGCGAAGTGATGGAATGGGTTTGCGCAAACACCATCGTTAGGGTACTTATCCAAATAATCAGACTGACTGCAATACATATACCAAGTGTGCCCCAGTTGCCAAATCGCGAGAAGAAAATCAAAATTTCTTGCCCGCTTGCAAATCCAGCACCAACGATTGTTCCGATAATAGTTAAACCGATTTGGATTGCTTTCAATCGATGAATGGACACAAGATGCACTCCTTTTGGTTTTACACACCAACATATGAAAACCAAAACAGAGCTATTCCGATAAATCCCTATTTTGGCGGGGAAAAACTCTTGCAACGATTTGATATACTGTGTTAAGTTAACTTTTAAAAATAGGCGAAATCGTTATGAACTGGAGGGATTGGGATGATAAACTTTTTAAAGAATAGAGTGCTTGAGGAAGGTATCGTTATTTCTGATCAAGTATTGAAACTAGACACATTATTGAATCATCAAGTTGATCCACAATTTGCTTTGGAGGCGGGTAAGTTACTTGCAGACCGTTTTCGTGATAGTGGAATAACGAAAATCGTTACAATTGAATCTTCGGGGATTCCAATTGCGATGGGTGCAGCATTAGAATTAGCAATTCCATTTACTTTCGCTCGACGTAAGCGAACCCTCACAACAGATACGGATGTGTGGACGGAACGGGTCCCTTCCTTTACTAAGGGGATTGTAACTGACTTAATATTGTCGAAATCGTTAATCGACGAGACGGATCGGGTGTTATTAATCGACGACATCATTGCAAATGGTGATGGTGCTCGAGGTTTAGTTCGCATCATGGAGCAGACAGGTGCCACAATTGTAGGTTTCGGTATTGTGATCGAAAAGAGTTTCCAAGATGGTGCCAATCGTTTGCGTAATATGGGCTTGAATGTGGAGACATTAGTAAAAATCAAATCTTTATCGGACGGCGAAATCACATTCGTGGAATAATTTACCCACTTCCTCATTACGGTGCAATTGTCATATACTTATTACATGGGCTTTAATTGAAAGGAGAGTTGGCGATACGATGGGTTTCGAGCAAATGACAGAATCTTTTTTGATTGCGAAGTTGGAACATGCGAAAAATCATTTCGAACGCGCTTTGGATTGTAAGCACACTGAATTTGATGATCTCTATCCTTATATGATCGAACATCCGCAATTTTTCTGGTACAAGCGCTATGTTGCTTGGTCAGAATTGCTCACACTTGTTCAACTGTGTGAAGACCTTTCATTCGCATGGGAAACATATTTCTCCGAACACCAAGTTGCCTATATCCAAAGTCGTGTAATGTCGGGTCAAGTATTAGACTTCTGGAATGATTCGGTGAAGCACGTTGGATAATCAACTAGATGAATGGCGTCGAGATGGGGTTAAAGTGCGAGTTGTTCGAGATGCGAATCCCGACAATGATATTCGAGGGATTGTAATCGCATGGAATGAATCAGATGTATTAGTTCGAAAGCAGAATCGAAAAGTAGTTAAAGTTGCAAAGACATATCATTTCCAGGCAGATGATCAACCGAGAGAGTTACCCGATTCCCTTATTTAGCAGAATCGGACTCCTCTTCTTCCCATTTCTTGGAATAAGCTTTATTGATATAAAGTACAGTGCCACCGATGAAAATAAGGGACATTATGATCCCCCCAGCAATTAATCCAGATAACATACAAAAAACCTCCTAACGTGTTGGACATTATCTTAACACGGCAGGAGGTTTTTTGCATGATTTGGATGAAAACGAGAAGACTAAAGCTATTACAACTAAGGGGAGCTGACTTTCACTCATGGCGGACAAAACGGATATTTGGCAAGAATGGACGGAAAAGGTTGTTAGATATGTGCTAGGTAAAGAAAAAACGAGAACGATAAGGTTAACCAAAGAACAAACAAATTTACGTCAAGAATGGTTTGGTCAACTCCCTAATGCTTTCGAATTCTTATGGCGGAAATGGTTTAAAAAATGAAAAATCCCACAATTAATTATTTCGACCGAAAGCGTTGGGGCATAAATCTTGCTTATTTCTGTTGTCCGTTTGGTCAAAAGCTCAGGTTCATTACGTTCCATATAGTAACTCTTTAGTCGATTATGTTCATTTATCTCCAGTTCAGAGGCACGTATCGCCCAAGCATGATCGGCAGAAGTAAGCTGATTATGAATATGAGATTTAATAAGTTGCTGTGCGCTTTCCATGCTTAGAACAGGTTTTATCATCATGGCAGTTGCGATTGTGGATGAAAATTCCATGTGCGCAATTTGTTCCATAAAGTCTTCGACAATTTCACCAGTTGTTAAGGATATACCGATAGAGTGAACGTCGTTCCGATTTGAGTAGGTTTGGAAGTGGAGCATATAGTTAACATTAAGCCAAGAATCATAGGAATCAATGTTGCGTGGTGTCGCACTTTTTTCAAAAAGCATGGTATAGCTGCCTTGTGTGTGTAATTCTTGCATAATTACATTTAATTTATCGTTTCCGATGGTAATTAATTCAGAGATTGTTTGGGTAAGTGGCAATGCAAGATCTGTTTGTTGAGGTGCAAACCAAAAGGTATATGATAAAGGTTCAGGTTCTTGATGCATGTTATCGACAAATGCCCAATAGTAAGGGCGATTAGCGATTGTCCGATCTGCAATTGGAGATAGTTTCACCTGGATACATGTGCAATCAGAATGAAAGATTTCACAACCTGTCATCACGAAATAGGATTCAAAAATCGCTTTAATGTGTTCTTGTTTCATAGCGGTTCCTTTGGTATGCGTGATTTTGGATGAGATCTAGCGCAAGGCGTTCAATCGACTTTTCTGTAGCTGTGAGGATCGGGTCAAGTTCTCCAATGACATCTTTAAAAAGTTCGATCTTACTCATCAACAAGGAAACAATGTGTGCTTCAATCGTTCCGTTCGTAATTAAGTTAAAGACATTAACATCTTTTGTTTGCCCATAGCGATGAATCCGTCCAATGCGTTGTTCAATCCGCATGGGATTCCAAGGTAAATCAAAATTGATGATGTGATTGCAAAACTGTAAGTTTATTCCCTCGCCACCTGCCTCAGTAGCTACTAACACTTGTGCAGATCCTCGAAATAAATCGGTCATCCAGTCTTTTTTGCCTCGCCCCATACCACCTTGATAGGGAATTGCCTGGATGTTATGTTGCTTTAGATAATGCAACAGATATTGTTGAGTGGCGCGATATTCAGTAAAAATAATAACCTTGTCTTGAATTTCGCGAATAACTTCAAGTGTTTTTTCAGCCTTTGTATTCGATGTGATTGCTTTTATTTTTTCAACAAGTGTCCATATTGTTGCACGTTGTGGGGCGTTTTCTGGGGTTTTTTGAAAAAGATTAACGAGGGTAACAAATACAGCATCGCGACTACTACATACTTCGCGTTGTAGTGTAATCAAGGCTAAACCATTTTGTGGATTCAAATGTGCATATTCTCTGATATATGAACAAACGCCATCATAGAGTTGAAGCTCTTCTGTGGAAAGTTGGAGCGGGATATTGTTAATTACTCGTTTGATTGGATTATCCTGATTTTCAACACGTCGATTTCGAATCATAACCGATTGTAGTTTTTGTTTGATTGTTGAGACATTTGATTTTTGTCCGATATGTTGTAAATGACCAGGTTTGATCAAGTTGACGAGATGAATAAGTTCATTTAAATCATTTTGGACGGGGGTAGCCGTGAGTAAAAGGCAATATTTTTTTTGAATTTGATTTACAAACTGGTAATTCAAAGTGCGTGGATTTTTTAATTTATGAGCCTCATCGATAATTAAAATATCGTAGTCTTGCTCTAATATGAATGTGCGATGGGGTTCTTTTTTTGCAGTTTCAATTGAACCTACAACAATATTGTGATAGGACCACACATATGATTTTTTCTGAGCAATGGCTGTAATTCCAAATTTTTCATTTAATTCTTTGACCCATTGCAGAACAAGTGAGGCAGGGACCAAAATGAGGGCTTTGCTTACGAGTCCACGGATGATGTATTCTTTTAATATTAGCCCTGCTTCAATCGTCTTTCCTAGACCAACTTCATCGCCAAGGATAGCTCTACCATGCATCTCTTTCAGTACAATTTCTGCGGTTTGCATCTGATGCGCCATCGGTTGAATATTTAGGAATGTGTTTAGACTAGCAAGGGTATCAAAAGACGCGATTTGTTGGTTTTTACTTATCTCGAATACATGTTTGTAAGCATCCCAGCTTGCCCAGGGACCGTTATTTTCATAATGTTGTTGAAGGTTATGAAGGGGTGCGAGATTACAGGTTGTAGAAATGATCATTTTATCCTCCAAGGGAGTTCTCACATGAAGCAGCAATGGCGTTACATTCCATCACATTCTTATTCACCTGCTTTTAATATGGCAATTGATGAAGCAATTATGCATGAAGTTGCTGCGGGAGTTTCACCTCCAACGATTCGCTTTTATCGCTGGCAACCTGCGACGCTCTCGATTGGCTATTTTCAAAGTGCGTTGAAAGAAATTGATCTAGAAAAAGTGAAAGAGAAGAACATTGGTTTAGTAAGGCGGCCAACAGGCGGACGAGCTGTCCTTCATGATCAAGAACTGACGTATAGCATTATTTTGCCCGAGTCATATCCGGATTTAGCCCGAAGTGTTACAGAGTCGTATCGCATGCTTAGTTTGGGATTGGTTGAAGGGTTTAAGCGACTAGGACTGCAAGCGGAAATGGTCAATTTATCCAATAAGGACGGAGAAAACCAACTGTCCTCTCTGGGTTCTGCAGCTTGTTTCGATTCCCCTTCTTGGTATGAACTCGTCGTAGAGGGTCAGAAGATTGCGGGCAGTGCACAGGTTAGACAAAAAGGCGTCGTCCTGCAACACGGCTCCGTTTTGCTCAACATGGACGTCAATTTATTATTCGATTTGCTTCAATTTAGTGATGAATCGAAACGTGCAAGGATGAAGAAAGGATTTGCAACCAAAGCTGTGGCAATCAATGATTTGCTTCTGCAAGCAGGTCTACAAGAAATTGGGCTTGATCAACTTGAGGAATCCTTCGAGATTGGAATGGCT
This sequence comes from Bacillota bacterium, assembly GCA_041179705.1. GTDB lineage: Bacteria > Bacillota > Bacilli > Paenibacillales > JBEGSW01 > JBEGSW01. The sequence continues at coordinate 4,952 of JBEGSW010000056.1, read as the reverse complement.
GAAGGATTAAACGTGACATTTAATGAGGGCGTGTTAACGGAGGCGGAACAAAAACGCGCTGAACAACTCGTAAATGAGAAGTATGGAAATGACTCTTATACATTGAAAAAATAATTGTGATTTATAATATTGATACATACACACAATATGTAGTATGTTTTAATCATGAATAGACACAATATGTGGTATTTTGGATTGAAATCAATGGGAGGGAAAGCCAATGTCAACTGCAAATGGAAATAAATTAGAAGGACTTAGTGAAAAGATTTTTCTAGATCGTTATGCTCTGAAAGATGCGGATGCGAATAACACCAAAGTTGGGGATTTTGTGCTTGTATTGACCAAAGATGATCCTAAATTTCCTGCTAAAGAAGTTGGCGAAGTCATTGAGCGAGAAGGAAAACAAGTTAAGGTTCAACTTCGTAATGGTGATATCGTTGATTCAGAACTATCCAAATTAACGTTAACGAAAGAGAAGACACCTGAAGAACTTTGGGGACGTCTTGCGAAAGCGATGGCATCTGTGGAAGCGCCAGACCAACAGCAACTATGGGAAGAAAGATTTCGTTATCTACTAGACGATTGGAAACTTGTACCCGGTGGTCGTATTGCAGCTGGTGCTGGCGCTAGTGACGAATTAACATTGTTTAACTGCTACGTGATTCCATCCCCGAAAGATAGTCGTGGTGGCATCATGGAAACACTGGGTGAGATGACAGAAATTATGTCCCGCGGTGGCGGAGTAGGGATTAACTTATCCTCTTTGCGTCCTAAGCGCGCAATCGTTCGTGGCGTAAATGGTTCCTCTAGCGGCGCGGTATCTTGGGGTGGATTGTTCAGTTATGCAACGGGCTTAATTGAACAGGGTGGTAGTCGTCGTGGTGCGCTGATGTTAATGATCAACGACTGGCATCCGGATTTAATTCGTTTTATTACGGTTAAACAAACGGCGGGCGAAATCACGAATGCGAATTTATCGGTTTGTGTGAGCAACGCATTTATGAAAGCAGTAAAAGAGGATTTGGACTGGGAATTGAAATTCCCTGATACATCTGATTCAGAATATAACGCGATTTGGGATGGTAATCTTGCGAAGTGGGAAGCACTTGGCAAAGCCGTCATTCACTACGACACGGTTCGCGCTCGCGATGTATGGCATTTAATTATTGAATCGGCATGGAAATCTGCTGAGCCAGGTGTTGTTTTCTTGGAATATTACAACGACATGTCGAACAGTTGGTATTTCAACCCAATTATTGCGACAAATCCATGTGGGGAACAAGGGTTGCCAGCATGGGGCGTGTGTAACTTATCGGCGATTAACTTAAGTAAATTCTATGATGCAGATAAACATGACGTCGCTTGGGACGAATTGGCAAAGACGGTGCAATATTCGGTTCGTTTCTTGGATAACGTAATCGATCGAACGCCATATCACTTCGAGGAAAACCGTGAAAATCAGCAATCTGAACGACGTGTAGGACTTGGATCGATGGGACTAGCTGAACTCATGATTAAATTAGAAGTTCGTTATGGTAGCCCAGAGTCTTTGGAATTCTTAGATAAGATTTATGGGTTCATGGCAAGGGAAGCGTATTTAGCATCTGCTAGTATTGCTGCTGAGAAAGGTTCGTTCGTGCAATTTGATGAAGAGAAATTTTTACAAAGTGGCTTCATGAAGAATATGGTGGGGGCATTCCCTGAAGTTGGCGAAGCAATCAAGCAACAAGGCATGCGTAACGTTACGGTTATCACCCAGGCGCCGACAGGTAGCACGGGAACAATGGTCGGGACATCAACAGGGATTGAGCCTTATTTCGCATTTGAATATTATCGTCAAAGCCGCCTCGGATTCGACAAGCAACTTGTGCCGATTGCACAAGATTGGATAGACCAACATCCTGGTGAAACCTTACCGGACTATTTCGTAACGGCAATGAGCCTTAGCGCGGAAGATCATATTCGCGCGCAAGCAGCGATTCAACGCTGGGTAGATAGCTCGATTTCAAAGACGGCGAATTGCCCGAATGATTTCACTGTCGAGGACACAAAACGATTGTATGAATTAGCCTTTGACTTAGGATGTAAAGGGGTTACGATTTATCGCGATGGTAGCCGTGATACGCAAGTTCTTTCCACTGTGAAAGACGAAGAGAAAGACGAAGTGAATAAGGTTGAAGAAGAACCTAAAGCAGAAGCGCATCATATTGACCGTCAATACAAGAAACGTCCGCAAGTATTAAGCGGTTCGACTTATAAATTTAATACACCACTTGGCATGGCCTATATAACAATTAATGATCTTGATGGAATTCCAAGTGAAATCTTCTTGAATGTAGGTAAAGCAGGTTCCGATGTATTTGCTATGTCTGAAGCGCTTGGCCGCGTTTGTTCTTTATTCCTGCGCTATGGGGAACATGGTCAAAAAGAACGCTTGTTAATTAAGCATCTCAAGGGCATTGGTGGTTCGGGCGCAATTGGATTTGGCGTGAATCGCGTAGAGTCTATCGCAGATGCGCTTGCAAAGGCGATTGAAATCCATCTGGAACGTACAGAAAATGGACAGGCACTTGAGGCTGCTACTCAGACTTACGAAGAAAGTCATTCCCAACATTCATCAGACGGACGAAAGACGTTAGATCTTTGTCCGAGCTGTGGTGGAGCAACACTCGTTCATAGTGACGGATGCAAAAATTGCACAAACTGTGGATATAGCCGTTGTAGCTAAATAATTAACGAATGGAGTGGAGAAATCCGCTCCATTTTTTTATGCCAAAATCGAATAAAGAAATCCCAATCGTGTGTACATTTGTTTCGTGTATTTGGTTATATAATGAACGTAATTCTAAAGGGGGATATGGAACGTGGAAAAACAATATTGGTGGCAAGATAGCGTCGTTTACCAAATTTATCCGATTAGTTTCAAAGATTCGAACGGTGATGGGATAGGCGATTTGCGAGGGATTATTGAGAAGTTGGATTATTTACAGTTTTTGGGTGTAGATATGGTTTGGTTATGTCCAGTTTATGACTCGCCGAATGATGATAATGGCTATGATATTCGTGACTATCGTCAAATTATGAAAGAATTTGGCACGATGGCCGACTGGCAGGAAATGATAGATGGTATGCATCAGCGTGGGATCAAGTTAATGATGGATTTGGTCGTTAACCATTCCTCCGATGAGCATCAATGGTTTGTCGAATCACGAAAGTCGAAAGATAACCCTTATCGCGATTACTATTACTGGCGTCAACCGTCCGCTGAGGGCAAGGAGCCGAATAACTGGGTGTCTTACTTTAGCGGGTCGACTTGGGAATTTGCTCCGGAGACGGACGAATATTATTTGCATTTATTTACGAAGAAGCAACCCGATTTAAACTGGACAAACCCAAAAGTGCGCGACGAAATTTGTGAGATTGTGAAGTATTGGATGGATCTCGGGATTGACGGCTTCCGATTAGATGCGATTACGATGTTGGACAAACATCCTGATATGCCATCGATTCCAACAGATCATGATGACTATGTTTCTGGTGAACCGTTTTATATCAATCGTCCGAAAATGCATGATTACTTGCATGAATTGAATGCGAGAGAATTTAGCAAAAACCCGAACTTTGTGACGGTAGGCGAAACACCGGGTGTGCCGGCAGAAGATGCAGCTGACTACGCAGGTCTGGATGGGAAAGAATTAAATATGACGTATCATTTCGAACATATGGTGCTTGACTATGGTCCAGAAGGTCGTTGGGATACGGTACCTTGGAAACTAGCTGAACTGAAGCAAGTCCTCTCTAAATGGCAAACTGAACTATACGGGAAAGCTTGGAATAGTATTTACTTGGACAACCATGATCAGCCCCGCATGATTTCGCGATTTGGGAATGACAGTGAGGCTTACCGTGAAAAGTCGGGTAAAATGCTCGCAACACTTCTTCATTTCATGCAAGGGACACCGTATGTGTATCAAGGTAGTGAGATTGGTATGACGAATGTTCAGTTCAGCACAATTGACGATTATCGTGATGTCGACATCTTGAATATGTATAAGGATCAGAAGGCGAAGGGGATCAAAACGGACGCAGAAATTTTCCGCTCAATCCATACGAAGGGTCGCGATAATGCGCGAACACCGATGCAATGGGATGCCTCGGCAAATGCTGGGTTTAACAATGGTGAACAGACATGGATTAAAGTGAATCCAAATTACAAGACAATCAATGTCGAAAATGCGATGGCTAATCCCGATTCTATCTTGTATTACTACAAAAAGTTGATTGCCCTTCGTAAACAAGAAGAGACGATTGTATTAGGAAAGTACAAATTATTGCTTGAGGAACATCCGCAATTGTTTGTATATACGCGAACGCATAAGAATACAATGCTACTTATTGTACTAAATATGTATGAGGAAGAAGTTGTGTTTGAAATTCCTGATGAGTTCCATTTGAAACAAGCTGAATTGGTTATCTCCAATGTAGATTTGCCTGAATATATTCAATTAAGCGACTTTAAAATGAGTGCATATGAAGCAAGAGTATATAAATTAATTAGCCATGAAGGGGAGTAAATCATTGAAAAACCAGTGGTGGAAAGAAAGTGTCGTTTATCAGATTTATCCGCGCAGTTTTAAAGATTCGAATGGTGATGGGATTGGTGATCTTCGAGGAATTATTGAAAAATTAGATTACTTGCAATTACTAGGTGTTGATGTAGTTTGGTTATCACCGGTATATGACTCCCCGAATGATGATAATGGCTATGACATTCGTAACTATCAAGCAATTATGACTGAGTTTGGCACAATGGACGATTGGAAAGAGATGCTTGCAGGGATGCACCAACGTGGCATTAAACTGATGATGGATCTCGTTGTGAACCACTCTTCAGATGAGCATGCTTGGTTCGTAGAGTCACGTAAATCGAAAGATAATCCTTATCGTGATTA
>JBEGSW010000055.1:0-34336 GCA_041179705.1 Bacillota bacterium | reverse complement strand
GATAATCCAGCGTTTGCAGAAATTCGAAGCCTAGTGATACAATTAGGCAAGGAATTGCTGTCGAAACAGGCTTCACCGCTTGTGACGATTCATCAAAAGCTGCCGAAACAAGATGTCGTCATCTATTCGCAGATGGTGCTTGATTTCATGACGCTGTGGTACAAAGATTGTATCGCCGTTTTCCATGGGCAAGTCAGCACGCTCACGTATCCGGAGCAACTTTCCTGGATGCAGGCGAATGTAATGTTGAAACCGCTTCATTTTTGGATAGATAGTTTAGAGAACGTACTTGATTGTAAGAAGAAACTTCGCCATTACGTGAACCCGGCACTCGCTTGGGATCAGTTAATTGTGCGAAACCTTGGTTAAAGAAGGAGGGGAAGCCCGTGTATTCGGTCGTTGGCGTTCGATTTAAGAAGGCCGGTAAGATTTATTATTTTGATCCAGCGCAGTTTGAAATTTCACAAGACAGTCATGTTATCGTGGAAACCGCGCGTGGTGTAGAATATGGTCGCGTCGTGATTGGCGTGAAAGAAGTAGGCGAGAAAGACGTTGTGCTTCCGCTGAAGAAAGTGATTCGCCTTGCGGATGAGAAAGATAGCCGTGTGGTTGAAGAAAATAGCGACAAAGAAAAAGAAGCGTTCCGCGTCTGTGCAGACAAGATCGCTCAGCATAAATTAGAAATGAAACTTGTTGATGTGGAATATACATTCGATCGCAACAAAGTAATTTTCTACTTCACCGCTGAAGGGCGTGTCGATTTCCGTGATTTGGTCAAAGACCTTGCGGGTATTTTACGTACACGTATTGAACTTCGTCAAATTGGTGTTCGCGATGAGGCGAAGATGCTTGGTGGCATTGGACCTTGTGGTCGTCCACTTTGTTGCTCGACTTGGTTAGGTGACTTTGAACCGGTTAGCATCAAGATGGCGAAAGATCAGAATTTATCATTGAATCCAACAAAGATTTCCGGGATTTGTGGCCGCTTGATGTGCTGCTTGAAGTACGAGCAAGATATGTACGAGTCCGCGCGCGAAGAACTACCTGAAGTCGGTAAAATCGTCGTAACCGCTTATGGAGATGGTCGTGTTGTCGGCTTACACTTAAATGAACGTGCATTGATGGTTAAACTTGCAGAGAATAATAAGGTAGAAAAGTTCAAACTCGAAGACGTTGTATTGAAAGAAGACTAGGATTTTATCAGGCAGGGGATGAGAAGACATGGAGCGCAAAGAAGAATTATACATGCGGCTCGTTTCCATGGAAGATCAATTGCTCGAAACCGCCAATTCATTTGTCGAGATGAAGAAGAAGATTGTTACTTTATTAGAAGAAAACAATCGCCTTTCCATCGAAAATGAGCAATTGCGGGCACTGATGCAGACGCAAGTGAACGGCCAGGCGCCTACGCGCGTTGAACTCGTTGCACCGAAGTCGGGCCCTGGTGTCGGATTGGATAACTTATCGAAGCTTTATATGGAAGGTTTCCATATTTGCAATGTATATTATGGGCATTTACGGACAGAAGGCGACTGCTTATTCTGTACCTCATTTTTGAACAAATAAGAAAATTTTGCAGGAGTTTCGCATGCGTGCGATGGACTCCTGCTTTTTCATTGCAGGGAGATTAGCGGGATGACAGTGCTATTAGCGGGCGAACGTTTCGACGATTTGCTCACCCACGAATTGAAAATTATACAAAGCCGCGAGGTGTTCAGCTTCTCGATGGATGCCGTGCTGCTTGCACGCTTTTGTTCTGTGCCGTCTCGTGGACGAATCGTTGATTTGTGTACGGGAAATGGTGTCGTTCCGCTCCTCTTATCGACGCGGACGAAAGCCAACATCGTTGGCGTGGAAATCCAACCGCGTCTCGCTGATATGGCGCAAAGAAGCGTCGCCACGAATAACCTTGGCAATCAAATTAGCATCGTCGAAGGCGACTTGAAGCAGTACCCGCGTACAGGCATCGACCAACCGAAAGCCGATCTTGTCACCGTCAATCCACCTTACATGAACACAACGACTGGGGTCCAAAACGGTAATACGCACTACGCACTCGCCCGCCACGAAATTGCCTGCACCTTAGATGACGTGATTGCGGCTGGCGCCCGTTTGCTAAACACCGGTGGGAAACTAGCGATGGTTCATCGTCCGACTCGACTTGTTGAGATTCTTGAGACGATGCGGAAGTATAAATTGGAACCGAAGCGCATTCGCTTCGTCCATCCACGCCACACCGAAGAACCTAATATGGTATTAGTTGAAGCGGTGCGTGATGCGAAACCGGAAGTACGGATTTTGCCACCATTGATCGTGTATGAAAATGCAGAAGCATATACAGAAGAATTACGCCGCGTATACTATGGCGAATCTTTAGCGTTGAACGGAGGCGAGAACGAATGAGCGGAACATTATATTTAGTTGCAACCCCGATTGGGAACTTAGAGGATATGACATTTCGTGCCATTCGTATCCTCAAAGAAGTCGACATCATCGCCGCCGAAGATACGCGTCAGACGCGGAAACTATTAACACACTATGAAATCGCTAACCGCTGTGTCAGTTACCACGAGCATAACAAACGCGCGAGCGGTCCTGAACTCATTCGATTACTCGAAGAGGGGCAGTCGATTGCACTCGTGAGTGATGCGGGCACACCGGCCATTTCAGATCCGGGTTACGAACTTGTCGTCGCTGCGATTGAAGCAGACATCACAGTCGTACCTGTGCCAGGTGCCAATGCTGCAATTTCAACATTAATTACGTCTGGCCTATCCACCGAGCGTTTTGCCTTCATCGGCTTTTTGCCGCGGGATAAGAAGAAACGCAAGCAAGAGTTAGAAAAGACAAGCGGATTCACGGGCACCGTTCTGTTCTACGAATCGCCGCACCGCATTGTCGAGACACTAACGCACATGCTAGTCGTGTGGGGCAACCGCGCAATCTGCCTCGGACGAGAACTGACCAAACGCCATGAAGAAATTTGGCGAGGCACCATCACCGAAGCGTTGCTCAAATTCGAACAAACCCCACCACTTGGTGAATTTGTCATCGCTGTTGAAGGGTTCAACGGAGACGCGCAAGCTGAAGATCCAACCGGTCAGTGGTGGAGCGAATTATCGATTGAAGAACATTATAATCATTATTTATCAAACGGTGCCGATCGCAAACAGGCGCTGAAACAAGTGGCCGATGATCGTGGCGTGAACAAAAAACAAATTTATGCCGAGCTTCATGTCGAATAGACACAAAAAACCCCTGCTTCGCAATGGCGTTGCAGGGGTTTGCTATAACGTATAAACTGAAATTAAGCTTTTGTTGCGTTGTTATACAGATCGATTAACTCAGGCAAACAAGCTTTGCTAATCAGTTTCCCTTTGAAATAAATCAATTCATCGGAGTCGCCTGTGAACACACAAGTAGGTTCGTATTTTTTAAGTAGGATTCGTTCGTCGTCTACATAAATTTCCAATGCGTCTTTCTCGCCAATACCGAGTGTGCGGCGCAATTCAATTGGAATGACAACACGTCCAAGTTCATCTACTTTACGGACAATGCCAGTAGATTTTGTCATGATGGATACAACTCCCCTGAGTAAATTCGTCAAAATTCGACATTTCATTTGTTTGAAGCATAACAAGTATTTCTAGCAAAGTCAATATGACATTAATTGGTATAATTTCTTTATTTCGGAGGCGAAATCGCATGAGTTGGTCGTTAAATGAAGAAAAAGTATTTAAAGATCCTGTCCATAAGTATATTCATGTGCAAGATCGCGTGATTTGGGATTTGATTAATAGTAAAGAATTCCAACGCTTGCGCCGGATTCGTCAACTCGGGACGTCATTCTTTACGTTCCATGGGGCTGAGCATAGTCGCTTCTCGCATTCCCTTGGGGTGTATGAAATTACGCGCAAGATCATTGCTCAGTTCGAACGCAATCAATATCCCGACTGGCCAGTAGAAGAACGTCTTATAAGTTTGTGTGCGGCATTGTTGCATGATTTGGGACATGGACCGTTTTCGCATTCGATTGAACCGGTGTTGGACATGCATCATGAGCGTTGGACGTGTCGGATTATCGAGGATGAGTCGACGGAAGTGAATCAGATTCTTCGCCAAGTATCGCCAGACTTCCCGGAACAAGTAGCAAGTGTAATTAATAAACGTTATGCCAAGCCGATTGTGGTGAGTTTGATTTCGAGTCAAATGGATGCCGATCGGATGGATTATTTATTGCGAGACGCCTATTTCACCGGTGTCCATTATGGCACGTTCGATTTGGAACGCTTATTGCGCATGCTTCGTCCGTATCAGGGGCGGATTGTGGTCAAAGATAGTGGGATGCATGGGGTCGAAGATTATTTGATGTCACGTTATCAGATGTATTGGCAAGTGTACTTCCATCCGGTGACGCGCAGCTCTGAGTCGATTTTGCGTAACGTCTTCCGTCGCGCGAAAGAATTGTATATGGCACAGCATCCGTTCCAATTCATGCCAGGCCCTTTAGCGGAGTTGTTCGAAGGACGATTGACGGTTGATGGTCACTACATGTTAGATGAAGCGTTAGCCCAGACAGCGTTGATGCAGTGGAGCCGCGAGAAAGATGCGATACTAGCCGATTTATGCCAACGATTCTTAACGCGCAAACTGTTCAAGTACGAAGCGGTTGAGGGCGATCCTGCGTTAAAGTTAGCGGAGATGGAACAGAAGTTGACTGCGAACGGTCTTGATCCGCGTTATTATATGGTGCTCGATGCTCCGAAGGACTTACCTTATGACGTTTATATAGGGGGCAAGACGAACCGGATTCCGATTTTGATTTTGAATACCAAAGGAGAGCTGCAAGAAATCTCCGAAAAGTCGGAAATCGTCCGTTCCATTAGCGGCTTGCAACGTGGGAAGGCAGTCTTGTATTACCCAGAAGACCAGGAGGATGAACAAGAAAATGTTGATTGATACACACGCTCATCTGGATGGTGAAGCGTTTCAAGAAGACCAAGCAGAAGTCATTGCTCGCGCTCGTGCGAATGGTGTTTCTACTATAATAAATATCGGCTTCAACAAGGAGACGATTGCATCGACGATGGTGCTTGCCGAGAAATATGATTTCATCTACGCGGCAGTTGGGTGGCACCCACAAGATGCAAAAGACATGACCGATGCAGATTTCGACCAAATTCGCGAACTTTGCGCCCATCCGAAAGTTGTGGCGATTGGCGAGATTGGCTTGGATTATTATTGGGACACATCTCCGAAGGATGTTCAGCATACTGTATTTCGTAGGCAAATTCGTCTCGCTCGCGAACTAGGCAAGCCGATTATTATACATAATCGCGATGCCCACGATGACGTAGTACGGATCTTACGCGAGGAAAACGCAGCCGAAGTAGGCGGAATCATGCATTGTTACTCCGGCAGTTGGGAAATCGCCAAAATGTGTTTGGACATGAACTTCTATATTTCGTTCGGTGGGCCGGTCACATTTAAGAATGCGAAGCAACCGAAAGAGGTTTTGAAGCAAGTGCCATTAGATCGCTTGTTGATTGAGACAGACTCGCCTTACCTTTGTCCAGATCCGTTCCGTGGCAAGCGGAATGAGTCCGCTTATGTGAAATATGTGGCAGAAGCAGCGGCGGCATTAAAGGAAATGCCAGTTGAAGAATTAGCAGCGATTACAAGCACAAATGCCAAGCGGATTTTCGGACTGAAATAAGAGAAATAGAGTAAAACGGAGAAATAATGCGTATATTTGTGATATAAGTGGATTATAATGGGAAAATCAACGAATTCAACTAATGATTCCGTTTTCATTCCGTTTTACGTCTATTTCCAACTCTTTACACTTATGCTTGAACGGACTATAGTGAGAAATATACGTAGTACAGTCACCTAGTGGTAACACTCGCTGAGTTTCCAGAATTGGGAAACGGGGGAACCAAGATTGACGCAATCGGAACATTCCGTGACCGTCTTAGGGGTGAATTTCACAACATCGCAAAGCATGGATGAACGTGAATAGGGCAACTCTCCATTAGCCCGAACCCGACAGCTAACCTCGTAAGCGTTAATGAGAGAACAAGATCGTGAATGCCGAATTTTGGTAAACCACGTGAGGGTTCCTCGACGTGGTTTTTTTGTTGCCATTTTTCGATTTACGAATTGTTCTACAACTATGGAAGGAGGTACGAATGATGGAAAATACACCATTATCCCGTATCCTGGAGCCGCTCAAAGTCGGCGTAATCAAAAGTTACGCAGTGATTCAAGGCTCTGTACGCGCAAAGACAATGACAACTTTAACGATCGCAATCGCGGTTGCAGCAACATCCCTTGTGAATACAATTGTTAGTGCCAAAGAAATCACACTTGTGGTCAACGGTGAGAAGACTAAAGTATCCACGCACGTCAACACAGTCGATCAATTGCTATACCAACAATCGATCGAAGTAGCTGCAAATGATTACATATCCCTAGCAGGTTCTACAGCATTGAAAGATGGTCAGACGTTAGTGATTCGTCAACCTGTTGCAATTCAATTGCAATTGGGTAACCAAACGCAAACGATTCAAACAACAGCAGCTGACGTTCAATCTTTCGTGAAGCAACTTGGCTTAAAAGCCGTGAGCAAGAATGCGGTTTCCCCAGCTTTGCATACACCGATTACAGCAAACATGATTGTTGCGCTGAATGATGTGAAGACAGTAGTCGTAGAAGAAAAGAAATCCGTTCCTTTTGAGACTGTGACAAAGCAAGATGCACGTTTAATGAAAGGGCGTCAAAAAGTATTGCAATCCGGTAAAGCGGGTCAAATCGTTACAAAGATTGAAAAGCAATACCATAACGGCAAATTGATTTCTGTGAAAGAGATCAGTTCCGCAGAAACGCAAAAAGCACAAAACCGCATTTTAGCTGTTGGTACTGCGAAGCGCGTGGCAATCTTGTCCGCAGATTCGCCATCAGAGAAAGTGACAGCGAAGAATGGTGTTGATTTCCAAGCGAAACGCGTATTAAGCAACTTTACACTTTCTGCTTATGATGCAGGCTTCGAATCAACAGGTAAAGTGAAAGGCCAGAAAGGCTATGGCAAGACGCGTACAGGTACAACGGTTACTGAAGGGCGGACAATCGCTGTTGATCCAGATGTGATTCCACTTGGATGGTGGGTTTACATCGAGGGTATCGGCTTCCGTCGTGCAGAAGATACAGGTAGTGCAATCCAAGGAAACCGAATCGATGTTTACTTTGATAGCTATCAGACAGCTTTGAACTTCGGTAAAAAGCGTGGCTACACGGTATATGTGATTGGACCAGAAAAACCATAATTATGCTACAATGTGGGGAGGCTTAAGCCTCCCTTTTTTGATTTCAATTTTTGGAGTGTGTCAGGTGATTAAAGAAGTTATCGTTGTTGAAGGTAAAGATGACACTGTCGCAATTAAGCGTGCAGTTGAAGCAGATACAATTGAAACAGGTGGCTCGGCCATTGACGATAAGGTCATTGCCCAAATTAAATTGGCGCAAGAACGTCGTGGGGTCATTGTATTTACAGACCCTGATCATGCGGGTGAGCGCATTCGAAAGATTATCTCGCAAGCAGTACCAGGCTGTAAGCATGCTTATATCGCCAAACATTTAGTTGATCCAGGCAAAGGTTCGCTGGGTGTCGAACATGCGTCCCCCGAGGCGATTCGAGAGTCACTTGCTAACTTGCATGAAGAAGATGAGGATGCACCTGAAGTGATTTTCTGGAGCGACTTGATGGCAGCTGGTTTAGTCAACCATCCGCAAGCGGCTGCACGTCGCGAACAGATGGGGCTAATTCTTGGGATTGGGTATTGTAATGGGAAGCAATTCCATAAGCGTTGTCGCATGTACCGAATCAGTGTCGAAGAGTTTGGACGCGCATATGCACAAGTGAAGGAGAACGAATAGATGATGGACTCGCAACGATTTATCGCCACACCGAAAGCAACGAAAGAATTGCTTGCTCGCCACGGCTTTAGTTTCAAGAAAAGCTTGGGGCAGAACTTTTTGATTGATACAAATATATTGAATAAGATTGTGCAGACAGCACAGTTAGATAAAAGCAAGGCAGCATTGGAAATTGGACCTGGGATTGGTGCGTTGACGCAAATGTTGGCGCTGAGTGCGGGGAAAGTCGTTGCATTTGAAATTGATGGACGCTTGCTTCCTTTGTTGCAGGAGACAGTTGGTGCGTATGATCACGTGACCGTGATTCATCAAGATGTACTGAAGGCGGATTTGCCGACGGTATTCAAGGAGCAATTTGCAGATTTTAAAGAAGTCAGTTTAGTTGCCAACTTGCCTTACTATGTAACAACGCCAATTATTATGAAATTATTGGAATCCGGCTTATCGCTGGAATATTTGGTTGTCATGATTCAGAAGGAAGTTGCCGATCGTATGGCGGCGAAACCGGGTGGCAAAGACTATGGTAGCCTGAGTGTAGCGGTTCAGTATTATACAGAGCCTGAAGTGGCGATGATTGTGCCGCGCACTGTGTTTATGCCACAACCAAATGTCGATTCAGCCGTGATTCGATTGAAAGTGCGGGAGAACCCGCCTGTGCAAGTTGCCAACGAAGATTTCTTCTTTGATGTCGTCCAGTCTTCCTTTACGCAACGCCGAAAGACACTTTCGAACAATCTCAAAGCAAGATTCTCCAGTGAGATTGATCGTGCGCAATTGGATGCGATGATGCTTGAAATCGGCATTGAACCATCGCGTCGCGGAGAGACATTATCCATCGATGAATTTGCGAAATTAAGCAATGCGATTTGGGAAATAAAACAACATTGCAATTGAATTAACGAATTGATATAATATTAAATTTTTTGACAATTCGCATCTTTTCCTGTATATTATTCCAGGTAGAGAGGTGGTTTTTTTAAGATGGCTGCAAAGAATTCCTTACTAGAGATTAAACGTAGCATGGAACCTCACGTGGGAAGCAAGATTATGCTTCGCGCGAATGGAGGCCGTAGAAAGACCATCGAGCGTACGGGTGTTTTGGAAGAAATCTATCCTTCCGTGTTTATTGTGAAGTTAGATGCAGAACAACAGACGTTCAAGCGTGTTTCCTACAGCTACGCAGATATTTTAACAGAATCAGTCGAAGTGACTGTTTGCAACGATGAAGGCCAACTTCGCATTGCATATGCTCCGGCTTAAGTGATTCACCGAGAAAAGATATCCCATCTATTGGGATATCTTTTTTTTTGATATGATATAGGCATTGTAGATTGGGGAGAGGGACGGCATGAGAATTTACGAAAAAGCACCTGCGAAGATTAATTTATCGCTGGATGTGTTGCGCAAAAGAGATGATGGCTTTCACGAAGTCGAGATGGTCATGACGATGATCGATTTAGCAGATCGCGTGACGCTAGAATTATTGCCACAGGATCGCATCTTCATTACTAGCCAGGTCGGCACAATTCCATTGGATGAGAAGAATTTGGCGTTTCAAGCAGCCAAGTTATTGAAAGAAAAATATCAAGTAACCAAAGGTGTCTTTATTCACATTGAGAAGAACATCCCTGTTGCAGCGGGGCTGGCAGGCGGTAGTAGTGATGCCGCAGCAACGTTGCGAGGTTTGAACCGACTCTGGGAATTGCACATTCCAGAAGCAGAGTTATTAGAGCTTGGCGCGATATTAGGGTCGGACGTTCCGTTTTGCATCAAAGGTGGGACTGCTTTAGCAACCGGTCGTGGTGAAAAGCTTACGCCGATTGTGAATCCACCACAGTGCTGGGTTGTCATTGCCAAGCCGCCAATCAATGTCTCGACCGCAGATGTGTACAAACGATTGAATGTGCAAGCGATTGAAAAGCATCCCTTAGCAGCAACAATGATTGCCGCAATCGAAGCGAACGATTATGGGCAAGTTTGTGATGCGATGGGCAATGTGCTCGAGCAAGTGACACTGCCACTCGTACCTGAAGTGACTAGGATTAAAGATTTAATGATTAAACTGGGTGCAGATGCGGCAATGATGTCGGGTAGTGGACCAACGGTCTTTGCATTAGCGGATAAAGATATGAAAGCAAAGCGCATCTACAATGGTTTACGTGGATTTTGTAAAGAAGTGTACGTTGTGCGCATGTTGACATAAAATTCGCGGAAATTCCTTGTAAAAAACCGTATAAAAATGTTATATTTTTATAAAATATTCGGTTTTAGGGGGAAATTCCATTGAAAAAGATTAAGCGCAGCTCAAGACTTGTGGAAATGACGCAACATTTACTCTCACACCCCCATACGTTAATTCCTTTAACGGTATTTGCCGAACGATATCAATCGGCAAAATCTTCGATCAGTGAAGATTTGGCGATTATTAAAGAAGTATGTGAGACGGAAGGCTTAGGCGAGTTGTTGACACTTGCTGGTGCAGCAGGTGGCGTGAAGTTTGTTCCACTTGTTCCGAAGAAGACTTCTTTGCAATTTATAGAAAATATTTGTCGTAAGCTTGAACAACCGGAGCGTATTTTGCCTGGTGGCTATATGTACATGACAGATTTAATGAGTAAGCCTTTGTTGATTCAAGAAATCGGTAAGATTTTTGCGACGGCATTTGCTGATCGCCAATTGGATTGTGTTATGACCGTGGAAACAAAAGGGATTCCACTTGCCTATGCAACTGCGGGCTACTTGAATTTACCAGTAGTGATTGTTCGTCGCGATAATCAAGTGACGGAAGGTTCTGCAGTGAGTATTAACTACGTGTCTGGTTCAACGAAACGGATTCAGACGATGTCTTTAGCGCGTCGTGCGTTAAAGCCAGAATCGAAAGTGTTAATTATCGATGACTTCATGAAAGCCGGCGGTACGATTCGCGGGATGATTGATTTATTACAAGAATTCAATGCGACTGTGGGTGGCGTCGGCGTATTCGTTGAGTCAGCGGACAGTGATTTGGAAAATCATTTGATTGATGATTATGTTTCATTAGCCGTGCTCGGTGTGGTAGACACGCGTACTAAGCATGTCTCGGTTAAACCTGGTAACTATTTCGAAGGAGTGAAAGAATAATGGCATTGACAGTTATTGCATCTGAACAGGCGCCAAAGGCAATCGGACCTTATTCGCAGGCGATTCAAGTTGGCAACTTCTTATTTACATCCGGTCAAATCCCTTTGAATTTGGAAGGAAATGTTGTTGAAGGTGGCATTGAAGAGCAGACGCGCCAAGTGTTTGCGAACTTGCAAGCGGTATTGGCGGAAGCGGGATGTCAATTTAATGACGTTGTGAAAGCAACTGTATTCATGAAGGACATGAATGATTTCGCTGCGATGAATGCGATTTACGGTGAGGTGTTTGGTGCACACAAACCAGCGCGTTCTGCGGTTGAAGTGGCACGTTTGCCACGTGACGTGTTTGTTGAAATTGAGGTCATTGCACAAATTCCTGGTAAATAATTAAAATATTCTAAATTTTCTATAACGAATTAAAGGATAATCTAACATGACGTGGAACTTAATACCAAGTTAGTTTTTCTATTAAAGGACGGTGACTCTGGTGCAAATCACGGATGTTAGATTAAGAAAAGTCAATTCGGAAGGTAGAATGAAGGCAATTGCTTCGATTACATTTGACAACGAGTTCGTGGTTCACGATATTCGTGTCATTGATGGCAATAACGGGATGTTCGTAGCTATGCCAAGTAAGCGGACGCCTGATGGGGAATTCCGCGACATTGCGCACCCGATCTCTTCGGAAACGCGCGACAAGATTCAAAATGCTGTACTTGCTGCGTATGAGGTTAGTGAAGATGTAGCAACGATCGAAGCAGCCGAAGAAAATTAATTTTTATTTTAAGTCGAAGAGCCTTATTTTTAGGGCTCTTTTTCATTTTTTACAATTCAGAAATAATCGGAGTTATGGTATAGTGAAACTTAACTTAGTTTTGGGAGGGATCCCCTCGTGAAGAGGTTTGGCATCGTATTAGCAGCTGGACAAGGGAAACGCATGAAGTCCAAGTTGTACAAAGTGTTACACCCTGTTTGTGAGAAACCGATGGTGGGTCACGTTGTAGATACTTTAAAGGAATTAAATGCTGCACGAATTGTTGCAGTTGTAGGTCATGGCGCTGAGGCTGTACAGGCATATTTAGGCGATAAAGCTGAGTATGCGTTGCAGGCACAGCAGTGTGGCACAGGCCATGCCGTGATGCAAGTAGAGTCATTACTTGCCAATGAAGAAGGTATGTCCCTCGTCATTTGTGGCGATACACCACTAATTACGAAAGAAACATTAGAGCAGTTATTTGATGTGCATGTGAAGAAAGGGGCAGCTGCAACATTGCTGTCAGCGATCCTGCCTCAACCAGCTGGATATGGGCGTATCGTTCGCGACGCGAATGGATCAGTTCTTGGCATTGTCGAACACAAAGACTGCAATGCAGAACAACTGACGATTCAAGAAATCAATGCGGGTACGTATTGTTTCGATAATCGCAAATTGTTCGAAGCGTTGAAACAAGTGACGAACAACAATGCGCAAGGTGAGTATTACCTAACCGACGTGATTGCAATTTTACAACAAGCTGGTGAGACGATTGCCGCTCACATTCTCGAAGATCCGAATGAAGCAACGGGCGTCAATGACCGTGCAGCATTAGCGGAAGTGGAACACGTGATGCGTGCACGCATCAACCGCAAGCACATGTTGAACGGCGTTACATTTATCGATTCCATGTCGACGTACATCGGGACGGATGTTGCGATTGGCAGCGATTCGGTGATTCATCCGGGAACAGTTTTGTCAGGGAAGACGGTTATTGGACAAGATTGTGAAATTGGTCCGAGTGCACATATTACGGATTGTACGGTAGATGATGCCGTGTCCATTCGATATTCAACACTCGTTGAATCGAAAGTTGGCAAGGGTACGGCGATTGGTCCGTATGCGTACTTACGACCTGGAACTGAAGTCGGTCAAGATGTAAAAGTTGGCGACTTCGTTGAGTTGAAGAACGCGAAGATCGATGATGGTTCGAAGATTTCTCATTTGAGTTATGTAGGCGATGCTGTTGTCGGGAAGAACGTGAACATCGGTTGTGGTG
This sequence comes from Bacillota bacterium, assembly GCA_041179705.1. GTDB lineage: Bacteria > Bacillota > Bacilli > Paenibacillales > JBEGSW01 > JBEGSW01. The sequence continues at coordinate 21,249 of JBEGSW010000055.1, read as the reverse complement.
CGATTACGGTTAACTACGATGGATTCACGAAAAGCACAACAGAAATTCATGATGATGCGTTTGTTGGCAGTAATGTCAATTTGATTGCACCGATTGTCATTGGCAAGGGTGCTTATGTAGTAGCAGGCTCGACAGTTACATCGAATGTGGGTGAAGGTGATTTAGCGATTGCCCGCGAACGTCAAGTGAACAAGCAAGGATATGCAACGAAACTTAAAGGTCGTCTTAAAGCACAGAAGAATAACAAGTAGGAGTGAGCTTGCACATGGGTTATGTCGATCCGAAATTAAAGATTTTTTCCGGTAATTCCAATAAAGCATTGGCGAAAGAAATTTGTGATGAAATTGGAATCCCGCTAGGGGATTCTGAAGTATTGCAATTCAGCGACGGTGAAATTCGCGTCTTGTTGAATGAGAGTGTTCGTGGTTGTGACGTATTTATTGTGCAATCGACGTCCAATCCTGTTAATGATCATTTGATGGAGTTGTTGATTTTCGTCGATGCGTTGAAGCGTGCATCCGCGAAGAGTATCAATGTGGTGATTCCTTATTACGGCTATGCGCGTCAAGATCGTAAAGCGCGTTCACGTGATCCAATTACGGCGAAGCTTGTGGCGAATTTAATTCAGTCTGCAGGTGCGCATCGTATGATTTCAATGGACTTGCACGCGATGCAAATCCAAGGCTTCTTCGATATTCCAGTTGATCACATGCTTGGTGTTCCAATCCTTGCAAAGTATTTCATCGAGAAGCAATTGGAGAATGTTGTTGTTGTATCGCCTGACCATGGTGGTGTTGTTCGTGCGCGTCGTTTGGCCGATTTCTTAAATGCACCATTAGCAATTATTGATAAGCGTCGTCCTGAGCCGAATGTCAGTGAAGTCATGAACATCATTGGTGACGTTGAAGGTAAGACAGCGATCTTGATCGATGACATGATTGATACAGCGGGTACGATTGTGCTTGCCGCAGATGCGTTGAAGAAGAAGAACGTGAAGGCTGTATATGCTTGTTGTACACATCCTGTCTTATCCGGTCCGGCTATGCGTCGTATCGATGAAGCGGGTATCGAGGAATTAATCGTTACGAATACAATTCCACACGATCCTGCTGTGGCGACAAAGAAGATGCAAGTCTTGTCCGTAGCACCATTACTAGGTGAAGCAATCATTCGTATTCATGAAGAAATTTCGATCAGTAAATTATTTGAGCCGGACGCATTGCTATGAAGTTGATTGTTGGTTTAGGGAATCCTGGCCAAGAATATGCAGCAACGCGACACAATGTTGGGTTTATGGCGATTGATCGCTTGTGTGGGAAATATGGGATTTCTGTACACAAGAAGCAAGCGAAGGGCTTAGCAGGTGAAGGAGTCATTCGAGGCCATAAAGTTGCATTTTTGAAGCCACAGACATACATGAACTTGTCTGGTGAATCGGTCCGCGCTTTTATGGATTTTTATAAAGTGAAAGTAGAAGACGTCATAATTGTATATGATGATTTGGATACGGAAATTGGCAAAGTCCGCTTACGCTACCAAGGTAGTGCCGGTGGGCATAATGGGATTAAGTCGCTGATTCAACATTTAGGAACGGAGAAGTTCAATCGCATTCGGATTGGCATTTCACGACCAGCACCGGGCAAGGATATCGCCCATTATGTGTTAGCGCCGTTCGCTAAAGCTGAGGCTGAATTGCTCGATCGTGCTTTAGATATTACCTGTGATGCACTGGAGACGGCGTTGGAAATGTCTTTTGAATCGACGATGGGGAAATTTAACGGATAATACTTGCGTGGTTGAACATACTAATAGGTATAGCTAACTTGAAGGAGGCATACCTATGACAATTACGTATGTTTGCCCCCATTGTCATACAGAAATGGGGACAGTGGAACGTAACATTTGGAGTGAGTTTCGACTTGGGTTCCCGATGCTTACGTCTGAAGAGCGAGCAGCGATGATCTCGTATAATCGCAAAGGAGACATGCTGGTTAGTGTTTCCTGTGAATTCTGCGAAGAAGCCAAGCGCGCCCATCCGGAATTTATTCTGACTGCGAACCCATTACAGTAATAAATAGCTTTGTCAGCCTCGGCATAAGTCGCCCGAGGCTTTTTTGGCCATTATGCTCACGTTGAGTAAGGATTAGGAGGAACATAAGGTGCAGGCCATTTTACAAACCTTTGCTGAAGATCGAGACGTCCAGTCGGTAATCGCTGGATTAAAGAGTGGCATGAAAGAGCAGTTACTCTCAGGACTCGTAGGCTCCTCACGCCAAGTGATGATTGCGGCTATGAAGCAGACGATCGATCAACCGATCTTAATCGTCGCGCATAGTCTATTTGCTGCGCAAAAAATTGCCGAGGATTTACAAGATGCGTTAACAATGGATGAGGTCATCATGCTTCCTGCGAATGAAATGATTATCGCTGATTCTGTTGGCATGAATCCTGACTTGTTGGCACAACGAATTGACGCTTTAACGCGCATTGCGAATGGGTTCCGCGGCATTGTCGTGACATCCTACGGCGGCGTCCGTAAATTGATGCCGACTGCAGACGTATTCCGCGAAGCGGCCATACAGATTGAAGTTGGACAGCTGTTGCCGATGGATAATCTATTAATAAAGATGGTTCACAATGGCTATGAGCGCCAGGAGAAGGTTGAGAAACAAGGTGAGTTTAGTGTCCGCGGAGGAATTGTTGATTTTTATCCGCTCGGAAGCGACTTCGCCTATCGTGCTGAATGGTTTGGAGATGAAATTGATTCCATTCGGACATTTGACCCTAGCACACAGCGCTCGCTCGATAAAGTAGAGTCGCTGACGATATTACCTGCGCAAGAACTCATCGCCGACGACCGTCGTCTGCATGCAGCAGCCGATCACGTCGCCTCACTCTTGCAAGAACAACTAACGAAAATGAGCGATCGTCAAGCGAAACAACGCTTGCAAGCTTACATCTCGCGAGAAATCGAAGAATTGCGTCAAGGCATCCGTTTTGCAGGAATCTTCAAATATAGTAGTTTTCTGTATCCAGAACGCCAGACGCTGTTGGACTATATGCCTGCAGATACGATTCTTGTACTTGATGAAGCAGTACGTTTAATTGAAACCTCCAAACAAGTCGAACGCGATGAAGCGCAAGCGCTGACGGCGATGATCGAGCAAGGCCAAGCCTTTAGTGGCATTGTACTTGGCAAATCGTACGAAACGTTGTTGCACTATACGAAATTCCCGAAATTGTACTTATCCTTATTTTTACGCCAAATTCCACAGACGCAACCGCAAAACATCGTAAACTACACATGCCGCCAAATGCAAAACTTCCACGGCCAAATGAATGTGTTGAAAGCGGAGATGGAGCGGTGGACAAAAAATAAATACGATGTTTATCTGTTAGCGAACGGCACAGAACGTGCAGATCGCTTAAGACGCGTGTTAGAAGATTACAAGATTCCAGTGCCGACGATTATCGAGGGTAACCTACAGACCGGATTCGAATTCCCAGCCAGACATCTCGCTGTCATTACGGAAAGTGAAGTATTCTCGAACAAACAACGAAAAGCACATAAGACCGAACGTAAACTGGAAAATGCCGAGCGCATCAAGAGTTACCTTGATTTGAAGGTGGGCGACTATGTCGTTCATATTAATCACGGGATTGGTAAATATGTTGGCATCGGAACGCTGGTTGTCGACGGCATTCACAAGGATTACATGCACGTGCAATATGCCGGTGGCGATAAATTGTCTGTGCCGATTGATCAAATTCATTTGATTCAGAAATACGTCGGCTCGGAAGAAAAAGAGCCGAAAATTTATAAATTAGGCGGATCTGATTGGCAACGCGCGAAGACGAAAGCACGTTCTTCTGTCAAAGACATCGCTCAAGATTTAATCAAGTTATATGCGGAACGCCAACAAGCCCCTGGCTTCTCCTTCTCCAAAGATACGCCGTATCAACGCGAATTCGAGGCCATGTTCCCCTATGAGGAAACAAACGATCAAATACGTTCTATCGAAGAAATCAAACAAGACATGGAAAAAGCAGTACCGATGGATCGCTTATTGTGTGGCGATGTAGGGTACGGCAAGACGGAAGTTGCCATCCGTGCAGCATTTAAAGCTGCAATTGAAGGCAAACAGGTCGCCGTGCTTGTTCCGACAACGATTTTGGCACAGCAGCATTTTGAGACGTTCAAAGAACGATTCAGTGGCTATCCATTTAAAATCGAAGTATTAAGTCGTTTCCGTAGCAAGAAAGAGCAGACGGAGACAATGAAGGGCATTAAAGCAGGCACGGTCGATGTTGTCATTGGGACGCATCGCCTATTGTCGCAAGACGTTCAATTTAAAGATTTGGGCCTGGTGATTGTTGATGAAGAGCAACGTTTTGGCGTATCGCACAAAGAGAAGTTGAAACGCTTGAAGACGAATATTGACGTACTGACGTTGACAGCTACACCAATTCCAAGGACCTTACACATGTCGATGCTAGGTGTGCGTGACTTATCTGTCATCGAAACCCCGCCTGAAAATCGCTTCCCCGTGCAGACGTATGTCGTCGAACATAGCAATTGGCTCGTTCGTGATGCGATAGAGCGTGAATTAGCACGTGGTGGCCAGGTCTTCTACTTATTCAACCGTGTGCAAGGGATTTATCAGATGGCGGAGCAAATCAATGCACTCGTGCCGGATGCCAAAGTCGCAGTTGCCCATGGCCAAATGAGTGAGCAAGAATTAGAGAAGACGATCCTCGATTTCCTTGATGGGGAGTCGGATGTGCTAGTGAGCACGACGATTATTGAGACCGGTGTTGACATTCCGAACACAAATACGTTGATTGTGCATGATGCCGATAAGATGGGTTTGTCGCAGTTGTACCAGCTACGCGGTCGTGTCGGACGTTCAAATCGCATCGCGTATGCCTACTTTACTTATCAGAAAGACAAAGTATTGAATGAGGTCGCGGAGAAGCGACTAGGTGCGATTCGTGAATTCACAGAACTTGGCTCTGGATTCAAGATTGCTATGCGTGATCTTTCGATTCGTGGCGCGGGTAATTTACTTGGTGCGGAACAACACGGTTTCATCGCCTCAGTCGGTTTCGATATGTACGCGCAGATGCTTTCTGAGGAAATGGAGAATAGCAAGGCGATCTTCCATGGTCAGTCACCCAAAGTCATTGAAGAAGTTGAAACTGCGATTGAAATGCCAATCGATGCCTATATTCCACCGGAATATATTTTTGATGATATGCAGAAGATTGAAATTTACAAAAAAGTCGCAACCATTCGTTCAATCGCCGAGGCCGATGATTTGGTCGATGAATTAATTGACCGATTTGGCGACATGCCACTTGCGGTTGAGAATTTACTTTCGATTGCTCGAGTGAAGTCGTTGTGTAGAGCTTTTGGTATCGAAACGGTGAGCTACAAAAAAGGCGATCTTATTCTGAAGCCAGATAACCGCCAGACGCATCGCATCGATGGACTGAAATTATTTGAAATGTGTTCGAACTTATACAAAGATCAAGTGAAACTAATCAATGGCATTGATATCCAAATTTGCTTGCTAGGCAAAGGGAAGTCGATGGAAGAACAAGTGGCAGGTTTAGAACAGTTTTTGATGAAATATGGAGAAGTTGTTAAACCAGAAGGAGAGAAGAAACATGCAGAGAAGTTGGAAGCTTAATGTATCGAGTAAAATCGTCGCAGTCGTCTTGGCGTTTGGTGTATTTCTAACAGGGGTGCCGGCTATGGCCGCTTCCACGAATGTCGTGGTGTACACAGGTGGAACGATTACCAAAGCAGAGTTCCAGACATTCGAAGGCATCAACCGCTTATTCAACCCATACTATGACCAAATTGTCTCGATGGATACGACGTATCGCAAAAAAATCGCGAGACAACTGGTTGGCTTGAAAGTGCTAACAGCGAAGGCGGATAAAGCTACATTAGCGAAATTGTCGACACGTGCGACATCTGAATTAAATTCATTTCGTAGTGATGCACGGACGCAATTAGGTGGTCAGGATGCCTACAAGAGCATGTTGAATGAATTAAAGATTACCGAGTCAGATATCAAGACGTATTTCATGCGCTCGGCCTATGTCACCGACTATTTCAAAAAGACCTATTCTGCGATTGATGTGACGAATCAGTACAACAAGATGGTGAAGAACAATCAATTTGTTATAGCTAGTGTGCGCCATATTTTGGTGATGACTAATGATCCAAGTACAGGAAAGGCTAAACGCACGGATGCTGAGGCACTGAAAATCGCGAAACAATTGAAAGCGAAGTTGGATGCAGGTGCGGACTTTGCTACGTTGGCGAAGGCCAACACCGATGATGGCGGTTCTAAGAACACAGGTGGCTTGTATGCAGATGCTGATGTGAATACATGGGTGGCGGAATTTAAAACAGCCGCAATCAAACAGCCGCTCAACAAAATTGGTGATCCAGTAAAGACTACATACGGCTATCACATCATTCGAGTGGAGAAGCGTTCGAACAAGAAACTTGCGGATGTGCGTACAACGGTGGAAGGGCAACTGTTCCAAGATAAATTTAGTACCTACATCGAGAAAGATTTAGCTAAAGTGATTAAATCGGTCGTAATTCCGAAGTAAGTTTGCATAATGCGTTTCATCTGGCCGAATACTACATACTGTTCCAGCTTTTACACTTAAAGGAAAGCGAGGCAACAGACAGATGAAAGCAACGGGAATCGTACGTAGAATTGATGATTTGGGACGTGTGGTGATTCCCAAAGAAATTCGCCGCACATTGCGGATTCGCGAAGGCGATCCGTTAGAAATATACGTGGATCGAGAAGGTGAAGTGATTTTAAAAAAATACTCGCCAATCGGTGAACTAGGTGAATTTGCTAAAGAATACGCAGAATCGTTACATGAGAGTACGAATCATACGACAATGATTTCAGACCGAGATCGGATTATTGCAGTATCGGGTGGTTCTAGGAAAGAATTCATCGACAAAGAGATTGGCTCATTAATTGAACAGGCAATCGATAATCGCAAGACGATACTGGAATCGACAAAAGGCTTATATGAATTATGTAAAAATGCGCCTGAGACAATGGGCAGTTATGTGATTTCACCAATTGTCGCAGCTGGCGATCCGATTGGTGCCGTTATCTTGTGGAACCGTGACGAAACGGTCAAAATGGGTCAATTGGAACAAAAAATGGCTGAAACCGCGGCAGGGTTTTTAGCTAAACAAATGGAGCAATAAATGAGCCTGTTTCAGGCCTAGCTTTCGGTGAAGAAGAATTGGAATTTTTTCCCGTTCTTTCCCGAAAGCTTTTGTTTTGTTAGGATAGGGGAAAGACTATACGCATTGGATGTGAATTGGCAATGAAGAAACACACCCTTCTACAAGGGATAACGATACTCGGTGCAGCAGCGATTATTTCTAAATTGCTTGGCACATTACAGAAAATCCCGATGCAGAACTTGGCGGGCGACTTAACATTTGGTATTTATTCAACGGTTTATCCGTTCTATACATTAATCTTATTTCTGGCAACAGCAGGATTACCGATTGCGGTTTCAAAATTTGTTGCCGAGCGATATGCAGAGAATGACGTAGTTGGGAAACATAATATTTTAAAAGCATCTGTAACGTTCATTGGTTTCACCAGTTTTGCCGGATTTTGCATCTTATATTTTGCAGCACCGACGTTAGCAGATTGGATTGGCAACTCACAGACGATCCCGGCATTACGCAGTGTTTCAGTTGCACTTCTAATCGTGCCAGGTTTAGCTGTGCTTCGTGGCTACTTCCAAGGAAAGCAAAATATGACACCAAGTGCGAAGTCACAAATTATTGAACAATTCGTCCGCGTGATTGTCATCTTAATCGTTCTATTTACGATGACAAAGACCCATTTCATCCCGCAAGATGTTGCTGCAGGGGCGATGTATGGTTCTGTAGCAGGTGGGTTTGTGGCGTTATTGTATATGTGTTGGGAATGGTATCGCGATCATCACGCCCACCCGCATGAAGCCTTCACAAAACAGTCGACGAGCTATACTTTTGCATATTCTTTCAAAACGGTCCTTCTTTACGCTTTACCGATCTGTCTTGGCGCAATCGTCCCTCCGATTTTGAACATTGTAGACACCTTCACGTTGCCGCGTATGTTTCAGTTACAAGGTTTCGGTGAATGGGGTGCGATGGAACTATATGGCGTATATTCTCGCGGTTTAGTGCTGACACAGTTCATTATTTTATTATTTAGTTCAATTAGTGTGGCAATTGTGCCGGCAATGGTTGCTGCGCGTGCACGCAACGATGAGCAGGAAATGGGCAAACAAATTGCAACATTCGTCCGATTCACCTGGTACTTCGGAATGGCTGCTTCCGTTGGTTTGTGGATGACTGCTAAACCAATCAATGTGATGTTATTTGAAGATGAAGTTGGGACAACAGCAATGGCGATCTTGGGAATTAGTGTTATTTTCTCCGTGCTGAATATCATTACGACAAGTTTCTTACAGGGTTGGGGAAAAGAGCGGTTACCGGTCTATCATTTATTAATCGCTGTCATGGTGAAACTGATTGGAAATCTGCTACTCGTTCCCCAATATGGCGTCAATGGTGCGGCGATTTCTATGCTAGCTGCCTTTTTTGTAGCGGCATTGTTAAATACGATTTCCCTCCGTCATGAGTTTAAATACTTAAATCTGCAACGCGGCCTATTTGTGATTAAGACGCTAATTGCGCTGCTCGTGATGAGTTTCGTTGTGTGGTTGACGATTATTTCTGTGCATGTCTTTTTACCGACAATGGCGTCTGATCGATTTGAAGCCACTGTGAGCGCCTTACTTGCAATTGTTCTGGGAGCAACTGTTTATATTTTCACGTTATTAAAAGTAAAAGCAATCACACCGGCAGATTTCTCTGTCATTCCAAGTGTGGAACGGGCGATGCAAAATGCGCTCGATCGATTAAAATTCCCAAATGACCGGATGTCTTCCGAAGGAGAGTAGCGCATGGCAGGTTCAATTACAGTAGTTGGTTTAGGCTCGGGTGACGAACGTCAATTGACGCTCGGTGTCTGGTCCGTATTGCAAGAGGCGGAAGCGATTTGGTTACGAACGGTTGACCATCCGGTTGTAAATTGGTTGAGCGAACAAGGTTTAAAGATGCAAAGTTTTGACCAATACTATGAACAACATCGTCAATTTAATGAAGTATATGTCGCAATTGTTGATCAACTGATGGCGCAAGCGAAGCAAGGGAAAGAACTTGTATATGCCGTGCCAGGTCATCCGATGGTCGCTGAGTATACAGTAGTCCTGTTACGTGAACGCTGTGCAGTGGAGGATGTCCGCTTGGCGATCATCGGGGGGGAAAGTTTCCTTGATCAGACGTTCCTGCGGTTAGGTATTGATCCCGTGAACGGCTTCCAACTGCTTGATGCAGCGTCGATGACAGACGATTTGTTACAACCAAGAGTCCACACAATCATTACGCAAGTATATGACGTACATACCGCATCGGATGCGAAGTTAACACTGATGGCATTGTATCCTGATGATTTTGTCGTCGTTGTCGCACATCGATTAGGATTTGAAGATGAACGGATTATTTCTGTTCCATTGTATGAGTTGGATCACGTTCAAGGCTACGGCAATCACTCGATTGTGTGGATTCCAGCAACGACAGAAGATCGTGTATTAAATCGCACCTTTGCTCAACTTCGTGAAATTGTACATATTTTACGTAGTCCAGGTGGTTGCCCATGGGACCGCGAACAAACCCATCAATCAATCCGTAAAAATTTAATCGAGGAAACATTTGAAGTCGTTGAGACGATCGATGCAGATGATACAGATGCTATGTGTGAGGAACTTGGCGATTTGTTGTTGCAAATCATGTTGCATGCTGAAATGGAAGAGGAAACCGGCCAATTCACAGTGACCGACGTCATCGAAGCAATTAGCGAAAAGTTAATTCGCCGACATCCTCACGTCTTTGGGGATGTGCGTGCGAACTCCACGGAAGAAGTCTTAACGAACTGGCAAGCGATAAAAAATGAGGAAAAACGCAGCAAAGGAATCGACGTTGATGCAAATTCACGCATGGATGGGATTCCACAAGCGCTGCCAGCCCTCTATAAAGCAACTGAAATCCAGAAACGTGCAGCAAAAGTTGGATTCGATTGGACCGAACCTGCTCCCGTCTTGGATAAAGTCCGTGAGGAACTGGCAGAGCTAATCGAAGCATGGCAAGCGAAGCCTATCGGTGCCCCAGAAATTGCTGAAGAGCTAGGCGATTTATTGTTCGCAACTGTCAATTTATCCCGATTCTTAAAAGTCGATGCAGATGCTGCCTTGTCTGCAACGATCCAAAAGTTTGACCAGCGCTTTCGCTTTATCGAACAAAAAATAAGCGAATCCGGCCAAAAATGGGAACAAACTTCACTCGAACAGATGGAAGAATGGTGGCAATTGGCAAAAAAATCAAAAAAAAATTAAAAAAAATCAAAAAAATGCTGTAATTTAGCAGGAATTGTAGAAAACATAAAGAATAACAGTAACGGAATTCATTATACTTAGGGGGACTTATCCATGAACAAGACTGATTTAATCAACAACATTGCTGGTAAAAGCGGCGTATCCAAAAAAGACGTTGAATCCGTACTTAACGGTTTCCTAGGCGCAGTAACTGAAGCATTAGCTGCTGGCGACAAAGTACAATTAGTAGGTTTCGGTACATTCGAAACTCGCAAACGTAATGGTCGTACAGGCCGTAACCCACAAACTGGTAAAGAAATCACAATCGCAGCTTCCACAATTCCTGCTTTCAAAGCTGGTAACAAGCTTAAAGAAGCTGTGAAATAATAATGCGACTCGATAAGTTCTTAAAAGTTTCTCGCATCATTAAGCGACGAGTCGTTGCTAAAGATGTGTCAGAGGGTGGGCGCGTTTGGATTAATGGCCGTGAGGCGAAGCCAAGCACGACGGTAAAAGTGGGTGACGAGTTGATGATTCAATTCGGCCAGAAGACAATTACTGTTCGCATCGATCGCATCACTGACTCCGCGCGCAAAGAAGACGCTGCAGAGATGTTCACTTTGTTAAGAGAAGAAACCTATAAGACTGATCCATTATTTTAGACGACAAGCCGGGGGATAATCCCTCGGCTTTTTGTTTTTTATTCATGTTAATCCATATAGCTGCATACCTATTTCTTAAAGGAGTGTAGCCTATGAACGAACCGATTCGAACCAAGCGACATGAGCTCAAAACGGTCCAGCGCAAACAACTCGAGATGACCGGCATCGTCAAGCTCGAAAGTTTCGATAAGACACGATTTCGCATGGAGACGGATTGCGGCTATTTAACGATTACTGGCCAGGCGCTGACGATTAAACATGTTGCTTTAGAACAAGGTGAACTCATCGTTGAGGGCCACGTTCATGCCATTCAATATGGCGAACAGTTGTCGGTCGATCGACGATCGTTTTGGAGCAAGGTATTGAAATGAGTTTAGGTGCGCAATTGAACTTGTTATTTGCCATGGCTATCGCTGGGTGCGCGTTGGGATTTTTATATGATGGCTATCGGACGTGGTTGTCGAGGGGAACTAGAAATAAAGTCATCCGTGCATGTGTTGATTTGTTGCTTTGGCTGGTCGGTTCGATTCTCGTCTTTGCAATCTTGCAATGGCGCAGTGACGGGATGTTACGCATCTATGTCTTTTTGGGGCTGATTGTCGGATTCGTGTTGTACATGAAATCGATGAGCCGTGCCTTCCGCTGGATATGGAAAATTTTGTTTCGAATTGGTTCTGCTCTCTTCGGTTTTTTTGTGCTAAAATGGTGGAGGATTTTATCTCGCCTATGGAAGCGCTAAGGAGGTGGCATCAACCATGTTAAAGATTATTCAAGCGGCACAATCTGGCAAGGACCGTGGACAACGTCGACGCATGCGCCTGTATGTCATCGTGATGGCCTTGTTCTTGCTTTGGGCGATTTATTCATTTGCCAAGCTGCAATGGATTTTATTCGAGAAAAAGCAAGAGCGGAAACAAATCGAATTGCAGTTACAAGCGATAAAGAAACAGAACCAGGCCTATAAAGATGAGATTAAGAAGTTAGGCGACAAGGAATATATCGAACAGTTGCTTCGTTCGGAATTATATATGACCAAAGAGGGCGAAAAATTGTTTTTGGAAGGACAGTGACGTCTGTTGTTGACCACTGTAGCGGGATTAGGATATAATCTGCACTATAATCAGACCATTTTTGTTTGTATCTTGAGGAGGATCATTGGCGTTTATGGCAATTGAATTGGGCAGCAAGTTAGAAGGTAAAGTAACCGGGATTACGAATTTCGGAGCATTTGTAGAGCTGCCGGATGGCATTACGGGTCTTGTACATATTTCCGAGATTGCGGATAATTATGTGAAGGACGTCAATGAGCACTTGAAAGTAAATGACACAGTAACGGTTAAAGTTATCAATGTCGACAAAGACGGTAAGATTGGATTGTCTATCCGTAAAGCAGTGGATAAACCTGAACCTGTTCGCGAAGAGCGTCCTGCTCGTGAATCCAGTGGTGGATTCCAACGTCGTGAAGGCGGTGAGCAACGTGGTGGCGGTCGTCCAGGTGGTTTCGGGGGCAAACCAGGTGGCTTTGGTGGTAAACCAGGCGGTGGCTTTGGTTCCAAACCAGCTTATGCGAAGCCTTCTTTCGATGACAAATTAACGCGTTTCTTGAAAGATAGTGAAGAACGCATTTCTTCGATCAAGAAAAATACAGAATCTAAGCGTGGCGGCCGTGGTGCGAAGCGCTCTTAATTTTATAGGATTTGACAGAAAGCGTGAGCCTTTGTAGGCTCACGCTTTTTTTGTCGGAAAGTTTTTTCTCCGCCCTGCCAGTTTGTGACAAACTTTTAGGCATCGCTGTTCCTATACTGAAACTCGAATCATAGAGAATGAAAAACATCGGGTAGGTGGAGTGTAAGATGAAATGGAAAATGTGGTTGAAGGAGCAGCAAAACACGATTCTTTTGCTACTCATTGGCTTTTTGCTCGCCAGGGCAATGTTGTTCGAACATTTAACACCGTTCGCCATTGCATACTTTGGCGTCATGTATTATTACCGAAAGGATTTGCGGATTCATGTAGCAATGGCTATCTTTATTGGCGGATTATTTGCTGCCCATCATGCAGCTTTGCCTATCCTGATCTCCTGTGGCCTATTTGCAGGAATTCATTGGTTATTAGCGCGAACGCAGCATTCTGAACCAACATATGCGCCGCTGCTTGTATTTATCTCTTCTTTTCTAAGTTTGACCGGCAAATTAATTGTGATGATGCAGATGGATTGGTATCCACTCTTATTAGCCATTGCCGAGTCGTCACTGGCATTTGTGCTTACGTTAATTTTTGTTCAGGCGATTCCGATTTTATTAAAACCAAGAAAGACACATAAGTTACGAAATGAAGAAATCATCTGTTTATTAATTTTACTAGGCTCGGTGATGACTGGGACCGTAGGCTGGTCGATTGAAGGCATCGCGATTGAACATGTGTTATCGCGATATTCGCTGCTCGTCGTTGCTTTTATCGGCGGTGCACCACTTGGGGCAACAGTCGGCGTTGTAACTGGTTTGATATTGAGTCTCGTTAACGCGGGTTCGATCTCGCAAATTGGACTACTTTCTTTTGCTGGTATGCTTGCGGGCCTATTGCGAGACGGGAAGCGTTTGGCAGTCGGCTTTGGGATGTTACTCGGCACGGCAATCCTCTCCTTGTATATTGGAGAGACGGATGCCGTGATGACTTCGCTGGGAGAATCGGCAGTAGCTATTCTACTATTCATCGCCACGCCACAGGCTTGGTTGATGAAATTAGCAAAGTGGATTCCAGGCACCAACGAATATGCCAAATCGCAAATTGATTATGCACGACGTGTCCGCGATGTAACGGCAGATCGTGTGAAACAGTTCTCAGACGTGTTTCAGCAACTCTCCAAAAGTTTCGCCCCTCTAACGCCGCAATCAGCTGGGCAACAACGATTCGGTTCAAGAATGATTAAAGTGAATGAACAATTGTGGCGCAATCAATTACAAGAAAGTCGCAAGCTTGTTTCGGAACAATTGTTTGGTGTTTCCATGGTTATGGAAGATTTGGCGAATGAAATTCAACGCGAAGGGCAGCAGATGCATCGTCAGGAGGAACAAATTCGTCGCGCTGTGGAAAGTCTGGGATTATCGATTAGTGATGTTGACATTATTTGTCTAGACGAAGGCAAGATTGAGATTGAGATGTTGCATCAGTTTATTCGAGGGTATGATGAGTGTCGAAAAATTATTGCACCGCTGCTTTCGGACATAACAGGTGAAAATATCGTCGTGAAGCGAGAACGATATGGCGTTCATGCGGATGGCTATTATACTGTGACGTTTGGATCAGCAAAAGGATTTGAAATTGAAACCGGCGTGGCCAGTGCAGCGAAGGGTGGCGAAATGTTGTCCGGGGATAGTTTCAGCACCGTCGAATTAAGCAACGGCAAATATGCAGTTGCCTTAAGTGATGGTATGGGCAACGGTTGGCGTGCCAATGGTGAGAGCCAGGCAACATTATCGATATTGCAACAATTATTGGAATCCGGGATGGACGAAAAATTAGCCATTAAATCAGTGAATTCGGTTTTGTTGCTCCGCTCACAGGAAGAAATCTTCGCCACAATTGATGTTGCTCTAATCGACTTGAATAATGCGCGCACCACATTCATGAAAGTTGGTTCGACACCAAGTTTTATCAAACGGGGACAGGAGGTCATTTCGATTTCTGCACATAATCTACCCGTAGGCATCTTGCAGGAAATAGATGTCGATCTCGTCAGTGTCGATTTGATGCCAGGTGATACGGTGGTAATGATGACCGATGGCATTTATGATGCGCCAGGACGAAATACGAATAAAGAACGGTGGATGCAACGAATGCTAAGAGAAATCGAAACGGATGATCCTCAAGTCTTTGCCGACTGTTTGCTAGAAAAAGTTGTTCGTTACCAGGACGGTGTCATTAGTGATGATATGACTGTAGTTGTTGCGAGGGTTGAAAAATATACGCCAGAATGGAGTCGATTCCCATGGCAAGGATTAACACGGATCGAACGTCCCAAACCAGTAAGTTAATATGAGATTTGCAGCTCTTCGAGGAAACGCTTCGGTGATCCAGGGGAGCTGTTTTTACTTGTAAATTAGTCAAGTTTCAATTATAAATTAGACATGCGATTTGCGAGGGAGTGAAGCACCGTGAGTGTGATGCAGGCGATTCAACGTTCGATTCAACCGAATACGTCAGTCGTCGTTGCCGTGAGCGGTGGCGTCGATTCGATGGCGCTGTTACATGCGTTGTTAACTCTTCGCTCATCGATGAATGTCACGCTTATTGTGGCCCATGCCAATCATGGGTTACGTGGTGCAGAGTCTGATGCGGAGGCAGCGCTCGTCCAACAAGTTGCTGAGCAACACCAATTGCCGTATGAGCAGGGAGACTTGGACGTGAAGGAGCACTTCCATACGACCAATGGAAATTTGCAAGAAGTTGCTCGTACAAAGCGCTATGCATTCCTCTTGGAAGTTGCCGAGAAATGGCACGCAGCTACAATTGTACTTGCCCATCATGCCGATGATCAGGCAGAGACGGTTCTTTTAAAGTTGATACGTGGCGTAGGTTTGAAAGGCATTTCGGGTATGGCTGCACAACGTAGGTTTGGTCACGTTGAACTTGTTCGTCCTTTACTAGGGATTCGCAAAGCAGAGTTGGTTGCCTACTGTGCACAACATGACGTTCCTTATTTAGAAGATAGTTCTAATCGATTGGATAAATATCAACGGAATGCTTGGCGGCAGTTGGTTGCGCCGTTATTGGACCGTTTTAATCCAAAGTGGGTGGATGCTGTTAATCGATACGCAGTGATTGCCCGCGCTGAAGAAGTCTGGATGGATGAATTAACAAAGCAAATGTTAGACACACATTTCGCGTTTGAAGACGGTGAATATAAAGGTTATCGTAGCGTGTTTATGCAGTTCCCGCTTGCTTTACAAAGGAGATTGATTACTCTAATATTAAGTTATCTTGCTAAAAAGCCTGAGGCTGTTTCTTTTGACAAAGTCGAAACCGTTCGACTTGCCATTCTTCAGCCCGAGCCACCGCAATTGCAATTGCATCTATCCCAAGATGTGCGATTTGTTCGCGTGTATGACGCGATTGCCTTCACGCCATTTATCGCGGAGTGTGAGGAGACAACCTTTCATTATCAGGTTGACCAATGGCCGACGACAATCAGCCTACCGAATGGGGCACAGTTGATTTTTCAGACCGAGGAGCGAGTTGGCACAGAGGGGTTCAAACTTTGCCTGGCTGTCTCAACATTAGCTTTGCCACTTCGCGTGCGAAACCGCCAACCAGGAGATCGTATCGCTTTACCTGGGATGTCGGGACGCAAGTTGTTGAAGAAACTATTTATTGAAGAATCAATCCCGCAGTCGGAACGAAATCAACTTCCGGTTGTATGTGATGGGTTAGATCGCCCTTTATGGATTCCTGGTATGCGACCATCGGTTCATGTCAGTGATGGTCAAGGGGCGGAGAAGTCGCTTCATATCCACTATGTTCCTTTCATAAAGTAATGGATATTGAGCACCACAAGTAGGAGGAAACCTTTTTGATTAAGGATATTCAGGAAATTTTGTACAGTGAAGAACAGATTCAAGAAAAAGTCGCTGAACTCGGGGCATTGATTAGCAACGATTATGAAGGGCGAAATCCTCTTGTCATCTGTGTGCTGAAAGGCGCTTTTGTATTTATGGCGGACATTGTTAAGCGCATTACAGTGCCGATTGAAATTGATTTTATGGCGGTTTCAAGTTACGGATCTGGTGCAACATCATCTGGCGTAGTGAAGATTGTGAAAGATTTGGACATTTCCGTTGAGGGACGAGATGTGATCATTGTCGAGGATATTATCGATAGCGGACTTACATTGAGTTATGTTATCGATATTTTAGAGCGACGTAATGCATTATCTGTAGCAGTTGTTGCCTTGTTCGATAAACCAGCGCGACGCACAGTCGAATTAGAACCTGAATATAAAGGTTTTATGATTCCAGATGCCTTTGTGGTTGGGTATGGATTAGATTATGCAGAAGGTTATCGCAATTTGCCGTTCATTGGCATTTTGAAACCAGAAATATACACCAAAGCCTAAGCAACAAGAGAACACGACGGATTTCCGCAAAAGGAGGCAGACATGAACAAATTTATCCGTAATACCGGTTTCTACTTACTTATTTTTTTAGTTGTTGTGGGTATCGTAAATTATATTAGCAAGAGTAATGAAGTTCAGAAGCCGATGACCTACGACCAATTTTTGGTCCAATTGAACAAAGACAATGTGACTGAGGTGGCGGTTCGTTACGATCGTTTCTCATACACAATCACCGGTAAATATGCGAAAGCCCAGGATGGAAGTAAGACGTTCGAAGTGCGAGCGCCATTTGCTGAGAGTGTATTTACGAAGTTAGAGACGAAGCCTGATGTGAAGGTTACGGTTGAGAAGATGCAGAGCGAAAGCAATTGGGTTTCGCTGTTGACGGCGATTATACCGTTTATCATCATCTTTGTTCTGTTCTTCTTCTTGATGAATCAAGCGCAAGGTGGCGGCGGCAAAGTGATGAACTTTGGCAAGAGCCGTGCACGACTTTACAATGATGAGAAGAAGAAAGTCACATTTGAGGATGTGGCTGGAGCAGATGAAGAAAAGCAAGAGCTTGTTGAAATTGTGGAGTTCTTGAAGGACCCTCGCAAGTTTGCTGCTGTAGGTGCGCGAATCCCGAAAGGGGTTTTGTTGAACGGGCCTCCAGGAACGGGTAAGACGTTGCTTGCGCGTGCTGTTGCAGGTGAAGCAGGCGTTCCATTCTTTAGCATTTCAGGTTCCGATTTCGTCGAAATGTTCGTCGGTGTTGGTGCGAGTCGCGTACGTGACTTGTTCGAGAATGCAAAGAAAAATGCACCTTGTATTATCTTTATTGATGAAATTGATGCTGTTGGTCGTCAGCGTGGCGCGGGTCTTGGCGGTGGTCATGATGAGCGTGAGCAGACATTGAACCAATTGCTTGTTGAAATGGATGGTTTCGGTGCGAACGAAGGGATTATTATTGTCGCAGCGACAAACCGCCCGGATATCTTAGATCCAGCATTGCTTCGCCCAGGACGATTTGATCGTCAAATTACGGTTGACCGCCCAGACATCAAAGGACGCGAAGCGGTATTGAAAGTTCATGCGAAGAATAAGCCTTTGAACGATGACGTACAATTGGATACATTAGCGCGTTACACAACAGGTTTTACAGGTGCTGACCTTGAGAACTTGTTAAATGAAGCGGCATTAATTGCTGCTCGCCGTAATCGCAAAGATATCTCGATGGATGAGGTTAACGAAGCGTTTGATCGTGTTGTTGTCGGCACGCAGAAGAAGAGTCGCGTGATTACGGATCGTGAGAAGAAGACAATTGCTTACCACGAAGCGGGTCATACGATTATTGGTTACCACATTCGCAATGCGGATGAAATCCAAAAAGTAACAATTGTTCCGCGCGGTCGAGCTGGCGGCTATGTGATGATGTTGCCGAAAGATGGGCAAGATCGCATGTTGCAGACGAAGTCAGAGTTACTAGAACGCGTAGTTGGTTTATTGGGCGGCCGTGCGGCTGAAGAAATTTACATCGGTGAAGTAGGAACTGGTGCGTACGACGACTTTAAGAAAGCAACGGCGATCGTTCGTGCCATGGTCATGGAATATGGGATGAGCGAAAAGCTGGGTACGCTTCAATTTGGTAACACACAAGGGCAAGTATTCTTAGGCCGCGATATCGGTCATGAGCAGAACTACTCCGATACGATTGCTTATGAAATTGATATGGAAATGCAGACAATGATTCGCAACTGTTACAACCAAGCGAAAGAAATTTTGACAACGCATGCCGACCAAGTTCATTTAGTAGCGAATAAATTGCTAGAACTTGAAACATTGGAACGCGATCAAATTCGCGCTTTGCTTGAGACAGGCGAAATTCCGCAACCTGTGAAGGTTACAATCAAAGAGCAAGAGGTTTCCAATGAAGCGAACCGCCTTGATTTTGACAAAGCAGAACCGGACGAGGAAGTTTAATTGATTTTCAAAGGCTGTATCGATCGAGGTATCTCGGTTGGTGCAGCTTTTTTAATGGCGATTCAGATTCTATTGGTTGCTTATAACACTGCTTGTTTAAATTACTATCTAAATCGACGCTGTTTCATCTGTTTATGGGATTTTGTTAAAATTAGTATTCAAATAGACAGTAATTGCTGGCAAATGAATCGTCAGTTTACACCGGATGAACCTTTGTTCAGGGACCGCTCCGAATTGACATCGGGGGGGTGGTGATGTACATTGAATTTATTCTAAAAAAACAGGCGGAGTACGGGTTTTTGTAGCTCGTTTACCATTAAATATTGGAGGTACCAGCAATGGAAGCATTGGCGCTTGCGCGCAAGCAAGAGCGAGATGAAGCCTTAAAAGCTCGACTTCTCGAATTGAAGAAAGAACGTAACGCGATTATTTTGGCACACTACTATCAACGTGATGAGATTCAAGAAGTTGCTGATTTCCGTGGCGACTCTTATTTATTAGCGCAGAAAGCAGCAGAGACGGATGCCGATGTGATTGTTTTTTGTGGCGTGCATTTCATGGGTGAGAGCGCAAAGATTTTGGCGCCGAACAAGACCGTGATCATCCCTGATGAGCGTGCAGGTTGTCCGATGGCCGATATGGTCAATGTAGATGGTTTGCGCAAGTTAAAAGCAGAGCATCCGAATGCGGTTGTTGTGACTTACATTAACTCTTCTGCTGAAATTAAAGCCGAGACAGATATTGTGTGTACGTCGGCCAATGCGGTTAAGATTATCCAATCCATCGACGCAGATGAAATTATTTTCTGTCCAGATAAGAACTTAGGAGACTATGTATCGAAGTATACGGACAAGAAGATGATCATTTGGGAAGGGTACTGCAACACGCATGATATGTTGACAGTGAAGGACGTAGAAGAAATGCGCCGCCTTTATCCAAACGCTCAATTCGTTGTTCATCCTGAGTGTCGTCCAGAAGTTGTTAAGTTGGCAGATTTCGTTGGCAGCACGACGGCTATTCTGAATTACTGCAAGCAATCTACATGCAAGGAATTTATTGTCGGTACAGAAGATGGCACGGGGTATCAGTTGCGCCTCGACAGTCCGGATAAGACGTTCCATTTTGCAAGCAAGTTCTTGGTGTGTCCGAATATGAAGGTTAACAACTTGAAGAAGCTTGTGAAGTGTTTAGAAGAAATGAAGCCGGAAATTTATGTGCCAAAGCAAGTGGCGGATAATGCCAGAGGTGCACTTGATCGGATGTTGGAAATTTCCGCGAAATAATATAGCAGTCAACCATGTGAGAGGTCGTTAAGACCTCTCTCTTGTTCTAAATTCGTACTTGGAGGCTAGAAGAGATGCAGATTCCAAGATATTTAGTAGATTTTGATAGCAATGCATTGCCACGCGTGCGTACTGAGGTCATCGTCATTGGTGCCGGGATTGCCGGTTTATTTACTGCGATTCAATCTGGTGAAACTCGTGAAGTCATGATGATTACGAAAAAATCCGTGATGGATAGCAACACCCGTTATGCGCAAGGCGGCATTGCGGCTGTCTTTGCAGATGATGACTCGCCCAAATTTCATCGCCAAGACACGATGATTGCTGGTGCTGGTTTGTGTGATGCATCAGCGGTTGAGGTATTGGTCACAGAGGGACCAAATGGGGTAAGAGACCTAATTCGTTATGGCACGCAATTTGATTTAGAGACGGATGGGGAATATGCGCTGACGAAAGAAGGCGCACATAGCCATCGTCGAATTCTGCACGCGCATGGTGATGCAACTGGTGCAGAAATCGTCCGTGCCCTTTGGGAAGAGGCGAAAGCAAATCCACGCATCACGATGTGGGATGATCACTTTGTCATTGACTTGCTTACCAACGGAGATGAGTGTTGGGGTGTGCTCGTCCAGAAACCGGATGGCAGTCGGGTGATTGTTGAAGCAGACGCTACAATTTTATGTAGTGGTGGCGCTGGCCAATTATATCGATACACGACCAATCCAGATATTGCAACGGGCGA
>JBEGSW010000054.1:0-41530 GCA_041179705.1 Bacillota bacterium | reverse complement strand
ATCTGGTTTATGATCCATGAAACATTTATACATATTTTGTCGACCAATCATGCTGGACGAATGCAAGTAAATTTCATTGGCATATAGATTAAGTCGAACTAGCTCGTGGGCAAGATCCGTTCCATTCATTTCATCCCAGCCTAAATCGTGATCCATACTCATGACATCTACCTTATTCTCTCTAAGCAATCTGATGCATTCCTCAGCATTCTTAGCGAGCACAAAACCTTTGGGACATGGACGCAAATCATCTAAATATATGTTAATTACTTGTTGGTTATGACTCATTTGCGAGATCCTCCGTTCAAAGTTCCGATTAATCATTTATAATGTCAGTTTATCTCACTTTCAAAACATTTAACACTATTAATTTTTATTGATTTTGATTCATTGCGCACAAAATTTAATCCATGTAAAATAAATAAAGGATTTAAAACAGAACTAGGAGTGTGATACGCATGACACAATTTAGAGAACCTGATCACGATATCCATCCATTAATCTTAGACCGTTGGTCTTCTCGTTCATTCGATAAGAAAGCAATTCCACAAGATGTACTTCATAGTTTATTCGAGGCTGCCCGCTGGGCTCCTTCTGCTATGAATGCACAACCTTGGAAATTTATCGTGGTAACATCTCAAGCAGACATGAATACGTTTAACTCTTTTATTTATGACGGTAACTTAACTTGGTGTAAAGAGGCTTCCGCCTATGCCCTGCTTTACTCAGAGAAATTTTACGAAAACGGTGATGTAAACCGTGCCCACTCCTTTGACGCAGGTGCAGCATCCATGTTGTTAGCATTGGAAGCCGAGAATCAAGGATTAGCTACGCATATGATGGGTGGTTTCGACTCACATAAAGCACGCGAAACTTTACATATTTCTGAGCAGTATGACTTACATGTTGTCATTGCAATTGGCTATCGCGGGAATAAAAGCAAATTGCCTGAAGCTCTTCAACAACGTGAACGACCAAATGGTCGTCACCCGATTGAATCATTCGTTACGTTCGGATTGAATGATTAACACAAAGAAAGAGATGAATGTCTTGTCGACATTCATCTCTTTTTATAAGTAAGGGGGTTCTAAAGTCTTCTTTCGATAACCCATTTTTTGATCGATAATATTTAAATTTTCATCAAGCAAAAGATCTACTCCAAATGACAATTTTTTCTGATAATTAAATCGCATATCACTCCAACTAACCTCGTAACCTTCAACCACTTTTTTCGATGATACATGTACACGATCTGCAAAATGCAAGAAAGTTCTTACACCATCCGTATTTTTTGTTGCACGTATTACCGGATTCTCTTCTTCTTTTTGGAAATTTGAATCCACATAAACCGATGTTCCATTTATATGGCCAATCATAAAGAAATTTTCTAATTCAACTACAAATTGCCATTGTTTCCAGTGTAATTTCGGGATAAGGTGAATAGTAATTTCATCAGGATAACGTAGTTTTAAGAGTTTTAGAATAAAGTGGTGTTGCATTGCGCGAAGAATAATATAAATGGCTGTTAAAGAATAAACGACAATAAATATTAGAGTTGCTTCGAAATTCGTAAATACCCACAGTAAAAGTCCAGTAAGATGTAAGGCGAAAAGGATTGGATCAAATATAGAGAGCAAATCTAAATGATGCCATTTCTGTGAAAGCGGTCGAAAACATTGAACGCCATAAGCATTTAACCAGTCCATAAAGACGTGTGTGAGCACAGCAATAAAGCTCCATAGCAACAGAGTGAATATGTTCTCCGTTACACCGAATATGAACGAAATTGGTAAAGTAATTAGGATAGGCCAAATCAACATAGCAGTGAGTGAATGTGTGAATGCGCGATGATTAGTCAAATATGATTTAAACCCTCGAATGCGTGATAATGTGTCGAAATCTGGTGCGTTAGAACCAATAAGTGTAGCTACAAGTGTAGCCTGAATAAGGGCTTCATTTCCCGCGAGGTTGGGATCTATCAATGCTAATCCTGCAAGTGTACTTCCGATGAGTATGTGAGTAGCTGTATCCATTTTTGCCCTCCTGTCACCTTATACATCTAATACAAAAAAGACACACCCTATATTCAAGTCTTAAGTGGGGTACTACATCCATCTTAATTATTGAATATTAATGATGTGTCAGCATTCGATTAAGGCTATGTATAATTTATCGACAATTATTTAAGAACATTGATTTCACAACTAAAGTGATCAAAAGCAATATGCGTGTTTTCAAATTGTTGAAGAGCTTCAGAAAGTAAATGATTCGCATCTTCCAGATTATAACGAGCACTTAAATGCGTGAGTATTAACTTAGTTGTATTAACCTCTTTAGCAATTGTTGCAACTTCTCTAGCCGTAGAATGAAAATACTCACCTGCCAAATGAGCAAATTCATCATTGAAAGTAGCTTCATGAACTGCAACATTAGCATTTGCTAATAAGTATCTCGAACCTTCACATATTTTAGTGTCACCAGCAACAGCCAAGATTCTTCCCGGAATCGAAGGACCTAAATAGGTGCTAGATTCAATTCTTCGACCATCTTCAAGAACAACAAATTCTTGTTGTTTAATCTTGGCATAGTCCGGGCCTGGTGGAATTTGATCCCGCTCCAATAAGTCAACACGCAATTGTCCTGGCTTCGATTTCTCCTCGATGCGATAACCGCATGAAGGAATCCGATGGATAAGAGGCGCAATTTTGATTACAAACTGATCATCTTCATAAAGAATTTCACCCATATCAGGGGATGACCACTCTACATAGTTAATTTCATAACGAAGATGCGTATCACTTAACTTAAACGATGTCTCAATAAATTGCTTAATGCCAACCGGACCAAAGATTGTAATTGGCGACTCATTTCCATAGTTCGATCGACTACTGAGTAAACCTGGTAATCCAAAGATATGATCGCCATGTAAATGTGTAATGAATATGAACTCTAACTTACTTAATTTAATTGGTGATTTAAGTATGGCATGCTGCGTGCCTTCGCCACAATCAAATAGCCAAGTCGCATTGCGCTCACCTAATACATTTAATGCTAAAGCAGAGACGTTACGCGCATTGGATGGCATACCTGCACCGGTTCCCAAAAAATACAATTGCATCATAACGCCTCCTTTTCATCTCAATTACTCTGCTTTTTCAACATTGAAATATTTCCCTTCAGGATGCGCAAACACCATAGCAGATACGGAAGCTTCTGGTTCCATCATGAATCCTTCTGTCAATTCAATGCCAATATCAGCAGGATTTAATAAGCTAAATAGTAATTCTTGATCTTCCAAGTTCGGACAAGCTGGATACCCAAAAGAAACGCGTACCCCCTGATATCTTGCGCCAAAACGTTGCTTCATCGTCATCTCAGCAGAATCCGGGAACCCCCAAATATCTCGCATCATGTGATGAACGCGTTCAGCAAAGCCTTCCGCTGTTTCAAGCGCTAATGCTTGAAGGGCATGGGATCTTAAGTAATCCCCATTATCCTTCATCTCAGTTGCACGCTCACGGATATTTTGCCCCGCTGTAACAACTAAGAAACCAACATAATCCATAACGCCACTTTCAACGGATTTTAAGAAATCTGCTAAGCATAAGAATGGCTCTGTCTTTTGTCTTGGGAAGCTAAACCGTTGTAACACTTTCGTTGTATCTTTCGGATCGTAGACGATAACGTCATTCCCCTCAGATTGTGCTGGGAAGAACTGATACATGCCATGTGCTTGTAAATATCCTTCGCGCATAGCTTCAGCATAGAGATCATCGACGATTGCCTTTAATTCGACCGTTTTCTTGTCGCCATCTTCAATCAATTGCTCTACTGTACCTTTCACGCCGAGGTGATGGCCCAGAAGCATTTGCATATTAACGTATGGAAGAATGTGCGAAACCGGATAGTTCTTCAAAACGTGACGCTCTAAATCAGGTGGTGTGAAAACAGGAGCATGTTGATTCGTATTTGAACGAACAACACGTGTCAACTGCGGTAGGTCTTTCTTGCCTGCATCTTCTGTCTTCGGTGTATTCTTATAGGCAATCATTTCTTCTACAAGTAATTGTCGTTGCTCAGGATTTGTAATCTGATTCGCTAAATCCAAACCATTCATCGCGTCTTTTGCATACAATACGAGTCCATCATATTCAGGACCTATGCGATCTTTGGTGAATTTACGCGTTAATGCCGCGCCACCAACCAAAATAGGAACATCAATCCCATTTGCTTTTAGATCTTGTGCTGTTGTAACCATTTGTTGTGCTGACTTCACCAATAGACCTGACAAACCAATTGCATCTGGCTTGTGTTCTTTGTATGCCTGAATGATTTGATCAGCAGGTACTTTAATACCCAAATTAACAATTTCATACCCATTGTTTGACAAAATAATTTCTACTAAATTCTTGCCGATATCATGTACGTCACCTTTAACGGTTGCGAGCAAAATCTTCCCTTTAACTGCAGACTCATTTTTCTCCATATACTGCTCAAGGTGTGCTACTGCTGCCTTCATTGCTTCTGCGCTTTGCAGTACCTCAGCTACAATTAATTCGTTATTGTTAAACAAACGACCAACTTCATCCATACCTGCCATTA
The DNA here is from genome assembly GCA_041179705.1 of Bacillota bacterium. GTDB lineage: Bacteria > Bacillota > Bacilli > Paenibacillales > JBEGSW01 > JBEGSW01. The sequence continues at coordinate 36,928 of JBEGSW010000054.1, read as the reverse complement.
ACGGTCCATTAATAATGTCCAGTGGTTTGTCGTTTTGCAATGCAAGCTCAAGATCTGGAATAAGTCCTTCCTTCGTACCCTCAATAATGTAAGACGCGAGGCGTTCTTCAAGCGAAAGATTGCTAATCTTCTCTTTCTTAACTACTTTTTTCTCACGGAAGTGTGCGACGAATTTGTCTAATGTTTCATCAGTTGTGTCAAACAATAGATCCTCGGCTAATTTCCGTTCTTCCGCAGAAATCGAAGCGTAACGCTCAAGTTTCTCCGTATTCACAATCGCATAATCAAGTCCGGCTTTTGTACAGTGATACAGGAATACCGCATTTAGCACTTCACGACCCGCATCTGGCAAACCGAAAGAAATGTTACTAATTCCCAAAATCGTCTGGCATTTCGGTAACGCTTCTTTGATTACTCGAATTCCTTCGACCGTTTCTTTTGCAGAACCAATGTATTGCTCATCCCCTGTTCCGACAGGGAATACCAATGGATCAAATATGATATCTTCAGGGCTCATGCCATATTTATTTACTAAAAGATCATGGGACCGCTGCGCAACAAGTAGTTTCTCCTCGCGCGTTACAGCCATCCCTTTCTCGTCAATGGTACCTACTACAGTTGCAGCACCATATTGTGTAATTAATGGGGCTACTTCTGCAAACTTCCCTTCACCATCTTCAAGGTTAATGGAATTAATGATTGCTTTACCCTGTGAATATTTAAGACCAAGTTCAATTACTTTTGTATCTGTAGAATCAATTACAAGTGGAACTTTCACTTTTTTAACTACATGGAATAAAAACTGTTCCATATCCAAAGTTTCATCTCGATCCGGGTCCTGCAAGCAAATATCTACAACATGTGCACCGTTCTTTACTTGCGCACGTGCAATTTCTGAAGCTTCTTCATATTTTCCTTCAGCAATTAAACGTTTGAATTTACGGGAGCCTAATACGTTGGTGCGTTCGCCTACCATGAGTGGACGATTATCACTTTCAAGGAATAAAGTCTCAATCCCTGAAACAGCAGGTGGATGATCGCCTACGGATTGTCGTGGCTTGTAATTCTTCATCGTTTCGGCAATTGCACGAATGTGATCAGGTGTTGTTCCACAACAGCCACCCGCTACGTTTAACCATCCTTGTTCAGCAAAACCAGCTAATTTCTTAGCAAGTGACTCTGGTGATTCATGGTAATGACCATCTTCATCTGGTAGACCTGCATTGGGATAACAGCTTATGGCTGCTTTTGAAACACCGGATAAGGTACGAATATGATCGCGCATGAATTCGGGACCTGTCGCACAGTTCAAACCAATGGAAACAGGGTTTAAATGTTCAAGTGAAATATAAAATGCATCAATTGCTTGTCCCGCTAATGTCGTACCCATTGGTTCAATGGTTCCAGAAATCATAATCGGCAATTGCTTGCCAAGTTCATCCATTGCTTTACGAATACCAATACCACCAGCTTTAACGTTCAGTGTATCTTGGCATGTTTCGAGCAATAAACAATCCACACCGCACTCAATAAGTGCAATCGCTTGTTCATAATAACTATCAACCAGTTGATCGAATGTTACGCCACCAGTTACAGATAACGTCTTCGTTGTTGGCCCTAATGCACCCGCAACATATCTTGGCCATTCAGGCGTACTAAACTTGTTAACTGCATCGACTGCTAATTTTGCCGCTGCTAAATTCAATTCGCGCGCTCGTTCAGGAATGTCATATTCTGCAAGTACAACACTCGTAGCGCCGAACGTATTTGTCTCGATGATATCTGCACCAGCTTCAAGATAAGCTTCGTGAATTTTAGAAATCACATCTGGTCTTGTGACAACTAGTAGTTCATTACAACCATCGAAATGTTCGCCACCAAAATCTTCTTCCGATAAATTTTCGCGCTGAAGCATCGTGCCCATCGCACCATCTAAAATCATAATTTTGCGATTCATCTGATCTCGCAAAAGTGGTTTATTCATCATTGTTCCTCCCAATTCCATAACTACACAACTAAATTATAGAATACCAAAAATCGGCTACATTTGCACGTTATTCCCCGTATTCAAAAATCAAAAAAAGCTTTGGAATGAACGAATGTCCACACCAAAGCCTTTGGATTTATACAATTGCAAGTAGTTCTTTCAGACGTTTAATTTCAAACGTTGGCAATGCCTCAGCATCCGTTCTTACTTTGTTGTGGTGGTTAATCCACACTGACTTCAATCCAATGTTATTGGAACCTTGAATATCTGTTGTTAATTTATCCCCAACCATAATCACTTCGTCTTTATGCAGTCCCATTTGATCCAGTGCAAATTGGAAAAGTTCTACTGCTGGTTTACCTTGACCGAAGTTTCCTGAAATCACAATTTTCTCAAAAAACGGCGCAACTTCTGGTGACATTGTCAGTTTCTCATTCTGTAAATCCGGTGATCCGTTTGTTAACATCAGTAGACGATATTTAGTCGATAGTGTCTTTAACACTTCTAACGTTTCTTCGTAATAATATGGTCTAGAACGACGTTCCTGAGCAAACATCAAGCCTAACTCTTTACCAAGTGCACTGTCTTCAATCCCAAGTGCTTTTAAACCATTCGTCCATGCATCTGTTCGATATTGAGGAACAATTTCTTGCATTTTTCTAAACATAGGCAAATCGCCACCAGTAAAATTACCCCAAAGTCCTTCAAAAGGATTGATTCCTATCATTTGTGTAAAGGAATAGAATTCATAAGTTGCGTATAAAGCACGCGCGCTTTCTTTTACAGCTTCAACTAGTTCAGCAGGATTAATATTTACTCGTGAAGATGCATAATGAGCAGTTGCTTCAAAAGATTCATCTACACTTCGATCATCCCACAATAATGTGTCATCAAGATCAAAAAAAACAGCTTTTAATTGCATAATTAGATATTCCCTTTCGTTTCATTGATGAGTTCAACTTTATTGAGACTTGCAAACTTAATAAGTTCAATTGCCATATCCTCAACAGGATAACGATTAATGGATTTAGCAAAAACCCACTTTGTTCGTCTCTTTTTGAAAGAAATTAGCACATAGCCGTCATATAATTCAATGGTCTTAATTTGATCAGCTTCAAACGATTTGTCATACCCAAGTCTTCTGGTGGAAATAAAATCTTTCCCAACTCTGAGATAAGGTTTTTTAACAAAATAATAAATACCGAGTCCAAAGTAAGCAGCTACAGTAAAGTAGTAGAAATTGTTAACTTGATTGGAAAAACTAAATGCAGAAAAAATCGAGATTGCTATAAATAATACTGGCAATACATAACTACGACCATAAAAATACTTCCAATCCAAATTTTCTGTCTTTTTTTTCGCTTTTGGTTTGGGATTTTTAGCATAATATTCTTTTTGGTTCTTCTGAATACTTTTCTTGAATGAATTCGCCACTATGATTCCTCCATCTACACGATGTCATTAATTATTTATCTTGTTCGTCGACAAATTGGATATTATCGAGTTGTTGTCTCATTGAGGATTTAAATGCATCAATGTATACACGACGAAGACCTGCCTGCTCTATTGACTCTTCTTCAGTCAATCCAACAGTCTTTTTCTTATTTGCTAGTTCATTAATTCGTTTAATCATCTCATCTGTAACCATCTTAATACCCTCCTAACTTCTTCTATAACTTTGCCATTTCAACATCTAATAGTCAAGGTAATACGAACACAAAAAAAGACCCGTATAGCACGGGTCTTTGAGAATTATGGTGCCGAGATTACATCTCCAACTTGAAGTACTGGTGAATCTAAATCATTAATTTTCATTAAATAAGCCATATATTCACGAGTTGAAACACCTGCAGGCTTTAAATCAGATGCGATTGTCCACAAGGACATTCCGGGTTTAATAATTATATGTTCAAGTTGTTGTGGGGAAGATTGAATAGGAGTTAATTGCTTCTCCGAGCTACCATTAAAAGCATGTACGACAATTGTAGTTGTGAAAATTAGTGAAATCAATGCTATGAGGAATATAATTCTACGAATCATGAAGTTACTTCTAGTTGTAGATTGAAAGCTGCGACGCTCTGTGAAATCGGTTGACCATACTGTGGATACCATAACTATCACTCCCAAACGTTTGTTCTTGTTTATAATATAATACGAACAAACATTCGTGTCAATATTTTTACGAACATTTGTTTGTTTATTTTCATTTATTCGAACTTATGTTTGTACGAACGCATATTCTGTGCTATACTTTTTTTAAAATTTAAATAAAGGAGGATCTTGATGTGACTAAGCTTTCCAGTCGTCAGCTTGCTATTTTAGAGTTCATTCGTAGTGAAGTTAAAGATAAAGGTTATCCCCCTTCTGTTAGAGAAATTGGTGAAGCTGTTGGCTTAGCATCAAGCTCTACTGTACATGGTCATCTAGATCGCCTAGAGAAGAAAGGCCATATTCGTCGTGATCCAACTAAACCCCGTGCAATTGAGTTATTAGGTGAAGATGAAGACGCAACACTTTCTGAATTTGCACACAGTATCACTCGCGTACCTTTAATTGGTAAAGTCACTGCAGGTTCACCTATTTTAGCTACCGAGAATATCGAAGACTATTTTCCTCTTCCTAATCATTATGTTGGAGATTTCAATGTATTCATGCTTCAGATTGTTGGTGAAAGTATGATTGAAGCAGGAATCTATGATGGCGATTATGTAATCGTTAGACAACAAAGTACTGCAGGTAATGGAGATATAGTTGTTGCAATGACAGACGAAGACGAAGCAACCGTAAAGCGTTTCTATAAAGAAAAAGATCATTTCCGTCTTCAACCTGAGAACAGCAGCATGGAACCGATTCGATTACAGCACGTTACCATCCTTGGTAAAGTTACCGGATTATTTAGAGAAATCTATTAGCAACATAAAAAGACCCCCATCTTTTGCAGATGGGGGTCTTTTATGATTTGGTTTAGTATAAAGTCATATATTGATCGCGTTCCCATTGATGAATTTGCGTGCGATAAATATCCCATTCAATTTCTTTCAACTCAATAAAATGAGCTAATGCATGTTCACCCATAGCCTCGCACATAACCTCGTCCATTAGCAATTCATTTAACGCTTCATGTAAGTCTGACGGTAAACTAGGGATCCCATTTTGAATTCGCTCTTCATCAGACATGATATAGATATTACGATCAACCGGTCTTGCTAATTCCGTCTTATTCGCAATTCCATCTAAACCTGCACGCAACATAACAGCTAGAGCAAGGTATGGATTCGCAGCAGGATCAGGATTACGTAATTCAATACGAGTACCTAGTCCGCGACTAGCTGGAATACGAATCATCGGGCTTCGATTACTTGCTGACCATGCAACGTAACATGGTGCTTCATACCCAAGAACAAGTCTCTTATAAGAGTTAACTGTTGGATTCGTAATTGCCGTAAACGCGCGAGCATGCTTAAGGCAACCTGCCATGTAATGCTTCGCATCAGCACTTAATCCAAGTCGATCTGTCTCATCATAAAATGCATTCTCATTCCCTTTAAATAACGACTGATGACAGTGCATACCAGAGCCATTCACACCGAATAGTGGCTTCGGCATAAATGTTGCATGAAGATTATGATTGCGTGCAATTGTCTTAACTACAAGTTTAAAGGTCTGAATTTGATCAGCCGCATGTAATGCGTCAGTATACTTGAAATCAATCTCATGTTGGCCAGGCGCAACTTCATGATGAGAAGCTTCAATCTCAAAACCCATTTCTTCTAAAGTCAAAACAATCTCACGTCGACAATTTTCCCCTAAATCCATTGGTGCCAAATCGAAATATCCACCTTGGTCGTTCAATTCATTGGTCGGATTGCCCTTCTCGTCTGTCTGGAACAAGAAAAACTCCGGTTCAGGACCAACGTTCATCGCAGAGTATCCCATCTCTTCCATCAATCGTAAATTTCTTTTTAAGATGCCACGTGGATCACCAGCAAACGGTGTGCCATCAGGCATATAAATATCACAAATGAGGCGTGCAACGCGATCTTCAGTCACCCAAGGGTAGATTAACCACGTATTTAAATCCGGGTATAAATACATATCCGACTCTTCAATACGAACATAACCCTCAATCGAAGATCCATCGAACATCATCTTATTATCCAAGGCTTTTGCGAGTTGGCTAACCGGTATTTCAACATTCTTAATGGTGCCAAGTAAGTCAGTAAATTGAAGACGAACAAACCGTACGTTCTGTTCTTTGGCGATACGCATAATATCTTCTTTCGTGAAAGTTGACAATTTGACCACGCTCCTACTTTCTTATTTGTAGAATCGAGAAAGTTCTCCTTGAATTAAGGAAACTTGCCCCATTCTTTTCTCCATTAATTGCTTTTTCAACATCTTGTGTAATTGATTATCCGACAATTCTTTACGAGCAACTTCTGTCTTTTCATCATAGAATGTCGCTTGATCTGAATCGCGACCAACTGGCGAAACCACCTGTTTAATCCCAGCAATATTTACGCCTTTTTCAATTAAGGCCTTAATCTCTAACAAACGTTCAACATCATTGAAAGAGAATAATCGCTGATTCCCATTTGTACGAGCAGGAACAATGAGTTCATGTTGCTCATAATAACGGATTTGTCTAGCAGTTAAATCCGTTAACTTCATGACAATTCCGATGGGGAAAAGCGCCATATTTCTTCGAATATCTGTGCTCATTTCGTCACCTCGCCCTTTTTATGACACTATACTTTTTATCTTATAAGAGCTACAAATATGTGTCAAGGCATGTAAGGTATTTACAATAACTTATTATTTAATAATTGTGTTATTGCTAATAAAACAGCGTATTTGACATGTGAATAAGTCAAACCACCCTGCATAAATGCGATATAAGGTTCTCTTATCGGGGCATCTGCAGATAATTCAAGACTTCCGCCTTGTACGAATGTGCCTGCTGCCATGATGACTTCATGCTCATAACCTGGCATCGCCCAAGGGACTGGTGTCACATGTGCATCAACAGCCGCTGCAGCTTGTATACTTTGTACAAATGTTATTAAATGATTTTCAGTAGTAAAACGAAGGGCTTGAATTAAATCTGTACGAGGATCCTCAACTCTCGGTTGTGATTCAATTCCGAAATGTTCAAAGACAGCTGCAGCAAACATACTCCCTTTTAATGCTTGTCCAACCAAGTGCGGGGCTAAAAATAATCCTTGGAAGATGGAACGATTTGCTCCAAACATTGCACCAACTTCACTTCCGATACCTGGTGCTGTCAAGCGGTATGCCGCTTTAGCAACAAGATCAGCGCGACCGGCAATATACCCACCACTTGTAGCAATGCCACCACCAGGATTTTTAATTAATGAGCCAGCAATTAAATCTGCACCTACCGCACATGGTTCTAACATTTCAGTAAATTCACCATAACAGTTATCAACGAAGATTATCATCTCAGGACGAATCGATTTGATGCGTTCAATTATCTGTTGAATGGCGTTGATTGTAAACGAGGGCCTCCAGTCGTATCCTCTAGAACGTTGAATACCAATTACTTTGGTAGTCGAGTCTGAAATACGTTGTTCTAACGCTTGCCAATCAATTTCGCCTTGATCGCTCACATTTACTTCCGCATAACGAATCCCAAAATCCATCAATGAACCTGTCCCATCATTTGGCTTTCCAATCACTTTGTGAAGTGTGTCATAAGGGCGCCCGATATAGACAAGTTGATCACCCGGACGTAGAATTCCAAATAATGCTGTGGCAATCGTAGCTGTTCCAGAGGCAAAATGAGGACGCACCAATGCAGATTCAGCACCAAATACATCTGCATAAACAAGGTCTAATACCTCGCGACCTCGATCATTGTAACCATATCCTGTCGACTCAGCAAAATGGAAATCACTTACTTTATGTTTGCGAAAAGCCTCTAGTACTTTCCACTGATTGTGATCAACAATCTCATCGATTTCTCTTTGTTTATGTGCAATACGTTCTTCTGCATGTCTAGCAATCTCTAATACATCATTGGAAAACAAGTTACTTCCTCCCCTAAACCTCATACGCTTTTAATAAATACCCGTGTTTCGCGTAATCCTCTTCTTGCAAGCGAATTGTTATTGTAGTTGATCCATCTACTTCATCTATTGTCTGCTCCAGTACTTCGCCCATGCGATGGGCCAAAGCAAGCGATTTTCCATCTTCTGGGGGAATTCGGAACACAACTGATTTATTAAGTAGATGTTGTTCAATTTCTAATTTCAAACGCAACAGATCTTGTTCATCAAGTGCACTAATACACAATGCATTATTGATTAAATTTAACTGCTGCCTTTGTTCATCTGACACTTGATCAATCTTATTAAATACGACAATTGTGTCTTTTCCATGCGCATTTAATTCCTCAAGCACTTCATTTACAACTTTAATTTGATTATCGAAATCAGGATCACTCGCATCAACGACATGTAGAAGCAAACTTGCTTCCGTAACTTCTTCCAATGTTGAACGGAAGGCAGCGACCACGTCATGCGGTAAGTCTTGAATAAACCCTACAGTATCAGTCAAGATAACAGTTCGTCCATTCGGCAAGAGTAATTGTCTAGATGTCGGATCTAGCGTTGCAAATAATTTATCTTCAGCAAAAACGTCGCTCCCCGTCAAACTCTTCAACAATGTTGATTTTCCTGCATTTGTGTAGCCAACGAGTGAAACTTGGTAGGCGCCACCGCGACGTCGCTTCTCTCGATGCAACATACGATGCTTGGATACTTCAGCTAATTGACGTTTGAGCTCAGTAATTCTCCCTCGAATATGTCGTCGATCAACTTCAAGTTGGGACTCACCCGGCCCCCTTGTTCCAATCCCGCCACCTAGTCGAGACAAGTTCTTCCCTTGCCCATGCATTCTTGGCAATAAATATGATAACTGTGCTAGTTCAACCTGTAATTGGCCCTCACGCGTCTTAGCCCGTCCAGCAAATATATCTAAAATCAATTGTGTGCGATCAATAATCTTTACGTCTAAAAACTGCTCTAAATTACGAACTTGCGAGCCGCTTAATTCATGGTTAAAAATGGCCACATTTGCTTGAAGTTCTTCGCACATTTGTTTTAATTCATCAATTTTCCCTTTCCCCAAAAACCACTTCGAGTCAATGTGATCTTTATTTTGGGTAAGCGTGTCTATGACTTCAACACCAGCCGTATCTGCTAGACGAGCCAGTTCTCGCAAAAGAGAATCTTTATTGTCTTTCGTCTTGGATGTAAGTCCACTGATCAAGATTGCGCGTTCATCAATATCTTGTCTCGTGTCATGTGTCATTCGTATACTCCTTTATCTAAAAAGACACCCGAGTTCATACTCGGATGTCTTTGTATCATAACCTATTCTTCTACAACAATGCCATCGATACCGACATTCTGATCAACATCTAACTCATAATTTACGCCCTCAAGGCCAAATCCGAATAATTTCATGAACTCGGTACGATATCCAGCGATATCGCCAATTTCGGATAAATTCGCAGTGGAAACATTCTCCCATAATTGATCAACTTCTGCTTGAACGTCAGCACGCATTTCCCAATCGTCTATACGAATACGACCTTGCTCATCAACTGCAGTCTCAGCTGCATAGATGCGATCTGCATACAAGCGATAAATTTGTTCGATACAACCTTCATGCAAGCCTTTTTCTTTCATTGTGCGATACAGTAAGGAAATATATAAAGGTACGACTGGAATCGCTGCGCTTGCTTGTGTAACTAAAGCTTTGTTGACAGATACGTATGCTCGTCCACCTTTAGTTGCAAGTTGCTCATGGATGCGGTGAGCAGTTGCTTCCAAATCATCCTTCGCTGCTCCAATTGTGCCCTCACGATAAACAGCATGTGTCACTTTAGGTCCGATATAAGAATATGCAACAGTAACTGCACCATCTGCAAGAACACCTGCATCAGTTAATGCGTCAATCCACATCGCCCAATCTTCTCCACCCATTACAGCAACTGTGTTATCAATTTCGTCTTGTGTAGCTGGTTCTAGTGTTACAGAAGTAACTTCCCCACTATTCACATCAACAGTCTTATTCGTATAAGACTTTCCAATTGGTTTAAGAACGGAAGAATGTAATTCACCAGTCTTTGGATGCATACGTCTTGGGGATGCCAAACTATATACAACCATATCTACCTGACCTAAATCTTCTTTAATTCGAGCAATGGTCTGTTCTTTCAGGGCATCAGAAAACGCATCACCATTCAAACTGGAAGCATAATATCCTTCGGCTTTAGCGAACTTTTCAAATGCTGCTGTGTTGTACCAACCGGCAGAAGCTGTTCGAACACCGCCAGCGGCTTTCTCGAAAAACACACCAATTGTAGAAGCGCCACTGCTAAAAGTAGATACAATTCGAGAAGCCAAACCATAACCAGTTGAAGAACCGATAACTAATACTCGTTTGGGTCCATCTACTTTACCTTGTGATTTAACATACGCAATTTGTTCTTTCACATGTGCCTCACAACCAACTGGATGAGCTGTTGTACAAATAAAACCGCGAACTTTAGGTTGAATAATCATAAATGAAATAGTCCCTTCTATTCTTCATATATATGTTTGATAATATGCAAACTTGGGTTGGAAATCAATTCATTTTTATCACTTGTAATTCATGCAAATCGTCTTGATATGGAATTACCTTCAGTACAAATGGAAACCGATTGAGTTGCAAACAAAGATCAAAATCTTCAACGGGTGCTGATTCACGGTCACTCACATCTAAGAAATTACCTGTCTTGCTTTCTTCAGTGATAAATCGCTTCATTTCGTTAAAATCGGGAAATTGTCCCATTAGTCGATCTCGGATATAAGTCGCACATAGCATATCCTCGTCTGTGAGCTCCTCACCACCCCAACCCATCGCAACAAGGGAAACGTGTGATGGATTTTTCTGCAAGATATATTGCACGATCGCTTCTGCGTTTACAAATGCACCGGTGATGATTTCACTAGCCTGACTCGCATTCACTATCCCTTGTGTTCCTGCACTAGTTGTGTGAACTAACGTGGTGTTCGTTAAATCCGTATGTAACATGCTAAAAGGGGAATTCCCAAAATGAAAACCTTCGGGCATAATTCCACCTCGTTCACCAACTAGTTTAAAGGTAGGGTGAATTTCCTTTAATGCAAACGCTTGATCCAGGGTACGCACGGGTATAATTCGCGATGCACCAGATTCAATTGCATAACAAGCAACTGTAAACGCACGAAAGACGTCAATGATTACTGTTAGTCCTTTTGCTGCTTTAGCTCCCTCGATTAATTCGAGGATTTGAATTTGCATCTAATTACCTCCAACTTAATCGATTAATTTGTTGGCGTTGGTGATGGTGAGACTGTTTCGTTAGACGGTTGAATGGGATTCGTTGTTGGTGATTCTTCAGGAAGAAGATTTGGATCAACTTCACTATCTGTAAGTGGGATTGACACAAATACCGTCGAAGAAGGAGCACTTTCCATTGAATCTCCTTTAATCGCAACAACATAGTACTCATAGTCGGTTTCTGAAACGATTCGATTATCAATAATTTCTAAACCAGATGTTGATTCAAGAATTGTAAATTCAGATTCATCAGTTGCACGACGATATACATTGTATTTCTCAGCATCACTCACAGCAGACCATGAAATAGAAACGGAGTTTAGTGCTTGTTTATAAACGCCATTTACATTTCCTGGTGGTTGTAAGTTATCTGTCACCATTGAATCAACGTTAGACGGCTTTGCGAATGATTTCGATTTTGTTCCTTGTAGTGCACCTGTCATAACATTAGAGAAAATACGAGCCGTCGCACTGCTTCCAGAAATCATGTAATTTTTAGAAGTTGTGCGATCAAATCCCATCCAAATCGCAGCTGTCCATTCTGGGGTATACCCAACGAACCAGGCATCACGATTGGCATTACTAGGCGCACCCGCTACATTGACTTGTGTTGTTCCGGTCTTTCCTGCAACTGGACGTCCCATCTTTGCGGATTGACCAGTACCTGACTGGACAACCGTCTGAAGCATCTCTGTCATCCAATATGCTGATTTCTCGCTCATCACACGTTTCTTGTTGGCTTCGTTCTCGTAAAGTATATTACCTTCACGATCGACAATTTTGCGAATTGCGTAAGCTTCATGCCATGTTCCAAGATTAGCAAATGCAGAATAAGCTTGTGCCATCTTCAAAGGTGAAACACCATTTGTTAAACCACCTAAAGCAATTGCCAAATTCCGATCTGACTTACTATCTAGCGAAATGCCCATGCTTTCAGCAAAATTCATACCCGTCTTCACACCGATTTCATTTAACAACCAAACTGCTGGAATGTTAATTGAACTTTGAATCGCTTCTGTCATGGTCACTTTTCCCTTATAAATCCCGTTATAGTTACGTGGCTTATAATCTCCAAATGCTTTTTGTTCATCAACTAGCATCGACTTTGGATTATATTTGCCCGTCTCTAATGCAGGTGCATAAGCAATAATCGGTTTGAAAGAAGAACCTGGTTGTCGGCGTTGAACTGCACGATTATAACTTCTCGGGCGATAATCACGTCCACCTAGCATGGCCACAATTTCACCATTGCTATGGTCCATTAGTACAGCAGCCGCTTGAATCGGATCGGAACTATTAGGTGTTTGTGGGAATAATGCAGAATTACTAAAAGTTAGTTCCAACTGATTTTGAGCTTTAACATTCATCGTCGTATAAATCTTGTACCCATTGGCATACAACTGTTCTGGCGTTAAGTTAACCTTATCTTCCGCTTCTTGGAATACATAATCAATGAAACCCCAATATGCTTCTGTATTACTGCGCATCTCTGGCGCCTTATAGGTAGTTGCAAGTGCTTGTGCTTGTTCTTCTTCTGAGATGTATCCCTCATTTTTCATGAGTTCGAGCACAATTGTACGTCTTGCAAGTGCACGCTCCGGGTAGTCAATCGGATTGTAAGCAGATGGTGCTTTGGGTAATCCTGCAAGTAATGCTGCCTCAGCTATGGTTAAATCATTTAAATCGCTTTTATTAAAATATGTCTTTGATGCTGATTTAATCCCATAAGCCGACTCGCCAAAATAGATTGTATTTAAGTACATCGTTAATATTTGATCTTTCGAATAACGACTCTCTAATGCGACCGCAATAGACACTTCCTTTGCTTTTCGGAATAGCGTCTTTTCTTGTGTTAAATATAAATTTTTCGCAAGCTGTTGCGTGATTGTACTGCCACCCTCTTTCGCGCTGCGATGAATAATATCCACCATAACAGCTCGGGCAATACCAAGAAAATCAACGCCGGAGTGATCTTCAAAACGCTTATCTTCTACTGCGATAAAAGCGTTGCGTACGAGATTAGGAATTTGGCCAGGCTCAACTTCATCCCGATTTTGACGATATAATCGCTTGAACTCATCACCTTTCGCATCATAAAGAATCGATGTCTCTGTATTTCCTAGCATAGAGACATTTTCTTTCAGAAGTTGCTGACCTGCAATAATGAGATAGAGATAAAATCCCATCGCAAAAATAGCGCCAATACCAACAACAATTCCTGCACGTATCCAAAGCGTAGATTTAGATAGAGGCTTCTTTATTTTACCGCTCGTCTTTCGTTTCATGTTTCATATCCTTTCATCACGTGGATTTGATATTCAATCATGAAAAAACAACCCGATTATGAAAACATGGGTTGTTTCTTACTGGATAACTTATTTCTTAATTATCGTTCGAATTTTCTTGGCTTAAGGAAACATTGCGAGATGGCATGAACGTTGAAATCGCATGTTTGTAAACCATTTGTTGTTTACCTTCGCTATCAATCACAATTGTGAAATTATCAAATGCTTTAATGTTGCCTCGAATTTGGAAGCCGTTCGTCAAATACACTGTTACTGGGATGTTGTCTTTACGAACCTGGTTCAAAAAGACGTCTTGGATGTTAATGGATTTGTTCATTTGTAGTAGTCCCCCTTGGACGTTAAGCACCACGTGTATTTTTAATGTATGTGGCACATTGTTTAAACTTCCCAATTATTATATCACTTATTTCCAAAAAATGTTCAGTAAATTTGTTGGGATCGGTTGTGTCGAACCATGTAATTTCAGGCATTCTTCTGAACCAAGATAATTGACGTTTTGCGAAATGTCTCGTGTCTTTTTTCAACAATTCAATTGCACCGTTATAATCCAATCGTCCATTTAACCATTGTATAATTTCTTTATAACCAAGTGCTTGGAGGGCTACATGATTTCCTTCTAACCCCTTCTCCTTCAACGCCTTAACCTCATCGATTAACCCTTGCTTAACCATTAAATCAATTCGTTGTTCAATTCGAGCATATAATTTCGCGCGATCCATATTTAACCCAATCCAAAGCGCGTCATATTTCGACTCTTTTCGAACGCTTGATTCTGAAATTCTTGTTCCAGTCGTTTGCCAAACCTCTAAGGCACGCACAATACGACGCGTATCATTCATATGAATTTTAGCTGCCGCAGCCGGATCAACAGACTGCAACTCTTCATATAAAACGGCATTCCCCTCAACTTCTGAACGCTTCATTAATGCTGCACGCACTTCCTCATTAGGTGCACCTTCACCAAATTGGAAATGATAACAAAGGGATTCAACATAAAGACCAGTACCGCCAACAACGATCGGCAATTTCCCACGTGCATGAATATCCCCAATGATTTCTGTAGCGAGTTGTTGAAATTCAGATACCGTAAAAGGTTCTTGTGGATCTCGGATATCAATTAAATGATGTGGAATAAGAGCACGTTCTTCTAAAGATGCTTTAGCAGTACCGATATTCATTTCACGATAAACCTGCATGGAATCTCCTGAAATGATTTCCCCATTTAATTTCTGTGCAAGTTCAATACTTAATGCCGTCTTACCAACTGCGGTAGGTCCAACAATAAACAGAAGAGGTAATTTAGTTTGTTCATTTTGCTCATTCAACTTCAATCACCCCGTAAGAAATGTTTGTACCACCATGAATAACACTTTCAAAACCGAGATTAGCAAACGTATGACTCCCTCGATTATTTTTCATTACTACTCTTTTTTTGGCTACACGAATGGCTTGTTCGATAGTTAATGTAGTTAAATGTTGTTCATTCGCTATACCTCTTAACGGTTGCATTGACTGTGAATCATGCAACGGTTCATCAAACATCGGATCAAAGTAAACGACATCCACACTTTTGTCTGAACATTGACTTAGATACTGAAAATGATCTGCATGAAGTAGATTAATCCGACGCCCCGCCTCTACAACCTCGGATAACTCGCCCTCATAGTTGTTCAATCCATCACTCATAATCGTAAATAATATGGGGTTACTCTCGATTGCGATGACAGTTCCTTGTTCACCTACTGCATGTGAAAATACGAGTGAATCGGAACATAGTCCAGCCGTGCAATCAATCACTTTATCACCCTGCTTTATGTCACATATCGCGATCATTCGCTCAATTTCACCATTCAGCATACGTTTAATACGGACATGGCCCATGCTCGGATGGTAAAACAAATCTGGCTGATTAAGTCGTACCAATCTGCTAGTCATTGCATAGACCACAATTGTTTCGAAGTCTTCTTTTTCTCGTTGCATCTGGACAACGGTCTTGTTCAATCTTTCGATATAGGGTACACCAAGCAACTGTGAAGCAGATATCGCACGGTCAACAATAGCAACTGTTGGATTTGCGACAGTCGTAATAAACATTATGTCACCCGCTTAAACATTTTCTCTAACTCATAGGAAGAGAAACTAATGACAATTGGTCGTCCATGTGGACATGTAAATGGATTCTCACACCCTGCCAATCGCTCTAATAATTTCATCATATCTAAATTCGTTAATGCTTGATTTGCTTTAATCGATGCTTTACATGCACACAAAATCGCAGACTTTTCACGAATCGCATGCAAATCAATACCCTTCTTCTCACCAAGAATCCATTCAATCATCTCTTCAATCGTAGCACTTTCTTCGCCCTTCGGAAGCCAGTACGGATGAGAAATAACGCGGAAAGCCTGTGGACCAAATGGTTCAAGAACTACGCCCACTTGTGCAAGTAGCGGAATCTTACTTTCAATGATTCGCGCATCTGTTGGATTAAACTCCATCGTAATCGGAATCAACAATTCCTGACTTATCGGTTCGGGATTACCAAACTTCTCATAGAATTCTTCATAATGAATCCGTTCATGTGCCGCATGTTGATCGATTAAGTATAACCCCTGTTCATTTTGCGCAACAATGTACGTACCATGAACTTGACCAACTGGTTCCAGTTGAGGAAAACGCGGTTGTTCAACGGAAGTCGTCTGATTGGCAACCTGCTCGTCAGCAATCCATTTCTGAACGTTCTCACGAACTTCTTTCATCTCAAAATCGTTATCAATTTCGCGATAGGATTCAAATGAAGGTTTACGCGTATCCGAAACGTTAGGTGTCTCCCACTTCAGTTGTTCTTGCACTTGCTTAGGAGCCGGAACAGTTGGATTAGCGGATGCTGTATAGCCGCTTGGAATCAACGTTTGTGTCGCAAATAACTTACTTACATGCGCTTTTACAAAAGCAAATAACTCTTGTTCTTTACTAAAGCGAACTTCCCATTTTGCTGGGTGAACGTTCACATCCACCAAACTTGCATCCATTTCAATCTGAATGACCGCCATTGGAAAACGGTGCAACGGAAGCAATGTGTGATAAGCCTGCAATAACCCATTATTCAACGTGAAATTTCGAATATATCGCCCATTAATAATAAAAGTGATTGCATTTCGATTTGCACGGTTAAGGCCTGGCGGGGAGACATATCCCTTTAATTTGTAATCTAAGTCCTCACCCTCGACTGCAATCATTTGCTTCGCCGTTGTTGTTCCATATACGGCTGCAAACGCATGTAATAATTGACCGTCACCGTGTGTACGAAGTAATTCAGAATCATTATGAGTCAGCGAGAACGCAATATGCGGATAAGCGAGTGCCATCCGATATATATAATCAGAGATATGACCTAACTCCGTCTGAATCGCCTTCATGTATTTCAATCGTGCAGGTGTATTGTAAAAAAGTTCGTTTACGGTAATTTCTGTCCCTTGTGAACAGGAAATATCCTGAATCGAAAGAACTTTACCTCCCTCAATAACTAACTTTCGTCCAAGTCCATTGTTGTTTGTAGAACTTATGCATTCTAATTTACTAACAGCTGCAATACTCGGAAGTGCCTCGCCACGAAAACCTAATGTATGGATGGAGAACAAATCCCGGGAATGAACAATCTTGCTAGTCGCATGTCTAAAAAAAGCCGTCTGCATATCATCGGCCTCAATTCCGCTTCCGTTATCACGTACAACAATTCGGCTGAGGCCACCTTCTTCGACCCAAACGTCGATTCTTGAACTTCCCGCATCAACGGCATTTTCGACAAGTTCTTTGACAACTGATGATGGTCGCTCGACGACCTCTCCAGCAGCAATCTGATTGGCTGTTAATTCATCAAGAACAAGAATTTTACCCATAACTTACCCCTTTGTATAGGATACAGATACTACTTTTCCGTTGATTTTGAATGTTAACTTAGCAAATGTAGCTTGTAGTGCTTTTAATGAAACGTAAGTTACACCTTTATCCAAAAGCGCGGTTTTTGCTGCAAGTGTGTACACATTATTTTTAGCAGCTGATTTGAGACTCAATTGACCATTTGTGGCATTCCATGCTAATGCACTTCCAGTTAAGGCAGCAGCAATGCGTGAAGGAATATAAGTTGTTCCATTTTTACTAACTGTCGTAACCGGTTCATTTATTGTATATCCACTAATTAGTGTTGTTTTTTCATTGAATTGAAGGTGGATTGGATTCACCATCGCTTGATTTAATGCCGTTAACATTTGTGGAATACTGCCTTGTACAACGATATCAGGTGTTAAACCTGTCTTATTCACCTTACGCTGCAGTGGTGTTAAGTACTCTTCAACCGTAATCTTCAACATACCACCATTGGATTGACTTAAATCGACGAGTTGTTGCACACTGCCTTTTCCAAATGTCTTTGTGCCAATCGTTGTCCCTAATTTATAGTCCTGAACAACGCCTGTAAACACTTCGGAAGCACTTGCACTGTTTTCATTCACAAGAACGATAATCTTGTAATTAACTTTACGTCCGTTGGTATAAATGATTGGATCATCAAGCCCGTTACGATCCTTTGTATGAATTAATATCCCTTTTTCGGAAAATAATTCAGCAAGATCCTTGGCAGCATTCAAGTACCCACCTGGATTATTCCTTAAATCCAAAACGAGAGATTTCATTCCGCTTCTTTCATATTGTGTAAGCGATTTATAAACATCTTCTTTTAAATTACTAGAAAAAGATGAAATGTTTAAATAGCCCACTTTTCCATCCTTAAACCAATGTTGTGTAACTACTGGAATTTGAATCGGCTTGCGAATCATATTAAAAGTAACTTGCTTTCCGTCTCGCACCATCACAACTTTCACAGTCGTCCCCTCAGGACCTTTTACTTCTGTAACAAGAACATCCGTCTTTTTTCCTTTCGAAAGCACTCCATTTACAGAATAAAAAATATCGCCCGCCTTTATCCCTGCCGCTTCCGCGGGAGAGCCTTGGAATACTTCGACGACATAAACACCCTTATCACTATCATTGATGCGGACACCAATCCCTACGTAACTCTGATTAATTGAACTTGTGAAGCTATCTGCTTCTTCTTTGGTGAAGTAAACCGTATAAGGATCATTAAGTTGTTTAATCATTCCATCGATGGTAGGTGCGGTTAATTGCTCTTCAGTGATACCACTGACATGATAATTACTCAAATAATATTTCACTTCATCATAAGCACTCATTGCTGCCGATGCTGTCATCGGCGTGAGAACTAAACTCAGTATAAGCACGATGCTAACTATTAAAGTTAGCCATTGTATTTTTCTCATCGGGTTCTCCTCGAATTGCTCTAATTTAACTTTTTCTTCCATGCATCAATCATTGAAATCGCTTGGATTGGCGTTGTAGAAAGCAAATCCAACTCTGTTAATGCAGTAATGATCTCTTGATAGACTTCATTCGTTTCATTTGGTTTCTCTTGTACAACTTCATCAAAGAGTTTAATTTGTTGCACTTCAGCGTAACTCTTTTTCACAGCCGAGTCTGGTTGATTCAAAAGCGCATAAGAACGCTCAATAATCGATTGCGGTAATCCAGCGATACGAGCACAATAAATCCCGTAACTCGTTGATGCCGCTCCCGGTACCAACTTTCGTAGGAACGTAACTTCATTGCCACTTTCTTTCACCGACATCCGATAATTGCGCAAATCAGCAAGTGTATCTTCCAAATGAGCAAGTTCGTGGAAATGCGTAGAGACTAGCGTCTTGCAGCCAATTCGGTTATGCAAGTGCTCGATTACGGCTTGCGCAATCGCCATTCCCTCATCCGTAGAAGTGCCTCTTCCTAACTCATCAATAATTACTAGACTACGTTCCGTTGCACGATCCATCATGACTTGAATATCTTTCATCTCGACCATGAATGTAGACTGTCCACCAATCAAATCATCAGCAGCACCAATCCGCGTAAAGATACGATCAATAATCGGAATATGTGCAGAAACAGCGGGTACAAAACAGCCGATTTGTGCCATCACAGCAATCAACGCAACTTGTCGCATATACGTACTTTTACCCGCCATATTGGGGCCTGTAATCAACGTCACACGTTCACCACGAGACAACATCGAATCATTATGAATAAACACTTTATCTTTATCGATTGCTTCGATAACCGGATGACGACCTTGTTCAATCCGTAGGTCGAATCCTTCTGAGATATGCGGTCGAACATACCGATTACGTGCGCTTACCTCTGCAAGAGACTGCAAGACGTCCAACTTGGAAATAACTTCTGCAAGACGTTGCAAACGTGGCAATTGGCCAGCAATCTGCTCACGCAATGCAGTAAATAGTTCATATTCTAAACCGGTTCGTTTATCCTCAGCTTCGAGAATGATTGCTTCTTTCTCTTTCAACTCTGGCGTTACATAACGTTCAGCGTTAGCAAGAGTTTGTTTGCGCTCATATAAACCTTCTGGTAACGCTGCTAGATTGGCTTTCGTAATTTCTAAATAGTAACCGAATACTTTGTTATACCCGATCTTCAATGAACGAATGCCGGTACGTTCCCGTTCAATTTGTTCCAATTCAGCTATCCATTGTTTACCACCCGCACTTAATGATCTGAGACGATCAAGTTCATCATGGTAACCTTGTCGAATCATACCACCCTCTTTAATCGTAAGTGGTGGTTCATCAACAATCGCACTTGAAATTAACGCTGTGATATCCGCACAAGCATCAAGTCCATCAACGAGCTGTTGTATCGCTTCTGCATTTGAATTGGAGCAAACTTGCAATATTCCAGGAACTTGCTCTAGTGAAACTTGTAGCATACGCAAGTCTCTTGCATTCGCGTTACCATAACTAATACGTCCAATCAGACGTTCAAGGTCATAGACTTCTTTCAGATGCATGCGAACATCATCACGCAATAACATATCTGATACAAATGCACTTACAGCATCCAATCGTGTCTCGATGACCAATTTATCCAATAATGGCTTGTCTACCCAACGACGAAGCATACGCGCTCCGCTCGCCGTTGCCGTTGCATCTAATAACCAAAGTAGAGAGCCTTTCTTCGCACGATCGCGAACGGTTTCGGACAATTCTAAATTTCGTCTTGTAAATGCATCAAGCATCATGTATTGCTTTGCTTTATATGAATTAATCTGTCGAATATGAGATAGGTTTCGCTTCTGTGTTTGCTGAAAATAAGTTAATAAGAACAAAATCGCGCTTCGCTCTATCGCAGGCACTTTCGCCCATTGTTCCAACTCAAAGATGGCCCCTAATGACGAATCGTGGGCATCATTACTCACGGAAATCGCAACTTGTTTCGTCCAAACCAAAGACAACTGTTCGATCTCTTGCTTCATTGCAGGTTGAATTAACAATTCCGACGCAGAATAAACGAGCATTTCATCAATTGCCGCTTCTAAGGAATGAAACTGTGTTGTATACAATTCCCCCGTTGTGATATCGCAAGCCGAAAAACCAATAAGTCCCTCTTCTGCTGTTAATCCAACAATAAATACATTGTTTGTTCCATTCAGTGCTTTTTCTTCCATCACTGTACCTGGTGTCACAATTCGCACAATCTCGCGCTTAACGACACCTTTGGCAGTTGCCGGATCCTCCGTCTGTTCGCATATGGCAACTTTGTATCCCTTGGAAACGAGTCGAGAAATATAGGCTTCCGCTGCATGATGAGGAACACCACACATGGGAATCCGTTCCGATGCACCACCTTCACGACCAGTCAATGTAATTTCCAATTCACGAGCTGCGTTCAGCGCATCATCAAAAAACAACTCATAAAAGTCACCTAATCGAAAGAACAGAAAGGCATCAGGCACTTGTGCCTTAACCGCTAAATATTGTTGAATCATCGGGGTGTACGTCGTCATCCTGCGATAGTTCCTCTCTCACCAATGTCTATTGTCTGATTATATCATTTTTTAGACAAATCTACCCGCCAATTCAGTCTAAAATCGCAACTTTTCGACCATTTGTACCCACTCAATAATATAGAAAATAAAGGTTCAAAACGGTGGAAGTTAGCGTATATTGCTGAATGTTGTTGAATCTCATCCCATATCTGTTTAACAGCCGGCATGAGTTGAGAAATATTGGCAAGATAAAACGCATCTTTAACACCTTGTTGCTGTAAAGGTCTTTGTCTTAATTTTGTATGATTTACTGCTATAAATGTAGCTAGCTCTAATACTCCTAACGCAATATCGGGCGATTCTAACCAACTTGGTAATGTGCGATATTCGAACCCCCCGTGATGCTTCATGCGTATATCACCAAGAAATCCATATTTGGGTCTACGTGAGAATGGATCATTCGTTTCCAGCAATGCAAGTGGAAGTGCTAAATAATTATCTAGACAACGAATGAATTCAGCTGTGCAAGTTATGCCACTAAAATGAATATGACCCCCAAGTGGTAATCCATGTTGTGGCATACTGCCAGCGATAAAATGAATGCTCGTATCTACGATGTACGCATCCGCCAAATTAATTAGTTGCCCAATGCGCATCGTTAATTTCAAACTAGTCGTTGCTGGTAGAGGACGTAATTCTGCTAGTGCGGGTATCCTTTTACCTGTAGACAACCGGATGAGATCAGTTCCAATCTCACGATGATATGGAAGATATTTATTGGCGATTAACGGATGACGATGTCGGGTTAGAATAAATTCGGGGTCAGCACCCAACTGAAAGGGTTGATTGGGATATGGGTTGGCATCATAAAGTTTGATCGCCACTGGAACAATGTCCGTCATGCTGATTCGACCGTTTTCGCGGGAAAAACAAATGATGCATCCTTTATCATATTCGTGCTCATAGGCGATTTTTAATGCCATTCGCTTCATTTGGTCAAGAAGCATTCCTTGCGTTGTTGTTGGAATTTCTTTCCAACTTTGTGTTACACCCACGGCTCGTTGCCAAATGGTTTCTACAATTGGAAACTTTACTGAAACACGAAATAATTCAAATTTTGTCTCCACCATAATCACCTCGATTTTGACATAAAAAAAGAAGACACCGCGACTCGCTATGTCTTCTCTTGCAAACTCATAAGTCATCTTCTTCATCAAACAAGTCATCTAAATCGTCATCATCTTCTTCATCAAATAATTCATGTACTTTCTCATCACGACCATTTGATTCAACAACGACAACATGTAACTTGGTTTCAGCAACCATTTCAGCTTGCAATTCAAATTCAATTCGGGCAATCACTTTACCGTCTCTGGTCGAGATTGTCGCCTCAACACAATTCGGTTCTTGTAATGCAGTAGCAATAATTTCTACCGTAGTCGGTCGATGATGAGGATCGATGTGCTGGAGCGGGATATTTTGAACATAAGAAAAGGTTTCTTTCGCAACATCGGTCTTTGTATTCCCTTCATAGGCATACCAAAGATTTAAATCACATGAACCAATGACCTCTACTGCATCTTCCGCTTTTACTGCTTCGAATTGATGATTAATGACCCAAGCGCCTAGGATGGTCGTTGGTTTATGGGGTGGTGCGAAAGGGATAGCTTGTTGTACAAATTGACGACCACGCCCACACACCGCTTTCGATATAATTTCACGAGTCGTAAAGTCTTGCTCTCGAATCGCCATTCGATTTCCTCCTCTGTCCCGTCATTCTCTGTAGAAGTGTATGCAGGACATTCGCCTAATGTGACTAGGATTATGAGACAATGCGACGTTTTTTCTCTTTTTTGGCAACTAACAAATAGTGTTTCAATTCCATGACAAGTTGTAAGATGGCAGAGCGAACCTCGAATTCTGCTCGTGTTGCGGGTAAATCCAAGTCTTTAAAGCGAGCCTCTAATGCTAAAATTGCCCGTTCTACCCTGCCGGTGTATTCTTCAACCTTCACATCCTCGCTCAACTCATCAAACAACCGTGCTACCATTTCTCCATGGGGTAACTGTGCATATACTTGGGCCACAAGATCCATCATTCGTGTAATTGCATCCCATTGTTGGTCGCGCATGCCAAAATAATTTAACCAATATGTGTCCGTTCGAAATAGCTGATTTTCCTTATTTTGTTTCGCTAAGGCTAAGCCCTTCACAATTTTTTCTTCAGCTTTAATTAATTCAGAACCATCCCAGATGAACTTCGGATCGCGCAAATGTTTCGCAATCGAATGAAAAATCGCCGAAAATGACTGTTCTAATTCTACACGCATCAGCTGCAGCCGTTGGTCACTACCAGGCATATAAATAAAATTAACAATCCCTGCTATGCCAAGACCGATTGCCAATAACTGTACTTCATTTAGCAGTACAGCACTATCTAACTTTCCTACACTAAATACATGTAAAATAATGACCGAGCTTGTGACAATTCCTTCTTTTAAATTTAATTTACTCAATAAGGGATATGCTGAAAGAACGAATAAACCAACAACCCAAATGTGAAATCCTAAAATAATGAGTAAAAAAGAACCGATTGCTAAACCAACAAGTGATGCGCCAAACCGTTGCGTAATTGTAAATATTGCTTTCTTACGCGTTACTTCAACGCCAAGTATCGCGAGCAATCCAGCTGAAAAATGATAGTCTAGACCAATCATATATGCGATATAAATGGCCAAAACAGCTGCAATTGCAGTCTTCCATACGCGTATACCAAGAATCATCATTTTTCATCACACTCCATAGATATCGTTATATTTATTGTGTAAATACTGAATGAAATATGTTGGATTAAGCGGTTCACCAGTAACATCTTGAATCAATTCAACTGGTGATTTCAACTTCCCATACTGATGAATGTTTTCATTTAACCACGAAGTAATAACGTGTAACTCACCGTTTTCAATATGCTTGTCTAACTCTGGAATTTGCTTGTACATTGCCGAAATAAACTGTGAAGCGTACATATTACCTAATGTATAAGATGGGAAATACCCAAATGCCCCACCCGACCAATGCACATCCTGTAAGACACCTTCACCTACATGAGATGGTCGCACACCTAAATATGCTTCGTATTTTTCGTCCCATACCCTTGGTAATTCATCAACAGATATACTTCCTTCAATCAAGGCTTTTTCGATTTCATAGCGAATCAAGATGTGTAAATTATAGGTTAATTCATCTGCTTCAATTCGAATCAACGAAGGTTTAACTTCATTGAGCGCCCGATAAAAAATCTCTTCATCCTCACTACCGAAAGCCTCAGGAAACTGGCTTTGCATGATTGGCCAATATTTCTTCCAAAATGCTCGGCTACGACCGATTTGATTTTCCCACAGACGGGATTGTGATTCATGGATGCCCATCGATGTGCCCGTACATAAAGGTGTGCCCATCAAATCTGACGAAATATTCTGCTCATATATGGCATGTCCACCTTCATGGATACTACTAAATAACGCAAAAGTGAAATCATCTTCGATTACATTCGTCGTGATGCGAACATCGCCTAGATTTAATCCGGTTGCAAATGGATGCGCACTGTAATCGAGTCGACCAGCATCAAAATCATACCCCATCTGCTCGAGCATGTATGTGCTAAATGCCATTTGCGCTTCTTTGTCGATTTTTTTCTTTCGTATTGAACGGTTCAAACTATGATTTACGTCATTAATTTTATTTAGAATTGCGATTGTTTCTACACGTAATTGTTCAAAAATTGGATTCAGCTGCGCAACGGTCATTCCAGGTTCAAACATGTCAAGCAAGGCATCATAAGGATGTTCATCATAGCCCCAAAGTTCCACAAATTGTTTGTTAAATGCAACGATTTGACTTAGATATGGGGCGAATTGTTCCCAATCATGCTTTTGCTTCGCTTCTTCCCAAATGGATTCAGCTTCTGCCGTTAACGTTACATATTTTTCGAATAAATCCTGCGGGATTTTCTTTGATTGCTTATAGATTCTCTCGCTTTCTTCAACTGCTCTCACATCAATTTGGGACAGTTTGTCGCGTGTTGATAAAAGGTGTTGTATGAAATCACGCATTTGATCCGATGTCTGCAGCTGAAACATTTCACCTGAAAGCATTCCGATTACTTCAGATCTACCTGATGCAGCCTTGCGTGGGGCGCCAGTGCGTAAATCCCAATGCATCAATCCAATTGCCTCTTCATATCCTTGAATTTTCTTCACGAGTTGTCGGTATGCTTCGATCATTTTCGCTACGCCTCCACCTGTTTCATGTTGTTTGTGCCATTTTATCACAATATATTATCACAATATGTTAGAATATCTTATCGAAACTTAACGAGGTGACATATGCACTTACAGATTAGTGAGGCTGCAATTGAGCGGTTGAAACCACACATGGGAAATCAGTCTGATCATGCCTTCCATCTTATCTATGACACTGAGGGCTGTGGATGTGCCGTTAATGGTGTGCCTACCTTGAAATGGATGCCAAATAACCATGATATTCATAAGAAATACATAAGTATTTCTGAGCATCCAATTCCTGTACGCATCACGGAAAATGACGCCGTCTTCTTCGAAGAAAAGTTATACTTAGACTTCACGGCGAGTAATTTTTGCTATCGCCTAAGTGGTCCTGGGCAAATCTACCACGGCTGTATGAATGTTAAATAAACTTAATTTGGAAGGAATTGACCTCAGCGATGAATCGTATTCAAGAGATTTTAGAACATAATAAAGCATTTGTTGAAAATAAAGATTACGAAGTATTCCTTACTTCACGTTACCCAGACAAGCGTATGGTGATTCTAACATGCATGGATACGCGACTCGTCGAGTTATTGCCTAAAGCAATGAATTTACGTAACGGGGATGCAAAAATCATTAAGAATGCTGGGGCTATCGTGACGCAACCGTTTGGAAATATTATGCGGAGTATTATTGTTGCTCTTTATGAGTTAGAAGCGCAAGAAGTGCTTGTTGTCGGTCATCATCAGTGTGGCATGACAGGGTTAAATTCGGAGTCCTTAATGGCAAAAATGCGCGCCCAAGGTATTCCCGAGGATACAATGGACACGCTTAAGCATTCTGGTATTCATTTGGAACGTTGGTTGAAAGGGTTCGACAGTGTTGAAGAAGGGGTAAAGACATCTGTTGAAATTATCACAAATCATCCTCTACTACCTCCGAATGTACCAGTCCATGGATTAATTATCGATCCCACGACGGGGTCAATCGAGCTTGCTGTCGATGGTTATGCTGCGCTTCAGAACAAGTGATTGTTGCCTTGCTTGTATGACATCAGAACGATCACGTCTGGTGTGGCGATTGACTAATTCCATATTTGATAAGTCTGAATGGCTACCCCAATGGTAGCCATTTTTTATGCTCAATTGTTTGACATCATTTATTAATTCTTTGTCAATAAGTGGTAACATCGGTTCAAAATACGCAACATTTGAGTCAATTTGTTCAAGCCACTGTTTTAAATCTCTCCCAAGTTGTTTAAAATCAAGTCCTGTTTCGACGGTTTCATTTATGTTGGAAATCGCACGAGTTAACATTTTTCGGGCACCGTTGATATTCGCGCGTCTATAATGATAAAACCCCACTGCGATTTGGATGAGACCAACCCAGCCCATGTTTCGATCTTCAGTAGACTTCCAATGTTCCTCTAACAATTCATGACATTCAAAATAGTCTCGTGATGCGTGGAAGTGCATTAAGTATTCTTTATAGGCTTGTGGATACGTTGCCAAGTTGCATCACACTCCTTTTTAGTTCCTCAATCTTATGGATCGGCGGTTGGCAAGCGAAGTTATGACAAATCAACACTCTAGGTTCGACATCTTTCGCAATGAGTTGAATTGAAGCGCTAGGAGTAAATGCTTCATGTATGATTCGAATCATTTCTTTCGTAGAAGCTAAATTCAAATCCCCCTCAACCTTGATTTCAACAGGTGGATGATTTAGAAGTTGATAAGCCGTTAAATACATCGAATAACCCATTGGATAACGCGTAATCGCTCCACCAAAAGCATCTAACGTTCGTTTTGCAGCAAGTTCATACCGTTCGGCGCCTGTTAGTCGGGCGATCCGAATCAAGTTTGTAGCACCAACAAAATTTCCTGAAGGAATCGCACCATCGTAAATTTCCTTCGTTCGTGCCAACAATTGTTCAGCATCACTACCACTGAAGTAGAATCCGCCGTTTTCTGTATCTTCGAATAAATCTAACATGGAATCTGCAAGCGTTTTGGCAACATCAACGTAGTGTTCATCTCCGGTTGTTTCCGCCATTTCGATTGCTGCCCATAACATGAAAGCATAGTCATCAAGGAAAGCAGGAATGGCCACTTCACCATCCCGATAACGGGCAAGTAACCGACCATCTTCACGGCGCATTTTCGTCCAAATAAAATCGAATGCGCGAGTTGCAACATCAATATAATTAGTATTTCCAGTTACTTTCGCACCTTTAGCAAAAGCCATAATCATTAAACCATTCCAAGACGTTAGTATTTTGTCATCCTTGCCTGGTTTAATGCGCGACTCGCGGTTTATGTGCAGTTTGGAAGTTAGCACTTGATCCAATGCGATGTACTCTTTTAAATTACAATCCAACAAATTTGGAATGCTTGCCCCTTCGAAATTGCCATCGTTGGTAATGCCATAGACATCACACCAAACCTGCCCATCTTCGTCACCTAGCACAGCTTTTACTTCTTCTGGCGTCCAGACATAAAACTTTCCTTCTACACCTTCACTATCTGCATCCTCTGCCGAATAGAATCCACCTTGACTATCTGTCATATCACGTAGAACGTAAGTAAATATATCTTCTGCTACGTTCAAATAAAGATGATTTTCTGTAAGTTGGAAGGCTTCAAGATAAGTCATTGCAAGCAAAGCATTGTCATACAGCATCTTCTCAAAGTGTGGAATCAACCATTGTTCATCAGTTGAATAGCGAGCAAAACCTTTACCGACATGATCAAACATGCCGCCTCTGAACATCGAATGTAACGTATGCTCAACCATTTCAAGCGCCTTTGATTCGCCAGTCATATGATAATAACGTAACAGGAACGAAAGATTGTGTGAGGTTGGAAACTTCGGCGCACCACCAAATCCGCCATAATCAGATTTATAATTAGATTTATAGGCATTGAATGCCTGTTCTAAGATATCGAGTGGCGCTTCACCTTTCATATTTGCAAGTGATTTCTCTTGCGTGCGTGTCGCAATCGTCTCAGCAGACTGCAATAATTTTTCAGCGTCATTTGTCCATTTATCAGTGATTTGCGGCAAGATATCCAACAATCCATATCGATTGTACTTTCGTTGTTTCGGGAAATAAGTCCCCGCGAAAAATGGTTTCTGATCCGGCGTCATGACAACCGTCAATGGCCATCCACCTTGTCCAGTCATCGCCTGACATACCGACATATAGAGATGATCAATATCCGGACGTTCTTCCCGATCTACTTTAATTGAAACAAAGTCACGATTTAAGACATCCGCAACCTCTTGATCTTCAAATGACTCATGCTCCATCACATGGCACCAATGGCAGGTTGAGTAGCCTATACTCAGGAAAATTGGCTTATTTTCCGCCTTTGCTTTCGCAAACGCTTCTTCGCCCCACGGCAACCAATCCACCGGATTATAAGCGTGTTGCAACAGGTATGGGGATTTTTCATTTATTAGTTTATTTGGTTTTGTATTGTTCATATATTTTCACCTCTAGGGATATATTTCCTTAAAAATTATCTTAGCATACGAAAAAACCAACTCAAAATGCGAGTTGGTTTTATTGGTATTCGTTCAATTTGCTTTTAACTGTTTATGTGAACCGTCACATCCAGGCATTTTTTGAGAAAGTCCACATGTACAATCATTAAACCCTTTTCCTTCAAGGATTCGATCGCGATATTTCGCAATTCTTGCCAATCTTGTCTTGGCTTGTTTCGATTCAGAGAAATAAATAAGATAGTAACGTCTTCGACCAGGTGTTAAAGCTTCAAATGCTTTTCTGAATTCATCATCTTCGTTGAACTGAAGTGTCAATTCCTCGGGTATTTCATATTCAGAGTCCTTTTTATATACAACATCCAACCCTGCTTTTTCGACTTCAATAGCTTCGAGAATATAGGCAGTCAAATACGATATATTCGCATCCACTTCCTCAATGTTCAAAAAACGGATTTGACGACTCGCTTGAGAGTTTTCTCCAGGTGAAATTAAGATTCCGAATTCATCTTTTAGTAATGCACCTTTAAAAAAATTAAGTGCAAAGTAATCTTTAAATCCACTAATTATAACAATGTTTTTCCCATCTTTTGTATAACAAGGTTGTCCCCATTTCAGTTCCTCAGTAAGTTCACACGCTAACACGAGTTCACGTAATTTCATTAACTCAGATTGCCACTTCGTTTGCTTACTTAGAAATTCATCGACTTTTGGATGTAATTGAAATTCTGACATGAAGATCACCAACCCTTCATTTTTGAAATGAGTGTTTATTTTTTACCGGTCAATTGAAGTGTTTGTGATGTAGAACGATGAATTTCATCAATTAGATTAGGATTGTCCAACAACGATACCCCATAAGATGGAATCATTTCTTTAATCTTCGATTCAAATTCATTCATTTGATTATTGAAGCATTTATTTAAAACTTCGAGCATGACAGAAACTGCAGTAGATGCACCAGGAGATGCACCGAGCAATGCTGCAATGGATCCATCAGCAGCTGTTACAACCTCAGTACCAAACTGAAGCGTCCCTTTGCCATTAGCAGTATCTTTAATTACCTGAACACGTTGTCCCGCTACAACAATTTCCCAATCTTCGCTTTTCGCAGTCGGCACAAATTCACGTAATTCTTCAATCCTTTGTTCTTTCGATAACATAACTTGTTCGACAAGATATTTAGTCAATGGCATATTCTTTGCACCACATGCCAACATTGTTACAAGATTATCCGGCTTGATTGAAGTAATTAAATCAAGCATTGAACCGGATTTTAAGAACTTAGGTGAGAACCCTGCAAATGGACCGAATAATAAAGACTTTTTGTTATCGATGTATCTTGTATCCAAATGTGGAACAGACATAGGAGGTGCGCCAACCTTCGCTTTTCCATATACTTTGGCATGATGCTGAGCAACAACTTCCGGATTATTACAAGATAAAAATAATCCACTTACAGGGAACCCACCGATATGCTTCCCTTCAGGAATGCCGGATTTTTGCAGTAAATGAAGGCTTCCTCCGCCACCACCGATAAAGACGAATTTAGCTGCATGGATTTCAACTTTACCGCTATCTAGGTTGCGAACAGCTAACTCCCAATTTCCATTACTCGCACGTTTAATATTATCAACGTTATGGTTATACTTCACATCTACGTTTTTTCGCTTGAGATGATCAAATAACATACTTGTTAAGGCACCAAAATTAACATCTGTACCTGTGTCAATTTTTGTTGCCGCAATCGATTCATTTAAAGTTCGATCCCTCATGATAAGAGGAATCCATTCCTCTAACTTAGCCGGATCGTTGGAAAATTCCATGCCTTTAAATAAAGGGTTTTGAGATAAAGCATCAAATCGTTTCTTTAAAAAATCAACATTACGTTCACCTTGTACCAAACTCATATGAGGGATTGGCATAATGAAATCCTGTGGATTTTGAATTAACTTATTTTCAACCAAATACGACCAGAATTGCATCGAAACTTGGAAATCTTCATTGATTTTTATCGCTTTACTAATGTCAATCGATCCATCTGGTTTTTCGGTGGTGTAATTAAGCTCACAGAGTGCAGCGTGCCCAGTACCCGCATTATTCCATTCGTTAGAGCTTTCCTCTCCTTCGACCGCGAGTTTCTCAAACACTTTAATTTGCGAATTAGGCATTAATTCTTTTAAAAGTGTCCCTAAAGTGGCACTCATGATTCCCGCACCTATTAAAATCACATCTGTTGTTGTTTGTCTGTTGCTCATAATGACCATCCTTATACCTTAAAATCTGAATCAAAATAACATAAACATAATGTATCATTTTTTCTTTATAAATAAAAATAATTATTGCATTTATAAATCAATCGTCTTAAGAATTTTAGCAGGATTTCCACCAATGACGACATTATCCGGAAAACTCTTCGTAACAACCGCACCAGAAGCAATCACCACATTATTGCCAATTGTAATACCAGGATTAATAATTGCCCCTCCACCAATCCAAACATTATTACCAAAAGAAATCGGTTTTGCGAACTCTCTGCCTGAATTTCGTTCTGTCGGATGCAAAGGGTGTGTCGCTGTATAAATATGAACACCGGGGGCTAACATACAATTATCTCCAAAACGAATCTCGCACACATCCAAAAATACACAGTGGAAATTCGCAAAGAAGTTTTCACCTACATGAATGTTATAGCCATAGTCACACTGGAAATTAGGTTCTAGCCAGATATTTTTACCCGTTGATCCGAATAGTTCCTTTAACAGACCCACTCGCTTTTCGCCTTCTGTTTCAGTTGTTTCATTGATTAAACGGGTTATTCTTCTAGCATTCATTCGATCATTCAACAACGTTTGGTCTTGCGGATCATACATCATACCAGCTAGCATCTTAGCTTTTTCTGTTAACAATCCATACCCTCCGCTCTTGAAATAAAATGAATATCTTTGTAGACAACGGAATAACCAACCAACCTGATTTTAGGATTAATTCATATAGGACATTCCGATTGAAAATAAAATGTTTTTGTTCAATTTCTACAAAATCAACAAAGATAGTGAATAGAATAATTACACCAATCAGTAAAGAAATAAGTGTAAAAACTTTAACGGTCATTTGAAAGATAACTCTGGTTTTTATCATTTCTGAACTACCATTTAACTCATTAAATTTAAATGTAGATAAATAATAGATCAATGCAATAATGAATACACTAGTCGTTTTTACTAGCGGCGCATAATCGGATTCACTTGAATAAAAGTATAGAAAATCAAAGTTAATGAAAATCATTCCTTGATTCCAAACATATATACCTGTATACATTGCAACTACAAAAGTTAATAATCTCATGACATACATAAATACATATCGATAGCTGTGATATCGGAGATCATTCTCTCTATGAATGATAGTTTGGGAAATTATTTGCACGATAAGCGGGACAATCAATATTCCTGTCGCTTTAAATAATTTATTTAAATAAACACTTTCATTCGTCTCAGAGAATCCATTGTAATTTATTATCCCGTCATGCATCTTGAACCAAATGTAATCAATCATGACTAAAGTAAAATAAATACTTCCCACAAATAAAATAAGCCATGTAAAAAATGAAACAACGTTTAGATAGACTGATCTGGCATTCATAATTAGCCCCCATTTACCACTGTTTCAAAATCAACATAAAAAATGTTGTCAAATCATGTACCAATAAACTCGTTCAATTCGCAATAGACATGGAAAATGGATAATCACTGCTTGAATCACTTAACTACATTTTTCATTCCGCTCGCCATAATGCTTTGAAGAAGAACATCGCCATGAATCCGAGCATCAACAAAAAGACGCCATTTGCCAATAAAACAACAGATGCTCCGTATTCATCAGCAAAGAAAGATGAGATTGCTATTCCTGCGGGAGGTGCAACCCCACCTAATGTACCCATAATGCCAAACAATCGACCTTGGAACACAGATTCTACTTTTGTTCGCATCAAGATAAATAAAAATTGCGTTGAAAATGCAAACAAAAAACCAATCACCAAAATATGCGGGAATGCAGCATAGATCGAGTTTGAGAATGAAAGCGAAACATAAATCGGTGCAGTTAAAATCATGCTCCAAATAATATATTTCCCTTTCTGTTTCAAACGCTTATCCAACCAAATAATTAAACTGGCACCAATAATATATCCTAAGGGAACTGCTGTCTCTATAAAACCATACTGAAATGGCGTTACTTTCCATTCCCTCACGATCAAGATTTGAATCAGCATAAATGATGAAGAAAACACCATGAACAAGAACGGAAATACAAATAAGATGTTTTTCGTAAAGGAATCTGACCAAATACGTTTAAATCCATCGACATAATCCTTTTTAAAGGTTGCCCTTACCTCACTTTTACCTTCAGGAATGGGGAATTTCCCAGCCATTAGAATGAACAGCCCGCATATCAAGTATGTAATTGCATCAAAAGCGATAGCCGTGGATCCATTCCAAAGTCCAACAATCACACCACCTAGGGCTAACCCTGAAATCCGCGCAACATTATCTAATATCGTAATAATACCCGATGCCTTAGAAATATTAGATTTGCCAACAATGTCCGTAAACGCTGCTTGAAATGCTGGTCCATGGAACACGCCAACAAAGGCGGATATAATATTCAAAAGTAAAATCCATGCAAATGGAGCCTTCATCCACATTAAATAAGCTAACGTTGCAAATAGAACAAATTGAGCAAAGTCCGCCATCCACATGATTCTTTGCCGCTCAAATCGATCTGCGATCGTTCCACCTAGGGATCCAAATAGAACACCAATAATCATCCCAGAAACCATTAATGTCGCCATTAACTTAGCACTACCTGTTTCCTGAATAACCCAGAGATTTATTGCAATTTGACTGAATGTCGTTCCAAATAAAGATAAAAAATAGCCGATAAAGGTGAATAGGACTGTCCTTCTTCGCCAAAATGGTTCTTCCAAAAACAAACGCATCATTATCACTTCTTATCTATTAAGTTAACTTCACTAAGTGCCTCTCATCAATCGCAACAACTTTATCTACACGCTTCGTATAGCGTTCATTATCGGACAAGTACGCTGTGGTCATCCATGTCTTTACAATTTCAACTGCGATTGCTGATCCAATAATCTTGCCACCAATACACAACACATTCGTATTCGAATGCGAGCGAGCCAATCCTGCACAAAACGGATCTTGGCAAACCGCTGCATATACACCAGAAATTTTGTTCGCAATCATCGCACTTCCGTAACCAACGCCATCCACGAAAATCCCTCGATCCACTTCCCCTTTACCAACAGCTAAAGACGCAGGATATATATAATCAGGTAAATCAGCCGCATCTTCCGTATGTGTGCCGAAATCAATTACCTCATGACCCATTCCCTCTAACAATGCTTTAATCTCCAATTTCAATCCTAATCCTGCATGATCGTTTGCCATAGCGATTTTCATAATCATTTTTCTCCTTTGTTACACGATTTAATTCTTTTATTATGCTATAGATTTACAAATAAAAAAACCTTCAACCACAGAAGTGGCGAAGGTTAGTGGGATGGTTGGACTTACAATTTCACAACTCGATCCGCTTGTGGACCGCGTTGACCTTGAACGATGTTAAATTCAACTTCTTGACCCTCATCAAGTGACTTGTAGCCCTCACCTTGGATCGCGCTGAAATGTACGAAAACGTCGTCTCCACCTTCCACATGAATAAATCCAAAACCTTTCTCTGCATTAAACCATTTCACTGTACCTTTTGTCATAATACCCTCCACTTTCATTAGTAAACTTTGGTCATAAATAGTTTATGACCGTAGTGGAAATTTATGCATACGGTTATAATTTACCTAAACTATTTTTTAGGAGCGTGTACCGTGTGAGATTGTATATTATTCGTCATGCTGAACCCGATAATCCAAACAACACAATTACGGCTGCTGGTCACAAAGAGGCAGCTGCTTTAGGAGAGCGAATGGCCGCTCTAAAGTTAGACCGTATGTTTGTTTCACCACTTGGTCGCGCCTTACACACCATGCAATATACAGCTGAGCGCAATGGTTTAACTGCTGAAGTTTTGGAATGGATGCAAGAAATTAATGATTCCCATGTGGAAGTATCACCATGGGGAAGATTAGCTGGTTGGGATATTCCAGGTGAGATAATTCGAGCGAATGAGCCATTACCTGATCATTCGAATTGGATTAATGACCAATTATATTTAGATGCTCATGCACCTGCAATCTTTAATCGTATTCGTGCTCACTCGGATGCATTTCTTGCTGAATTAGGTTACGTCCGCGAAGGCGGGAAATATCGTATTGTAAAAGCCAATTCAGAACAAATCGCCATTTTCTGTCATAATGGATTCGGTCTCACGTGGTTATCACACTTGCTGGGGATTCCATTGCCGTTGATGTGGAGCGGATTTACATTAGCACCTTCATCCGTTACAACTATATTATTTGATGAACGTTCGCCAGAATGGGCTGTTCCACGTTGTATTGGCCTTGGTGACACTTCACATCTCCACAAAGCAGAATTACCAATCAGCACACATGGCATTAAGGCTAATGTCTTTTAACAACCATTAAAATCGACTGTTTTTAGGCGATTTTAAGTTTTTCACTCGCCAAATCCGATAAAATCGACTGTTTTTAGGCGATTTTTAAGTGTTGTAAAAAAAACCCCCTCGAAAAATAATCGAGGGGGTTTTCGTTTTACTATTATTTATTCTTGTACATCTTCAATGCTTTCATCTTGATGATCTACATCAATTGAAGCAACTGGATCAGGCTTAATAAGCATCTTCTTGTACAAATCGACATATTCTTTTGCCGACTCCGTCCAACTGAAATCTTGTTCAGCCATATTTGCTACTAGTTGACGCCATGCATCTTTATCTTCATAAAGCTTAACAGCACGACTAATTGCAAATAGCATCTCATGGGCATTGTAGTCATGGAAAGTAAACCCTGTCCCAACCCCAGTCTGAGGATTATAGGCTTGTACAGTATCCTTCAAACCACCCGTCTCACGAACAATTGGAGCAGTTAAATAACGAAGTGCGAGTAACTGTCCAATTCCACATGGCTCAAACAACGATGGCATTAAGAATACATCAGAACCTGCATAAATGCGATGCGCAAATCCTTCATTGAAACGAATGTGAGCTGAAACTTGCTTACTACGATATCCGTGATAATGACGCAACATTTGCTCGTAACGATATTCTCCTGTACCTAGGACAACTACCTGAACATTCATATCCAATATTTCATGGAGAATGCGATCGATTAAATCTAGTCCTTTCTGCTCTACAAGTCGAGATACAATTCCAATAACAAGTGCATTCTCGTCGATTGGTAATCCAACTTCCGCTTGAAGCGCAGCCTTATTCTTCAACTTGTCTTCCCAACTTGTACTATAGTTAAACGGGATATTCTTATCAGTCGCCGGATTATATAAATCGTTATCAATCCCATTCACGATGCCATACAAATCTTGCTGACGATA
>JBEGSW010000053.1:0-4323 GCA_041179705.1 Bacillota bacterium | reverse complement strand
CAGCAGGCGGGAAGTTGTACGCGGAACCAGCTGATCATGGATTTATGTACCAACATAGTTTCGAAGACCTTGATGGTCATCAGTGGGAAATCGCTTGGATGGATCCGAGTGCCATTATGCCTGTGGAGTAAATTGCAACACCCCCTAAAATCGACTGAAACTAGTCGATTTTAGGGGGTGTTGTTTATGTGTATCGCCAAATCGCCTGTTTTTAGTCGATTTTTGAGATTCGCATTTATAAAAAAATAGCCCTTTTGGGCTATTTTTTATGTTGGTTGCATTTAATAAAATATAGAAAGTTCAAAATAGATAAGGTGGATAATAATTATGTTTAAGAAAGTAGCAATTTCGCTAATCGTAGCGTCGATGATGATTAGTGGTGTCGTAAGTGCAGCAACAAATGTGGTTAAACCAAGAGCGATTCGTGAAGCGACGGATAAATGTGCACAATGCAAGATGGTTACACCTAATATTGCGGCAACAACACAAGTATTGCTTGCAACAGGTAAGTCGATGATTTTTGACGATTTAGGCTGTATGGTGAAATGGGTCAAAGCAAATCCGGGACAAAAAGTTTTAGCGCAATACGTTCGAGATAAGCAATCTCTTGTATGGATTGAAAAAGACAAAGCGTATTATGCATACGATGCAAGTTTCTCGACACCAATGGCGTATGGCGTTGTGTCATTTAAATCCAAACAAGCGGCACAAAAATTTGTACAAAAGCAAGGAAAAGGAAAAATCATGACGGCCAAACAATTAGAAACTCACGTATGGACGATGAACCGTGGTATGATGCAAATGAACGATATGCATACTCACTAGCATATTAAACAATAAAGAGCATTGCGTATTCGCAATGCTCTTTTAGACGTTAAAGAGGAGAAGAAAATGCGAGCGATTGTTTCATTTTTCATAATCATAATTAGTGTATGCATTGGACAAGTCGCTATGGCTGCTCCGAATGTAGACGTCCAACAATTAATAGACAAGACACCGAATGGTAATACATTAATTATTCCGTCGGGTACTTATATCGGGCCATTTACGATTAAAAAATCGATAACGATTCGAACTTCCGGACGCGTAACATTTATTACTCCACAGCATAGTAAGCAAGCTGCCTTAACAATTAATCGCGCAAATGACGTGACAATTTCAAAACTCCATATTGAATCTGCTGGTGGCATGGGCATCCGTGTCGAGCAATCAGGTAATGTTAATCTGAACAAAATAACAATTTCAAACGAGACCAATAAAGCGAAGCCTTTGGCACAACGTTTAAATGGAATTGATATTTTTAAATCAAATCATGTTCGCGTTGAACATGCTCTGATTTCAGGTGTTCATGATGGGGTTTACGTAGAGCAATCAAATCATACGCAACTTGTACATAACCGTGTTGAACATGCACGCTACGGTTACCACTTCATGTATACGAAAGATGATATTGTTACGAATAATTATTCAAAATTCAACGTAACTGGTGCGATGTTAATGGAAGTCAAAAACATGAAGTTCAATGACAACCAGTTACTTGAAAATAATGACAACGTGACGTCTCAAGGTTTATTGCTATTCGTAGTTCAAGACTCACAATTAAAAAATAATCAGATTCGTGGTAATCGGGTTGGAATCTATGTCGAACATGTTAAATCAACCTCAATCGCTAGTAATCACATCGCGGACAATCGTGTTGGTATCTATGTAAATAATATGATGTCATCAACAATAGAAAAAAATGATTTCATCGGCAATGTATCCCAGGTCAATTCTTTAGGCGTAGACGATTCTGTGTTAATCTCACATAATTATTGGGAAGACTTTCAAGGAATTCCGACAAAAGATAAGCAGTCGAGTCAACTCCCGAACGTCATTCGCTCTCCTCTTGTGAAGATGAGCAATTCCGTTCCGGCTTACTTATTATTTTTCCGCGCACCAGGCATGGTGTTTTTTGAACAAGTATTGGGTGATCCGGTCCAACAGCCGCTCATTGATCAATCGCCTGCGCTCGAGCGAAATCTAACGCAGAATGAACAAACTCAGTCGCATTCAACAGTGACTTGGTGGATTGGTGTCTGTATATTATTGAGCAGTATATTTATTTATGTTAGAGGAGGAAGACAGCGTGGCTAAAACGTGGATAGTAATTTTTTCGTTAGTCCTAGGGATGATGATTCTGGCAGGGTGTGGTTCACAAAATA
Source organism: Bacillota bacterium (assembly GCA_041179705.1). Lineage (GTDB taxonomy): Bacteria > Bacillota > Bacilli > Paenibacillales > JBEGSW01 > JBEGSW01. Next base: position 2,119 of record JBEGSW010000053.1, on the reverse strand, counting down.
ATTCCCCCCGTGCGATTAATGAAGAGACAGACAAATGCATGACTTGTAATATGATGGTAGCAAATGTACCAGGATCTACGCAGTTGTTATTGAAATCAGGCAAAACGATGGTATTTGACGACCTAGGTTGCATGATTAAGTGGGTTGAGGCGAATGAAGATGTAGAAGTTGAAAAAAGTTATGTCCGTGACTTCTATACGATGGACTGGATTGAGCAAGATAAGGCCACTTATGCCTACGATCCAACCTTTGCAACACCAATGGCATATGGCATGGTTTCTTTCAAAATAAAGTCAGATGCTGAAACTTATATCACAGAACAAGGAAAAGGCGTACTTATGACTGCTGCTGAAATGCAAACAAAGTTAGTCCAATTAACAAGTGGTGGCATGAATTCGCATGATGACCATATGCATGAAGGTGGAATTTAAAGTGGTATGGCGAATTTTTATGAATCGCGAAATCAGACTTGGATTTCGTAACCCTTGGACCTATTTTTTCGCTGGTATATTTAGCGTGTTTTTCTTGCTGGTAGTAGCGATTGGAAGTAATCAAGTGTGGCAGGGATATACCTTTGCAACGGCAACTGTGATTAATTTAATGTTAGTCTTACTGCCGCTGATGGCACTCTTATTAGGTTCTTTCAGTTTGGTCACCGAGCGAGAAGAGGGTAGCTGGAAATTATGGATGGCTTATCCGATAACCACATTGCAATTTGTACTCGGAAAATTCCTGGGGTTACTGCTTGTTATGCTGACGATTGTTGGTTTTTCTGTAGGATTTGCAATCGTCGTTGGAGGGTTGTTTGGTTCGTTCCTGTCTATTCTTTCGATGGTTACTTTTCTTTCAACAGCTATCGGTTTGGTTCTGACTTTCACACTGCTTGGGATTGTCATTGGTAGTATTGTAAGCACGCGTTGGCAAGCATTGGCGGTTAGTGTCGGCTTATGGTTTGTGCTCGTGATTGCATGGCCAACACTCTGGTTTGCAGTGTTAAGTGCAGTTCCTTATTCATTGATTCAACCGCTGTTACTTGGTGGATTCGCGTTTAACCCAGCGGAATGGATGCGAATCGTCGCAATCTTAGCATTTGGCAGTGGCTCGATTCTTGGGCCGGACTACCACAAGTTAGTTATAAATGCGGCAAATCCGCTCACTTGGCTTGGTGCAAGTGTTTACATTTTGCTTTGGATCGGGATTCATTTCATTACCGCATGTAAGATCTGGGAAAAGAGGCGATACAATGGCTAAGTTTCTCAAAGCGAGTAGAATTTCCAAAAAACACGGACAAACGTTGACATTACAGCCACTCGACTTACATCTCAAGACAGGTCAAATCATCGTACTATGCGGCGGAAACGGTGCAGGGAAAAGTACCTGTATTCGCATTCTTGCAGGTGTTGATTGTCCGACGAGTGGAACAGTTCAGATTGAAGATGATCGTGTAAAGACATTTCGTTTGGATGCTGTCCATAATCGAATTGCCTATGTCCGCGAAGTAGGATATATGCCTGATGACTATCAATTTGGAAATGTATTAACAGCGATGGAAATTTTGCATACGTTTGCCCAATTAAAAGGATATGATCGGGATGAAGTCATTCGTGTCGCTACTATTGTTGGGCTTGGGGACAAATTACAGTTGCGTGCATCAACTTATTCCAAAGGGATGCGTCAACGTCTCTTACTTGCACAAGCGTTGATTGGAAATCCAACGGTCGTGATTTTAGATGAACCTACGAACGGGCTCGATCCTCTCTGGAATAAGCAATTACGCGAGATTATAGTCGGATTGCGTGAAGACAATCGAGCGGTAATCGTGTCAACCCATGATTTATCGTTCGCCGAAGCCGTTGCTGACTATGGTATCTTCATGGACGATGGCAACGTAATCGTTGAAGGCCCCATGTCTGATATCATTGAGCGAGTTGGTGATGACGGACTAATTTCTTTATTTTAGACTAGACCGAATACTCATGATTCGATCGCGCGACTTTGTTCCAGTCAGACTGGTTGAAGAAATACAGAATTGTGCCCAGAATAATGAAAAGAAAGTTCATGTAGCGCCAAAATACCAAATCTAGAAGAATCACGGAAAGGAACTGTTTGCACTCAGCTA
>JBEGSW010000052.1:0-31028 GCA_041179705.1 Bacillota bacterium | reverse complement strand
CAATAATCGATGGCGCTTGCGTCGAAGGTTCCCCTTCACAGCCTTGACCAAAGCTCACGATGCTATCTTCGTTCTTCAAATGCTTCAGCATCACTTGCGTCAGCTCGTCCACCGTTGGTTTGAAGTTCATTCGCGTCTGCGGGGAACTGAATCCGCTATCCTCCGGTTGCTCAGAAATACAGCCAAAACAGCCTGCATTACAAGCAAACGAGACCGGAACTGAACCTTCCCAACGATTTAAGAACGTGTTCGAAGCCGTCAAACATTCATAATCCAAAGCACAATGGGCCAAGTGATCAAATAGGCGGTTATCCGGGAATTCCTTGCGGAACACGCTCACTTGCTCTTCCAGTTCATCCGGATCACAATTCGTTGGGCTCCAACGATCGGGATCATCCGTACATTCAGCAGCCACGACGAATCCAAACTCTTCTGTCCAACCCGCAGCTGTATAGCCAAACAAAGGAAACGGTTCTTCCTTGTTCTCCTTCACATAGGCAGGAACCATCAAGCGTGTGTAGCCTTGCGGCAATAAAGCCCCAACTGCCATACCGCCATCGGGTACAACCCCCATATTTCCCTCAGCATCGACACCAATTGCACGCGTATTCGGCATGCTAACCAACGTCGCGCCCTTCGGCAATGGAATCCACTCGGTGTCATCTACTTCGACAATTTGATCGGCCATTCGTGCTAACGAAGTGAATGCAGGATGATCGAATACCTGATTATTGTCGTCAGCAAATAGTGCATAAACCCTCATTCGTACACTTCCTTAGGTCTGTGGCTTCGCAATCGAAGGTGTTCGCGGTCGGCGAACCGGAGCTGGCTTCTCTTTGCTCGCTTCCAACGTTGCTAATAGCTCGGCATTATTTTTCGTGTCTTTCACTTTCTTAAAGAACGACTCCACATAATCAGGGGCATCGTTCAACCCTTTGCGAATCGTCCACACTTTCTCCAACTCTTCCGCCGTTAACAAATCTTCTTCACGACGCGTGCCGGAACGGCGAATATCGACAGCAGGGAAAATACGACGTTCGGATAACTTGCGATCAAGCATCAATTCCATATTGCCCGTACCTTTAAATTCTTCATAAATAATATCGTCCATACGAGATCCTGTCTCGACCAAAGCCGTGGCAAGAATCGTCAAACTTCCGCCTTCCTCGATATTACGAGCAGAACCGAAGAAGCGCTTCGGACGATGGAACGCTGCCGGGTCAATCCCCCCGGACAATGTACGACCAGACGGGGGCACAACCAAGTTGTAAGCACGCGCTAATCTCGTAATACTATCTAGCAAAATCACAACATCTTTCTTGTGCTCAACCAAACGCAACGCGCGCTCCAACACAAGCTCAGCTACTTTAATATGATTCTCCGGCAATTCATCGAATGTCGAAGCCACCACTTCACCTTTGACCGAACGTTGCATGTCCGTTACTTCCTCAGGTCGTTCATCAATTAACAGCACAAATAACTCGATGTCTGGTCGATTCGTTGTAATGCTGTTCGCAATTTGCTTCAGTAACATCGTCTTTCCAGCCTTAGGCGGCGCCACAATTAATCCACGTTGACCAAGTCCAACCGGTGCAAGCAAATCCATAATGCGGGTAGCGAGATGAGTCTGAGAGGTTTCCAGAACGAGTTTATGTTGCGGATAAAGCGGAGTAAGTGCGGGAAAATGGAGACGTTTAGCAGCTTCTTCTGGATCTTCACCATTGACAGCTTCTACTTGCAGGAGTCCGAAGAAACGCTCGTTCTCTTTCGGGGCACGACATTTACCAGAAACCAGGTCACCTGTGCGTAAGTCAAAACGGCGAATTTGCGAGGCCGAGATATAAATATCTTCCGGACTAGGTAAGTAATTGATTGGTCGTAAAAACCCAAAGCCATCGGGCAAAATCTCGAGCACGCCTTGCATGAACATCAAGCCACTCTTTTCGGCTTGCGCACGTAAGATGGCAAATATTAATTCTTTCTTCTTCATCTGACCGTAGCCAGAAATCGTGTGTTTCTTTGCTAAGGTGTAGAGCTCGGTAAGCGTTAGGCTTTCGAGCTCTGCAAGAAGCAATTGTTCACTCATGCTTCTTCACCTTCCTCCATCCAGACATTCGCGCCTAGATTATTTAAGTTCTCAACTAAGTTCTCATACCCACGCTGAATATATTCAACGCCAGTAATTTCTGTTACGCCTTCTGGAACAGATAAAGCTGCAATCACCAGCGCTGCGCCAGCACGTAAGTCCGTAGCACGAACTTTAGCCGAATTCAAAACGCTGCCCTCAATGACCGCCGAACGACCCTCAAGTTTAATCTTAGCGCCCATTCGATTTAGTTCCGGTACTTGCTTAAAGCGGTTGCTATACACATAATCCGTTAAGATGCTTACGCCAGTTGCTTGCGTCATTAAACTTGTCATTGGCGACTGTAAATCCGTGGCAAACCCAGGATATACAAGCGCTTTTACGTCAACAGCTTGATATTCAGGTTGTCCGATAATACGAATCGCTTCCTCGTATTCTTCAACCTTGACACCCATCTCGATTAACTTCGCGGTCAATGCTTCTAAATGCTTAGGAATCACATTATCAATAAGAACATTACCGCGTGTTGCGGCTGCTGCAATCATGTATGTGCCCGCCTGAATGCGATCAGGTAAGATCGAATGACGACATCCGAGCATTTCTGTTACACCCTCGATGCGGATCGTCTCCGTACCTGCACCTTTAATCTTAGCTCCCATCGCATTCAATAAAGTCGCAACGTCGATAATCTCCGGCTCTTTCGCCGCATTTTCGATAATCGTTGTGCCTTCTGCGCGGGATGCCGCTAACATGATATTTACAGTCGCGCCTACGCTGACAACGTCGAGGTAAATCTTCGCGCCGCGGAGTCGTTCTGCTTTTATGTGAAGGGCACCGTGCTCATTAATCACAGTGGCGCCAAGCGCTTCAAATCCCTTTATGTGCTGATCAATAGGTCGCGGCTCGAAGTTACAACCGCCAGGCATACCAATATAGACTTCGCCAAAACGACCAAGCAAAGCCCCCATCAAATAATACGATGCACGTAGCATCTTCACTGGCCCATCCGGCATCGGTTTCGATACGGCTTTCGATGGATCAATGACAATCTGGGATCCCTCCCATTTCACGGTACAACTTAAATCTTCAAGAATTTCGATATAGGTCTGAACATCTCCCAGTACCGGAAGATTGTCTAATACTACGGTCGATTCCGCCAAAATTGCCGCAGGTAATAAGGCAATTGCACTATTCTTCGCACCACTAATCGTAACGGAACCCTTCAAAGGCGTTCCACCTGCGACCATCAATTTCTGCATAATTTCAATCGGCCCTCTCTACATGAGAATAAATATAGGGAAAGGGAAAGCATGCTTCGCAATGCCCAACTTATGGCTTCTCGAAGATGCTTTCCCTCAAATGTTTAAACAACTATTACGCGCGACCAGCAGAACCGAACAAAGTCATCTTGGACTTCACTACTTCTACCATTGCGTTACGAGCTGGTACTAAGTATTTACGAGGATCGTAAACTTTACCGTCGTTGTTCAATACGTTACGAATTGCAGCTGTTGCAGCAACTTGGTTTTCTGTGTTCACGTTGATCTTACCAGCGCCAGCAGCGATTGCAAGACGGATATGCTCATCAGGTACACCAGAACCACCGTGCAATACAACTGGTACAGGGATCTTGCTTGTTACAGCTTCGATGATGTCATAACGAATTTTAACTTCGCCCGTGTAAACACCGTGCGCAGTACCTACAGCGATTGCCAATGCATCAACGCCAGTACGGTTGTAGAATTCGATAGCTTCTTCTGGTTTCGCTAAGCTAGCATCAGCTTCGTCAACGGAGATATCATCTTCCGTACCACCGATTGTACCAAGCTCACCTTCAACGGAGATACCCATTGCGTGTGCTGCTTTAACGATTTCTTGCGTCATGCGTACGTTATCTTCGAAAGAGTGATGGGAACCATCAAACATAACAGAAGAGAAACCTGCACGGATACATTTCATAGCGATGTCGAAATCACTACCATGGTCAAGGTGCAAAGCAACCGGTACGCCGGATACTTTCGCAGCTGCCTCAGCCAAAGCTACTGTGTACTCCATGCCCATATATTTCAATGCACCTTCAGATACACCAAAGATAAATGGAGATTGTAATTCTTTACCTGCTTGTGCGATTGCTTGCGCAAATTCGAGGTTGTTCATGTTGAACTGACCTACTGCGTACTTGTTCGCTTTCGCGTGTGCTAACATTTCTTTCATGGAAACTAATGCCATCTTCTTCTTCCTCCTAAAACGCTCTATGTATTTTGTCCGACTTTCATACCGCCACATTATAACATAAGATGACGCGAAAAAGCATCGGTGTTATTAAAAACATTTATCAATTAAATGACTGTCGCCACGCCTTCATTCTCGCCTGTTTGTAAGCCAAAATGTTGATTCACTAACACGATTAAATCATCAATATCAAACGGCTTTGTGAAATGTGACTTGGCACCCAACGCGATTGCCTCATTAATTAATTCTAACTCACCGTATGCGGTCATCATAATGACACTGACCGAAACCCCGTTCGCTCGCAAACTCTTTAAAATCTGGAGCCCGTCCATACCAGGAAGTTTCATGTCCAATAAAATCAAATCTGGTTGTTCCCGGCTTGCAAGTTCAAGTGCGACAACGCCATTCGAGGCTTCGATAATCGTATAGCCTTCTGACTTAAGGACTTCCGACAATAACATCCGAATGCCCATTTGATCGTCAACGATTAATATCTTTCGTTCTTGCATATTTCATGCCCCTCTCTCATGTAGCAGAGAGCTTAGTTCGACTCTGAAAAAGTCAATGCAGCTCCCACAAACTGTGTAAACAATGCTTGTGGTCGGTTCGGTCTAGATGCAAACTCTGGATGGAATTGAACAGCTAAGAACCACGGGTGATTTGGTACTTCAATGATTTCTACAAGACGACCATCAGGTGATGTGCCTGAGAATACAAATCCCGCTTTTTCCATTTGCTCACGGTAATCATTATTGAACTCATAACGATGACGATGGCGCTCTTGGACTTGTTCTTGTCCATACGATTGATGGGCAAGCGTGCCTGGCTTCAATTGACATGGATATAACCCAAGGCGCATTGTGCCACCTAAGTCTTCAATATTCTTCTGCTCTGGCAAAATATCAATCACAGGATATGCCGTCTGAGGATCGATTTCGAAACTATTCGCGCCGGACAAACCAACCACATTACGAGCATATTCCACAACAGCAACTTGCATACCTAAACAAATTCCGAAGAACGGGACATTATTCTCACGCGCATAGCGAATCGCTTCAACTTTACCTTCGATTCCGCGATCACCGAAGCCACCGGGCACTAAAATACCATGGACGCCTGCAAATAATTCCGATACATTTGTGCGATATACCTCTTCCGCATTGATCCAACGGAATTCAACTTCAGAATCATGGGCGATACCAGCATGTTTCAGCGCTTCAACAATACTCAAATAAGCATCGTGCAAAGCAACATATTTACCAACAATCGCAATTGTCGTCTTTTTCTTTAAATGTTTCACGCGTTCAACAAGCGCTTCCCATTCTGTCATATCCGGCTCGCCAGCATCTAGTTTCAAGTAGTTCACGACATACTTGTCCAAACCTTCGGAACGCATATTTAATACAACTTCATAGAGGTTGTTAACATCGCTTGCTTCGATGACAGCTGCTTGATCGATATCACAGAACAAGGCCAATTTACGCTTCATGTCTTCTGTTAAAGGTTGCTCCGTACGGCAAACCAACACTTGTGGTTGGATCCCAATACTGCGTAACTCTTTCACACTATGTTGCGATGGTTTCGTCTTTAATTCGCCTGCTGCCTTAATATAAGGAATCAACGTAACATGGACATACATCACATTGTCGCTACCTTGATCTTGACGAATTTGGCGAATCGCTTCCAAAAATGGCAAGCTTTCAATATCCCCAACTGTTCCACCAATTTCCGTGATCACAACGTCAGAACCAGACTCGCGGCCAGCTTTATATACACGTTCTTTGATTTCATTCGTAATGTGCGGAATTACCTGAACCGTACCACCCAAATACTCGCCACGACGCTCTTTACTAATAACAGAAGAGTAAATCTTACCTGTTGTTACACTGCTGTTCTCGGAAAGATTCTCATCAATAAACCGCTCGTAGTGACCCAAATCCAAATCCGTCTCTGCACCATCATCTGTTACGAAAACTTCACCATGTTGATATGGGCTCATCGTGCCAGGATCGACATTCAAATAGGGATCGAATTTCTGGATTGTCACTTTTAAACCACGGTTTTTGAGCAAACGGCCCAACGAAGCGGCAGTGATCCCTTTCCCTAGCGATGAGACGACCCCACCAGTCACAAAAATGTACTTGGTCATTTGAAAATTCCTCCTATAAAAAAAATAAAGTGCCCCCCCAAAATGACGGGGCACTTTAACGTTAATGTTATGTACAGCTCTAGCGAGCCCATTAATACTTTACTCTCTTCGCATGGGGTGTGTCAAGGCGAATTATAGTTCGTCTTCGTCCTCTTCGTCACTACCATCCAATGCATCTTCATCGTCGCCGTCTTCATCATCGAATTCGTCATCGGCTTCGTCTAAATCAACAATTACGCCTTCTTCGATATCTTCAACGAGCGTATCTTCAAGAACTTCTTCAGCAGCATCTTCTGGCTCATCATCGCCATTGAACGTTGCGCCAAAGCTCGGCTCTGTGAAGTCATCTTCGTAAAGATCTTCATCGATTTCTGCATCTAAATCATCATCGTCATCATTAATAATGCGTGGACGACCGGATCCACCAACGGCATCGTCACCTTTATCAACCGGGTACCAACGCTTCAAACCCCACTCGTTCTTGCCTACGCAAGCAAAGCGGCCATCAATGTTGATTTCCGTGTATAATTGAGCAATTTTATCCAAAATTTCATCGCCTTGGATGCCTTTCACTTTCGCAACTTCATCCATTAACTCACGATAGAAGAAAGTCTTGTTCGCTACTTTAAGGATGTGGAATGCGACATCCACCATCGGCATTTCTTTTGCTTGCTCATTCGTGATTTTCAATGTGTATTCGCTCACGCTTACACGCCCCTTCCAATCTCAGCCCCTGTTAAAGGGCGATTTTCTTCATCAAGTAAACAACATTTGCTGTAAAAAAGCAACACCTCGTATAGACAAAACCAATGAACGCTCCCCGATTGATCGAGGAACGCACGTTGGCGACTGTATCCTTTGGACAATTCCTCGTTCGCACCCGACGCGCAACGTCTGTAATTGCCCTCGGTTTAAATTATGCAACAGAGGAAAATGAGTGACATTGGCACCGTTTGAAGAAGCCGACCATACCTATATAGAACGACGGATCAAGGGGTGTGGGGATGAGGAAAAACTGTCGCATTCATCTCAATCGAATTATAACCAACAAATGGCAACCTGAATCACAGCAGTCTGCGCTCGTACCATGGGGCGTTAGTCAAGTTGGGGCGACTGAACTTTGGCCGCATTTTATGGGCCAAGGGGTAAGTGTTGCAATCATTGATACCGGAATTCATGCACAGCACCCGGATTTAAAAGATGCCGTTGGCATCGGCTATAACGTACTTCATCCGGGGACTGCACCGCGCGATGACAATGGACATGGGACACATATCGCCGGAACGATTGCTGCCTATGGGCGAAAAGCTGGGATTATTGGTGTCGCGCCAGCAACAACGATTCATCCGGTGAAGGCGTTCGATGGCAAAGGGACAGCCTATGTGGGGGACATTGTCTCAGGCATTGAATGGTGCGTGGCGAATCGAATTTCAATCATTAATATGAGTTTCGGCATAAATGAGAACAGCCCGTCACTAAGACGGGCTGTACTGAATGCTTATCGGCAAGGATCGATTATTATTGCTTCTGCTGGAAATGACGGAAATGAGAAAAAAGTCGATTACCCCGCACAATATGACGAAGTCGTCGGCGTAGGGGCGATTAATCGTGCGAATCAGCTTGCCGCATTTAGCAACAACCTTGGCCGAATCGACCTTTACGCACCTGGCGTGGCGATTGACTCGTGCCATCGTCTGCGCAGCTACCGCACGCTCAGCGGCACATCGATGGCCGCTGCGCACGTCTCCGGCGCGCTCGCCCAGCTGATGTCGGCGTTGCCACGCCACCAGCCGCAGGCGCTCTTGCTCGCGCTGCAGCAGACTGCGACGCCGCTGGCGTCGTCAAAGCCGTCCAGCGCTGGCGCGCTCAACGTCAGCCGTGCTTATCGCTGGCTGACAGGAGCCCCGCTATCGCATCTTACATCCGCTCCGGCGCACTAACGCCAACCAACGCTAATACGTTGGCGATTGTCGTCCGCACCGCTCCCAGTAGGTGTAGTCGCGCTTGCGACAAGTTCGCATCGTCACCGATGACGCGTTCTGCTTTGTAATAACTATGGAATTGGCTCGCCAATTCATACACATAGCGAATCAAGCGATGAGGTGCGTATTGCTCAGCAGCGACGCGTACCTCTTCTTCCAATTCCGCTAATTTCTGCAACAAATCATACTCTGCTTCCTTATCCAATGCTTCAAGACGAACTTCGCTCAATGGTAACAACGCTACCCCTTGCTCTTCCGCCTGGCGATACACACTGCAAATCCGCGCATGCGCATACTGCACATAGAACACTGGGTTCTCATTGGACTTGGAAACCGCTAAATCCATATCAAAATCCAAATGCGAATCCGGGCTGCGCATCGAGAAGAAGTAACGAATCGGGTCAACACCCACTTCATCCATCAAATCCTCCATTGTCACCGCTTTGCCTGTACGCTTGGACATTTTCACTTTCTCGCCGCCCTGGAACAAGCTCACCATCTGCGTCACCAGTACCGTCAATCGTGAAGGATCATAGCCAAATGCTTGCATCGCTGCTTTCATACGTGGGATGTAGCCATGGTGGTCCGCGCCCCAAATATTAATTAAGCGATCAAAGCCACGCTCGAATTTATCACGGTGATACGCAATATCCGGCGTTAAATACGTGAACGAACCATCGTTCTTCACCAATACGCGTTCTTTATCATCGCCAAACGGTGTCGTCTTCAACCAAACTGCGCCGTCCAAATCAAACACATGACCCAAGTCGCGCAATTCTTTCAAGACTTTCTCCGTTAAGCCTTTCTCGTAGATGGAAGTCTCGCTGAACCAATGATCGAAGTGAACACGGAATCGACCGAGGTCACGTTTAATCTTGTCCAATTCTTTCTCTAAGCCAAATGTACGCAAATACGCCAAACGCGCTTCTGATGGCAACTCCACCAAACGCGCACCTTCTGCTTCTACTAAATCTTGTGCAAATCCTTTAATGTCTTCGCCGTGGTAACCATCTTCCGGCATCTCCGCATCTTGACCAAGCGCCTGTAAATAACGCGCTTCTAGTGATAAAGATAAATTGTTAATTTGGTTCCCGGCATCATTAATATAGTACTCGCGTGATACATCGTACCCAGCGAAGGATAATACTTTACATAACGCATCGCCGAACGCCGCATTACGCGCATGGCCCAAATGCAAGCTACCTGTTGGGTTCGCACTGACAAACTCAACTTGTACTTTCTCGCCGTTGCCAATATTCACGCGACCATAATCACTACCAGCCGCAGCGACTTGTGGAATCACGTTCACTAAGAAACTGCGATCCAACGTAAAGTTGATGAACCCAGGTCCTGCAATTTCCACTTTGGACACAGCTGCACGCGCCAAATCCAAGCCAGCGATAACCGCTTCCGCGATCGCACGTGGGTTTTGCTTGGCAATGCGTGTCAATTGCATTGCAATATTTGTAGAAAAGTCACCATGACTTTTATCCTTAGGCACTTCTAAGACGAACTCCGGCAAATCTGCTTCGGCGACGATTCCAGCCTTTAGCACAGACGCTCGAATTTCCGCTTTTAAGGTTTCTTTTGTTAATTCCAATACGTTACTCATCTTAATCCTCCTGGATTCGCAGACGGACATCGACAGGATGCGCCGATTCCTCATCTAATATCAGCATGTAGCTCCATGCTAGTTCGCCTACACCTTGCTCTAATCTATTATTCACAGCAAGCAACTTCGTTGCCATCGGCAGCTTCATCGGACCGACACGGTAAAATCCTTGCATCGTCTCATTCATACGAAACACTTGCTCCGCTTCTACTTCCCCGTGACGAATAACGCGCAGTTCATCGAACGCGAACTTAATCGTCGTCGATGTTTCGCCCATCTGGTGTTCCTCCGGTTCCATATAGCGGATGTATACGGTGTCGCGCTTGATCACAACAGAGCCTTTAACCGTCTGCTCAACCGTTTCTCCTTGCTGTCTGCTTTCAATTGTAATGCTCACTTGTTTGTTCATGGAAGGTCTCTTTTCCTATGTACTTCAACTCAATAATTATAGTCGATAAGCCCAAAAAATCAACAGCGTGTATGGACAGGCAAACCCGCAACCATACTAAGGAAACGATAGCCAATTCGGAAGGAGCGGACCACATGCAGAGACCGACAAATCGCAAGCAACGACGTATCGCGCGTTGGCAAACATGGCGCAGAGGCTTGCTGCTTGTTGGTTTTGGATTTGCAGGAGCGTTTGCATTGTTCATAATTCTCCATGTTCTCCCGCTTCCGACAGCAACAAATGTGACGAGTACACAACTGTATGATAGCAACGGAAAGGCCATCGATGCCATGGCTGGTCGACAAAACCGTGTGCCCGTCTCACGTAATGACATCTCCCCATTTGCCCTACAGGCGGCAATTGCGATTGAGGACCACCGTTTTTATCGCCATTTTGGGATGGATATAATCGGCTTATCGCGCGCGGTCTACACCAATTTGAAAGAAGGGCAAAAAGCGCAGGGGGCAAGTACAATTACGCAGCAGCTGGCGCGGAATCTCTATTTAACGCAGGAACGGACCTATATTCGAAAGGTCAAAGAGGCTTTTCTTGCTTTGCAATTGGAGGCACACTTGAGCAAAGATGCCATCTTGGAACAATATTTTAATAATGTCTACTACGGCCATGCGACGTATGGCATCGAAGCTGCGGCGAAGCTTTACTTTAACAAAACGGCGAAGGAACTTACCCTAGCAGAAAGCGCGTTACTTGTTGGCATTCCGAAAGGTCCCGCCTACTACTCGCCATTTATTAATGAAAAAAACGCGCGAGATCGACAAAAAAATGTGATTGCCGCGATGCGCAAGTACGGCATGATTACACAGGAAGAGGCGACGTCTGCGCTGCAAGAAAAGCTCGCATTCACTACGTATAAGCCGCCCGTCCATACGGCCTCCTATTTCGTTGCCTATATCCGACAGACAGTCATGCGCCAATTTCAATTGACCGAAAGCCAGTGGAACACCGCGGGTTACAAAATATACACGACGCTCGATAACACGATGCAGGCTGAGGCGGAACGCATCGTACACGAGGAGCTAAGCGATAGCGAGTTGCAAGCGGCACTGATCTCGCTTGATCCGAGGAGCGGACAAATCAAGGCGATGGTTGGCGGAACAAATTATGCAGCCAATCAATACAACCGCGTCTTTGCCAATACACGACAACCTGGCTCATCCTTCAAACCGATTGTCTACTTAACCGCTCTGCAGAGCCACAGGTTCACATCGAGTCAAAGGTATCGCAGTGAGCCCACCGTTTTCTCCTACGATAAAGGCCGAAAACAATATATTCCGCGCAACTACGGCGACGAATATGCCAATGCGAAAATCACAATGAGACAAGCACTCAAACGGTCAGACAACATTTACGCCGTTCATACATTGATGGATATCGGTGCAGAAAAGGTCATCACCACCGCGAAGAAGTTGGGCATTCAATCGCCATTGCGCGCACTTCCTTCACTTGCTTTGGGTACATTCCCAATCAGTCCGATGGAAATGGCCGGCGCATTTGCAGTCATCGCAAATCAGGGTGAACGCATTGTCCCCTATGGCGTCATTCGCGTCGAGGACCACAAAGGTCGAGTCTTATTTCAAGCGGCACCGGAAGCAACCCGTGTGATTGACGCAAATGCAAGTTTTGTGCTCACAGATTTAATGGAAAGTGTGTTCGAGCCGGGTGGCACAGGTTATCGTGTGAATCGCATATTGCGGCGTCCTGTCGCTGCCAAGACGGGAACGACCGATACCGATGCTTGGATGGTCGGATTTACGCCAGAATTATCTACCGCTGTTTGGGTTGGCTATGATAAAGGAAAGTCAATCTCGAAAAAAGACGCTACCCACGCCTCCCCCATCTTTGCGAACTTCATGGAAGTTGCCCTGCATACCGTTCCCCCTAAGCCCTTTCAACAACCTAAAGACATTACGTATGCGCTGGTCGATCCCGTTACAGGGTTACTGGCAACCCCCGATTGTCCGAACAGCCGATCAGAACCTTTTATTACAGGGACTGAACCAAACAAAATCTGTACGCTGCATGGCCACAAACCGCAGACAAATCCAACGGACGACCCCCCAACTTCCGAGGAGCAATCGTGGTGGGATGACCTGCGCCGATGGTGGACCGAATAGCATTAACCCGATAAAATCGACTAAAACCAGTCGATTATAAGGGTTATCATCGACAAACCTTTCAAAATCGACTGTTTTTAGTCGATTTTTTTGTTGGGCCAGCCATCTTCTCACGAAGAAAAAAAGCTATTTTCTCGACTGTGCGACGAGAAAATAGCTTCGTTATTAATTCAGTAATTCTTTCAGTATTTCTGGCGAGCGTTCCCAGATACCAGGGTTATTCGCAATAAGCACCTCTCGTAACTGTTGTTTCTCTGTCGCATCAAGGTTGTCGAGCAAATAGTGGCGTTTCATCGCTTTGTCCATGCGATTAACATGGTCAGCGAGAATTTTCCAACCTTTGCGCGCTTCTGCATCAATGCGCATTTCACAAGCAGATGCACCGGCATAATAGCCACCTTCTTCGTTGCGATCAATCGCGATCCAGACAATCCAACACTTTCGTCCATTGGCCACTTCAGCGGCATCCATCGAAAATTTAATGCCTTTCTCCACCTTACTCTTCGCATGCAGGGCACCCAAATCGATATATGCCTCATCCCCGTCGATGATAACCGCAGATACATTACTCAAGTCAATTGTGCCTGCACCAAATCCTTTGTGTTCGACTTTTTTGGAGATAATATTTAAAGAAATTTTCTTTTCTTGATTCACTGGTTCCACTGTCTACACCTCACGTGTTTTCTCGTTTTTTTCAGTTTATCACATGTTGATTCATGCCACCAAATTTGAAAGCGCTTATTAAAACGTTGAGTTTTGGCACATTTTGCGGTAAACTAGTACATAAGTTTGAAAAATAAAAAAATATTTTCTGAATTGCCGAGTCTCCAGATGGAGAACGGGGGAACCACTCTTGGGTGAATTGCATTCGCAAGAAGAATGCATAGGGAACCTTCAACCGAACCCTCAAGCTAACCTCGTAGGCATTGGAAGGAGAACGTATGAAAAAGGGTTTCGTGTCTCTTTTAGTTGCGTTCGCACTGATTTTTGGCATGGTTCAACCTGCCCAAGCATCTGAAGCGACGCCACTGAACAGCACCATCTCCAAATTGCTTGGTGTGAAATATCGAGCTGGAGGTTCAAATGCACTAACGGGTTTTGATTGCTCAGGCTTCACATCTTTCGTCTTTGCGCAATTCAAGATGAAATTGCCTCACCAATCTGCTTCACAAGCGCAACTGGGTACGAAAGTATTGAAAAGCAATCTTCGTCCAGGCGACCTCGTATTCTTTAATACAAATGGTCGTACAATCTCTCATGTAGGGATTTACACAGGAAATGGCAAGTTCGCACATGCTGCTCGTCAGGGAATTGTTATTGATAACATGAATTCAGGTTATTACTTGAATCGTTACGTAACGGCTCGTCGCGTACTAAGCGATTACAACTTTACGAAACTTGCAACACTAACACCTGTTAAGACAGTTGTCGTTGCTGCTAAACCAGAAGTTGTAGCTACAGCTGAGGAAACGTCTAGTTCCACCGCTGTTGTTGAAACAACTGGATTCGATTTGAACGAGTACATCAAAGCACTTTCCTCCACCGATGAATCGAATGCTACGAACGAGCTTCAAGATGTGGAAGAAATTTCATCTGCTGATCGTTCAGATTCTTAATCAAATGAACCGCAAAGCCCACGGCATTCGATGCACGTGGGCTTCTTTTATCCCAACCGAATGAGGTGTTTGTGTGCACGTATTCATCCATCGCAAAGATTTACGCATCACGGATATGCCTGCTTTTGATTATTTGCGTCAACTTGGTACGCCCTCTCTGCATCTTTTGATCTTGGATCCGTTGATCTTGAAGAAAAATCGTCATCTCGAACACAGTGGCGTACAATTTCTTCAAGTTGCACAGCGATTACAGAACCTTTATACATCGAATAACCAGCAGCTGCACATGATCTATGGGGATCCCGTTGAGGTTCTGACCCGTCTCCATGCGTTGCAGCGGATTACTGAAGTTATTTTCCACCAAGATGTCACACCTTATGCCCGCCATCGCGATCGCGCCATACAAGCGTGGAGCAAGCAATATGGCGTAACATGTACAACCTTTGCCGAACACATGATGACTAGCCCGGATGAATTTGATGCCTTTGCCGGTCGCACAGAACCCTATAAAGTCTATACACCGTTTTGGAAAAAATGGCGTGAAATGATGAGTAGCTACGCCACTCCACCAAGCAAGCAAGGGTTAGATGGACTACATACATTAGATGCCCCCGCCGAATGGACAAACCAATACGCTGTACCTGACGAAATAATCGCGTTGAATCCCAAACTTACAGATGCAAGCGCAATGGAAC
Organism: Bacillota bacterium; assembly: GCA_041179705.1. Lineage (GTDB taxonomy): Bacteria > Bacillota > Bacilli > Paenibacillales > JBEGSW01 > JBEGSW01. The sequence goes on along the minus strand of JBEGSW010000052.1, from coordinate 16,073 downwards.
CGATGGTAGAATTACAAACGTTTATTCAACAGCGACTTCGTATGTATGAGACGGCACGCGACGATTTCGCACATGCGCACACAAGCGGAATAAGTAAGTATCTGAATACCGGCGCACTCTCGATTCGTGAAGTTTGGGCCGCTTTGCCGAGCGACATGGTTGCTGAACCTTGGCGGAGACAATTGGCCTGGCGAGAGTTTTATTATTATCAGGCATACCGTGACCCGCAGTTTTTCAATTATGAGAAGACACTCCAAAGCGAGAAGTTAAGCGATCAACACTTCGCAGCTTGGGCCAAAGGGGAGACCGGTATTCCGATTATCGATGCGGCGATGCGTCATCTGAACGCGACTGGTGAAATGCACAATCGCTTGCGGATGGTAACGGCGATGTTCTTAACAAAGAATCTGCTTTGTCCGTTCCAGTTGGGTGAGACGTATTTCCGTTACAAGTTGCGTGATTACGACAATACACTGAATCGCGGTGGCTGGTTGTGGTCATCATCGATTGGTTTCGATGCGGCCCCCTACTTCCGAATTATGAGTCCGGTGTTGCAATCCCAAAGATTTAATCCGAGTGGCGATTATATTCGTAAATGGGTGCCGGAATTCGCACATCTATCCAATAAAGAGATTCATCTTCCTCAACCGCATGCGATTGTTGATTTGAAAAGCTCGCGCGCTTATGCCATCGAGGTGTACGGCGAACTGTTAAAGACGAAATCCGAATAAGCAAAAGGTCTGATTCCACTGACGCATACACGTCGTAGGATCAGACCTTTTCTGTTTCATTATGATCATAGCGCTGTCGCAATATTTCTTGCATCTGGTTCAGTTGTGTTGCTTCGTAATGCCATGATGTATGAATGTCCGCGATGGAGAATGCACCAAGTAACGCTTGCTTGAATCCCTCGACCGTCACGGAAGCATCATGTTCTGCTAATGAAACCATCGTCTTCGGATCAACTTTGGGATAGTCCATGAAGGTATCTTTACTAGCTAAGTCATAATACTCACGGACAGCTTGTGCCCGAGCTATTGCATCTCCGCTTATGAGGATGAACGCATGCACAATGTGTGCTTTCGTCTGGCGACGTTGAGAAATGCCTGCAAACTTACGCCCACCGACACTTAAGTCAAACCCACCTGGACAATAGGATCCTTCAACTTCGCCGACGTCGACAGCCGGTAAACCAGCAAATGATGAAGCAGCTTGCATAATCACTTGCGCCATGCGTTCGAAATCTTCCTGGAATGAAAGCTGGCCCACACGCATTGGTAGGACAATCGAGAAGTTCAATACACCTTGATCGAGTGGAACTGCAGCTCCGCCGGAATGGCGCACCGCAACCTGATAGCCCCTCGCCTGCAACGCGGCAATCCCCTCTTGTGCATAGGGTAACTGACGATCCCGCATGCCAAGGATGCAAGCATGTGAATGGCGCCAGAAATGAATGCTGGCCTGCTCGCCATCCCCAATCGCACGACAAAGCAATTCCTCGAAAGCAAACGGCAACAAAGCATCACTGGTTAATGGCGATACACTATGGTCAAAAACACGAAATGTATGGTTCATCGCAATCACTGTGTCGACTTTCCGATGAATCGGAACAAATCTTTGTAGATAATACTATCTGAAATTTTCAGTTCTTCTTCAGCTTCTGTAATTAACGTCTGACATGCAGTCGTGTCCACTAATGCGGAGCCGGTCTTAATGTCATAACATACGTTTGTGTCATTACTATAAACATATTGTCTAGAAATAAAGCTGCCATCACGCAAAACAACCGGTGTATCCGAATGTGGTGCCAACAAGTCCCGTCCGAAGTAATAAGGATATGGATGTTTCACGCCCAACAAATGTAGCACGGTCGGTTGAACATCAAGTTGCCCAGCAATGTCGCTGATGACTTCCCCTTTCAGTCCCGGTGCAACAATAAAGAATGGTGTTCGTTGCAGTTGAATGTGCTCAAAAGCACCAATCGAATATCCTAAATACTCGCCTAGTTTCTTATTGTGGTTCGGAGATAATCCATAATGGTCGCCATACATGACAAATATGGAATTATTATATAGACCTGCTTTTTTCATCTCATCGAAAAAGACTTTAAGCGCGCTGTCTAGGTACGTCACCGTTTTGAAATAGTCCGTCACAATTCCCTTGAAGTCAGGTTCGTTCTTTTCAATCGATTGTTGCTCTGCTTTTGTCGCGCTTGCAGACGGTTTGGGCGATGCTTGTGGCGCCTCTAACACGAAGGGATGATGGTTCGTTAACGTAATGAATTTCGCATAGAACGGTTGTGGCATTTGTTGAATCAATGGTGTGGATTGCTGGAAGAATTCGATATCTTTCAGACCCCAGCCGATTGAGTTCTGGCTATTTACTTTGTAATAAGGCTTGTCGAAAAATTGATCGTAGCCCAAATTTCGATACATCATAATGCGATTCCAGAACGAGCCGTCGTTCGCATGGAAGGAAGCGGAATAGTAGCCTGCTGACTTCAAAATCGATGGCGTTGCAATAAATTTATTCTGTGCATGCGTAAAGTAAACGGCACCACTTGGCAATGGATGCAACGAGTTGTCCATCATGAATTCAGCATCGGACGTCTTTCCTTGGCCTGTCTGGTGATAGAAGTTAGAGAAATAGAACGTAGACGGATCGCGTTTCAGTTGATTTAAGAATGGTGTTAACTCTTCGCCCTCAAATGTGCGATCAATCAAAAAGCTCTGTAACGATTCCATGGAAATGAGGAAGACATTTCGACCTTTTGCAGCTCCAAACAGTTTACCCGTTACTTCTTCAGGGTTTCGCTCTTGGAAATATTTCACTGCTAGATCGTAATCACTCACTTTAGCGGAGTTCTTTTTCTTCTTGATGTTATTAAAGGTAATTGCATCAAAAATGTGATAGTTGACCATCCCGATACTGCGAACCATGATTTGTCGGTCAAACGAACGTGTCAACAACTCTGGACGGAGCGCCTCAGCAATGGATAGGTTAATAAAGAATGTAATAATCATCATGCCGACAAGCGTAACTTTCCCTTTCCAGCTAAAGATTGGACGGGGCAAGCGGCGTACAAAGGCGAAATATGCAATCAGCACCACATCGGCAAAGATAAAGATATCCGACCATGTAATCAAGTCAATCACTGAACTCTTCAATCCACTATCGACGTTGCTGCGTTGCATCAAGACAGGCAGTGTCATAAAGTCTGAGTAAAAACGATAGAATAATAGATTGGCAAACATCAACGCGGAGCTAAAGAATGCCAAAAAGACAATCATGATTCGCTCAAATCGAGGAGCAACCAAGACCGCAATCAGCATCAATAAGAACACGGTGCTCACAGGGTTAAACCACGTTGTGAACTCGTGTCCAAAATTTTCAATCGGCAAGTTGAAATAGAAACGCTGGACAACATAAATCTTCAGCCAGATTAATCCGAATGTAAGGAAAAAGAATGTTTGTTTCCGATACATGCGTGTAAGCAGGCCGATCCAGTTGGTCTTAAATGTAAACAAAGGAATTCCTCCATAACGATAAAAAAGATCAAGGCTAACTATAAAATTATAGCGGAATTACGTTGAAATTACATTAGAAAATATAGTTAATCATACAAATTGGTTAACGCCTGCTCTAATGTAGGGAAATCAAATTGAAACTGCTGCGTGATTGCTTTTTGCGGAATGACGCGTTGGCCATCTAATAAAATGGTGGACATTTCGCCAAATAATAATTTGAGCATAAATGCTGGTACAGGGAAGAAATGCGGGCGACGCATCACCCGTCCCAACGTGCGTCCAAATTGGTCATTCGTCACTGGATGTGGTGCCGTCCCGTTGAGCGGACCAGAAATCGCTGGATTCTCAATTGCAAATAAAATGAGCCGAACGAAATCCTGAATGTGGATCCAAGAATACCACTGTTTGCCATGGCCTACAGGACCCCCGGCGAATAGGGAATACGGCAATGCCATCTTCGGCAAAGCACCACCATCTCGCGCGAGAACGAGTCCTGTTCTAAGTTTCACAACACGTACGCCTTGTATATGGTCCGCTTCTGCTTCCCATTGACGACCGACTTCTGTTAAGAAATCATCGCCCGGCTGTTGGGCGCTTGATTCATCGAACGTTACCTCCGCAGATTGCCCATAGTAGCCAATTGCTGAACCGTTAACGACCACTTTCGGCTTCTGTTCCAACTGGTTTACCCAAGTTGCTATCGCCTTTGTTGTATGGATTCGAGATTGTAAAATACGTTGTTTCGCTGCCGGTGTCCAGCGCTGATTGATCGATTCACCGGCTAAATTAACAACCGCATCGACGGGACCGAATTGATCCGGGTTTTGTTGTAATTGTTCCCAAGAAACCGTCGTGACGAGTCCTTTATCAGACGCACGCCGTGACAGGTGGATGACCTGATGCCCTGCAACCATTAATGCATTCGTTAAATGTCCACCGATAAATCCTGTGCCCCCTGCAATAACAACTTTCATCCCAATCGCCTCCGTGATTAATATGTTTCTATTATGCAGGATACTCAAAAAAAATGCACGAATGGCATCAGTTGATGCGCATCCGTGCAAGTTGTTGTTTCGTTAGCTCTGTGCCGAGGCGTTCAATCCGCCTGTATGTTTCCTGTAGGTGTTGATCCGCTTCGTCGTTGACCTCATCTTGATGATAAGGAATGCCTGGCAACTGGGCACGAATCCAATTCTCCGCATTGTGCGTAATACTCCGATTCATCCAGCGTTGTAACTCTTCCGCTTCAGCTAGTGTTGCTTCAATTTCAAATTCATAACTCGCTGCATCTTGTTGACGTAATACCGTGCCCGCTTGAACGGAGACATAATAAGTGTTTCGATCCACAAGAAACCCCCTAATACGACATGGTAGTTAATGCCCAGGCAACAACGGTTAATAAAATGGCAAACGTAACAAGGTAAATCCATAATATGGGGTTGCGCAATATCGGACGTCGTCTTCGCTGTTCACTTACACTCGGACCTTTACTTCCGTTCATGCGCTTTACGACCCAACGCACCCACACAATTGCACCAAGGATCACGACTCCACTAATGACCCAAACCATTATCACGCCCGCGATAGACCATCACCCGCTTTTCTATCTTTTCAGGGGTAGTATGTCCGTATTTTACTTCACTATGCTTCTAGTTTCGGTGCAGCGCCCATCTGGATGCGAAATAGCTGAGTGGTAACGTCAGACTGAACGAACTTACTTTAGCTATTAAATTAGAAAACCCATATTCCGTCACACCATGTACCCATACAGTCGAAAGGCAAAGGACAATCACATTCAAGGTGACAAATTTCCAGAATGAAACGCCCCCAATCCGTGCATCTTTCTGTCCAAAAGTCCAATTCCGATTCCAAATAAAGCTATTTAATATTCCACAGCTATAGCCAATCGCTTGGGCCCACCCAGCTGGGATATGAACGTAAATGAGTAAGCTAAAGACAAGGATATCAACGAGTGTATTTAACAGGCCAATTAAATTGAATTTCAAAAATGTGCGCAAACCGATAACACCTCATTAGAAAAATTGCCAAGATGAAAGCCATTTCCACATAACCTCTGCGTAGGACCTCGTCACTTCCATACCGGAAACAGCCGGATAGAAGATCAAAAAGACGAGCGTCGCTAAACTTAGGACGCTTATGGTCAATAGTCGCCCGATTTGAGGGACCGTTTGGGAAAAATGCCGCAATAAAAAGACGAGCAATAAAAACCAGAACGGGGTCATAGGGAAAAAGTGATAAATGAATGTGAGATCCCGAGGAGCCAACATCCAAGGAACATAAAGGGACAATAGCGCGATCAGTACAAAGCTGATTTCTCGTTGCTTCCACCCAGATAAAATTGCCCAGATAAATGCGAAAAGTCCACCCCACCATAGAATCGGATTTCCGATTGCAACAAGTGTCGAAACGGTATTCATTGGTAAATCGGCCCCACTGTATAACCAAAGTGGTCGTTTCATCAGCGGCCACTCATACCACTTGGATGAAAAAGGATGCGTCGCGTTCAATTGTGAATGATACGCATACATATCTTTCTGGTACGTCCAAATGTCTTTTAAGTTATCTAACGCATACGTCGCTTGCAGATAAGGAATATACGATGCAATGTAAATAATTACAGGTATGACAATGAAGAACCCAAACCCAACAGCGATACTCTGAACAACTATACCTACTTCTCTCGTCTCTCGATATCTACTAATCAGTGCCCATAGGAATAAGAGCGCAAGACCAAATCCGGCATAAATCCCGCTCCATTTCACAGCAGAGGCAAGTCCAAAGAACATACCTGACCAAGCCACCGAGGCCAGCGACCAGCGCTGCACATGTTTAATCATGAAGAAATAGGAAAGCAGAACGAACAAGACAATATACGTATCGACAGTACCCATACGCGATTGCGCGAAATGAAGGAGATCAACAGCCATAAACAAAGTAGCGATGACCGCCCATTTCATTTGCCCGAACAATTGTTTCGCGATTATATACATTACCGGCAGCAACAAGGCACCTGCTAATGCACCCATCATTCGCCAGCCAAATGGGGTCATCCCAAATAACCAGATGCCAACGGCTTGAATCACTTTCCCAAGTGGCGGGTGTGTAGTCTCATACGGCTCCAGCTGATTCACAAACTCGTAAGCGGTTCGACCGTGATAAATCTCATCAAAATAACTGCTATTCATGAATGTCTTCGTCCAAGGGACCAACGATTGTTCATCAAACAATGGCTTAAATCCCTCATTCGAAAGTACTTGTACGGGGATAACCTTCTTCTCACGATCGAGAATGCCCATTTCCAGTATACTTGCACCCGCTTCTGTGACTGCTATACGCAAATAACGTGCTTCGGTTGGTTGAACGGGTTGAATGACTGTCCAGGCGAAAGCAAAGACATGGTCGTGATTGACGTCTTGCACCGTGGTCCAAGTCTGCTCATCCATGGATGCTTCGATGGTATAGCGTCCCATGCCTGCTCCACCATAAATGTTGATGCGCGCAATATCTGCCTGTTGACCGAGATCGATGGTGACTTGTTCGCCGTTTTGGAGTGATTTCCAGTACGTTTCTGGTGCATCTGTTTGTCCCAGTTGTATGAACGAGAACATCAAATAGATGGCAAAAATGCCTATCATAAAGCGCCAATCCTTTTTAGCCACGCAATTGTCCTCCTTCTTTTCGCAAGGCAAACCAAGTCGTCAATCCCCAGGCAATTAGGAGGAGCATCGCGCTCACATGAATTGCCGTCTGACCAAATAAAAGCGGCTGATTTTGACCAAGTGATTGTATGTAAATGAGACCGACATTAATCATTTGTGCAAGGGTAACAAGTGCGAATACGACTGCCCAACGAATTTGCTTTGTCCAAAGCCATATAAGTGGAAGGAGTGCCAAGGCGGGGAACAAGTAACGTTCATGCATCTTAAATGCAAATAAGAATACGGTTAAGATCACCCACAATGCAATGTACGCTTCCAAATGAGTGGTTTGACGGTAATGCCAGGCAAATAGACCTGCAGCGATGACAATCAGCCCCAACGTCAACGTTGAGAATAGCGATGCGGAATCACCTAGAGGTTGCCAATTACCGCCAAGTAATGCAGGAACATTAAAGGCATTGACGGAATAATAGGCGTAGGAGCTGAGTGTACTCTTATATAGATTGTATATCCAAAGCGGTTCTTGTTGCAGTGCAAATGGCATAATCCCAAGGATAAAAGTTAGGAGTCCCGAGAAGACCATTTTGCCCCACGCCTGAAAAGGTTGACTGCGCAAAGGAACAAATAAAAAGACGGGTCCAAACAAGAGCGCTTGCGGTTTAACGAGTATGGCAATGGCATACCAGATGCCCGCGAACGTGTATGCTTGTTTACTGAGTTGCCAGATGGCAAGGAGTAAGATAAGTGTAAAGACGCTATCGACTTGCCCCCACATCGCAGAATTCAACCAAACGACAGGATTCAATATATATAAGCTTGCAACGAGGATTGCCAGTCTATGTTGTCCTCCTTCACGACCGATACGATAAAGGACGAATGAAATCGCGATGTCTGCAACGATGGCTGGTGCTTTTAGTAACAATGCCGAGCCAACTGACCCCTGAACGTATCCGAATGCATGACGGATTTCCCCAATGATAGATAGAACATACATATAGCCGGGCGGATAATCGATAAATCGTTGTGAATCATAAAATGCACCAAATCCGTATTGAACAAGACCTTCTGACCAGGCAAAAAACGTTGCGAAGTCATACGGAAATGGTGCCAATTTAAGTGCGGCAGCGAACCGTAACATCAGACCAAATCCTAATGCGATAATGCCAATGGCATACCAAACTTGAATAGACTTTGATCGAACCGACCAAAGAATTATCCCAATTAATATATAGATTGCTAATGCAATCAAATAAGGTTGCCAATCGGTTATCGAAAGAAATGCGGTTGCATTCATCTAGGGCTCCTCTGCAATGATGCATTGTAATGGATAAAAAGACTGTCCACTCGGACAGTCTTTTAGATTACGTACTTTATTTACCTGGAGTATATGAACTTTTTAATGAAACAATTAAGTTAAAGACCAAATCAGAAGCTTTCGAGTCGACATTGAAATAACCATGGCGGAAAAATTGGAATTTGTCCTGTGCTTTCGCATCAGCCATATTTGGTTCCACGTAACCATGTTCAGCAGCTAAAGATGCTGGATTGATATTCGCTAAGAAATGGCTGCCTTCTTCACTATCTTCATCCAGAATCAATGGTTCGTAGAGTCTAAATTCTGCTGGGACAGCTTGTGACGCTTCGACCCAATGAATCGTTCCTTTCACTTTTCGCTCGGTGAAACCACTACCACTTTTCGTCCGTTCATCGTACGTACAATGTAATTCGATTACTTCGCCTGCTTCGTTCTTAATCACTTCTTCACACTTAATAAAGTAAGCGTGCTTAAGGCGAACTTCGTTGCCAGGGTACAAACGGTGGTAACCTTTAGCCGGCACTTCCATAAAATCATCTTGTTCAATGTAAACTTCGCGGCCAAATGGAATTTGACGAATGCCCATTTCTTCATTCTCCGGGTTTACTTCCGCATCTAACCATTCGATTTTTCCTTCTGGGTAATTCGTAATAACCACCTTCAGCGGTTTCACAACTGCCATCGAGCGTGGCGCCTTCAATTTCAAATCCTCGCGGATAAAATGTTCTAGCATGCGCGAATCTGTTGTTCCGCTTCCTTTGGAAATCCCCGCTTCAAGAATAAATGCGCGGATTGCTTCAGGTGTATAGCCGCGACGACGTAACCCTGAAATTGTTGGCATCCGCGGATCATCCCAACCATCAACAACACCTTCATCGACCAATTGCTTTAATTTACGCTTACTCATAACCGTATTTGTTAAATTCAAGCGACCGAATTCATATTGATGCGGCACAAGTTCCATTTCACAGGCTTCAATCGTCCAATCATACAATGGGCGGTGGTCTTCGAACTCAATCGTGCATAAAGAGTGTGAGATACCTTCGATAGCATCGCTCAATGGATGGGCAAAATCATACATCGGGTAAATGCACCATGCATCTCCCGTATTATGATGTGTCGCATGTGCAATGCGGTAAAGAACAGGATCACGCAAGTTGATGTTCGGTGAAGCCATGTCAATCTTTGCCCGAAGGACTTTCGTGCCATCTGCAAATTCACCCGCACGCATACGTGCAAACAAATCTAAGTTGTCTGCAACAGCGCGATTGCGGTACGGACTTTCAACACCTGGTTGCGTTAAAGTGCCGCGCGTTTCGCGAATTTGTTCAGCAGTCTGATCATCTACATAGGCTAATCCTTTGTTGATTAACAAAACCGCTCGGTTATAGATTTCTTCAAAATAATCCGAAGCGAAGAACATCCCGTCCCACTCATAACCTAACCACTTGACGTCCTCTTTGATTGACTCCACGTATTCTGTGTCTTCTTTCAGTGGATTCGTATCATCAAAGCGCAAATTTGTGCGACCGCCAAATTCATCAGCTAAACCAAAGTTCAAAATAATTGAACGTGCGTGTCCAATATGTAAATACCCGTTCGGTTCAGGTGGGAATCGCGTAACAATTTCCTTCACGCGACCTTCTTTCAGATCATCAATGACGATTTGCTTAATAAAATGATTTGTTGCTTCCATCCTGCCACACCTTCCATTCCGAAAATCTAATTACCCCCTATCATACAAAAGGGCTTTCTGAAACGCAACGTTACGTTTATACTAATAAGCATGAAATCACAAGGAGGAATTGTCACATGTCTCAATTCGATAATGTAACAGTTGTAAAAGCAGCAAATGTATATTTTGAAGGTAAAGTAACGTCTCGTACCATTATTTTTGCAGATGGATCCAAAAAGACACTTGGTATTATGTTGCCGGGTGAGTACGAATTCAATACAGGTGCGGCTGAAGAAATGGAAGTGCTTGGCGGTCAAGTGGATATTCTCGTTGCGGGTGATAGCGAATGGCAATCATTCAATGGCACAGGTTCATTCATCGTTCCAGCGAACAGCTCATTTAAATTAAAAGTAATCACGCCATTTGATTACTGTTGTCATTTCTTAGCATAGAACATACGAGCAAAGCCCGCACGCAGATTCATTCTGAGTGCGGGCTTTTTTCTAATATTTTTTAGCTTGATAATCAAACGTTGGCTTCACAATCGTATTGTCATATTGCGAATGAAAGACATGCGTTGTCGCTGGTGATACCGGCGGAATCAACCAAGCCCAGTCTCCTGTTACTTTTCGACCCTCACTTGCTTCACGTTCCTCAAATAATTTAAACTGTTGTGCCGCTGTGTGATGGTCAACAATTGACACCCCGTCTCGCTTGAATGAATGTAGAACCGCTACATTTAACTCCACAAGCGCCTTATCTTTCCACAATGTTGCAAGCCCGTTAGCAGGATCAAGACCCATAATTTCCGCCATCTTTGGCAATAGATTGTATCTTGTCTCATCCGCAAGGTTACGTGCACCGATTTCTGTCCCCATATACCAACCATTAAATGGAGCTGCCGTGTAGCGAAGTCCTCCCATTTCAATTAACATATCCGATACCATCGGAACGGCATACCACTTTAGCCCAAGTTCTTTAAATGCAGGATATTCCGGATGTTCAAGCGCTACTTCTTTCACAATGGCTTGTGGAATCTCGAACCATTTCGGCTTTGCATCGCCAATCTGTATGACGAGCGGCAGAAGATCGAATGGCCCACCTGCTCCTACCCAACCTAGTTCCTGGCATATTTTTGTGAATGGCAACGAAGCCGGATCACCAACAACCCCTTCTGGCGTTTCATAGCCTGCATAACGGATTAATTGATAGTTCCAAATGCGAATTTCTGCTTGGTCACCCGCATGTGGTGCAAATAAGGTGATCATTGGACGAATCTTACCGTCATTTGTTGCAACTTCAATGTGCCGGAATAAATCATAAGCAATTTCTTCTTCCGTCTGACTCTCCCTAGCATCTACGACAAGCATGGTGCTCCAGAAAAAGCGACCAATACACTTGTTACTGTTCCGCCATGCCATCTTCGCACCCTGTTCTAACTCTTCAAATGTATGTGTATAAGTACCTGTCGCCTGTATTTCCTGGGAAATTTGTCGAATGCGGGCCTCAATCTGCTCCGAAGATTTACCAAGCTCAAGGGAGCAGCTGCGAATAAAGGCCGTAGCCTCATGTATGTTAATCGTCACTTTCAAGTTCTCTCCTAACTAATTTTACTTTCCTCGACATTGTTCGACATTATTTTTGTCGAAATTTGTTTATGCTGATTTATATTCTATTGATTGCGAGGAACACTTGTGATTTATGCTTGGCTAGCTTTAACCATCATCGCATTACTCCTCTATACTTCTTCCAAAGGCTTTGCATCGACGAAGTGGGCAGCTCTCTTAGCCTTTTCAGGGAGTGTTGGCTTTATGGCGACTGTAATCAACGAGTCAATTCGTCCATTTTTCTGGGAGCGCACACCCGACAACAAATGGATTGATCCACTCTTACTATTAATTAAAGATATGGGTTCGTTCACAACGCAAATCATATTGCCCTACGCATTCCTGATGTTTGCAATCTATAGTGTTGATTTTATTTCATCTGCGTTCAAAAAGCGAATTGCGTACGGTGCTTTCTTGCCCGTTATTATTACATTTATTGTTAGTCCGATTTATCCTGATGTTATTTTCAATTATTTGGGGATCACAATGTGGATAGGCCCGTACATTTTAACAGCCGCATCACTTCTCTTTATAAATTACATCAAAGAGTCGAATCCGAGTATTCGATTAGAAAAATCCTTTGTCTTCTATACTGCTTCGATCCCCATGTTATTTGATCTTTATACGGGATTTATAGCTCGTATTTTGGGGGATCAGGACGCTTGGCGGATGAACGTGTATATGATTGTCGTGTTGTTTTTCGCATACATTTACCTAACGATTCGCTATGGCCTGTTTGGACTGAAAATTAATTTCCTTAAGCGTCGGATTGACCGATCAGCGCAAGCTGTGCATGATATGGCCGCAATGTATAACCATACCGTAAAAAATGAACTCGCTAAGCTCACTTTGTACATTAATAAATTACAAATTGACGACACCAATCAAGTTGAATTGCAACGGATGCAACAATCAATCAGCCATATCACCCAAATGTCGAATCGCATTCAAATGCACGCCAAAAAAATCAAAATCATCAAATCCGAGCAAGACATTGCAACCCTTATTCATGATGCTTTGTTCATGCTTAAACCACAACTGGAAGAAAAGCAAATTCAAATTTCAACCTCTTATGGCTGTTCCACAGTGATTTCCTGTGACCCGATGCACATGAAAGAAGTATTTCAAAATATATTCACGAATGCCATCGAGGCAATGCATCAGGGTGGTACAATCTTTATTCGTCTGATAGAGACCAAAAAGAACTACATTCTTTCCATTCGAGATAATGGCCATGGGATTAAATCTGAGCACAAAGACCAAGTCTTTATCCCTTTCTTCTCAACAAAAAACAATGATCAAAACTTCGGGCTTGGTCTCGGTTACTGCTTTAACGTCATGCTCGAGCACAAAGGCTCTATCCAGCTCGTTAGCGACGGAGAGACGGGTACTACTGTCTTTCTACATTTCCCAAAAAAGAAATAGATGCTATACACACAACACAAGGGTTGTCCGCTAATCGGACAACCCTTGTTTCGTAAAGACTAAACAATACCAGCTGCCTTCGCGAATAATCGGTTTCAGGGTATGTAAGTGAAACCCATTGCGCTCAGCTATCCCGATTAGCTCTTGTTTGCGTGGCAATGCATATAAATTAGAATGGGCCTGCATAAAAGCATTAAAAGCCGTTGCAAAACGTCTGCCGAATCGCTCCAAATAGAGCGGTGTAATAATGACCAGACTGCCCGAGTCCGTTAAGTGAGAGGCCGCTTTATGAATTAAGGCTTCGCGTGTATGTGGCGCATAATAATGTAAGATGTTATTCATCATCGTCATGTCGAATTTTTCTTCCGATTGATATTGCTCGAAAGACTGGCAATGAAAAGAAACATTCTGAAGTTCGCTCGCCTTTGCCACAGAGTCAGCAAGCTTAATGCAATCCCCGTTTAAATCGATACCAACAAACCGACCCTGTTCCGATCCAACCCGATTCGCAAACTCCAGCAAATAGCCACCACTGCCACACCCGATATCAAGGAAACGGCGAACACCCAACCGACGTGCCATCTTATGTACATAAGGAAATGCCCGTTGTTCGATTAAGGCCGAAGTAGCAGCAACCGTTTGCCCATAATGTTCGCCACCATAAGTCGGCTTCGGCTCCCCTTGTAGGATGGCCGGATAGTGTAACAAGGCTGGAATATGCATCTCTAGCATTTCTTTAAGTAATTCACCGATACACGTTGGGCTATCTTTCGAAAAATACTTCTGCATGCGTCTCGTTGAACGGATTTCCCCATTACCATCTTCTTTCAAATGTCCAAGCACGACCCCTGTATCCACCCAACTCGTAAGCAACTCCGTTGCGTAACCTGTCTTTGCTAACAATGCATCCAGCGTGTGTGGTGTCTGTAAAACGGTGAATAAATCTAGTTTGTATCCGATATAAGCGTGCCATGTAGATAGAAAAGGTTCATTCCTCTTCATCCAATTGCGCGCTTCCCAAACCATTCGCAATTTCTTGAACATCAATCGATCACCCCTTCATAGCCTCAATTCGTTTGCCAGTACGCCATGGATATAGTTCGTCTTCGGTAAATAGATAAGCTTTCGAATCAAACGTTTTCGATAATTGTGGCAGTGGCCATAAGCCAGCTTGAATGACGCGATCAAATAATGTTTCTTTCCATAAGCCAAGGCCCGATATATTTAAAATTTGCTTATAGTGTAACTTCGACGAACGTTCCATCCGCTTTAACACATGGGTACGAAAAGCCCGCCATAGTGGGTGCGAATAAGAGTAAACAAGTGCGGACTGATGGCTAAGTTGGGACATGTATTCGACTCTCGGTTTACGCACAAGCTCATACCAGTGCAGATACTTATTATCCCGCTGATTGGTTTCATACATCCAAGGTAGCAATTCGCCAAGTGCATCGGCATCTTGTAACGCTAAATTCATCCCCTCACCTGCCATCGGATGCACGCTATGTGCTGCATCTCCAATAAGCACACAGTTGGCATAAACATACTGCTCGGCATTGTGTCTAACAGGAATCATCAATTGAATTTCTTTCCACGACTTAATTTGTTGCACATACCCATCTAAAGTGGGGTCCATTTGCAGATAAAGATCGTAAAACGTCTGGAGGCCATCGCGCTTCATCGTTTTGTATTCATCGGGTTTAATCAATAACGCTGTGCGAACACGCTGTTTGCTCAATGGGAATAATCCGAGAAAACGGTGCCCTTTCACAATCATCTCAGAATCAAGTAAGGTCGGTGGCGCATTGAAGCTAACGGTTAAGAAGTAGTGATTATATTCATAATCTTTCAGGCCAATTTCCAAACCGCGACGAATCGGAGAATGACGACCTTCTGCGCCGATGATGTAATCGGCTTCGATTTCGAATAAAGTGTCGGTTTCTAGGTTGTGTGCGGTTGCTTTATGGAAGGACTGACCGTCCCAGCCTTTGAGGCTTAAGAATTTGCAAGGCTTCATGTAGGTAATGCACGCGTATTGCTTAAGTGCGTGAAGGAGAATGGACTTGAATACTTCGTGATTAATCATCAAGGCAAAATTCAAAGGATGATCAATCCGGTCATAGTGAAAGGCAATTTTGGCGCGCTTATTCGAACCCCATGTCTCAACGATTGAGGTCGTGTTTAAGCGTTGCGCATGGCGCATAACTTCATCGAGTAAACCGAGGCTTTGTAAAATGACAAGACTCCGCGGTTGCACAAGTTCGCCTTTGTATTTAATAGCAGGGGCTGTTTCTTTCTCGAGGATAATGACTTGTATGTTTTTTTGGGCTAATTTTAGGGCCAGCATTAAGCCGCCGACCCCTCCACCGGAAATCAAAACTTGTGTGCGCATCGCCCACACCTCATTCTGTTAGAGTAACTTGCGAATGTGTGATTCGATTTGTTCAGGTGTATCATTGGGGCTAAAACGTTCAACCACGTTACCATTGCGATCAACAAGGAATTTCGTGAAGTTCCATTTAATTGCCTCTGTACCGAGTAAACCTTTCGCCTGTTTCTTTAAATATTGATAAAGTGGATGTGCTGTGTCCCCATTTACATCAATCTTGGAATACAACGGGAATGTAACACCATGGTTCAACTCGCAGACCTGTAAAATATCCGCGTCATTTGGTAACTCTTGGTTCATGAATTGTGAGCAAGGAAAACCTAAAATAGCCAATCCCTCATCTTCATATTTCTCGTGAAGGTGCTGTAATCCTTTAAATTGTGGCGTAAATCCACATTTTGTTGCCGTGTTTACGATTAACATCACTTTTCCTTTGTATGGCTCAAGTGTTTGTT
>JBEGSW010000051.1:0-10182 GCA_041179705.1 Bacillota bacterium | reverse complement strand
CCCTCATCTTCATATTTCTCGTGAAGGTGCTGTAATCCTTTAAATTGTGGCGTAAATCCACATTTTGTTGCCGTGTTTACGATTAACATCACTTTTCCTTTGTATGGCTCAAGTGTTTGTTGTTCACCGCGAATCGTGCGCACATCAAAGTTATAAATGGACATCAAAAAACCCTCCTCTAAATTATTCTCTCGTGTAATTTTGTTCAATCCGACGACTAATATGAATCGAAAGAGCTAAAAAGACACCAATATATAATAATTTCATTGGATCTCGGATAAACATCGCCCAATCCTGACCAAGATAGGAAATCGCGAATACCATAATCGCTTTCCCTAAGAGGATTCCCGTTGCAAATTTTCGCAAGGACATCTTCGCCACTGCTGCAACAATATTAATCACTACAAAAGGTCCGATTGGGAACAGACTAAGTAGAAATACGTAACTAAACGAATTGCGTCGAACCCATTTCAACCCACGTTGCACTTTAGGCTTTTTCGTCAATCGCTCCGCATAACGCGTACCTGCTAATTTTCGTAGTAAGAGGAAGAACGTCAGACTTCCGCCAACCAAACCGATAAATGAATATAAAAAACCTGGCCATAAACCATAGACAGCGGCATTAATCGTAATCAGCACAATCGTTGGAATTGGCGGGATAAATGACTTCATAAAAGTCAGCAATATACCTGGTAATGGACCGAGTGCAGCATACTGTTCAAACAGATATTTAAGGTTTTCTTCGGTAAACCAGTCTGACAATGTGCACTCACCACCAATCTATATAACTATTATACGAGTTATTTTTTTAAGAGCAAAGAATCGAACGATGGAACGAGTCCTGCATCGGCAGCACGAGTAAGAAATGCCTCGATAGCGGCGAATCCCTCATCCCCAAGGTTCATCGAAAAATCATTCACATAGAGTTTAATGTGCGCCTGCATAACCGCGGCATCCATCTCTTGCGCATGACAGCGAACGTAATCTGTCGTCTGGGCCGGATTGTCCCACGCTTGTTGGAGCGAACCGCGAATCGCTTGCGCAATCGGTGCCGGATCCAATTCCCGACGGGCAACAATTGCACCGAGCGGAATCGGTAATCCTGCGTCTTGTTCCCACCACGCACCAAGATCTACTACAGCATCCAAATCATACTCCTGATACGTAAAACGAGCCTCATGTATCACCAAGCCTGCATCTACCTTACCTGCTTTTACTGCGGGCATAATTTGCTCGAATGGCATCACGATGATTTCCCCTAGCGAAATGCCCTGCTGTTCTGCCCACAGTCGAAACAAGATGTACGCCGTCGAACGATCACTCGGCACGGCAATCGACTTACCTACCAACGAACTTCCCACTTGCTTTGTCAGGACTAGCGGTCCACACCCACGTCCAAGCGCACCCCCACATGGGATGAGTTGATAGCGATCAAGGACATAAGGTAATGCAGCTGCAGATATCTTCAATATGTCCAAATCAGACTGCCCTTCTATCGCCAATCGATTCGTAATGTCAATATCGGCAAAGGTCACTTCAACATCAGGCGCATCCGGTACAAGCCCATGCACCCAAGCGTGAAAAATAAAAGTGTCATTCGGACATGGCGAGAACGCGATCTTTAATTTGCTCATTCCATCACCTCCACCAATACTGCAAAAGTTGAAGTCAACGCGGTCAGTGCAGCTGGAATGTTCCAGTTCGATCGATCACGTGGACCAATAGGGTTCGAAATTGCACGAACTTCGATGAATGGTACGCCACACTTACCCGCTGCAGTCGCTACTGAGAAACCTTCCATCGCCTCCGCCACTGCAGTCGGATAGCGATTCGCCAAAAGAGCGGTACTCGTCGCACAACCGGTCACCGTTGTAACCGTCAGTATCGGCCCGACATGTCCGCCTTCGAGCTTAGATGCCCATGAATGGATTAATTCTGCATGTACGTTCTGCAACTTATTTACGCCGCCAAAACCCAATTCATTGAACGGGAGAAACGACCCATCGCAATCCTCTGCACCGAGTTGAGCTGCAATCGCCTCCGAACCAAGCACGATCGCACCCACTTCAGCACGACCTACAAAGCCTCCGCCAATCCCTGCATTAATCACCAGATCATACGTACCAGTTTCTAGCAATCTAGCAGTCTCTACAGCAGCTTCAAACGGGCCAACGCCACAACGTGCAACGCAAAAACGGGAATCCCCACGAATTCCCGCTTCCACTGCTTTACGTTCTGCTTCAACCGAGGTAACAATTAGCACTCTGCTCATCGCACAAACCTCTCTACAAACCTATTATTTTTTGAACGGCGTTACGCCATCATATGTCGCAATTGCCCCATATAAATCCGGGCGACGATCACGGAAAATCCCCCACTCAATGCGTTGCGATTGCAAAGCATCAAGATCGAACTCGGCAACTAACACCGTCTCTTCCGTACGTCCCGCTTCAACTATCATATTTCCTTGTGGTCCGGCTATGAACGATGATCCATAGAACGTAATCGAAGAATCTTCGTCGCTCTCCACGCCGACGCGGTTAGACGCAACAACCGGCACCAAGTTCTGCGCCGCATGTCCACGCATACACATTTGCCAGTGATCTTTCGAATCAATCCCGCCATCTTGCGGCTCCGAACCAATCGCTGTCGGATAGAAAATCACTTCTGCACCCATCAAGGCCATGCAACGTGCTGCTTCAGGGTACCATTGATCCCAGCAAATGCCGACGCCAATTTTACCAAATGTCGTATCCCATACCTTGAAGCCTGTATCACCCGGATTGAAATAAAATTTCTCCTCGTAACCAGGCCCATCCGGAATATGACTTTTGCGATATTGCCCCAAAACAGTGCCACCCGCATCAATCACAGCAATTGAGTTATAGCGAGCGTTATTCTTTTTCTCATAATAACTGATCGGCAACACAACATTTAGTTCTTTCGCAAT
This sequence comes from Bacillota bacterium, assembly GCA_041179705.1. Lineage (GTDB taxonomy): Bacteria > Bacillota > Bacilli > Paenibacillales > JBEGSW01 > JBEGSW01. The sequence continues at coordinate 7,232 of JBEGSW010000051.1, read as the reverse complement.
CGCACGGAAATGAGCAATCGCTTTATTGCTCTCCAATTCGGTTGCGTAGACATAGTAATCTGCCTTTTCTTTCTGGCAGAAGTAATACGTCTCAAATAATTCTTGCAACAAAATGACTTGTGCGCCCTGCGCCGCAGCTTGACGGACCATCTTTTCTGCTTTGGCAATATTTTCTTCGATTGTAGGTGCGCAACCCATTTGCGTTGCCGCTACTTTAATTGTTCTCATGATTTCGCTCCCTCTAAACCAAGCTTCGCGGCATTTGTTGCGTAGTGCAATGCACGTTACCGCCTTCTTTGATAACCGCCATTCCATTTACAGTGCGAATGCGTCGGTCTGGGAAAGTCTTGGCCAAAATTTCTTCTGCCTGCTTGTCTGTTTCCGCAGCATCTCCGCCAAATACTGGTAAGATAATACCGCCATTTACGAAGTAGAAGTTCAAATAGCTTAATGTCAATCGAGTACCTTCAAATTCGCGATACGGAGGTTGTGGAATCTGAATAACTTCCAATTGACGTCCGCGTGCATCGGTCGCTTCGGATAACCGTTTGAGATTATCCTGTGTAATCTTATAGTTCGCATCGGTTGGATCATCGCACACTTGCATGATGATTTTACCAGGCGCCGCGTAACAAGCGATGTTGTCGACGTGCCCATCGGTTTCGTCACCATCTAAACCGCGATCAAGCCAAATGACTTTCTCCGCCCCAATGTATTCATGCAATTTCGCTTCAATATCGGCGCGACTCATCGCTGGATTACGGTTTTCATTCAACAAACATTCTTCCGTTGTTAGGACGGTACCCTCGCCATCGACGTGCAATGAGCCGCCTTCCATCACAATCGGAGCATCGATGGTCTTAATGCTATAGTGGGCCAGCAATTGTGGCGCTACGGCGTTGTCCAAATCCCAAGGTGCATACTTACCACCCCAAGCGTTGAACGTCCAGTTCACGCCAGCCACTTTACCCGCTTCATTCGTCACAAAGGTTGGCCCGTTATCGCGGAACCAAGCGTCACTATGCGGAATCACCAACAAGTCGATGTTCGGATCATTGCCAATCGCTACTTGAACGATTTCAATCTGATCTTGATTGACAATAAGGGTAACCGGTTCGAACTCCGCAATCGCTTTGGCAATTTCTGCGTAACCGAATCCAACTTCAATATATTCTTCCGGAAATACCATAGAGCTTTTCACCGGCCAAGCCATGAACGTACGCTCATGCAAGGCCCACTCCGGAGGCATTTTATAGGTCATGGTCAAAATCCTCTTTATTTCTATAATTTAATTAATCAACGTCACTCTATTTTAGCGCATTCACCGTTTTGACTCAATCTCAGTATATTTTCGACACCGATTGACAAGCATGATTGATAAATGGAATCGTTTCGAGTATGATATTAACGTTCTATTTAGACAGATATATATTGATAAACAGATAGGAGAACAGAAATCATGTCTATTAAAAATGAAATCATGCTTATCACGTACGCGGATAGTATGGGGAAGAACTTGCAAGAAACACAAGAATTGTTGAACACGCATTTCAAAGGAATCGTCGGTGGCGTGCACATTTTGCCATTCTATCCATCTTCTGCTGACCGCGGTTTTGCACCGATGGATTATCAAGTTGTTGATCCTGCATTTGGGAACTGGGATGATGTCAAACAAATTTCCGATAACTTCTATACGATGTACGATTTTATGGTGAACCATATTTCTCGTAGTTCGGAATATTATAAAGATTTCCAACAGAACAAAGATGCATCGAAATATGCGGACTTGTTTATTCGTTACAAAGATTTCTGGCCAGGTGGCGAGCCAACAGAAGAGCAAGTTGACTTGATCTACAAGCGTAAACCTCGTGCGCCATATATCGATATTACTTTCGCAGATGGTACGACTGAAAAAATCTGGTGTACATTTGATGAAGAGCAAGTCGATATCAACATGTATACCCAAACAACATTGGACTTCGTTAAGGAGAACTTAACGGTTCTTGCTGAGCGTGGCGCAAAAATCATCCGTCTGGATGCATTTGCTTACGCAACAAAGAAAGTCGACACGAACTGCTTCTTTATCGAACCTGATACATGGGAAATGCTTGATTACTGCAAAGATATTTTAGCGCCACATGGTGTAGAAATTCTTCCAGAAATTCACGAACATTACTCCATTCAATTGAAACTAGCAGAGAGAGGCTACTGGGTCTATGACTTCGCGTTGCCAATGTTAGTGTTGCATGCCTTGCATAGCGGTCGCTCCGATCGTTTGGCGAATTGGTTGAACATTTGCCCGCGCAAACAGTTCACAACTTTAGATACGCATGATGGGATCGGTGTAGTTGACGTTGCTGACTTGATGACACAAGAAGAAATCGATGAGACGAAAGAAAACTTGTTCACAAAAGGCGCTAACGTGAAGAAAATCTACAACACAATGGCGTACAACAACTTGGACATCTACCAATTGAACTGCACATATTATTCCGCTCTAGGCGACAATGATGATGCATACGTGTTAGCACGTGCTTTGCAATTCTTCACACCAGGTATTCCGCAAGTGTATTATGTTGGTTTACTTGCTGGTGCAAATGACCTTGAGTTGCTAGAAGAGACAAAAGTTGGCCGTAACATCAACCGTCACTACTACAGCAAAGAAGAAGTTGTTGAGAACTTGCAACGTCCAGTTCTTCAACGCTTGTTCAAATTAATGGAATTCCGTAACACATACAAAGCATTCGATGGCGACATCAAAGTAACAACGTTCGACGAGGTTAACAAATTGCAAATCGCTTGGACAAACGGTGATTACAGCGCAACATTGAACGCAGATCTTGCTTCACACAAATTCATCATCACTTACGTGAATGTTGAAACGGGTGCAATTGAAACACTAACTGATATTTAATACGGTCTACGAAAAAGACATTTCCCTTAACCATCCTAGGATGAAAAGAGAAATGTCTTTTTTATTTTCAATATATTTAATGAATTAAATTAGGCGTCATCGTCTGATATAGTGTGTGCCGGCGATCATAAAAAGGTGAAACCGCACCACTCGAACGATTTTCTTTGATTTGTGCAAAGTCCAATTCTGCAATAACGAGTTGGTCTTTATTTAATTCGCCAACTGCAACTTCACCGTTTGCGACAAAAGGACTGTCACAAGGAGAAAATACGCCTGCACGACAATATCCCTGATCCACTTGTGGTCGTTCTTCCGGTAGTGCACCGACAATGCCGCTTAGGGCCACAAATAATTGGTTCTCAATCGCACGCGCCTGTGCGCAGTGCCATACGCGATGGTAACCAAAAGCTGTATCCGTATAGGATGGACATAAAATCAGTTCAACGCCACGCTCAGCTGCTGCTCGTGCGAGTTCAGGGAATTCCACATCATAGCAAGTTAAGATGGCCATTTTGCCCCACTTGGTTGAAATGACATTAAGATCATTCCCGCGGAACAAGTGCCACTTTGTTCGCTCTTCCGGGGTGAGGTGAATTTTGATTTGCGTCTCCACGCGCCCGTCTGGGAAGAAGAGATAGGCTTTATTTACATAGCCATATCGCTCACGACAAATATGCGTTCCACCAAGAATGACAATGTTGTATTCCCTGCTTGCTTTTTTGAAAAAATCGACGTATTGAAAAGTAAGTTGATCCAGATAATGACAAGCCTGTTCATGTGTCATTGGCTGGTGAATATTTAATAAATGAGCGGTCACATACTCCGGAAAGACAAGCATTTGTGCGCCTTCTTTTGCAGCTTCTTTTGTCTTATCCGATAAAACCTGCCAAAATTCGTGTTCACTTCGAATGTCGGTTAAACCATATTGCATCATCGCCAGTTTTAACTTATTCATTATGCGTTTCCCCTCTTGTTAGCCTTGAATTTGTAACGTGTAAATATCTGTTCGACGATCGCGGAACGTCATGACATCTTTGGACTTGCGATAGCGACTCAGCGTCTCCATATCGACTTCGACCATGATGACGGTTTCCGTATTTTCACTGCATTCCCCAGCAACGCCATCACGAGAGAACGAGAAGTCCGCTGGCGTATATACACCTGACTGGGCATATTGAATATCCACGTTGTCCACGTGCGTTAAATTCCCAACCGTGCCTGCTGTCACCGTGAATACCTGATTCTCAATCGCGCGAGCCTGCGCACAGTACTTCACCCGAAGGAATGTCTGACGATCCTCGGCACAAAATGGCACGAAGATGATTTGCGCACCTTCTTCAGCGACAATTCGAGAAATTTCCGGATACTCGATATCACTGCTCAATTGAATTGATATGCGTCCACAATCGGTATCGAAAACGTCGAGTTTATTCCCACCGTTAATCCCCCACCATTTGCGCTCATTCGGAGAAATGTGCAACTTATATTGCTGGGCAATCGAGCCATCGCGACGGAATAAATGTGCAACGTTATAGATGCGATTATTGTGCTCGACGAAATGCGAACCGCCGATAATGTTTACGTTATACTTCACTGCTAATTCGGAGAATAATTCTACATATTGAGGTGTGAACGTCGTCAGTTTACGAATCGCTGAACTTGGCGAACGTTCTTCTAGGAACGACAACAGTTGCATCGTAAAGTTCTCTGGAAATACAGCAAAGTCTGACTTATAGTCCGACGCTACATCGACGTAATGCTCGCATTGTGTTGCAAACTCTTCAAAGGAATCAATTTTCTTCATCATGTACTGAATCACACAAATTCGCACAGGAAAGGAAACTTTATAATGGACCCTACTAAATTCAGGCTTATAGTCGATGTTGTTCCACTCTAATAGGGCGGCGTAGTTTTTGGAATCGGTGTCATCGGTTAAGTAGTTCGTGATAATCCGTTTGAGTGTAAACCCATTCATCATTTGGAAAGTAAGCACAGGGTCATAGATGTTCTGCTGTAGGACTTCCTCTGCATAATCCCGGGGTGTGAGTTGATCGCTATGCTTGTGATAGCCCGGAATGCGACCACCAACGATAATACTCTTCAAGTTCAACTGTTCTGCAAGTCGCTTGCGCGCTTCATAAAGTCGACGACCAATTTTCATGCGGCGATAATCGGGATGAACCATCACTTCCATGCCGTATAGGCTCTCTCCGCGGGGATTGTGATTACGAATGTAGCCATGATCGGTAATTTCCGAATACGTATGCTGCTCCAAATAGTCATCGAAATTGACTCTTAAACTAGAACAAGAGCCAATGATTTCGCCATCTAACTCGACGCAAATCTGGCCCTCGGGGAAATGTTTGATATGGCTCTCGAGATGGCCAAGTGTCCATGGCGCCATGTTCGGAAAGCATAGTTCTTGCAAAGCAATGATTTTGTGAAAATCCGTTCGTTCAATCGAACGAATCGTCACTTTCTTTTCAAACTGTGAAATCTGTTGTGAGATCATAAAGGGCTCCCTTTAGGTTTTCGTTGTCCTAATGGTATGCCCTCCGTCTTCGCCCAGTATTATGGTTTCGTAAAGCTTTTGTTAATTATCCGAGCTTTCGTAAATTTTATGATTTTGCGATATGTACTTTAAGCAACTTCCCTTTGATTGTTGTTTCTTTCATTGCGTAAAGGACGAGATGGCCTTTGCCATTCAAAATTTCCACGTATGTGGCAATATCTTGAATTGTAATGATGCCGATATCATCTGCTGTAACGCCATCAATTTTGGCAATGGTCCCCACAAAATCAACGGCACGTAATTTTTTTCTTTTTCCACCATTGAAGTACAACTTTGTGATGTCTTTATTCACGCCTGAACTGCGATCTTTTTTCACTTTGGGACGCTCACTGATCTTATCATCGAATGCGGCCTGATTCGAAGCCACTTGATCCACACTCGGTGCAGCACTCTCGAGAATTTTGAATCCTGCTACCTCTTCGATGGTGCGTAGGCGCTCATGCTCATGCGGCATAACCAATGAAATCGCTTTGCCCAACTTACCCGCACGACCTGTTCGACCTGTACGATGCACGTAGCTTTCTTTCTCGCGTGGCAATTCATAATTAATAACAAGCGAAATGTTGTCGATATCGATCCCGCGTGCGGCCACATCCGTTGCAATCAAGTAGCGGAACTCACCCCGTTTGAAATCATTCATCACGGCAAAACGGTCCTCTTGCACCATTCCCCCATGAATCCGATCACACGGATAGCGCAGATCAGCAAGTAGCTGATCAATTTCGTTCACCAGTTCCTGGGTATTACAGAAGATGATGCAACTATCTGGGTTTTCAGCAACGGTAATATCGCTGAGTAAGGCGAATTTATCTTCTTTCGCCACTTCGATGAACGTATGTTCAACTAATTGTTCGATCGGCGTCTCGCACTGAATCGCAATATCGACCGGTTCCTTCAAATAGCGACGCATCAGTTGTTGAATCTCTTCCGGGAATGTCGCTGAGAAAAGCATCGTCACGCGGTGTTTCGGAAGTGCACGAATAATCGCTTCGACTTGCTCGATAAATCCCATGTTTAACATGACATCGGCTTCATCAATAACCAAGTATTTGATTTCGTCTAAAGGCAAAGTTTCTTTGCGAATGTGATCCAAGACGCGACCCGGTGTTCCTACGACAACATGGTTTTTTTGCTTCAATTCGATGCGTTGATACTCGAAAGGATGCTTGCCATAGATTGCCATCGCCTTGATTCGCTTGAATCGACCAATTGCTGTGAAATCTTCTTTAATTTGTTGGGCTAATTCACGCGTTGGTGTCAGTACGAGCGCCTGTGGTTTGTTTTCCTCCCACGTTACAAGTTCGCAAATTGGGATTGCAAAGGACGCCGTTTTGCCACTACCTGTCTGCGCTTTCACGGTCATGTCTGATTTCTCAAGCGCCACGGGGATAACGAGTTGCTGAACTTCCGTTGGTTCTGTATATTTTAAGCCTTCTAAGGCTCTTTGAATCGGTTCGCTTAGTGCGAATTGTTGAAAGGTCATTGCGCGGTGCTCCTTTTAGGTTGCTGCTAGAAATGCTTTGATGAATTGTTTGAATTTGGGCTTCGCTTCGTTCGCCATTGCCATCACTTGTTCATGGGAGATTGGCTCCAAGGTATCGGCAATCGCCATGTCAGTGATGCAGGAAACGCCTAGTACGCGCATTTGCATGTGACTCGCAGCAATCACTTCACCCACCGTTGACATACCCACCGCGTCACCACCAAGGGTTCGTAGCATGCGCAGCTCAGCTGGTGGTAAGTAGT
>JBEGSW010000050.1:0-4917 GCA_041179705.1 Bacillota bacterium | reverse complement strand
GTAGCTGCGTTAGAAACGTTCAAACCAGCGGTATATGCGAAGTTATCTGAGGCAGCGACTACTTGGATTGAAAAAGCAGCAGCAAAAGACGCAGCTTCTGTTCGTAAAGCGACATCCAAAGTGAATGAGTTGATTACAGGGATTGTATCTGTAGAGTCTATTTCCATTGTCAATGGTCAAACTTTAACGCTTTCAAAAGGAAAGACGGCGTTCTTAAAAGTAGCAGTTCTTCCGCTGAATGCGACGAATCGTAAATTTACGCATAGCTCAAGCAATGCGAAAGTTGCTACCGTTAGTGTAGCCGGTAAAATTACAGCACTTAAACCAGGTAAAGCCGTGATTACTGTGAAAGCAATCGACGGGGGATTAACTGCACAAATTCAAGTAACTGTAAAATAAGGAGTTCATGAGCAGCTATGGAGTTACAAGCGTTTTTAATTACATTTCGTGAGGCACTTGAGGCGATTTTAATCGTTGGTGTCATTATTACTTATTTGAAATTTATTGATCAATCCCATTGGAATAAGTATGTGTGGGTGGGGGTTATCCTTGCTTTACTCACGAGTTATGGCATTGCGCTTGCCTTCCAGGTCGTGTTCACCGGTTTCGGAGCAATGGCTAACCAAGTCTATTTGAAGGTTGGCATCATGATTATATCGACAGCGCTACTTACACACATGATTATGTTCATGAATCAGCAGCGCAAGCAGTTTAGTAAGGAATTGCAAAGTAAAGTAGCAATGATTATTTCCACCGGTGGCGCATTGAATATGATTGCACACTCGTACTTGGTTGTTGTTCGTGAGGGTGTTGAGACCGTATTTTTCTTTGCTGCCATTACGGGTGGCGACATTCAGAGAGCGTTGCAAAGTTGGGGCGCCCTATTAGGCGTTGTACTTGCGTTAATCATCGGGGTGGGCTTCTTCCGCGGTGCGCGTAAGATTAAGCTATCGAATTTCTTCAAAATCACTTCGGTGTTCTTAATGCTAATTGCTGCCGGTTTATTTGTCCAAGCGGTTGGGATTTTACAAGATTTGAAGATTATCGGATCGGTTTATACGACGCCAGGTGGCCAGATTGGACAAGTTTACAACATCGATTGGTTGATGCCGGAGCACCCGCAAGATGAAGAACATTACATTCGCGATACGGGGAAAGAGCCGCTGTTGAATGGCCAAGTCGGCATCTTCTTCAAAGCGTTCCTTGGCTATAACCATGATCCATCTGTTGAAGAGTTTTTAGCGTATTGGGCTTACTTTATCTTTATCTTCTTTATTACGATTCGACAGAAACAAACTGCATAACGATGGGGCTGTATACGGGGAAATTACCTTTGTGTACAGCCTCTTTTTATGTTTGTTTGGCAGGGATTGCAGGGCGATTTGGCGAATTGGCATAGAGGAAAATAGATAGGGAGTGGGAATGTAGATGGAAATTGCAGTACTGATTGTGTTGGCGGCTGTTTTGGTGGTCGCAGTATTAAATTTATTGAAGTCGGATACAGATAAGATGGAACGCCGGATGCGCGAGGAGTTTAGCTTGGTGCGTCAAGAAGTAGCGGCTTCGGGTAAGCAAGATCGCGAAGAGACGTTGGCGATGATGGATCGCTTGAACAATTCGTTGTTAAAGACGATGACCGATTTGACGACGATGAATGAGCAGAAGTTAGAGACGGTGCGTCAGGCGGTTGAGCAGAAGTTGTCGGCGATTCAAGAAGATAACGGCAAGCGCCTCGAGCAGATGCGGATGACCGTCGACGAGAAGTTGCATGCGACGTTGGAGAAGCGTCTCGGAGAATCATTCAAGCAAGTTAGTGATCGCCTCGAGCAAGTGCATAAAGGCTTAGGGGAAATGCAAACCCTAGCCAGTGGCGTAGGTGATTTGAAACGTGTGTTGACCAATGTGAAGACGCGCGGGATGGTTGGCGAGATTCAGTTAGAGAATTTACTCGAGCAATTGTTGACGCCAGACCAAGTGGTGAAGCAGTTCAAGCCACGAGAAGGTACAGCTGATGTCGTCGAGTTCGCGGTGAAGATTCCGTCGAAGGACGATAAAGACGGCTCGATTTACTTGCCGATGGATGCGAAGTTCCCGCTTGAGACGTATCAGCGCTTGATGGATGCGGTGGAAGAGGGCGATGCGGAACTTGTTAAGAAGATTACGCGTGAGCTCGAGCAAGTGATTACATTCGAAGCGAAGAAAATTCGTGATAAGTATATTAACCCACCGGTGACGACGGACTTCGCCATCATGTTCTTGCCGATTGAAGGCTTGTTCGCGGAAGTATTGCGGATTCCTGGCTTGTGGGAGACGTTGCAGCGTGAGTATCGGATTGTGGTGACGGGACCAACGACATTAGCGGCATTATTGAATAGCTTGCAGATGGGCTTCCGCACACTTGCGATTGAGCAACGTTCTAGCGAAGTATGGCAGCTGTTAGGCGCGGTGAAGACAGAGTTCGGCAAGTTCGGCGATATCTTAGACAAGACGCAGAAGAAATTACAAGAAGCGAGCAATACGATTGAGCAGGCTGCGGTACGTGGGCGTGCGATTGAGCGCAAGTTAAAGAGCGTCCAAGAATTACCTGCTGCTGATCCATTGGATGATTTACTCGACTAGAGGTGACGTTCATGCCGTCTAAAGAAGAAATGATTGTCTTATTCAGTCAATTTCTAAGTAACTACAACTATAAGGCTGCGCGTTCGTTGCTTGAAGATCGCAAGCAGCCGCTCTGGCTTGCCTTGACGCATTTAATCGACATGCAGCAAAGCCGCTTAGCTTTCGATTTCAAGGATGCGTATGCATATTGGACGGAAGCGAAAAAGCAATTATCGACGGATCTTTCTTTAGATCCGTCTTTTTTGCATGCGGAGACGCTCTTCGCCGCCCTTACGGATACGCGTGATACGGCGAAACATGAACTAGCCCTCATCGTCGAGCTATTTCGCCAGCTGGAGATTTATTTGGAAGTCGAAGACACGGTCTCGTTCCTGATTCGCTTCTATCGTGCGCGTGAGGCGGTGTTGTCGTATATCGCCAAGCATTACGGCATTGAAAGAACACGAACAGGCAGTATCCATGAATTATTTAAGCGGCTTGAAGTTTCCTTTGAGAATGAGCAAGCGACAAATTATATCGGTGCATACTTGTTCTGGAAGAGTAAGAATGTGTCCGACACGATGAACATTCGCAATCGCTCGTTCATTGGACATGGGCGACAGGGGTTTTCCGAAGCGAAAGTGTGGGAAGAGTACAGTGGGTATGCAATGCAGACGGTGGCGGTATCGAAGCGACGTTTTATCCGAGATGGTTCGTTGATGTTGCGTGATTTGGGGGTACAGCGGGATGACTGGTTCCCGCAGATGAATGCGTTCATCCTGAAGGTGGCAGCGCAGGCGTTCGAGGCGAATCGCGCTTTAGCAACGACGGTACAGCTGGTCAAAGGCAAATCGCAAATGACGGCCATCTGTCGGGAATTGGTGCTATCCGGAAACTATCGGTCGGTGAAAGAATTATATAAGCCGGCTTTGCAGTCCGATCTCTGGCGCTTGTTAACGTTGGCTGAGAATTTGCACAATTGCAATGTGATGGCGTTCCGAGCGGATATGAAAGTGGTCATGCGTGTGTTGGAGCAATTCCGCAGTGATCCCCATGAATTGGCGTTCTGTCAGCAGATGCTCGTATTGGAGGAGAAAGAACAACGTGCGTTTATATATTACTTATATAGCCTGGCGCAATTGTTCGACGAACGTGAAGCGATGGTCGATTTCATTGTTGTCTTCTTCCGATTGGTCGAAGAACTGCTCTTATTCGCGATTGGTTGGGATGTCGATGGCCAACAGAAATTGCGGGAAAGCCGCTATCGCCGTCCCATTATGTTGAATGAAGGTGAGCGAATTGCGACATTTGCTGTCTTCAAGCGCGTGTTGCAAGGGTATGTGCAACGAGCGATCAAACAGGGTCGAACGTCAGATCTGGAAATGGCGCTTTGTGCAGAATTGTATGATTTGATACAGAGCGTGGAAGTGGCAAATGTATTGGAATTACGACATGAGGGTGTAAGCGGACACGGCTTTGCCGATTTAAGTCGAGACCACGTCTTGGAGATAAGCGGAGGGGTCGAACCGCTCGAGCGCATTCGACCCCTGATGGAGAAATTTGAGTTGGTGCCAAGTTATTCGATCTTTAGGCTCGTCGACGAGGCGATTTTGCTTCTTCTTTCGGAAAGTGAACAGGGCGTTGTTCGTTAACTTTATTAACTAACACGCCGATAAATTGCTTAACCCTATTAATGAATTGCTCAGAATCCGCTTGATTACGGGCAATTTCCGATAAGCGGCGCTCCCAATGGCCCGTCATTTCAGGCGATGTAAGCAGCTGAATGCCTGCATTACGAATCAATTCGATGGTCATTATGCCCTTCGTCGTGATCTGAATTTGCTTGCCTTTCATCCCAATATACTCGACTTGCTTGAGGCGTTCGATCGTTGCAGCCCGCGTAGCAGGTGTCCCTAGTCCGGAATCTTTCATCGCATCACGCAGGGATTCATCTTCAATTTGTTTGCCCGCACTTTCCATCGCGCGAAGTAATGTACCCTCAGTAAATGGTTTCGGCGGTTGCGTTTGCTTCTCTTTCAATTCAGCACGTTCACACACAATGGCTGCAGCGCGGTCGAAGACGAATGGGGTATCGACCATTTGTTCCTCGTCCTCGGCTTCAGCCTTTTTGCTTTTCGCTTTTGGCTTTTCGTCCTGCGCATAAATCACTTTCCAACCTGGATCGAGCAGCTGTTTAATCGTCGTTTTGAACAATTCACCGGCTACTTCAGACAAGATTGTATGCTGTTGATACGTTGCAGCGAGGAAAAACTGTGCCATGAACCGCCGAATCACTAAATCATAGACCGCCATTTCATC
>JBEGSW010000049.1:0-5249 GCA_041179705.1 Bacillota bacterium | reverse complement strand
ATGACGAAGTTCCAAGCGATGCGACATATTATCTTACCGCAAGCGATTCGTAGGATGATTCCACCGTTTGGCAATGAATTTATTGTATTGGTGAAAGATTCATCTTTGATTGCCATCATTGCTGCTCCAGAAATTATGTATTGGAGTAATGCGATGCGTGGGCAGTATTATCGTGTCTGGGAACCTTACTTAACAGCTGCCGTAATCTATTTCATTCTTACATACTCCTTGAATAAATTGTTGATGTACATTGAAAAGAAGGTGTCGAACTAATGGCGGGGATTATCGAAGTTCGTGGTTTGCATAAGAAGTTTGGTAACAATGAGGTTTTGAAAGGCATTGACGTTGCCATTGCCAGCCAAGAGGTTGTCGTGGTGATTGGACCGTCCGGTTCAGGAAAGTCGACTTTCTTGCGCTGTTTGAATTTATTAGAACAACCGGAACAAGGCGATATCCGTATTTTGGGGACGTCCCTGTTCGATAAACAGACTAAGATCAATGAAGTTCGCACGGAAGTGGGCATGGTGTTTCAGTCGTTTAATTTATTCCCCCACATGACTGTGTTGGATAACATCATGCTAGCTCCGATTCGTGTGCGAAAGTGGTCCAAAGAAAAAGCACGCGAGAAAGCATTGGCCTTACTTTCTAAAGTAGGTCTTGCTGAGAAAGCGGATGCTTATCCGAAATCATTGTCTGGCGGTCAGTCGCAACGTGTAGCGATTGCGCGTGCGCTTGCGATGGAACCGAAAATCATGTTGTTCGATGAACCGACATCTGCGCTGGATCCAGAAATGGTTGGCGAGGTATTGGAAGTTATGAAGACGCTCGCTCGCGAAGGTATGACGATGGTCGTGGTAACACACGAAATGGGCTTCGCTCGCGAGGTAGGTGACCGCGTCATCTTCATGGACGGCGGCGTGATTTGTGAACAAGGTACACCTGAAGCCATTTTCGAGCAGGCGCAAATGGATCGTACCAAAACATTTTTATCGAAAGTGTTATAATCTGACCACCTCAAAATCGACTGGAAACAGTCGATTTTTTGTTGTTAATCTCCTCCATTCCGATAAATCGCCTGTTTTTAGTCGATTTCAAGGTGTTAATCTCCTTCATTCCGATAAATCGACTGATTTTAGTCGATTTTCGGCGGGGTAGAACTCCTCAAAAAAATAAAGACGGATACCAGCCCTGAAATTCGAGGAATAGACCATTCCTGAAAATCAAGGCGGGTATCCGCCTTCATATATCCATTACTTGCGTTGGACAGATGTTCTTACATCATGCCGCCCATACCGCCCATGCCACCCATATCTGGCATAGCTGCTGGTTTGTCTTCTTTCTTATCTGCTACTACCGCTTCCGTCGTTAAGAACATTGCTGCTACGGATGCTGCATTTTGAAGTGCAGAACGTGTTACTTTCGCTGGGTCAACGATACCTGCTTCGAACATGTTTACCCACTCGCCTGTTGCTGCGTTGAAACCGATTCCTACTGGCTCTTTCTTCAAACGGTCAACAACAACGGAACCTTCAAGACCAGCATTGTTCGCGATTGTACGGATAGGCTCTTCCAAAGAACGAAGAACGATGTTAACACCAGTCGCTTCGTCACCTTCTGCTTGAACCGCTGCAACTGCTGCGTATACGTTCACCAATGCTGTTCCACCACCGCTTACGATACCTTCTTCAACCGCTGCACGTGTGGAGTTCAATGCATCTTCAATGCGAAGTTTGCGCTCTTTCAATTCTGTCTCAGTCGCTGCACCAACTTTGATTACTGCAACGCCGCCAGCCAATTTAGCCAAACGCTCTTGCAATTTCTCGCGATCGAATTCGGATGTTGTCTCTTCCAATTGCGCACGGATTTGACCTACGCGACCAGCGATTTCTTTCGGCTCACCATGACCATCAACAAGAATTGTATTTTCTTTCGTTACGCGAACTTGACGCGCACGACCCAATTGGTCAACTGTTGTTTGTTTCAAATCCAAACCAAGTTCTTCCGTAATCACTTGACCACCTGTAAGAACTGCGATATCTTGCAACATTGCTTTACGACGGTCACCAAAGCCAGGTGCTTTCACCGCTACGCATGTGAATGTGCCGCGCAATTTGTTCACTACAAGTGTAGACAACGCTTCACCTTCAACATCTTCAGCAATGATTAACAATTGCTTACCTTGTTGAACCACTTTCTCTAACACTGGCAAGATTTCTTGGATGTTACCAATTTTCTTGTCTGTGATTAAGATGTATGGATCGTCAAGAACCGCTTCCATCTTGTCTGTATCTGTAATCATGTACATGGAGATGTAACCGCGGTCAAATTGCATACCCTCAACGACTTCAAGCTCCGTGTAGAAACCTTTGGATTCTTCAATTGTGATAACCCCATCGTTACCGACTTTCTCCATTGCTTCAGCAATTAATTCGCCTACTTCAGCATCTGCGGAAGAAATAGCCGCAACTTGTGCGATGGAAGTCTTGCCTTCGATTGGCTTTGCAATCACTTGCAATTCTTCTACAGCTGCACGAACCGCTTTTTCGATCCCTTTACGAACGACCATTGGGTTCGCACCCGCTGTCACGTTCTTCAACCCTTCACGAATCATTGCTTGCGCAAGAACCGTTGCAGTTGTAGTACCGTCACCAGCTACATCATTTGTCTTCGTAGCTACTTCTTTAACCAATTGTGCACCCATGTTCTCGAATGCATCTTCCAACTCGATCTCGCGCGCGATGGATACACCATCATTCGTAATCAACGGGCTACCAAATTTCTTTTCTAATACAACGTTACGGCCTTTCGGACCCAATGTAACTTTAACTGCATTCGCAAGTGCGTCCACACCGCGAAGCATGGAACGGCGAGCTTCTTCGCCAAATTTAATTTCTTTCGCCATGAATAATTGCCTCCTATTCGATCATTTGTATGTAGTCTTAATTCAAAACTGCTAAAATATCGCCTTCACGCATAATCAATAACTCGCGACCATCAACTTTAACATCAAGTCCTGCATACTTCGCAAAAAGAACGATGTCACCCACTTGTACTTCAAGCGGCGTGCGTACGCCATCTTTCAATGTGCCAGAACCAACAGCAACAACTTTACCCTCTTGTGGTTTCTCCTTTGCTGTATCCGGAAGCACAATTCCGAATGCCGTCGTCTCTTCTTTCGCGATAGCTTCAATTACAACGCGATCGCCTAATGGTTTAATCATGTGTAAACAGCCTCCTTCATATGATGTGTATATTGGATTTATATGTTGTTGTTAGCACTTTCATGCAGAGAGTGCTAATCACATTTTTTATAATACCCAACCTTGCCAAAGATTTCAAGTCTTGCTCCAAAAAAAACACCGAAATTTGATCGCATCTAGCGGTTCAAATTTCGGTATGTGCGCCGAGATAATAAAACACTAATTTCATATAGCATAATCATTGGTACTGTCACTAACACATCAGAGATAATATCTGGCGGTGTGATCAGCGTTGCAACGAAATAGAGTAAAAAGTACGCATATTTTCGAAACTTACCTAAGCGATCTGGATTCAGTAAGCCAATTGTCGTCAAAAATAGGACTACAATGGGCATTTGAAACAATAGCGCCATCGGGATTATCAGGTTAAACATGAAACTAAAATATTGGGCAATTCCATAGGTTTCCTGCAAATCAACACCTTGAATCAATGCAGTTGAAAATTCAAATGCCATCGGGAAAATCAAGAAGTATGCGAAAGCCGCACCACTTAATCCGAGCACGAATACAAATGGCAAATACTTCAACAAAGCATTTCGCTCAATGGTGCGCAAACCTGGACTCACGAATAGCCAAAGTTGCCACAATAAGAAAGGCAATGCAAGCAAGACAGCAACGGCGAACGCAACGTTCACATAAATCCGAACGCCATCCCACGGAGAAAATACGTGTAACGCTAAATCTTGTGCAGGTCCTGAATGCTTCAAGTAAAGAACGATAGGCTTTGCAGCAACAATCCCTGCCACTAACGCTAACAACAAAATGGACGCACTCCAAATGAGTCGCTTGCGCAATTCACCTAGATGATCATAAACCGTCGCTTCCGATGACTCTTTCATAACAAACAACGACTCCAATCTTAGTCTGGTAAACGGCGAGGGGCTTCTTCTTTATTCGCTGTCTGATCAGCCTTCGGTTGCTCGTCATCATTCATGATGTCATTCGTGCCCTTCTTAAACTCACGAATCGTCTTGCCAAGTGCACGGCCAAATTCAGGTAACTTCTTCGGTCCGAACAACACAAGTGCAAGCAATACCAATACAATCAAACCCACAGGGCCAATATTATTAAACATCTGTCATCCTTCTTTCATCTTAATTAATATATATCATCATAACTGATCCGCATGAAGTGGACCAAGCTCTGTAATGACCACGTCTACTTGCACATCATGCGCTTCCATCGGAATCGCCTGCACAATTTGTTCAGAAAATGCCGGCGCTACTTTCAATACACCCGCAGTTCCACGTTGCAACCACCCATAAGCAGCCACAAAACGGTCATAATAACCGCCCCCGTACCCTAACCTTCCACCTTGCTGATCGAAAGCGAGTCCAGGCATTATAATCACAACTGGCTTTGAAGGATCATACACCCATGGAATCAGCTCCAACGATGGCTCCATAATTCCAGCATAACCAGCTTGCAAATCGTCGTAGCGATAAAGCATACGCCAATCTAATTGGTTCGTCGCCTTCTGCACGCGTGGAATCGCAATGCGATAACCCTGTTCCCATAATTGGTTGTGAAGCGTACGTAATTCAGGCTCCGTACGAAACGCAATGAAACTTAAAATTTGAGCATCCATAGAAAAATTCTGTATATACCTAAACACGTGATGACAAATCGAGTCAGATTTATTTCGACGATCACTTTCATCCATATGATCGCGCAAATTCAGAGCAAGATGACGAATTTCATCTTTCGAAATAACCTTATCCATCAATTCCAGTTCCACCTTCAAGGGATTGCAAATTTACACTCATTCTAGCACAATTACAGGAAGATAGGAAATGGTCGGAAGGTGGAGAACAGGACGATGTTGCTACAAGTTTCAGGCATCAGTAAGAGTTACGGCGTCACGTCTATTTTGTCAGATATTCACTTGCAAGTACTCGAACGAGAACGCGTTGGTCTCGTAGGTGTGAACGGTGCAGGGAAATCGACGTTATTGAAAATAATTGTGGGGGAAATCACGCCTGATTCAGG
>JBEGSW010000048.1:0-9307 GCA_041179705.1 Bacillota bacterium | reverse complement strand
TCCAGTCTAACCGCCTCGAATGAACGGGGGCGGATTTGTGCTTTGTATAGTCAGTAATCATCATATGGATAAGGCTCGTTCCGATTGCTTGAACTTCAAGATTATTGGGCGATTTGTAACTGTTCCAACTTTCTACCATTCGAAGAAAGGCTTCTTTAAATTCAAGTGGTCTGCTTGGCTGTACTCGTAAGGGGATTGATATGCCATGCATATCATTCAACCTGGGTTGCAGCAAGTCTTGAAATGGGGAGAGGTCGATTTGGCCTGCCTTTGTTGGGAAACTTTGCTTTCGTTTTGGATTAAAGAAGACATCAAAGTGAGCAAAAGGGGTGATGGTATTCGTAAGTCCCTCAATGGTGTGATTCGTGCTCGGTTGAATCAAACAAAACTCACCTGCTTGAAAGTCCTCGGTTTGCCCATCTATTGTAACTCGCATGATACCCTGCTCGATAAAGACAAGTAAGTAGTCTAGGAGATGTCGTTCAGGGATGTGCCAGGGTGTTCGCACTGCATATTCACTTTCTCTTATAAACGGAACGATTGGGTAATTTTCAATATATTCTTCGATGTACATAACGTCACCTCCACAAAATAATTATAGTCATTTTTGACAAAAATCTAAACGTTATTTACAAAGACGAATTTAGGGAGAATTATTTACACTTGGATTGTAAGTTAAATATGGGAGGGTTGAATATGAACACAAACTTTTCACTAACAGAGGCACAAATAAAAGCATACAAGCAAAATGGACACATCTGCTTAAGGCAATTAGCATCTACGGATGAAATAAGTGAAATCAGACCACATATTCAAGAGACTGTAAGGAAGCGCAATAATCAAGATAAGCCATTAAATGAAAGAGATACCTACGGGAAAGCGTTTATCCAAGTTGGGAATGTATGGGAAGATGATGAAGCCATACGGGCATTTATTTTTGCTGAACGTTTTGCTAAGATTGCTGCGGATTTGATGGGTGTTGATGCTGTTCGCATTTATCATGATCAAGCTTTATTTAAAGAGCCTGGCGGCGGTCACACCCCATGGCATCAAGATCAAATTTATTGGCCACTCGATACAGATAAGACAATTACGATGTGGATGCCACTTGTACACGTCAGTGAAGAAATTGGATCGATGACGTTTGTTTCGGACGCCCATCATCACGGAATGATCACCAAAAAAGTAATATCTGATGAGTCTCACACCACGATTAAAGAGTACATTGAGCAGAAGCAGTTGACCCAGGTTAATTATGGTGCGCTTGCTCCAGGTGATGCTACGTTTCATAGTGGGTGGACACTCCACTGTGCACCAGGCAATCCAACGGAACATATCCGGGAAGTAATCACAATTATTTATTATGCGGATGGAAGTAAAGTTGCAGAGCCACAAAGTGCTGCCCAAAAGAATGATATGGAATTGTGGTTCCCAGGTTGTAAGCCGGGTGATTTGGCAGTTAGTGCACTTAATCCAATTTTATCTTCAAAATAACAAAAAGCCCTCCTGCGAGGGCTTTTCATATTCTTACGTATTCCTTAATTCATTCTTTTTAACACGGAACAACTTCCCATATTCACCGTGTGGTTGGATTGCTAAGTTCTCTACTTGGACGTTGACGTGGTCAATGCCATATTTCTCGTGCATCAACTCAGTAATTGCGATAATCACACAATAAGGTTGGATGTTCGTCTCGACGAGTACATGAACCATTAACGAGTAGTGTTCGGTTGAAACGGACCATAAATGCATTTCATGTACATCCTCAACGCCCTCCACTTTTGCAATTTCAGCACGAATTTCATCAAGGTCGAATTGTTCGGGCGTCGCTTCCATAAGGATATAAATAGATTCTTTACTGATTTTGTATCCGCCAGCAAAGATAATGGCGCCGATGACCAAGCTAATAAGCGGATCGAACCATAATAGACCTGTGAAGTAAATGATTATACCTGCAGTAATTACCCCAATCGAACTGAGTAAGTCACCAATAAAGTGCCAAAGGGCGCTTTTTACATTTAAATTTTCTTCATCACCAATACTTCGACTAAGGACTACTGTGAGAATAATATTTACGACAAGTCCAATGCTCGCGATAACTAACATGATTTTAAAGTCGATATCTTGCGGTGTAATAAATCTTTGGATGCCTTCGTAAAAAATCCCAGCGGCGATTACACATAAGGCAAGACCATTAAGTAACGAGGCGATAATTTCAAAACGCAAGAAGCCAAACGTATAGCGTTTCGTTGGTTCCCTTGTGGCCATGTAAATCGCAGTCATGCTTAAGCCAAGGGCAATTACATCCGAAATCATATGTGCAGAGTCCGACAATAGAGCAAGGGAGTTGGAGATGATTCCACCTACAATTTCTACAATCGTAAAGAATAACGTTAAGTAAAGCGTTATCCATAACGTTTTCTTTGAACGTTGTTGCTGTTTAACATGCGGTTGATGATGAAAATCGTACATGCGTTCACTTCCTTTGGGAAAATGTAATCAAAATGAAATATAAGTGAAATTGAATAACAACATTATACGTATAAAATAAAGTCAAATTACCCCTTTGAAACACATTTGATTCCTGTCGATTCGACAGGAATCCTTTTTTTGCCCTTTTTTAGTCGATTGGAATGACAACTGGCTGTTTTTGACGATAAAATACCCATTGCTTGTAGCCGATTTGCTTTAGTCGCGTGCGAACCGCGTCAAAATCCTCACCAATTCGTTCCAAACGATGGGCATCTGATCCGAATGTAATAGAGACCCCATAATGGTGCGCGCGTTCTAATATTTCATTCGATGGATACCAGCCACCTACCTCTTTTGTATTTCCAGAAGTATTGACTTCAATCGACACGCCTGCCTCCGCAATGATTTTTAGTGTTTCATCTACAAGCTTCGTCGGGATTTCCGAAAAGGCGGGATAGAAGGCTTTCATTGCATCGATGTGACCGAGAACTTGAAACATGCCTGATCGAGCAGATTGTTGGATGAGGCGGTAGTACGCTTCTTTGGCTTCGATCTTCGCTTCTGGCGAAATTTTTTTGAAACGGTTTTTATTAAATATACTCACCCCATCGACTTGGTGGACGGATCCAATAATATAGTCGAATGGATATTTCTCGTATTCCATTGCATAGACGTTGGCATGAATCGGGAAATAGTCGGATTCTACCCCTAATAATACCTCAATTCGACCGTTAAATTCTTCTTTTACCTTCAGAACTTCTTGAACATATTTGGGAAAATAACTGCGTGCCATGGTGATATGGGGCTGCGGATGATCGTCGAGATGACCGAAGTATGGAGAATGGTCAGAAATCCCAATAACATGTAACCCTTGCTTATAGGCATATTCAACATAGTCACGAATGGTTCCAGTAGCATGTCCACAAAGTTCGTTATGGGTATGTAAATCAAACTTCATCCGACTACTCCTCTCTCCAAGTTATTCTGAACCTAAAAATTGTGTCTCAGGCATGCCTTTTAAATCACTCAGGAATTGTTGCAAAGCAGAGTTCAAGTATTTATTTGCTTTGTAAATTACACCAACGGGATGACTAATTTCCAATTCATTCACGGGAATCATCTTTAGTGTACCCAACTGTAACTCGGTCTGAGTCGACATTTTGGAAATAATCGAGGCACCTAAGTTCAATTCCACCATCCGTTTAACTTCCTCGCTGCTTGATAACTCCATAACAATATGGGGTGTGATGTTAAGTTGTTTAAAGATATTATCTACAAAACGGCGACCGGCCGTATCAGGACTTAGCATAATAAATGGAATGTCTTTTAACATCTCTACAGTTGCATGGGAGTGCTGGGCAAGTGGATGTTCCGGCGAAACAACAAGTTCAAATGTATCGTAATACAGAATCGAACTCTCAAGTCCCGGGTTTTTTTCGAAAATATAGGCAATCCCAATATCGATTACGCCATTCTCTACGCTCGTCATGATTTGTGAAGTAGGCATAGAGTGAATTGTCGTCTTAATCATCGGGAATTGATTTTGGAAATAAGCAAGGACGCGCGGTAAAATTTGCATCGCGATCGATGTCGTTGTTCCGAGTACGATGTGGCCATGTGGCGTTTGATTGAGATCGGATAGTTTTTGTTTAAGTTCTTCTACCGTCGTCAAAATTTGTTGTGCGTGTTCGAGAAAGATTTCACCACTATCCGTTAGTGTAACCGGTTGGTTGCGATCAATCAGGATGGTCTTAAACTCATCTTCTAGACTTTTGATCTGCGCACTAACCGCAGGTTGGGTCAAATTAAGGATTTCACCCGCTTTGCGAAAACTCAATGTCTTGGATATAGCGATTAAAGTCTCTAATTGATTTAGGTTCAATTGATAAACCTCCTTTTTCACGTCAAACGTTAAAATTATTATATGTCCAATCTGATAAGGTGGCAAATCATTCCTTTTACTAGTCGGGATTGATATACTTGAAGAATGAAATAACGGTCAAATGGAGGCAAACAATGCGATTAAATGGACAAAGAATTGCGATTACTGGAGCGTCGAGTGGGATTGGTGCGGAGATGGCTAGCCTTGCATCTGCTCTTGGGGCAACAGTTATTTTACTAGCGAGATCCGTCGATAAATTGGAATCGTTGGCAGCGACATTACCTGGGCCATCAATTATCAAAGCATTAGACGTTACAGATAACGAACAAGTGCAGCAGGTATTCGCTACACTATTAGAAGATGGACCGATCGATATACTGATTAATAATGCTGGTTTTGGTAAGTTTGAGAACGTTCTTGACGCTACTTTTGAGACAGACCGCACAATGATGGACGTAAATTATTTTGGATTGATTCGTTGTGTGAAGGCTGTTTTGCCTGCGATGGTTGCCCGTAAGAAGGGACATATTATAAATGTGGCTTCCATGGCTGGAAAGATGGGGTTCCCACAGACGGCGGGTTATGCTGCGACCAAGCATGCGGTGTTGGGCTATACGAACAGTTTACGCTTGGAACTCGCAGCGTTTTCGGATATCCATGTGACGGCGATTAATCCAGGTCCAATTCGCACGAATTTCTTTGATATTGCTGATCCGTCGGGGAATTATTTGAAAGGTTTACCGCAATGGTTTATTTTGCAACCGGCGTATGTCGCAAAGCGCGTCATTGGTGCGATTGTGAAACCGAAAGATGAAATCATGTTACCTCGAACTGCTGCGGTTGCAATTCTATTAGCAAAGCTCTTGCCGGCGAAACTCGTGGCAAAGATGACACAGAAACACTAGGAGGAACACGACAGATGTTCGAGACGTTTGGCTTAGATCAGAAATTCGTAGATTTACTAAATAAAAATGAAATTACACAACCGAGTGCCATTCAGAAACTTGCGATTGCACCAATTTTGCAAGGGCAAGATGCATTCTTGCAATCGCCCACAGGGAGCGGGAAGACGTTAGCCTATTTATTGCCAGCCTTACAGCGCATCGATCCGACTGCACGTCAGTTGCAAGTGTTAATCGTAGTGCCGAATCAGGAACTGGGCATGCAAATTTATCGTGAAATTGAAAATTATGGTCAACCCAATGGTGTGTCAGGGATTTCGCTGATTGGCAGTGCTGCGTTGAAACGTCAGATTGAGAAATTACGGGATAAACCGCAAATTGCTGTTGGAACACCAGGGCGAATCGTAGAATTATTAGAAGCAAAGAAGTTGACGTTGCATCATGTGCGCAGTCTGATTTTGGACGAGGCTGATCAGTTGTTCCAACTAGGGAATGGCAAGGAATTGGAGCGACTCGTGAAAGCGACACTTCGTGAACGCCAAACCGTGGCAGTCTCTGCAACGTTGTCTGAGCAATCGCGCAGCAAGTTACAGGCGATGATGAAGCCAGGTTCAATTCAATGTGCAGTTGATGTTCAGGAACATAAAGCTGCAGTTGGAGGCACGACGAAGCATGGCTTCTTATTAGCTGAACCACGTGATCAAATTGATGTCTTACGCAAAGCCATTCATGCGATGAAAGCACAAGTGGCACTCGTTTTTGTTGGCGATGCGAATCGGATTATGGAAGTATCCGATAAATTAAAGTTTAACGGTTTGGCTGCAGCCCCTTTATACGGGGAAGCGGGCAAACAAGAACGCGCTGCAGTCATCGATGGATTTCGTCGTGGCCAAGTGCAATACTTGGTGACTACCGATGTTGCAGCGCGTGGATTAGATTTTGCAGATGTGACACATGTCTTTATGATGGATGTGCCTCGCCAGAAGGAAGGTTACGTGCATCGTGCTGGTCGAACAGGCCGAATGGGCAAGAGCGGAACGGTTATCACAATTATTGCGAAGCACCAAGTTGCTGACCTAAAGCGAATTGCTCGCCATGCAGACGTGCAACTTGAGCCATGGGTACTTTCCCAAGGTCGAATCAGTCTTTATAAAGGTTAACCAATTAAGATTTTTTCCTCTGGGTAACGGTATGTTGGTTTACCACTATTCTTCACCAGTGCAAATGCAATCGTTAATGGCCCAACACGTCCAATGAACATCATAAGCATCAGTAAGAACTTGCTACCATCTCCAAGTGTTGGTGTAATCCCGTAACTAAGTCCTACTGTACCAAATGCCGATACAGTCTCAAACACTAAATGTAAGAGAGGGATATGCGGTTCTAGTGATTTCAAAGTGAAAACGGTTAGTAGGACGAAAATAATGGAGATCAGTGATAAAGAGAGTGCTTTAATAATTAATTCCGGCGCAACTCGTCTTTTAAAAACAGTGACTTCATTACTTTGCTTTAAGAATGCCCATACGACGAGCATTAATAAGAAGAAAGTGGAAATTTTAATGCCACCAGCAGTACCACCAGATGCACCACCAACAAACATGAGTAAGATTGTCATCATGACTGAGTCTTGGTTCATATCAATATAGTTTAATGTATTATAACCAGCTGTTCTTGGAGCGACTGCAGCGAAAAAGCTGGCGGTTACTTGTTGTTCAACGGGAAGTGGTGCAAGCGTCTTTGGATTTTCATGTTCAAACCCGAAGAACATCGCAGCCGCGATTAAATTAAGTGCAATTGTAGCTGTTAATACAATTTTTGTATTTAAGGCCCATCGTTTCATCGATTTAACGCGAATCATTTCGAGAATTACGGTAAATCCAATCCCACCAAGGATGATTAATCCCATGACGGTATAATTCATAATAAAGTTGTCTTTGTAATTTGTCAGGGATGTGTAATTCCCCATCAGATCAAATCCAGCATTGTTAAACGACGAAATCGAATGGAACATGCCATAATAGAGGGATCTTGCTAATCCGAAATCGTCATACCAACCAATGGTAAGTAGCATTGCGCCAATAAATTCAATAATAAATGTAGTGAATATGATTAAACGGACAAGCTGAATGATGCCGGATAATCGAAATTGGTTTAATGAGTTCTGCACCAAGAGTCGTTCTTTTAAGCCGATTTTTTTCCCGATAATCAAGGCTACAATCACCGAAAAAGTCATAATTCCCAAACCGCCAACTTGGATGAGCAACATTAAGACCATTTCACCAAATGTAGTAAAGGTTGTTGCGGTATCGGTGACAACGAGTCCTGTAACGCAGACTGCAGAAGTAGCCGTAAACAGCGCATCTAGAAAGTTGATATGCTTGCCAGGTTCAGTTGCAATCGGTAAGCGTAATAAGATAGCACCAATTAGAATGGCACCTATGAAGCCAGCCATTAAAGTTTGAGATGGATTAAGACGGATTGTTGTAATCCCTGCGAGACGTTTCACTCCGAACAACGTTAGGACCTGCCTTTCGATTCTAGCATTTGTATTACAAAGAAATCATACTTCTAAAGATTGAATTGTTCAATCAAATAAAGGTAAAATGAACCATACTCTAATAAATAAAGGAAGTAGGGCTTGATGTGTCTTTGAAACATGAAATTTGGGATTGGACGAAATCGATTGTGATAGCAGTCGTTATTGTTGTAGGGATTCGGTGGATTGTTGCCGATCATTATAAGGTAGACGGTAGCTCGATGGAGCCAACCATCCATCATGGTGAACGTGTGATTGTGAATAAGTTATTATATAAAATTCGCGATCCCAAACATGGTGAAATCGTTATTTTACATGCACCGGAAGGCAAGGATTATATCAAACGCATTATTGCTTTACCTGGTGAAGAAGTGAAAGTGAAGGGCGATACGGTTACGATAAATGGGAAAGCGATTGCCGAGCCATATCTAGCGCAAGCGATTAAAAAGTCACTAAAAGCAGGATTCCCATATAACAATATGGATTATCCATTATCGGATGAAGCGACGATAGTACCCAAAGGGTCGGTTTTCGTTATGGGGGACAACCGCTCGTTTAGTAAAGACAGCCGTTCAGTTGGATTCATTAAGATTGATGAAGTCGTCGGTCGCGCTGATCTTGTATTTTGGCCATTCGAAAATTTCGAAGTGCTTGACCATTAAAGGTTATAGGAGTTTCGTATGACAAAGACAACATTTTATCGCTTATTAACTGAATTATCCGCTCGTCCTTGGATCTCAAGGGGGGCTGGTGCATTTGCCAAATCTTCGTTAAGTAAAGGGATGATTCGTGGGTTTGCGAAGGCATATCAGATTCCGCTTGCAGAAGCAGAACATGCCGTTGACCACTATCCAACATTGAACGCTTTCTTCACACGTCGCTTGAAGCCTGGTGCCCGATTGATAGATGGGGAAGCTTCTACAATTGTTAGTCCAGTGGATGCCCAAATCACAGCGAAAGGCGTCATCGCTGATGGCCTTATGCTACAAGTCAAAGGTCAGACATATACGATTGATGAATTGTTAGACGGATCAGAGCGTGCGGAGAAGTACAAACGGGGTTATTTCTTTGTGCTGTATTTAAGTCCGCGTGATTACCATCGGATCCATGTGCCAGTGACAGGAACGATTGTCGAGAAGCAACCAATCGCTGGACGTGTGTATCCCGTTAATCATATGGCTATGACGAATGTCCCGCAGGTACTAAGTCGAAACTACAGAATTGCTTCCTACATCAAACATGACAATGGGGAAGTGGCAGTAGTCAAAGTCGGGGCACTGAACGTGGCAAGCATTCAATTTGTTGAAGATTTACACGATCAAGTGAACAAAGGTGATGAACTCGCTTATTTTGAGTTTGGTTCGACAATTGTGTTGTTGATGCAGGAAGGTACATTTAGCCCACGTGCGGATTTGCTAATCGGCAGCCGTGTGAAAATGGGTGAAGGATTAGGGACAACGTTATGAATAAGAAGACAACCTTTGCGATTTTATTCGCAATCAGCTTCGTACATTT
>JBEGSW010000047.1:0-4108 GCA_041179705.1 Bacillota bacterium | reverse complement strand
GCACATCAGCTTCGAGTCCGGCATCTTGGAAGATCCTTGGTTCGATCCATCGGCAACATCCAACGAAGAAATGTACGTACTTTCCGTGTCCCCAGAGCGCGCTCCGGACGAAGCGGAATACGTCGAACTAGAATTCGAGCAAGGCAACTGCGTGGCAATTAACGGCGAGCGCAAAAACCCACTTGCAATCATGGAGCAACTTAACGCACTTGGTGGCAAGCATGGTGTGGGCCGCGTGGATATGGTCGAGAACCGTTTTGTCGGCATGAAATCTCGTGGTGTGTACGAAACGCCGGGCGGTACAATCTTGTTCACCGCGCACCGCAAAATCGAGTCCCTGACGATGGACCGCGAAGTGATGCACATTCGTGACGGCTTGATTTCCAAGTACGCATCCCTTGTGTACAACGGTTTCTGGTTCGCGCCTGAGCGTCTTGCCATCCAAGCCCTTGTGAACGAGTCCCAAAAGAACGTAACCGGTACAGTTCGCGTGAAATTGTACAAAGGGAACGTCATCGGCGCTGGCGTGAAGAGCCCAGTGAGCTTATACAACCCAGACATCGCAACCATGGAAGCAGATCCAACACAAGCATATAACCAAAACGATGCGACAGGCTTCATCCAATTGAACGCGTTACGTCTTAAAGTACAAGCAGGCGTGGCACAAAACAAGAAATAAGGTTTCTGAAGGAGCGAGTTTGCAGTGAGTAAATTATGGGGCGGCCGTTTTACGAAACAGACTGACGCATTGGTAGAAGAATATACAGCGTCCATCATGTTCGATAAGGCTCTTTATGAAGAAGATATTCAAGGTAGTTTGGCGCATGTGACGATGCTTGGGAAGCAAGGCATTGTGCCGGCGGACGACGTGGCGAAGATCCAAGAGGGCCTTCGTGCGGTGTTGGCGAAATTGCGTGCGGGCGAAGTCGAATTCGTGGCGTCGAACGAAGATATTCATATGACAGTTGAAAAAACGCTAATCGAGCTCATCGGCCCGGTTGGCGGTCGTCTGCACACAGGTCGTTCGCGGAATGACCAAGTGGCGACGGATATGCACTTATACTTGCGCAAACGTGTGGTAGAGTTCGTAGGTTTGCTAGCGAAGTTGCAAGAGGCGTTGATCGAGCAAGCGAAAGCGAACCTCGACACAATCGTGCCAGGTTACACGCATTTGCAGCGTGCGCAGCCGATCTTGTTCGCGCATCATTTGTTGGCGTATGTATCCATGTTCGCGCGTGATATCGAGCGTTTCCAAGATTCCTACAAGCGTGTCGATATGTTGCCACTTGGCGCTGCGGCGCTTGCGGGCACGACGTTCAACATTGACCGTCACTTCGTGGCGGAGCAATTGGGCTTCGGGCGCGTCTACGAGAACTCCTTGGACGCGGTGTCTGACCGTGATTTCATCGTCGAGTTCTTGGCGAATGCTTCCTTGGTGATGACGCACTTGTCTCGCTTGAGCGAAGAGTTGATTTTGTGGTCGTCCACGGAATTCGGCTTCGTTGAGTTGGATGATGCGTTTTGCACAGGTAGTTCGATTATGCCGCAGAAGAAAAACCCAGACGTACCGGAATTGGTGCGCGGAAAGACAGGTCGTGTGTACGGGAACCTCGTTGGCTTGCTGACGTTGTTGAAGTCCTTGCCACTTGCCTACAACAAAGACATGCAGGACGACAAAGAAGGCATGTTCGATACAGTAACGACGCTAAAAGGCGCGTTGCAATTGTATGCGCCGATGATCGCGACGATGAAAGTGAACAAAGAGACGATGCGTGCAGCAGTGGACGCGGACTTCTCCAACGCAACGGACATCGCGGATTACTTGGCAGCGAAAGGCTTACCTTTCCGTCAAGCGCATGAAGTCATCGGCAAAACGGTGCTTTACTGCATCCAACAACAAAAAGTATTGCTGCAATTAACGTTGGACGAGTTCCGCCAATTCAGCGACTTGTTCGAGGGCGACATCTTTGACGTGTTGCAACCAGAAAACGTTGTAAACGCACGTAACGTATTCGGTGGCACAGCACGCAATCAAGTGGAAATCGCACTTGCATCCGCTGAAGCAACATTGACTCGCACCGGCGAATGGATCGACGAATACGTCGTCAAATCCGGCTTGTAAAACCGAACCCGATAAAATCGACTGAAAACCGTCGATTTCATCGGGTTTTTGTTTTCCCCCAGGCGAAATCGCCTAAAACCAGTCGATTTTAAGGGGGTTTGGTTTTCCTACTCCCACAAATCGACTGAAAACCGTCGATTTTGTGGGGGTTTGGCTTACCCCCAGGCGAAATCGCCTGAAACCAGTCGATTTTAAGGGTTGGATTAAAAATATTTTATGTGAAATTGGGGTGATTTTCCGCGTTTTGTCGACAGATTTTGGACACTTCTACTAGATTCTCATGATATAATAGACGAAGTTTGAAAGATCATGTCGAAGGGAGTCATGCCAAGTGATTGAAATGCAGGGCGTTGGCAAAGTGTACGAGAATGGTACCCACGCGCTTAAGGGCATTGATGTGTTTATTGATCGTAACGAATTCGTGTATTTGGTAGGTCCCTCAGGTGCAGGGAAATCCACATTCATGAAGTTAATATATCGAGAAGAACGACCTACAGAAGGTCTAATTTTTGTGAATGGCTTTAATTTGGCGAAGGTGAAGAATCGTAAGATTCCTTATTTGCGTCGTGCGATTGGCGTTGTTTTCCAAGATTATCGTTTGTTGCCGAAGTTGACTGTTTTTGAGAATGTTGCTTTTGCAATGGAAGTGATTGGTGCGTCCCGCAAGCAGATTCGTCAACGTACGCATGAAGTACTAGAGTTGGTAGGGTTGGCTGATAAAGCGAAGATGTTGCCAGCGGAATTGTCTGGTGGCCAGCAACAGCGCGTGGCGATTGCCCGTGCGATTGTGAATCACCCTACGGTGATTATTGCCGATGAGCCAACGGGTAACTTGGATCCGGAGACGTCCAACGATATTATGCGTCTGCTCGAACAAATCAATGAATCGGGTACAACGATTATTATGGCAACGCACAACAAAGAGATTGTGAACTCGATGCGTAAGCGTGTAATCGCCATTGAAGATGGTCTGATTGTACGCGATGAGCGGGAAGGAGAATATGGCTATGAGAATTAATTTAGGTCGCCATACTCGCGAAGGTTTCTTGAACCTATTCCGCAACGGCTGGATGTCATTTGCATCGGCGATGTCGATTGCGATTTCCTTGTTTATTTTAGGTGCTTTTATTTTGTTGTCGCTGAATGTGAACTACTTAACGACGCAGTTGGAGAGCGAAGTTGAAATTAGCGTGTTCTTAACGTCGACGAATACAGTTGGTCAAAATGCAGGAGTTGAGGGAGAAATCCTCAAGATCTCAGGCATTAAAGATGTAACGTTCGTCTCTAAAGAAGACGGTTTGTTGGAATTGAAGAAGAAGATGGGCAAAGAGAATGCGGAAATCATCGAGTTATATGATGGTGATGCGAACCCATTGCCAGATAAATTTGTGGTTCGTGCCATTGATGCGAATGATGTAGCGAACATTGCCAGCCGCATTGAAGCGATCAACGAAGGGAAATCTGTTCCACCGATTGCAAGTGTTGAGTGGGGCCAAGATTTCGTAGAGAAATTACTAGACATCACGAAAGTGATTCGTAACATTGGCATCGTATTGGTATTAGGCTTAACTGTAACAGCGATGTTCTTGATCTCGAACACAATTAAATTAACGATTGTAAATCGCAAGCGTGAAATTGCCATTATGAAACTAGTAGGCGCGACGAATTACTTTATTCGTTTCCCATTCTTCATCGAAGGCATGTTGCTTGGCATTATTGGTTCAATCGTACCGATTGGTTTGTTGATCTATGGCTATTCCGTGCTTGTCGATAAGTCGCAAGCTTCTTTAGCTGTGATGCAGATGGAATTGTTAGCGTGGGGCGACGTTGTGTTGCAAATTTCTGTTTTGCTCGTGTCCCTCGGTGTGGTTCTTGGGATTTGGGGTACGACGGTATCAGTTCGTAAATTCTTAAAAGTGTAATTCGCGGAGGTATTTGATGAGACTGTTCAAGTGGGTATTGGTCTTCTCGCTAGTTGTTGGGCTT
>JBEGSW010000046.1:0-4735 GCA_041179705.1 Bacillota bacterium | reverse complement strand
TCCGCGTTGCATCACTCACATTCGGGTGATTATTTAATACGCGAGAGGCTGTACCAATACCAACGCCCGCTAACTTCGCAACATCTTTAATACTAGCCATCTACGTCGTCTCCCCTTTCAGGTAACGTACCGGCAAACGATGAAACGTCGCGGGTAATCGCGGATTTGTAATCTTCTCCATGAGTAACTTGACTGCCAATTCCACAATTTCTTTAACCGGTTGTTCAATCGTCGATAAAATCGGATGGAAATAGGCATTCGTCTGAATACCATCAAAGCCAATCACCTTAACATCCGCTGGAACAGAAATACCGCGTTCTTTCGCAAGCGAAATATATGCCGCTGCAACCATGTCAGAAATGGCGAATACACCATCATAGTCACTAATCTGATCAAATACGGGTTGAATTAACATGTCGCTACCCAATGCAACCTCAATTTGCGGCCATTCAAACACCTGAATAGCAATCCCTTGCTGCTCGGCCTCAAACAGAAAACCCGCTTTACGTTCCATGACTTCAGAACCAACCTCAGTTACACCCCCGATATACAACGGTTTCTTACAGCCCGCTGCAAGCAACTCACGTAACGCTAATCGCCCACCTTCAAAATTATCCGCTGAGACACACGTAATCGCATCACCAAACTGTCGATCAATGCTGACCATGGGGATATCCATGCTCAACAAATCCTCGATATGGTTGTAGGTAATTCCTATCATGCCTGCGACTTTATTTTTGCGAAGCATACCGAGATAATATTTTTCCTTCTCCGGCTTTCCCTCGGAATTACAGAACATCACCTTCATCCCAACTTTATCCAGTTCATCCTCGATGAAATAAGCAATTTTCGAAAAATACGGGTGCCAAATCGTCGGCACCAGCAATGCCACCAAGTTCGACGTCTGCAACTTAAAATTGCGGGCAACCTCATTCGGTACAAACCCGAGAACCTCAATCGCTTGATGCACTTTCAGACGCGTCTTTGCCGAGACCAAATCGCGATTATTGATAACACGGGAAACGGTACCGACACCAACGCCTGCTAATTTTGCTACATCTTTAATGCTTGCCATTAGGACGTCTCCCCTTGTCTAAAGGTTACCGGAATAATCTGCGTGTCTGTTCGCATCTTCGGGTTAGCGATTTTTTGCAATAACAATTCAACCGCAACTTTAGCCATTTGCTCTACGGGTTGCACAATCGTTGATAAATACGGGCTAAAGTATTCATTATCTTGAATGCCATCGAAACCGATGACCTTTAACTGTTTCGGCACAGAGACGCCTTTTAATCGGGCTCGCTCAACGACCGCAGCGGCAAGCAAATCAGAGATGGCAAACACACCGTCCACATCTGGGTATTTTTCAAATAACTTATCTACAAAATCAAAGTCATTATGTAAGTAACCCGACGTGATTCGTTTATCATGGAAATACGGGGTGATACCCAATTCTTCCGCTTCATGTTTAAAGCCACTTCGCCGCTTCTTCACTTCCGAGTGCATGCCGCCTGTATCGCCAATGAATGCGATTTTCTTACACCCCGATCGTACTAGTGCACGCAAGGCCATACGACCTCCAGCGAAATTGTCAGAGGCAACAGAAGGGATTTTTCTTCCTAAAAACCGATCGATACATACAAACGGAATATTCGTATCTAAAAAATCGTTAATGTCATTGTAAGTAATCCCAATAATGCCCAAAGCCTTATTTTTACTCACCAAATCTAAATAATCTTTCTCTTTTTCTGGATGCGCCTCACTATTGCACAACATCATTTTCAGATCATGTTTATAAAGTTCATTCTCAACGTGATAGGCAACTTTAGCTAAG
This sequence comes from Bacillota bacterium, assembly GCA_041179705.1. Taxonomy (GTDB): domain Bacteria; phylum Bacillota; class Bacilli; order Paenibacillales; family JBEGSW01; genus JBEGSW01. The sequence goes on along the minus strand of JBEGSW010000046.1, from coordinate 2,901 downwards.
AAAGGGTTAGAGACATAGGGCAAAAATAGTGCCACCATATTCGATGTCTGTAATTTAAAATTGCGCGCTTGTTCATCCGGAATATAATCTAATGCATCAATCGCACGCTGCACTTTTGCTCTCATCTTAGGTGATACACCTGGATAATTATTTATCACACGAGAAACAGTAGCAATCCCAACTCCAGCTAACTCCGCTACTTCTTTTAAACTCGACATCGCGTCTCCTCCTTTCACATACGAAAATAAACACCTTACCCTCCATTATAGTTAAATTCCACAATGGTAGTAAGGTGTATTTCAGTATTAATATTCAAATAATTGCAATTCTATTATATTTATTTTCCCTTGTATAACGTTTAAGGAAATCCCATTGCTTGTTGCCTCAGGGAAAATCAAATCGGTAATGACTTCTTCCCCATTCTGAATAAAAATCTCCACCGAACAAGTGTCGACGAAAATATTTAATTTAAGCTCATTTGATAGGTCAGGTAACAAGACTTCGTGTCTGCATCCAAAGGCAGGATGAAACTGAACCTCTCCTGAGCATGATCGATCAACATATAGCGATTTGCTTCGGTGATCGTACCCAATGATTGTTTCTTCGCGTTCGGATTTTCGCACAGCGAATTCAAAACACGCATCTTCCTGGAACTCACAACTGAAATTCAATTCGAATTGCTCGAATGTCAGCCCATTGAATAGATTTTCGCTTTCAACCGTCAGCGCTACATGTTCCCAGACCTTTACCTGTTTGCGATTCGGGTGATTTTCGATAATCGGGCTTTGCACAATCCGTAACCCTTGCTTGGTATCCATCAGCCCAATTTCCCGAGGTAACGTCATGCTGCTTCTAAATGTATCCGCCGGCACTGACATCGCATACTTCCAATTACTCATCCAGCCGATATACCGTAATGAGCCATCCGCACTTTGGGAATTCGACCATGTTACACCTGCATAGTTGTCTCTCCCCTGATCCAAAATGAGCGCGACATTGTTGGGATTGTCATTTCGAAACCGTTTGCCATCAAAATCACCAATAAAATATTGTGTCCGCGAACCTTCAGGTAAGTCTAGCTTATCGCCAATGCTAACAAGCAAGACCCATTTGTACACACCTGGTTGATTGAACACGGGAAGCTTGATTAAATCTGGACATTCCCAAACGCCGTCATGCAACCCATGTGTGCGCCCAAACTCACTTAAGTATGTCCAATCTTTCAAATTCATCGAAGCATAAAACAGCACGCAATGATCACCGACGAGCGACATCACCCAGCGTTGTGTATCTTCATGCCACATGACTTTCGGATCCCGAAAATCGATGTTTTTTTCATGATCAAGCACAGGGTTATCGGCATATTTTTGCCAGCTTCGGCCTTGATCAAGGCTATAAGCTATACTTTGCCGCTGTCTAGGCGTCCCTGTTACTGGATTTGTATCCGCCTGGGTGAAAATCGCCACCATGCCTGGTCCATTCGGGAAAAACCCGCTTCGATTAGCCCAATCGATGACTACAGAGCCTGAAAAAATGTAGCCATGTTCATCCGGATATAACGCGATTGGAAGATGCTCCCACGTAACCAAGTCCTTACTAACCGCATGGCCCCAATGCATTGGCCCCCAGACAATATCGTTCGGATAATACTGATAGAACAGGTGATACTCTCCGTTAAAATAAACCATCCCATTCGGATCATTCATCCAACTTTTTTCCGGCGTGAAATGATAACGCGGACGGTATTTGTCAATCTTCGTTGTCATCGTCATTTAATCGCACCTTGCATAACACCTTTAATAATGAAACGCTGCCCAATTAAGTAAGCCACCAAAATCGGGAAGATGGTCAAGAACATTGCCGGAATCAGCAATTCCCAGTTATCTGTATACGTTCCGTTGAAAATACGCATCTTGATTGGCATCGTTAAATCTTTTTCGTTATACAACAATAAAGAAGGTAGCAAATAATCGTTCCAAATCCACAATGTATTCAGAATCGCGATTGTCACAGAAGTTGGTGTCAACATCGGGAAGACGATACGGAAATACGTCTGCAGCCGATTGCATCCATCAATCGTTGCCGCCTCTTCCAACTCAAGCGGAATACTCTTAATAAAGCCATGATAAATGAAAACGGCGAATGCACTACCAAAGCCGATGTAAAGCGTAATTAATAGCGGGAATGGTGCCTTTTCAATCAAGCCCAATTTCGCTCCGAAAATATAAATAATCGGAATCATCAACGATTGGAACGGAATAATCATCGACGCAACCATCACAGCGAACATCGTTTTGTTAAAGGCGTTGTTACGACGTACGAGGTAATGGGCATACATCCCCGAGAAAAATAAAATCAGAGTGACACTAAAGAATGTCAGCACAAAGGTGTTTTTGAAAGTAACCAAGAAATCCATCTTATCGATAACTTCAATGAATTGTGAGAGATCATAATTCGTTGGTAGTGAGAACGGATTCCGTAAGATTTCTCCGTTATCTTTAAACGAGTTCACAATTAATAAGAAAAAGGGGAAAGTAAACACGATAAAGGACAGGACTAAACTACTATAAATACCAATGGTAGAAGCCTTGATTCGTTTGTTCATTATGCTTCAACCTCCAGACGTTTGCTAAAGAATACTTGCAAGCCAGTTACGAGTGCCACAATAAAGAATAAAATCGTTGCCTCCGCTTGACCTAAGCTGTAATCCCATTGTACAAAGGCAAGTTGCAAGACGTGCATCGAAGCCATCTTCGTACTACCGTATGGTCCACCTTGCGTTAACGCGAGATTGATGTCATAGACCATGAATGTCGTCTTCAACGTTAAGAACAATGTCACGACGAACGATGGAATCATCATCGGAATCGTCATGTGTGTTAATCGTTGAATACCATTCGC
>JBEGSW010000045.1:0-56531 GCA_041179705.1 Bacillota bacterium | reverse complement strand
GTAAATACGGGACCCCGTATCTACTCGGCACTCGCGTTTCAGTTTTCAAAGATCAACCGCCGCCCCAATGGCGACTCAAACAATATATCACATCCGCCAACCCCATTGCAAGACTTATTTTGAATTTAATTATTCACATAAGCCGAAGCAATTTCAGCGGCGATTTATAAATTATCAAACCTGGCGACCATAGTCAACCCTTTCTTTACAAAAAATAAATAAAAGACTAGACGAGTTATCGTCCAGTCTTATGTGCATCCTACTTCACCAACGTATATCGGGATAACTCCTTAGGTGTTGCAAACCGTGAGAACAAGCGGAACACCATCTTATATCTTGAACGTATAGCCATTTTCAACGTTGGATCTAACTGATTGTCTTGTAAATCAAATAACATTTCATCTAGTTCTTTTCGTAACATGAAATTCAATTCATGACACTCGTGATCATTTAATAACATCCCTAACATTTTCTGCACCCCCTCAACATCTTAAAAGGGAAACGATCCCTTGTAGGATGTTATGTGCAAATTCCTAAAAAATTATTATCTCATCATTTAATCAAAACAGTCACAAAATTGTCACGTTTGCCAAAATCATACCCCGCTTCCTTCATACATAAATTTCTAGAAATGAGATGGAAGGGGAAATCACGTGAACATCTTCTGGGTTATGCATGCCAAACAGGTAAAACGATTTGCTTTACTTGCGCTCGTAAGTTTATTTGCAGGAGGTGTCTTTTGGGCTGAGGCGAAACATGTGCCTGTATTTTCTTCGTCAGAACCTTCAGCAATCTATCGTGTGCAAACGAATCAAAAAGTTGTCGCCTTAACATTTGATATTAGTTGGGGAGAAAAGCGGGCAGAACCAATTCTGGATGTCTTGGCAGACAAAGGAGTGAAAGAAGCGACCTTCTTCTTATCCTCGCCTTGGACGCGCGACCACCCTGCGATTGTTGAAAAAATCATCAAAGCGGGGTATGAGATTGGCAGTCATGGCCATAAACACCTCAACTATAGTTCATTAGAAGAAGATGCAATACGCACACAAATTCGGACGGCACATCAGATTTTGAGCGACGCAACTGGCAAATCACCTAATCTCATTCGAATGCCTAACGGGGATTTCGATCGTAGAGTGCTACGGGTCGCCAACGAACTTGGCTATAAAGTTATTCAATGGGATACCGATTCATTAGACTGGAAAAATCCCGGAGTGAATCAGATCGTGAACCGCGTTGTTAAGCGTGCCCATCCAGGCGATATTATATTACTGCATGCGAGCGACTCTTGTTTGCAAACCCACGAAGCGTTGCCACAAATTATTGACCAATTGCGTGAGAAAGGATATACGTTCCAAACAGTCTCCCAACTCATTACACAGACGGACATAAAAAACGAAGAAGTTCGCGACCCACGCCCTAAAGCGCAATCGGAACTTCCCTCGAATTAAGATGGTTTACGAACCAATTTGTGAAGTTGTAAAATTTGCCATGCATTACAAGCGAACAACGGAATCATCATCTGCGCAATGTCAGCGAAGTGGTCGACCTTCAATGCGGGTACCGCTTCGATTGCCGTTGCAGCAATCATAAAGAATAGTGTAGGAATCCATGCGCTCTGATTTGTTGCTTTCACTTTATAGTACCCAACGACAAATGCTCCGATAGAGAGTAACACAGGAATAACTAAATATACATACCATGCTTTCGGTGATTCAAATTGAATCACAGGCAAGACAACGAGATCAACCAAGACAACGATGGTCAGAATGACTTGCACGACTTTCCAAAGTTCCATTCTTCTAATAATTGACAAGGCGATGTAGTTAATCATTAAGTATGCGAAAAATCCCATCTGTGAAAATACACTATACATGAGACCCGATCCAAAAAAATTGATTCCATTAAAAATAAATCCGCCTGCTGTTAACTCTTCTAGAAAACGCGCATCGCTGATCATTAAGACAAATGAGGTTAAAAATGCAGTAATTCCGCCAACGACTAACGTAGACCAAAACAAATACCACCAATTTCGTAAATTCAAAGATGATTCCTCCTAAGTGCGATTCTGCTCTTTATTGTACCAACTGACGTATATTTTTTCAAAATTTCTTCATACTACATGGACGAGGTTGCGAAACGAGGGGTGTCCGTATGAAGAAAGTCGTAATCGTGTGTGGCAGCGTTTTGCTCGGTATGTCGTTGGTATCCGGTTGTGGAATGGAAGCATCGCAGACAAGCGGCACTTCCAGTTACAAGGAAACAAAAACGATGGTCTTGGATATTTTGAAGTCGGAAGACGGACGAAAAGCCATTAGTGAGGGGCAGTCCTTTAAATCGAATTCAGTGATGCAGGGCGCCGACGCTACCGTTATTCGTACAGCCGTGAAAGATGTGATGACCGATCCGCGCTATCCCGATATGTTAAAGAAGATAATGACCGACCCTAGATTTGCCGCGAGTTACGCGAAAGCAATTGAGAAAGAAAATAAGGCTTTGTTCAAAACGATGCTGAAAGATCCCGAATATCAGAGTATGCTGCTTGGTGTGATGAAGGATAAAGAATACGAGCAACTTCTATTAGAAGTATTACGTGGGAAGACGTACCGGAAAGAAGCGATGAAAATTTTTGAAGAAGCGTTGAGTGTTCCCAAATTTAAGATGGAGCTCGTTCAATTGATGATGAAAGCAAAGACGGACCAATGAGGAAGTGCTTGGGGCACTGATCATTGGTCCGTTCAATTATAGTTTGTCGATAATCCGTTTCGCCGCATCCATGTAGATTTGGCCAGTTGTACTTTCTGCTTTATATACAGAAGGGGAGAAGTCGCGTTCAGAGGGATGATTGTCAGGTGCCCCTAATGGGATTTGCGCCAAGATTTCAGTGTGTAACTCTTCTGCAAGTTTCGCACCACCACCGCGTCCGAAGACATAGTCTTTCGCTCCACATGGTCCACATTGGTAGTAAGCCATATTTTCAACGACACCAATAATTTCGTGGTTTGTCGATACAGCCATCGTACCTGCACGCGCTGCAACAAATGATGCGGTCGCATGTGGTGTTGTAACGATGATTTCTTTACATTGTGGAATCATTTGGTGCAAATCAAGGGCCACATCACCTGTTCCAGGTGGTAAGTCGAGCAACAGGACATCCAAATCGCCCCAATTTACTTCATGGAAGAAGTTGCGAAGCATTTTTCCAAGCATCGGGCCGCGCCAAATGACTGGCGAGTTGTCCTCAACGAAAAAGCCCATCGAGATGACTTTAACACCATAACGCTCGACTGGAATAACCTTGTTCGCTTCATCCATCGTCGGACGATCGGTAATCCCCATCATGTCTGGAATACTAAACCCATAAATGTCAGCATCAATTAAACCAACTTTCAACCCTTGTCGCGCAAGCGACACGGCAAGATTCGCAGTAACCGTTGATTTCCCAACGCCACCTTTACCACTCGCCACTGCAAGAAACTTCACTTTGGAATCGGCGCTCAATATGTCTGACTTCACAAAATCCGCATGTGTCTTTTGTTTCGGCGCAGGCGTAGGTTCACCATTCAACTTCGCAAGCAACTCCGCACGCTCCGCATCCGTCAATTCGCGAAATCGCACATGAACATCCGTCTGATACGTTGATTCAGCAATCGTCTTAATCTGCTCACGCACATTTGCTTCGATTTCGTCCGTTCGTTCCGACAATATAACGGTCATTGCGATGCGATCTTTTTGAATCATGACATCACGTATCAATTGGTATTCTACAAGGTTGACGCCAACTGACGGTTCAATCAGTTCAGCACATTGTTCTAACCATTGTTCTTTTGTTAACATACACCAGTTCACTCCGTTCCAATCTCTCTTTACTTATTCTTTGTCATTATAGCCTACTTCTAAACTGTAACGCAAAACGCCACGGTAAATTGATTCTGCTATTTGTAATTGGTAATCGGCTTGCTTCAATAAATGGGCTTCTTCTACATTAGATAAAAATCCGCATTCAACCAATACTGCAGGAACAGATATTTTTTGTAACAAATACACTGGTTTAGGTAACGGTTTAGCAAGTCGGGTCGTGTTCTTCAACTCTAAGATGAATGCATCTTGGATCCATGTAGCAAGTTGCTCATTTGTTTCATTTGTTTTCTCATCATAAAATGTCTGAGCCCCTCTCCATTTGGGATTAAACATTGCGTTGAGATGAATCGAGATGACCATGTCCGCTTCTTTTTCTTTAATAAACTTCAACCTATTTTTTAAATCGGCCCTTTTCCGATTGGTGATTTTTCCGTTGCCAGCCAAGTCCTCATCATCCGTTCGAGTTAAATAGACACTGGCACCCGCTTGTTGCAAATAGTGTTGCAATTTTTTCGCAATTTGCAATGTAATGTCTTTCTCATTTGTGCCATCTGCAGCAATTGCGCCACCGTCTTTTCCGCCGTGCCCTGCATCCAGAACAATCACTTGATGAGCAAGTGGTCGGTTGTCTTTCCAGGTATGCGTTAGGATTGGCTGATAGACCAACATTGTAATGAGTGCTAGTATCGCTACGCTCGTCCAGGCAAGTTTGATTTTCCCGCGTAGGGTTAGCCAAACGACGATATGTTTACGCCTCCACCATTTCAACAAAAAAACACCCCACCTATATAGAATGTTTCATCTATATGGGACAGGGTGCTAGATTATGAATATAACTTAGAGGCCACTTTCAACAATGGCTTCTTTCATACCTTCGATAAGTACTTTTGCTACTTCTGGACGGCTGAATTCCGGTGGTGGACATTCCCCATCACGAAGAAGGGCGCGCACTTTTGTTCCTGAAAGTGTCATATGATCTTCTTTGCCATGTGGACAAGTCTTGCTGGAAGCCATGTTCCCACATTTCTTACAGAAGAAACTATGTTCGAAGAACAAAGGTGTGATGTCTAATTCTTGTGCTGTAAAGTTGCTGAAGATTTCTTGTGCTTCATACGTACCATAGTAGTCACCTACGCCAGCGTGGTCACGACCAACGATGAAGTGTGTGCAGCCATAGTTTTTGCGCACTAATGCGTGGAAGATCGCTTCACGCGGACCTGCATAACGCATTGCAGCAGGGAAAACGCCAAGGTGAACGCGATTTTCTGGATAGTAGTTCTCAAGCAATACTAAATAGCTGCGCATACGAACGTCAGCTGCGATATCGTCTGATTTTGTTTCGCCAACTAGCGGATTCAAGAACAAACCATCAACGATTTCCATTGCTGCTTTTTGAATGTACTCATGTGCACGGTGAACCGGATTGCGCGTTTGGAATCCAACAACGGTCTTCCAACCTTTGTCAGCAAAAATTTTGCGCGTATCAGCCGGATCGAAATAGAACTCGCGGAATTCATTTGGTTGTGGACGATTTAATACTTGGATTGAACCACCTACATAAATGTTAGAACGTGAGAATAATTTTGTTACGCCTGGATGAGCATGGTCGTCCGTTTTGAATACGTTAACTGCTTCATGTTGTTGGTCAACTGTGTAGATGCTCTCAACGTTTAAAATCGCATACGTTACTTCATCTGAACCCACAAGAGCAACCTGATTGCCAATTGACAATTTATCTGCGAATGGTTTATCAACAGATAATGTTACCGGGATACTCCATGCAAGGCCGTTTGCCAAACGCATATTATCAACAACCGATTTGTAGTCTGCTTCATTTAAAAAGCCTGTCAATGGAGAAAACGCCCCAACTGCGATACAGTCGATGTCCGAAATCGTCCAGTTATTCACTTGCAATTGTGGTAAACCAGCGGCAACTTGTAACAAAGCATCGCGCTCTGCTCCCTCAACCAAGCGATTTACCAATGTCCCACCATGGGGTTTAATGTTCGACATGATTAATCTCCTCTTTAACCGAATTCAATCCTATTTGTGTAAGCCGCATTCTGTCTTATCGTTTCCAGACCAACGGCCAGCGCGTGGATCTTCACCTGGCATTACTTGGCGCGTGCAGTAGCTGCAACCGATACTTGGATAGTGGTTATCGTGCAATGGGTTGTAGATTACGTCATTTTCTTTGATGTACGCCCATACGTCTTCCCATGTCCAACCAGCTAGTGGATTGAATTTGATTAAACCAAATTTCGCGTCATACTCAACTTTTTTCGCATTTGCACGAGTAGGTGCTTGGTCACGACGAATGCCTGTGATCCATGCATCGTATTTACCAAGAATTTCCGTCAAAGGCTCAACTTTGCGGATGTTACAGCAAGCGTTAGGATCGGATTTCCAAAGCTCTGCACCGAACTTCTCCGCTTGTTGTTCCGGAGTTGTGCTTGTCTGCGCCTTTACGAATGTCTTGTTGTAATGTGCTGCTAAGCGATCGCGCGTTTCATAGGTTTCAGGGAAGTGGAAATCAGTATCTAAATAGAATACATCAGTAGATGGGCTGATTTTGTGCAACATGTCCACCAACACAACGTCTTCCGCACCAAAACTGCACGCTAATGTAAGACTAGGGAATTGCTCAACTGCGAACTTTAGCAATTCTTGCGGTGTTTTGTTCTCAAACTCTTCTGCAGCTTTATTAACAAAAGCTTCTTTTTCGAATAAGTTCATAAATATATCCTCCTAAAATTTAATTCCTAGTTAACTAGTATGAATTACTGCGAATATTCTTATTATAGGATTTCTTGAAAGTTTGTCAACCGTAAATATAGATTTAAAAAAATAAAAGCCCTCTCTGAATAACCAGAGAAGGCTTGGTTGTAAAAATTAACGTTTGGAGAACTGAGGCGCACGACGAGCTGCTTTTAAGCCGTACTTCTTACGTTCTTTCATACGAGGGTCACGCGTCAAGAATCCTGCACGTTTCAAAGAACCGCGTAATTCAGGATCAACTTTAAGCAATGCACGAGCGATACCGTGACGGATCGCACCTGCTTGACCTGTGTATCCACCACCATTTGTGTTTACTAATACATCGTATTTACCCAATGTTTCAGTAAGGTTAAGTGGTTGTTTAACAATAAGTTTCAATGTTTCAAGACCGAAGTATTCATCCAAAGAACGCTTGTTAATTACAATGCGTCCTTCGCCCGGTACCAAACGTACGCGAGCAACGGAATGTTTACGACGACCAGTGCCATAATATTGTACTTGTGCCATTGTGCATTCCTACCTTTCTTAGCCGCGAAGCTCGTATACTTGTGGATTTTGCGCTGCATGCGGATGTTCGCTACCAGCATAAACTTTAAGTTTAGTCTTTAATTTGTCACCAAGGCGATTTTTTGGAAGCATGCCGTGAACAGCAAACTCAATCATACGCTCAGGGAATTTCGCACGCAAATCACCAGCAGTTGTTACTTTCAAACCACCTGGGTGCATGGAGTGACGATAGTATTTCTTGTCAGATAATTTCTTACCTGTAAGCTCGATTTTAGCAGCGTTGATTACGACTACAAAGTCGCCACCATCAACGTGTGGTGTAAATGTAGGTTTATGTTTGCCGCGAATTAGGGCAGCGACTTCGCTTGCAAGGCGACCTAGAGTCTGGCCTTCAGCGTCGACGATCCACCAATTACGGTCTGTTTCGTTAGCTTTCGCCATGAAAGTTGTACGCATCGGATCGAAATCCTCCTTTATTATCGTTTCAATAAGTAGATTGTCCTTGAAGCGAGGACAAAGTCAGTAGACACTTCTAAAGTGGGGCGTGGGAAGCCGATTTAGAAAGCCAAAGACTATAATACTAGAATTTTAAATAGGAATCAAGAAAAACTTATTGGTTCCTCATACTCGACATCCCACAGGATGAGGCCTTTTGCAGGCGCTGTTGTACGTGCCATATTTCGATTTCTTGATTCAATAATTGCTGCCATTTGTTCAGGCTGCTTTTTCCCAAGACCGATGTCTAGTAACGTTCCGGCAATGATCCGTACCATTTTATATAAAAATCCATCGCCGCAAAGTTCAAGACATAAAACGCGATCTGGTCTTCCGTAGCTGTCAGGCAGCGTTGTTAGTGTGACATGATGCAATGTACGGATAGTATTTACTTTCGCAGAACCACTCGCTTGGAATGTTGCGAAGTCATGCGTCCCAATTAATGCCGGCAATGCATTTCGCATTGCTTCGATATTGAGGGTTTGTGGAACATGGTGTTGGAAGCGTTGTTGAAATACGTCTGGTGTTCGTTCAGAATGATAAATCGAATAACGATATGTCTTTCTGATTGCTGATTTACGCGCATGAAAGTGTTCATCGACATCCGCTGCTCCTACTACCACGATTGTGCGAGGTAAGTAATGTTGCAAAGCAACTTTCCAACGCCTAGCCGGCATTTGAGAAGGAGTTGTGAATGTGACAACCTGCATTCTTGCATGTACACCTGCATCCGTTCGTCCAGAACCATCCACTCTTGGTCGGAAGCCAGTCGTTCGTTCGATTGCTTCCTCCAAGTGATCTTGAATCGTGCCACCTTGCGGTTGCGATTGAAAACCTTGGAAATCGGACCCGTCATAACTGACAAGTAACGCGATTTTTCTCCATTCCGCTTCCACCCGAAGTCCCTCCGACAAAAAAAGGGCTTCATCAGAATCTAGGATTCTGTCCACCCTTTTGATTTGTTGATCTTAAGCTTTTTCTACTAACTCCAAGAATACCATAGGAGCACCGTCACCACGACGCGCACCAAGTTTAAGAATACGAGTGTATCCGCCTGGACGGTCTGCGTAACGAGCTGCGATATCTGAGAAGAGCTTTTGAATTGCATCTTGATCGTTGCCAGCTGCTTCACGACGAACGAAAGCGGCTACTTGACGACGAGCGTGCAAGTCACCACGTTTAGCCAACGTGATCAACTTTTCAGCGATAGAGCGAACTTCTTTTGCTTTCGCTTCAGTTGTTTGAATGCGCTCATAAATGAACAAGTCTGTTACCAAGTCGCGGAACAAAGCTTTACGTCCACTGGAGTCGCGGCCTAATTTTTGATATGCCATTGTATTTCCTCCTTCGCTCTTAATCTTCTTGGCGCAAACCTAAGCCGAGTTCTTCGAGCTTTTCTTGAACTTCTTCAAGAGATTTGCGTCCCAAGTTACGCACTTTCATCATATCGTCTTCGGACTTTGTGATAAGTTCTTGTACGGAATTGATGCCAGCACGTTTAAGGCAGTTGTATGAGCGTACGGAAAGATCCAATTCTTCAATGGACATATCCAATACGCCTTTCGTAGGATCTGTTGGTGGATCTACAAGAACAGGACTTTTCGGACCTGCATCTGTAAGATCAACGAACAACAGGAGATGATCGTTTAAGATTTGCGCACCAATGCTGACTGCTTCGTCTGGCTTGATGGAGCCATCAGACCATACTTCTAAAGTCAACTTGTCGAAGTTCGTAACTTGTCCAACGCGAGTATTCTCAACATTGTAGTTTACGCGAGTAATTGGCGTGTAGATGGAATCAATTGGAATTACTCCGATTGGTTGATCATCACGTTTGTTACGATCAGCGGAAACGTAGCCACGACCACGGTTAGCAAAAATTCGCATATTCAAGCTTGCGCCTTCGCCTAAAGTCGCAATGTGAAGTTCTGGATTCAGAATTTCAACATCGGAATCTGTACGAATATCACCAGCAGTGATAATGCCTTCGCCTTGTGCATCAATTTCCAAAACCTTCTCTTCGTCGGAATGGATTTTGAGGGAAAGGCCTTTGATATTCAAAATGATTTCTGTAACGTCTTCAATAACGCCAGGAATCGTTGAGAACTCATGAAGCACACCGTCAATTTGCACAGAAGTTGCCGCAGCACCTGGCAAAGAAGACAAAAGCATGCGACGCAATGAGTTACCTAGAGTCGTTCCGTAGCCACGAGTTAACGGTTCTACAACGAATTTCCCATATGTACCTTCATTGTTTAGTTCAACAGTTTCAATCTTTGGTTTTTCGATTTCCAACATTGCCATTACCCTCCTCAAACCGTCGTTGTTTCGGAATGTTTTCTAAATTCGTAACTGTGTAGTATATCCTCTTTAATATTCCATTATTCACGAAATGAGTGAAAATATACTACACGGAAAATCTTCGATTACACGCGACGACGTTTCGGTGGACGACAACCGTTATGAGGAATCGGTGTAACGTCTTTAATCATATTTACTTCAAGGCCAGCTGCTTGCAACGAACGAATCGCTGCTTCACGACCGGATCCTGGTCCCTTAACCATGACCTCAACGACTTTCATACCATGCTCCATCGCCGCTTTAGCTGCAGTTTCAGCAGCCATTTGCGCAGCGAATGGGGTGCTCTTACGGGAGCCTCTGAAACCAAGGTTTCCAGCACTCGCCCAAGAGATGGCATTGCCGTGTGGATCAGTGATAGTCACGATCGTATTGTTAAATGTAGAACGGATGTGTGCTACACCGGATTCTATATTTTTGCGGTCACGACGTTTTGTACGAGCCACTTTTGCTTTTGGTTTAGCCATTATTATTTCACCCTTTCATTATTTCTTTTTATTCGCTACAGTGCGGCGAGGACCCTTACGAGTACGCGCATTTGTCTTAGTACGTTGACCACGAACAGGTAATCCACGACGATGGCGGACACCACGGTAACAGCCAATCTCAATCAGACGCTTAATGTTAAGCGATACTTCACGACGCAAGTCACCTTCTACTTTAATAGAAGAAATAACTTCACGAATTTTGCTTACTTCGTCTTCAGTCAAATCGCGCACGCGAGTTGCAGGGCTGATACCAGTTTCAGCTAAAATTTTCTTGGAAGTAGTTAAACCAATTCCGAAAATGTAAGTTAAACCGATCTCAACACGCTTGTCGCGAGGCAAGTCTACACCAGCTATACGAGCCATGTTTAAGACACCTCCTTATCCTTGTTTTTGTTTATGTTTCGGATTTTCACAAATCACCATTACATTGCCTTTACGACGAATGACTTTGCATTTTTCGCAAATAGGCTTCACTGATGGTCTTACTTTCATCTGAAATACCTCCTAACCGATTCCACTATTTTCGATAGGTGATTCGGCCCTTAGTTAAGTCGTAAGGTGACATTTGAATGACAACCTTATCTCCAGTCAAAATTCGAATGAAATGCATTCTTAGTTTGCCAGATACATGTGCGAGTATTTGGTGGCCGTTCTCCAATTCCACTCTGAACGTTGCATTTGGGAGAGGTTCAATCACTGTACCTTCAACTTCAATAATATCTTCTTTGGACACAGTCATTCTCCTTTCTCTTGTACATCTTCCGGCCGATCACCGAAACGGTTAAGTGCATAACGCAATTTTCCGTTCGTCACACGACCATTCTCCATCATACTTTCAACAACTTCACTGCTAATTTCGTCGAGCAGCTCAAGATGTGATAAGTTCTTCTTTTTTGGCTGATCAAACTTGCGTTTGTCGCCGTCAGCCGTCCATACAAAGCGTTCATCGACAATGCCGATGATGATTGCGAATTTCTCCGCGTCTCTGCCTTGGATCGACTTGACAATCTGTCCGAGTTTCGGCTTCTTTGCTTCATCCATAATCGTTACCTCACCTTTAACATACTGTTAAGATTTCGTAACCTTCAGGCGTGATTGCAATCGTGTGTTCAAAATGAGCACACATCGTGCCATCCACTGAAACAACGGTCCAATTATCTGCCAACGTCTTCACGTACCTTTGGCCAGCGATGACCATTGGTTCGATTGCAAGTACCATACCCGGCTTTAAGCGCGGGCCACGATCTGCTGGACCATAATTCGGAATTTGTGGTTCTTCATGGAGGTCAGAACCAATGCCATGACCAACATATTCACGAACGATGGCAAAACCAGCATCTTCAGCACAAGTTTGAATCGCGTTGGAGATTGTATACAGTCGTACGTCTGGAGCCGCTTGTTGAAGTCCTGCATACAAGGATTGTTCAGTTACATCGAGAAGACGTTGTGTTTCTTCTGAGATGGTTCCTACAGCGTACGTCCAAGCGGAGTCGCCATGAAATCCTTGATACTGAGCACCGATGTCGATACTAATGATATCGCCATCGTTCAACACGCGATTACCAGGAATGCCGTGAACGAGTTCTTCATTCACAGATGCACAAATGCTTCCAGGAAAACCATGGTAGCCCTTAAAAGATGGTATTGCCCCATGCTGACGAATTGTCTGCTCAGCGATTTGATCTAGTTCTAAAGTCGTGATACCTGGTTTAATGACTTCTGCCAACCTTTTATGTGTTAAAGCGACAATTCTGCCAGCTTCGCGCATAATTTGTAGTTCTGCTTCTGTCTTACAGATAATCATGCTTGAGTCCCTTTCAAAATCGTAGTGATTTCGGAGCTAACCGATTCGATGGACTGCTCGCCATCAACCTCTCGCAGTACTCCTTTATTACTGTAGTAAGAAAGGAGAGGAGCTGTCTTGTTGATGTATTCATCTAAGCGAGTTCCAACTTTTTCTTCCGTATCATCAGACCGTTGGTAAAGTTCTCCGTCGCACTTATCACAAACCATTGCTTGTTTAGGTGCATTGAACATTACATGATAGGTAGCTGCACAAGATTTACAAATGCGTCGACCCGTTAGACGAGCTAACAACAAATTACGATCTACTGCTAAATTGATTACTGAATCAATTTTTTTACCCATTGTAGTCAAAATACCATCAAGCGCTTCTGCTTGTGACAAAGTTCTAGGAAAGCCGTCTAAAAGAAAACCAGCTTGGCAGTCTTCCAATTGCAAACGCTCTTGGACGATGCCTACCGTGATTTCATCTGGTACCAACAAACCTTGATCGATGTATTCTTTCGCTTTCAATCCAATCGGTGTACCCTGTTTGATTGCTAAGCGGAAAGCATCGCCAGTCGAAATGTGTGGCACGTTAAATGCTGTCACGATATGTTCAGCTTGCGTTCCTTTGCCGGCTCCCGGAGGACCCATGAACAAAATATTCAATGAACATACCTCCCTGTTGCTAGCCTATTGTTGCGCGACGAGTTATTTTACTCACCTGTCGCATTTTACTTGTTAATAAACCCTTTATAATGACGTTTCATCAATTGGCTTTCAATTTGTTTCATTGTATCAAGCGCAACACCGATTACGATTAGTAATGAAGTGCCGCCAATTGCTACAGAGCTAGGCAAATTAGCTAAGCTACCAAAGAATACAGGTAACACAGAAATTGCTGCAAGGAACAAAGCGCCTGCCAATGTAATGCGAGTCATTACACGAGTCAGATAAACAGCAGTTGTCTTACCAGGACGAATGCCCGGAATGTACCCGCCATTTTTCTTCAAGTTGTCTGCCATTTGTACTGGATTGATTTGAACGAACGTGTAGAAGAACGTGAAACCAATAATCAGTAATACGTACAGAACCATACCCAAAGGTTTTTGGTAAGTTAAGTTATTAATAATCCATTGTGCCCAGTCTTTTGTACTCCAGAATTGCGCAATTGTCGCAGGGAAGAACAACAAGGACAATGCAAAGATTACTGGAATAACACCTGCACCATTAACTTTGATTGGCAAATGCGTATTTTGTCCACCGTACATCTTGCGACCCACAACGCGTTTCGCATATTGTACTGGGATTTTACGTACGCCTTGCTGAATAAAGATAACAGCAGCAACAATAGCAATAATAACTAAAATAACTACCAATACTTTAATGATGTTCAAGAACATCGCATCCGCTGCATCGCCTGTGAACCACAATGTGTAGATTTGGTTAACCTGATTAGGGAAGCCAGCCACGATACCAGCAAAGATTAGAATTGAAATTCCGTTACCAATGCCGTATTCGTTTAATTGCTCACCAATCCACATGAGGAACGCAGTACCCGCTGCAAGAACAACTGCAATTACAAGGTAAGTTGTAATGCTTGGATCTAATACCATGTTATAACCATACAAGCGATTGAAACCAATCGATGTCGCATAACCTTGGATAAAGCCAAGAATGATTGTTCCATAACGAGTGAATTGCGCAAGTTTACGACGACCGTTTTCGCCTTCTTTTGCCCATTCAGCAAACTTAGGAATAACGTCCATCGATAGCAATTGCACAATGATGGATGCCGTGATATACGGCATAATACCCATTGCAAAGATCGAGAAGTTCTTCAATGCGCCACCAGAGAAGGTGTTCAACAAACCAAAAATGTCTGCTGTCTGTGCCTTGTCAGCCTGCTTTAAATATTCCGTATCAATGTTAGGTACTGGAATGAACGTACCGATTCGATAAATAATCAGTACGCCCAGTGTGAATAAAATCTTCGCGCGCAGATCGGCGATTTTGAAAATGTTTGAGATTGTCTTAAACATTAGATCACCTCGGATTTACCGCCTGCAGCTTGAATTTTCTCTACCGCAGATTGGGAGAATTTGTTCGCTTTAACTGTTAAAGCGACTTCTAATTGACCATCACCCAAGATTTTAATGCCGTCTTTTGGATTCGAGATGATTCCAACTTCAAGCAATAATTCTGGAGTAACTTCTGTGCCTGCAGCAAAACGATTAAGAACATCTAAGTTAATAATCGCGAATTCTGTGCGATGAATGTTTGTGAAACCGCGCTTAGGTAAACGACGGTACAATGGGTTTTGACCACCCTCGAAACCAGGACGAACACCGCCACCAGAACGAGCGCCTTGGCCTTTATGACCACGACCGGAAGTCTTACCGTTACCAGTACCGATACCACGACCGACACGGTTACGAGTCTTCTTAGAACCTGGAGCAGGTTGTAATTCGTGTAACTTCATCCGTGCACCTCCTTGTTAGATTTGCGTAGTGCTTAATTATACTTCTTTCACTTCTACTAAGTGAATAACTTTGTTGATCATACCGCGGATTGCTACGTTATCCTGGTGTACCACTGTTTGGTGCAACTTAGTAAGTCCAAGGGAACGAACTGTTGCGCGTTGTGGTTCAGGACGACCAATCAAACTGCGTTTGAGGGTAACTTGTAATTGATTTGCCATGTTATTTTCCCTCCTAACCCAATAACTCTTCAACGGTTTTACCGCGAAGTTTCGCTACGTCTTCAGCACGCTTCAATCGGCTCAAACCTTCTAATGTAGCGTTAACCATATTAGTGGAGTTTGAAGAACCAAGAGATTTCGTTAAGATATCGCCTACACCAGCAAGTTCAAGAACTGCACGAACTGGACCGCCTGCGATAACCCCTGTACCTTTGGAAGCAGGTTTCAACAATACTTCACCAGCGCCGAATTGACCAAGCACCAAGTGAGGAATTGTAGTGCCAACTAAAGGAACATGAATTAAATTTTTCTTTGCATCATCGATGCCTTTACGGATTGCATCTGGAACCTCGGAAGCTTTACCAATACCAGCTCCTACGTAACCATTGCCATCCCCAACTACTACCAATGCGCTAAAGCTGAAACGACGACCGCCTTTTACAACTTTTGCTACACGGCTAATATGAACAACTTTTTCAGTGAGTTCTAACGTGTTTGGATTAATGCGCAAGTCACTAACCTCCTTGTCATGAGATTAAATCAGAATACTAGACCAGCTTCACGCGCTGCATCAGCAAGCGCTTGAATGCGGCCATGGTAAAGGTAACCACCACGGTCGAATACGACAGAGTCAATACCTTTGTCTTTAGCACGTTTAGCGATCGCTTCGCCAACTTGTTTAGCTGCCTCAACGCTACCGCCATTACCGATGGATGCTTTAAGTTCTTTGTCCGCTGTAGAAGCAGCCACGATTGTTACTGCATTTGTATCATCGATAATTTGAGCATAAATATGTTTGGATGAACGGTAAACGCTCAAACGAGGACGAGCTGTTGTTCCGTTTACTTTTTTACGAACACGAAGGTGTCTTTTCAGACGCGCTTTGTTTTTATCGCTTTTAGTAATCATTCCGGAAGTCACTCCTTTCTCAAGCTATGAACTTCATTTTATCGCTTAGCGGGAAACTCCGCTTTTTATTTCTTCTTACCAGCTTTACCTTCTTTGCGAAGGATCTTTTCGTTTTCGTACTTGATACCTTTACCTTTATACGGTTCTGGTTCACGTACTGCACGAATTTGTGCTGCTACTGCGCCTACACGCTCTTTATCGATACCTTTAACAACGATTTTGTTGTTAGCCGGTACTTCAAATTCGATGCCTGCTTCAGGAGAAATTTCAACTGGGTGGGAGTAACCCACTGCCAAGTTTAGATTTTTACCAGCTAAGTTAGCACGGTAACCTACACCTACAAGCTCCAAGTTCTTCACGAAACCTTCTGTTACGCCGCTAACCATGTTGTTAACTACGGAACGAGTTGTTCCATGCAAAGAACGGTGTAATTTATTATCGGACGGACGTTGTACCAAAATCTCACTGCCTTCAACCACGACCTGAATGTCTTTATGAAGCGCGCGAGAAAGTGTACCTTTAGGTCCTTTAACTGTAATTTGATTGTTATCGATTTTTACGTCCACACCAGCAGGAATGGAAATCGGTTTACGACCAATACGAGACATGAATACACCTCCATTCAATTCTACTTTTTATTACCAAACGTAGCAGATTACTTCTCCGCCAGCTTTAGCTTGACGTGCTTCTTTATCAGTCATAACACCTTTAGATGTGGAAATAATAGCAATTCCCAAACCACCTAAAACGCGAGGGATTTCCAAAGATTTCGCATATACACGCAAACCAGGTTTGCTGATACGCTTCAATCCTGTAATAACACGCTCATTGTTCGGACCGTATTTCAAGAACACGCGGATAATACCTTGTTTGTTATCTTCTACATATTCTGCATCGCGAATGAAGCCTTCGCGCTTCAAAATCTCAATGATTTCTTTCTTCGCTTTGGATGCAGGAATTTCAACCGTTTCGTGACGTACCAAGTTGGCGTTACGAATACGAGTTAGCAAATCTGCAATAGGATCTGACATAACCATTTGATACGAACCTCCTTCCCATAAAGGGTAGTTTACCAGCTAGCTTTCTTCACACCCGGAATTTGGCCTTTATAAGCTAATTCACGGAAGCAAATTCTGCAAATTTTAAATTTACGCAACACGGAATGTGGACGTCCACATTTTTCGCAACGAGTATAAGCTTGAACTTTGAACTTCGGCTCGCGCTGTTGTTTGATTTTCATCGAAGTTTTGGCCACTTCTTGACACCTCCTATAGATCTCTGGGAGAACGAACCATTATTACTTCGCGAATGGCATGCCAAGCTGTACTAACAGCTCGCGTGCTTCTTCATCGGATTTAGCTGTTGTTACGATTACGATATCCATACCACGAGTCTTATCAACTTTATCGTACTCGATTTCTGGGAAGATCAATTGCTCTTTCAACCCAAGTGTATAGTTACCACGACCATCAAAAGCCTTTGTTGAAACGCCACGGAAATCGCGTACGCGAGGTAGTGCAACGTTAAACAATTTGTCTAAGAAGTAATACATGCGTTCGCCACGCAACGTTACTTTAACGCCGATTGGCATACCTTCACGAAGCTTAAAGCCCGCGATGGATTTTTTTGCTTTAGTGATAACCGGCTTTTGACCAGTGATCAACTGCAATTCTTCGACTGCGCTGTCCAATACTTTGGAGTTCGAAACTGCTTCGCCCATACCAATGTTGATGACAACTTTCTCAATCTTCGGAACTTGCATAACCGTTGTATAGTTAAACTTTTGGATTAAAGCAGGTGTAATATCATTTAAAAAACGCTCTCTCATTCTTACTGCCATGATCTTGTGTTACCTCCTTTCGCATCGATCAAACTAGTCGATAATTTCGCCGGATTTTTTAGCTACGCGTACTTTTTTACCGTTCTCAAGTACTTTGTAACCTACGCGAGTTGGCTTGCCTGATTTCGGATCGATCAACATTACGTTGGATACGTGAATCGAAGCTTCTTGATTTAAGATGCCGCCTTGCGGATTTGCTTGGCTAGGTTTCGCGTGCTTTTTAACAAGGTTTACACCTTCTACCAAAACGCGGTTTTGACGAGGGTAAGCTTCGATAACGCGACCTTTTTTGCCTTTATCCTTACCAGTAATTACGATTACTGTATCTTCTTTTTTAACGTGGAGCTTATTGTTATGAGACTCCAAACGCTTTTTTTGCTTCGGCATTGTTTATTTACACCTCCTGTAGCTTAGCTACTTCTAACAAATACTTCTCTTAGTCCTAAATTACTTCAGGTGCTAAGGAAACGATTTTCATGAAGTCACGATCGCGAAGTTCGCGAGCAACTGGTCCGAAAATACGAGTACCACGTGGGCCTTTATCGTCTTTCACGATTACTGCTGCATTCTCATCAAAACGGATGTAAGAACCATCTTTACGACGAGCGCCAGTACGTGTACGAACGATTACTGCTTTAACTACGTCGCCTTTTTTGACAACGCCACCTGGTGTTGCGGCTTTTACAGAAGCGACGATAATGTCACCGATGTGACCTACACGACGTCCAGTACCACCTAACACCTTGATGCACATCAATTCTTTAGCTCCAGAATTGTCTGCTGCTTTTAAACGAGTAAAAGGTTGAATCATTGTTGTCCCTCCTTCCGTCTCCAGACGGTCAACTATTCGTTACTTATACGATTACTGCTTTTTCCACGACTTCAACCAGTCTCCAGTTTTTGTCCTTGGAGATAGGGCGCGTTTCCATGATTTTAACGATGTCCCCAGCTTGTGCTGTGTTCAACTCATCATGCGCTTTGAATTTTTTCGTGTACTTAATGCGTTTGTGATATAAGCTGTGCTTCTTATATGTTTCCACCGCTACTACGATGGTTTTATCCATTTTGTCACTTACCACTTTGCCGATTTGTACGCGACGATCATTGCGTTGTGTCACTGTTTATCCTCCTCTCTGAGTCTCAGAAACATTGAGTGTCTATCAATTAACCAATACCGATTTCACGTTGACGAAGAATCGTCTTTGCGCGTGCAATGGATTTACGAACTTCGCGAATGCGAGTTGGGTTATCCAATTGACCGGTAGCTAATTGAAAGCGTAGGTTAAACAATTCTTCTTTGAACGAAGTGATCTTTTGTTCAATTTCGACAGTGGTTAGGTTGCGGAAATCAGTTGCTTTCATTTACTTCACCTGCCACTTCTTGTGCTTTTTTCACGAACTTCGTCTTGATTGGTAATTTGTGGGAAGCAAGACGCATTGCTTCACGAGCAATCTCTTCACTTACACCAGCAAGTTCAAACAATACTTTGCCCGGCTTTACTACTGCTACCCATTTTTCCACGTTACCTTTACCGCTACCCATACGCACTTCAAGAGGCTTTTGAGTGATTGGTTTGGAAGGGAAAATTTTAATCCATACTTTACCACCACGTTTGATGTAACGTGTCATGGCAATACGAGCTGCTTCGATTTGACGGTTAGTAACCCATGCTGGTTCTAATGCTTGCAAACCGAATTCACCGAAATGTACTTCAGCGCCGCCTTTAGCGCGACCTTTCATGCTACCGCGGTGTTCTTTGCGGTGTTTAACGCGTTTAGGTACCAACATGATTAGTTACCTCCTTCCACTGCAACTGCTTTTTTCTTAGACACTGGAAGAACTTCTCCACGGTAGATCCAGACTTTAACGCCGATAATACCGTAAGTTGTATGAGCTTCAGCAGTACCATAGTCGATATCAGCACGAAGCGTATGAAGAGGAACTGTTCCTTCGCTGTAACCTTCGCTACGAGCGATTTCAGCGCCGCCAAGACGACCGCTTACTAATGTCTTAATACCTTTTGCGCCGGAACGCATAGAGCGTTGGATCGACTGCTTCATAGCGCGACGGAAAGATACACGACGCTCTAATTGTTGTGCGATGCCTTCTGCTACTAGAATTGCATCAACTTCTGGATTTTTGATCTCAGAGATGTTGATATGAACTTTTTTGTCGTTGGAGATCTTCGTCAATGCTGCGCGAATCACTTCAACTTCTGCTCCACCTTTACCGATTACCATACCAGGCTTAGCTGTATGGATAGTTACGTTCACACGGTTAGCCGCGCGCTCGATTTCGATATGGGAAACAGCTGAATCTTTTAATTTCGTTTTGAGGTATTCACGGATTTTTACGTCTTCCATAAGTAATGTACCGAAATCTTTTTCTGCGTACCACTTGGATTCCCAATCGCGAATAACGCCGACACGAAGGCCGACTGGATTTACCTTTTGACCCACACTTTATCCCTCCTTATTTTTCAGATAAAACTAGCGTGATGTGGCTCGTACGTTTATTGATACGACTTGCACGTCCCATTGCGCGAGGACGGAATCGTTTCATTGTTGGACCTTCGTTTGCATATGCAGATGCAACAACCAATGTGTTCACATCTAAAGAATGATTATGTTCTGCATTCGCGATTGCCGAATTCAACAATTTCTCAACGACTGGAGATGCTGCTTTCGGAGTGTGACGAAGAATAGAAATCGCTTCGCCAACCTTCTTACCGCGAATAAGATCGATAACCAATTTTACTTTGCGGGGAGCAATGCGAACGAACTTAGCATGTGCTTTCACTTCCATGGTGAACCTCCTCCCAATTGCTATTTAGCTAAGATGCTAATTTGATTAGCGTCTTGTCTTGCGATCTTCGTCCGTGTGACCCTTGTAAGTACGAGTCGGAGCGAATTCGCCTAATTTGTGACCTACCATATCTTCAGTTACATAAACCGGTACATGCTTGCGACCATCATAGACAGCGAAAGTGTGTCCGATAAATTGCGGGAAAATGGTAGAACGACGAGACCATGTCTTGATAACGTTCTTCTTACCGCTAGCTTCCATGTCCTCAACTTTTTTCATCAAGTAACCATCAATAAATGGTCCTTTTTTTAAGCTGCGTCCCATTTGAAATCCTCCCTTCTCAACATATGGAAGCGTCGATAACTTTCGACGCTTCGAAGTGACGAAGTAATAATTACATTAACTTCGATTATTTCGTGCGACGACGAATGATCAAGCTGCTGCTTGCTTTGTTTTTCTTGCGAGTCTTTGCACCCAAAGTTGGTTTGCCCCATGGGGATAAAGGTGATTTGCGTCCGATTGGGGAACGACCTTCACCACCACCGTGTGGATGGTCAACCGGGTTCATTACGGAACCGCGAACTTCTGGACGACGACCTAACCAACGGCTACGACCAGCTTTACCGATGTTAATCAACTCATGGTCTTCGTTACCTACAGAACCAATTGTTGCGCGGCAAGTGTTAAGAATTTTACGCATTTCGCCGGAGTTTAAACGAACTACTACGTAGTTCTCTTCTTTACCAAGCAATTGCGCTTCAGTACCAGCTGCACGAACTAATTGTCCGCCTTTACCTGGCTTCAACTCAATGTTGTGAATCACAGTACCTACAGGGATGTTTAGAAGCGGTAATGCGTTACCAACTTTGATGTCAGAATCAACACCAGAAGTTACAACGTCACCAACTTTAAGTCCTTTAGGAGCAATGATGTAACGCTTCTCACCATCTGCATAATGCAACAAAGCAATGTTAGCAGTACGGTTCGGATCGTACTCGATAGTAGCAACTTTCGCTGGGATACCATCTTTCGTGCGTTTGAAGTCAATAATACGGTATTTACGCTTATGACCACCGCCTTGATGGCGAGTCGTAATTTTACCTTGGTTGTTGCGGCCTGCTTTTTTAGAAAGCGGCGCCAACAAAGATTTCTCCGGTTCAACGTTGCGAGTCAACTCTTCAAAAGTGGACACGGACATTTGACGTCTAGACGGGGAAGTCGGATTGTACTTTTTGATTGGCACTTCAATTCCCTCCTTACTTCAAGAAATGTATTATACCGTTTCGAAGAATTCTAACGGTTTGCTATCTGCCTTTAATTGAACGATTGCTTTTTTCCAGTCAGAACGGTAACCAGAGTAACGACCATAACGCTTTGGTTTACCAGAAACACGCATTGTGTTTACATAGTCAACTTTAACGCCGAAAATGCTTTCGATCGCCAATTTGATTTCTGTCTTACTAGAACGGATATCCACTTCAAAAGTGTATTTCAATTCTCCCATCAAATCGCTAGAACGCTCAGTGATGATTGGACGTTTGATAATATCGCGAGGATCTTTCATTACGCAAATACCTCCTCTACTTTCTCAACAGCACCCTTAGTAATGATTAATTGGTCATGGCCAAGTACATCAAGCACGTTGATGCCATCTGCTGCCAAGACTTTCACGCCTGGGATGTTACGAGCGGATAAGATCACTTGCTCGTCAGCTGTTGCAGTTACAACAAGAGCTTTACGCTCTACGTTGAGGTTCTTTAAGATTGCTACGAATTCTTTTGTCTTGGATTGGCTCATTACCAATTGATCAAGAACAATGATTTCGTTCTCTTGTACTTTAGCGGACAAAGCGGATTTGATTGCCAAACGACGAACTTTCTTAGGCAATTTCCAGCCATAAGAACGAGGTGTTGGACCAAATACAACGCCGCCACCTTTCCATTGCGGTGCACGGATCGTACCTTGACGAGCGCGGCCAGTACCTTTTTGTTTCCAAGGTTTACGACCACCACCACGAACTTCAGAACGACCTTTAACTTTGTGCGTACCTTGACGAAGGGACGCTAGTTGCATTGTTACGGCTTGGTGAAGCACGTATTTATGTGGCTCGATACCAAAAATGGAATCTGCCAATTCTACGTCACCAACTTGTTTACCAGCTGTATTTAATAGAGCTACTTTCGGCATTAGGGATGTCCTCCTTTCTTACGCAACTTATTTCTTCGCTGCGGAACGTACTTTTACGAAGCTATTTTTAGGACCTGGAATCGAACCTTTTACTAACAAAACGTTGCGCTCCACGTCAATTTTAACGATTTCAAGATTTTGTAATGTAACTGTCTCATGACCCATATGACCAGGCAACGCTTTGCCCTTCATAACACGGTTAGCTGCGATGGAACCCATCGAACCTGGACCGCGGTGGTAACGAGAACCGTGAGCCATAGGACCGCGAGATTGATTATGGCGCTTGATGTTACCTTGGAAACCTTTACCTTTAGAAATACCCGTTACGTCAACAAACTCGCCTTCTGCAAAAAGATCAGCCTTAATTTCTTGGCCAACTTCATACTCCGTCAAGTTGATACCGCGAATTTCGCGTACGTAGCGCTTAGGAGTTGTTCCCGCTTTAGCAGCGTGACCTTGTTCAGGTTTCGTGGAACGAACCGCTTTTTTGTCTGCAAAACCGATCTGAATCGCTTCGTAGCCATCATTAGCTACTTCCTTCTTTTGAAGAACGACACAAGGACCCGCTTCGATAACCGTTACTGGAACTACTGTTCCGTCTTGAGCAAACACTTGCGTCATGCCCAATTTTTTACCTAAGATACCTTTACTCATGTTGACACCTCTTTTCCTTTCAAACATACCTGTTTAGATTAAAGTTTAATTTCAATATCCACGCCAGACGGTAAATCAAGACGCATTAATGCATCTACTGTCTGAGGCGTAGGATTCGTAATATCGATCAAACGCTTATGTGTACGTTGCTCGAACTGTTCGCGAGCGTCTTTGTACTTGTGAACCGCGCGTAGAATCGTCACAACTTGCTTTTCAGTCGGCAACGGGATTGGACCCGAAACACCTGCACCAGAACGCTTTGCTGTCTCAACGATTTTTTCTGCGGATTGATCAAGAACGCGGTGATCATACGCTTTCAAACGAATACGAATTTTTTGCTTTGCCATTGTAATTCCCTCCTTATTTCGCCCAATTTAGTATCGGACATACTCAGTGAAAATTCTCCGACGGTAGCTCCCTTGGCAAAGGAGCCGGGTGTGTCGGCAACCTCTCACGTCATCGCACAGTCACAGACCAACATTCAACATTATATAGGAGCTGATATCAAGAGTCAACTCTTTTTTTATACACAAAAGCCCCTATTTTATAAGGGATTTCCCTTATAAAATAGGGGCTGAAAATACATGTTTCTTCTATTATATTTATTGACTCATCAGTACTGTGCTGTATGCAGGGATTGTAACTTTATTTCCGCTCACTTTTGCACCAGTACCCGTTTGCTTCGAAACCTTTTTAAACTTCATTGTATTGTCAGAACCATTGATTGTTATCGTCTTGGTTTTGGAAGTTAAGTTATGAAGTACTAATGTGTTCTTCTTATTTGCCGAACGCGTCCAAGCTGCTACTGTTGTATCACTAATTGTGTATTCACCGATTGTTCCATCACTTAATGTATAATCCGCGTTTCTCCAACCGATCATTTTTTTGTAATGATTCAACAATGAGGAAGAGCTTTTGAGTTGTGTTTCTACATTAATACCTGTTGCTTGATCGCCATAGCCTTCCATGACTGTCGTTTGGCCTTTTGATTTTTTAGCGGTCCAAAGGAAAGGCGTGCGAAGTGCTTCATCTCCGTCAGACTTCAATCCTTGCATCCCAATTTCTTCGCCGTAGTAGACAAATGGATTACCAGGTAAAGTCAACAACATACTTGCCGCTACTTTGGCTTTATTCACATTGCCTTCTAATTCAGACATCACTCGCGTCTGATCATGATTTGTTAAGAATGGTGCATCTACAAATGTACCGCCTGATTGTTTTTTAAAGTATTCGTGAACGCGGTTTAAGATAAAACCGACTCCACCATCGGAACCACTCTTTGCGTTCTCAACGATACTTTTGCCAATCTCGAAGTTGAAACCGGAGTTTAATGCTTTATTCAAGTATGGTGCAACAACAGACGGGCCATCCCAAATCTCACCTACTAGATATGCATTCTTGTTCACCTTATTCAAACCTGTTCGGAATTCCTGCCACCATGCAACGCCACGCTCATTTGCTTTGGTTTTATTTTGCTCCGCAAAGTCTTCGTAAATGTGTTTGGCTGCATCGAGCCGATAGCCATCTACGCCAGCTATTTTAGGATCTAACCAATATTGGCCGATTTTCACCATCTCAGCACGAACTGCTTTATTGTTGAAATTCCAGTCTGGCATTCCGCTCCAGAAAATACCTAAATACTTTCCTGTTGCTGCACTATGCCATGCATTTCCTGCTCCCGTCGCACTTTGAGCATCGATATCGTCATCTTCTGTTGCAAAGACAAAGTAGTCGCGATACTTACTCGCAGGATTCGTTGATGCATCCACGAACCACGGGTGTTGACTGCTCGTGTGGTTAACAACCAAATCCATAATGATTTTTATATCTTTTTTATGTGCAGCTGTTACTAACGCTTTCAAGTCAGCTGTTGTTCCGTAGTCTGGATTTATCTTGTAATAATCCGTTGTATCATAGCCGTGATAACTCGGACTTGCTGTAATTGGCATCAACCAAATCCCTTTTACACCTAAACTTTTTAGGTAATCGAGTTTAGCCGTGACGCCTTTTAGATCGCCAATCCCGTCACCATTCGAATCATTGAAAGAACGTACGAAAATTTCATAATATACACCCGTTTTGCTTTTTGGTGTAGATGCTGCTGTTGAAACGCCACTTAAAGAGACAACCAACGAAAGGAGCATTAAAGTAATTATCGCTTTTCTCATTCTAATCATCCTTTTTCTGCTCCCGCCATCATCCCACTGACTAAATACTTTTGAAGGACGATGAAGAGAACGGTAATTGGTACTGCAATTAATACTGCGCCTGTTGCGAACAGTGTAGCATTCGAAGTTTGTACCGTAGATACAAGATCATATAATCCCACGGCGAGCGTTTGTTTCTCAGGAGTTTGAATCAACAGTCTTGCTAAGATAAAGTCTGTCCAAGCACCCGTGAAAGAAGTAAGTGCAATGAATACGAGCAACGGCTTCGAAAGTGGTAGCATGATTAAACGCATCACTTGGAAGTTGCTTGCACCATCTAACTTGGCTGATTCTTCAAGGCTTTTAGGGATTGTATCGAAGAATCCTTTAACCTGGAACGAGCCCATCAGTGCGCCGGCAGAATAGATACCAACAAGCGCATACAAATTATCATATAACTTCAACTGTACAAGCATAACGTAAATTGCAGTTAAACTCATGAAACTTGGGAACATCCCCAAAATAAGAATGGAACTCAACAACGTCTTCCGCATGCCAAATCGGAATCGCGAGAGCACATAACCAGAAATCGTGACAATCGTTGTTGTAAAAATCATTGTCAGGAAAGCTACTTGAAGCGTATTCGTATACCATCTGGTATACATGTATTCTTTCGATGTAAACAACTCATAATAATGGTCTAGTGTTATCTTTCTAGGGAACAACTCGGTACTATATAACGATGTCCCTTCTCTGAAGGAAGCTGCGACAATCCAAACAATTGGATAAAGCGCGATAATCACTAGTGCAATGAGAGCCGCATAACTTAGGATTAGACCAATACGAACTTTAGGTTTTTTGTTTCTTCTGCTCATTGGATTTGATCCTCCTCTTTGAAGGATGAAGTATTTCTATAACTAATGAGTGACAATGTTGCAATAATGATAAAGATAACAATACCTACTGCACCAGCAACATCATATTTCTGACTGTCTAACGTCAATTTATAGAGCCACGTCACTAATAAATCAGTGTCTCCCGCATACATGTAGTCACCATTCACCGGATTACCATTCGTTAATAAGAAGATAACGTTAAAGTTATTAATGTTACCCGCAAATTGCATGATAATAATCGGAGCCGTTGCAAACAATACATATGGGAGCGTAATTTTTGAAAATTGTTTGATTTTAGAAGCACCGTCAATCTCTGCAGCTTCATATAAATCCTTAGGAATCATTGTCAAAATACCCATAATGAAAATCATAGAAACCGGAATACCTAACCACATATTAACGATGACAACTGTCGCCTTTGCCCATAATGGATCTGTCAACCAAGGGATGTTCTCCATTCCAAAACTTCTTAAATATTGGTTAATCGGCCCAAACTCACCATTGAACAAATTGCGCATAACCAACAACGATACTAGTTGAGGTACTGCGAATGGTAAGATTAGCATCGTTCGCCAGAAGTATTTAAATTTAACGTCTTTTTGATTTACAAGTAATGCTACTAAGAAACCACCAAAGAACGTCGTAACAGTAGCTAGAACAGCCCAAATGAACGTCCAACGTGCAACACCAAAGAATGTTGCTTTATATTCACCGAAATCAACAAGTCTTCGGAAATTTTCAAACCCAACCCAATCTAATAATTTAGCTGGTGGTAAATAGTTCGGTGCAGAATAGTTTGTAAACGCAATAAATACGGTGAATACGATTGGTACGATTGTAACAAACACTACTCCAATAATCGGAACAATTAGCATTAATTCTGGGAATTTCGTCTCCGATAAAAAATATAGCGTTTGTTTAAATGTCGGGGACTTTAAATTTTGTTCTTTCAATCCACCAACAATAAATGCATCCTTGATATTAAAGAACCAGAACAGTACATAAAGTGCAAAAAAAGTAACAACAAAAACACCGTTTAACATTAATAAGATAGAATGGTCACCTTGAACCATCTCTGAAATACCATCTTTTCCGATAACCAAACGTTGCGTCTTCTCTCCAAGCGTAACAATGCCCCATACTGCATGCGGAAGACTTTTTATAAAGTATAAACTCGAAAACGTCCCAATTACAGCAAAAATCAGGCCCTTGATCCATTGTTTATTGAACAATTGACCAAGACCTGGCAGTAATAGGGATAGAATCGCAGGTACGATACGGTATGTATTCATTCGCCTCTCACTCTTTTCTATCTTGAATTGAAACAGATAGGGCTATCCAGGAATTTCGGTCTGGATAGCCCTTTTCTGTTTTTTCATACTTACATCATGTTAATTACTTAATCGCGTTCTTAATTTTCTTTACAGCAGCATCTAAAGCTGTTTTTGGATCTGCATCTTTATCCCAGATATCAGCTAAAGCAGCGCCCATTGGCCCCCATACGGAACCCATCTCAGCAATACTTGGCATCGGTTGTGCAGTCTTCAATTGCTGCAAGAAACCTTGTACGATAACATCATTCTTGATTGCTGGATTTGCAGAAACCTTAGAGTTTGTTGGTAATTGACCAGTTGTTTGGTAGTTCAACAACTGTGCATCTGCCGAAGTAGCAAATTGTGCTAACAAGCGAGCAGCTTTAGGATATTTGGAGTAGGAGTTAACACCAACGATTTTAACACCAGAGAAAGATTCTGTAGGCTTGCCGTTAACCGCAGGAATAGCAGTTACACCAAAGTCTAAGCCAGCTTTACGGTAACCAGAAATTGCCCAAGAACCGTTGATGTTAGTCGCAAGTTGACCTTTTTGGAACAAGGATTCTTTTACATCATAAGTAATATCGCCAACTTTTAAAGGCAAAATTGCTTTCAATGCTTTCAATTGCTTAGCACCAGCAACAGCACCTGCATTGTTCAAGCCAATGTCAGATGGATCTGTACCATCTTTACCGAATACATAGCCACCACCAGCAGTCATAAATGCATAGTCAAAGTAGAAGTTGTTCACTTCAGCCATGAATGTGAATTTCTTTTTAGCTGGATCTTGAATAGCTTTGTTTTTGGAAAGCGCAATAATATCATTCCAAGTTTTTGGAGCTGTCTTTACTAATTTTTTGTTGTAGAACAAAGCGTATGTTTCAATCGCTTTTGGGTAGCCATACAATACACCTTTGTATGTTCCAGCAGTAACACCTGCTTTAATGTTGTTTGCTTTTGTTTCCGCTGCAAACACATCGTTAGGCAACCATAAACCAGCATCCACTAGTTTCGCCAAGTTGTCATGAGGAATTACACCAACGTCAGCTGCAATCCCTGCAGGACCGTCTTTCGCAAATTTCTCATCTTGGTCAGGACCGCCAACGATTTGATACTTAACAGTTACGCCATATTTTTTCTGGAACTGAGGAATCAATTTATCCCAGAATGGCTTGGAATCTTTATCATCCCATAGAAGCAATTTAGCTCCTTTTTCTGGTGTGATTTTTGTTGCTGCAGATGCGCTGCCCGCTGTTACTGCTAGAGACGCAACTAATGCTGTTGCTACTGTTAATGAAACGACTTTTTTGAATTTCATTTGTACATTCCCCTTTTTTTGAATTTTGGATTAACGAACTGTAATCGTCATTGTTGCTGTCTTGTTGTAAGGTGTTCTAGCTGTTATTGTAGCTGTACCTTTGGAAACTGCTGTGATCTTACCAGTAGCATCTACTGTAGCTACATTTCGGTTAGAAGAACGATAGCTAACTTGTTTCTCCGTGATTAAACCAGGATTTGTAATTAGGGTTGTCTTATAAGAGAAGCCTTTGTTAAGCATGATATTCGGGTATTCGAATTTAATGGATTTAGGGAAGATTTTCTTTGTTAAGACAATCTCCGCTTTAATTACATGTGATTTGTCATCATATGTGAACTTGTATTTCGCATCTTTATCAACAGCAAGTTTAAGGTTATCTCCACCTGACTTGCCATCTTGTCCATAGTTCACATCCCAGTTACCGTTCAAAGCTACCTTGTACTCATAGTTCCCTTTACCGACTGTAGTTGTGTAAACATAAGTACCGTCTTTTTGAGGTAACATAACAGTTGTTGATGTTGCAGGATCCCAGTCCCCCGCAGCACCAATCGCACTTTGAATATTTCCAACTAACGCAACATGTTTACCTGCATAAATTTCATGCGTTGTGTCGTTATATACGAAAGTAACATTTCCATCTTCTGCTTGAGAAATCTTAATATTATCGCCACCCGCTTTACCAGCAGCACCGTAGTTCTCTGTCCAGCTTCCAGCAATTGCTACCTTATATTCATATTCGCCAGCAGGTAGTTTACCTGTGAAGAAGTAATTCTCACCATCAACTGTTCGCATTTGTGTTTCAGCTGCAGTAGGATCCCATGCCTTTTCTGCACCCAACTTATCTTGCAAGCTACCAACTAATGTTACATGGCGGCTTGTTGTGATTTTGTGCGTATCATCGTTATAGAAGAATGTAATTGTGCGAGCAAGACCTGTACTAATCTTAATATTGTCGCCATCCTTCTTACCATCTGCGCCATAGTTTTCGCTCCAGCCTTTGCCACCTAGAGCTACTTTGTACTCATAATCGCCGGCTGGCAATTTGCCAGTGAACCAATAATTTTTACCATCAGCCGTAT
Organism: Bacillota bacterium; assembly: GCA_041179705.1. GTDB lineage: Bacteria > Bacillota > Bacilli > Paenibacillales > JBEGSW01 > JBEGSW01. The sequence goes on along the minus strand of JBEGSW010000045.1, from coordinate 26,409 downwards.
ACATCGCCGTCTTTGTGTCAGTTGGATCCCAATCTCCAGCTGCACCCAAAGCTTTTTGCAAATTACCTACAAGTACAACAATTTTCTTCTCAGCCGCTGATGCAGTTGAGCCGATTGCAGCAAACAAGCCTACAACCAACGAAAGTGCTACTAATACGGATAAAACCTTTTTCATTGCATATTACCCCCATTTATTTATTTTTCTGCAAACGTTTGCATTAAATCTTGTTTAAAATAACAAAAAATAATAATGTTTACGCTTACATTGTTGATTATTGCACATGTGGATCTTTAAATTCAACATATTTATTGCTTACATTTAACTTTTTTGAGTGGAACCGTTTCGATTTCATCTTTCTATTTACTTCTATATTCAATTTTTATATAATTTCTGTAGTGCAAACGTTTGCAGAAAGTGAGGCTTAAAATGAAAGTTACAATTAAAGATGTTGCCGCTCTTGCTGGTGTTTCGCCATCAACTGTATCACGCGTTATTTTAGAAAATCCAAAAATCAGCCAAGAAACAGTCGATAGAGTAAAAAAAGCCATCGAGCAACTGAATTATCATCCGAATCTAATGGCCAAAAGTCTAGTTTCACAATCAACTTCAACCGTTGGAATCATTATACCCGGTCCTACTGAGCAAGCTTTTAGTAACGTGTTTTTTAACGAAGTCATTCGAGGAATCGTAGATTATACTTCTAAACATAACTATGATGTGATTGTGACTTCAGCAAATACACTAGTGGAATTACAGAAACAAGTGGTCAATTTAGTTCGTGGTGGTAAAGTCGATGGATTAGTTGTGTTGAGTAATCGCTTTTTCGATTCAATTGTTCAATTTTTAACCGATCAAAATTTTCCGTTTGTCATCATTGGAAACTCGGATGAGTCTTCACATTTCACAATTGATAACGATAACGTTACTGCTTCGTACGATGTAACAATGCACCTCATCAATCAAGGGCATACTTCGATCGGATTTATTGGCGGCCCACGGAGTATCGTGATGTCAACTGATCGATTTCTTGGATACTCAAAGGCGCTCGAAGAGTCAGGTATTGCGATTCGACCAGAACTACTTTTTGAGTATAGTATGTATTCTGATACAAATTATCATGAAATCCCCTTAGTTATGAGTTTATCCAATCATCCCACTGCATTTGTAACCATTAGTGATGATATTGCTTTTGGTATCATTCAAAAACTTAAAGAATTAGGTAAAAAAGTACCTGAAGATATCGCTGTTGTCAGTTTTAACAATACGATTATTTCACAGATTTCATCTCCACAAATTACAAGTATGGAAATCGGCATTTATCAATTAGGCTATGCTTCTATATTTACCTTATTAAGAATATTACGTGGTGAGGAGCCAAGTGATCGTCGGATCATCATCCCTCATCGTTTAATGGTTCGAGAATCGTCAATTTCAAAATAAAAAATCCGTTGTCTCAGCTCGGAAGCTGAAACAACGGATTTTTATTTATCTTCTCTCGTTAGAAAGAAAATTATTTTTGGATTGTTGCTACTGCACCAGCGCCTACTGTACGGCCGCCTTCACGAATAGCGAAACGAGTTCCTTCTTCCATAGCGATTGGGTTGATCAATTCAACCGTAACAGTGATGTTATCGCCAGGCATAACCATTTCAGTACCTTCTGGTAAAGAAATGATACCAGTTACGTCAGTTGTACGGAAGTAGAACTGTGGACGGTAACCAGTGAAGAATGGCTTATGACGGCCACCCTCTTCTTTAGTCAATACGTAGATTTGAGCTGTGAAGTTCGTGTGAGGCTTAACAGAACCTGGTTTCGCCAAAACTTGACCACGCTCGATATCTGTACGTTGAACACCACGAAGCAATGCACCGATGTTGTCACCAGCTTGTGCGGAATCCAACAATTTGCGGAACATCTCTACGCCTGTTACGACAGACTTAGTAGGCTCTTCCACTAAACCGATGATTTCGATTTCGTCACCAACTTTAACAATACCACGCTCTACGCGGCCAGTTGCAACTGTACCACGACCAGTGATGGAGAATACATCCTCGACAGGCATAAGGAAAGGCTTGTCAGTTGCACGCTCTGGCAATGGGATATAAGTGTCGATTTGTTCGAACAATTCAACGATCTTGTCAGCCCAAGCGCCATCTGGGTTTTGTAATGCTTCACGAGCGGAACCACGGATAACTGGAGTGTCATCGCCTGGGAATTCGTACTCGGAAAGAAGTTCACGGATTTCCATTTCTACTAATTCAAGCAACTCTTCGTCTTCAACCATGTCGCATTTGTTCATGAATACAACGATGTAAGGTACACCTACTTGGCGGGACAAAAGGATGTGCTCGCGAGTTTGTGGCATAGGACCGTCAGTAGCAGATACTACTAAGATCGCGCCGTCCATTTGAGCAGCACCAGTGATCATGTTCTTTACATAGTCAGCATGGCCTGGGCAGTCAACGTGAGCATAGTGACGGTTAGGAGTCTCGTACTCAACGTGTGCTGTGGAGATTGTGATACCGCGTTCGCGCTCTTCTGGAGCTTTGTCGATTTGGTCGAATGCTACTGCAGCACCGCCATAACGCTTGGACAATACAGTTGTGATTGCCGCTGTTAAAGTAGTTTTACCATGGTCAACGTGACCGATAGTACCGATGTTTACGTGTGGTTTGTTACGTTCGAATTTAGCTTTTGCCATTGTAAATCAATTCCTCCTTAAATTTGGGTTTGTATTTGTTGATTTGCGCATTTCTTTCGAATTGCGCAAATCAGATTGAACAATTAGTTACCTTTGTGCTTTGCAATAATTTCTTCAGAAATGCTGCGAGGTACTTCTTCATAGTGAGAGATCTCCATGGAGAATACACCGCGGCCTTGCGTACCAGAACGAAGTACAGTTGAGAAACCGAACATTTCGCTCAAAGGCACACTGGAACGAATAATTAGAGCGCCTGCACGAGTATCAGAACCTTCGATACGGCCACGACGGGAACTTAACATACCCATTGCGTCACCCATGTATTCTTCAGGAACTGTTACTTCGACTTTCATGATTGGCTCAAGCAAGACTGGTTGACATTTGTCTTTAGCTGCTTTAAGCGCCATGGAACCTGCAATTTTGAACGCCATTTCGTTGGAGTCAACGTCATGGTAGGAACCATCAAAGATTGTTGCTTTAAGATCGACCAATGGGAATCCTGCAAGGACACCATTCTTCATGGACTCTTCGATACCATTTTGGACTGCTGGGATGTATTCACGAGGAACCACACCACCGACAACCTTGTTCTCGAAGACGAAACCGCCACCAGCTTCAAGTGGTTCGAATTCAATCCATACATGACCGTATTGACCACGACCACCGGACTGACGTACGAACTTACCTTCAACTTTAGCGCCCAATTTGAATGTTTCACGGTAAGCAACTTGTGGTGCACCAACATTTGTTTCTACTTTGAACTCGCGAAGCATACGGTCAACGATGATCTCAAGGTGAAGCTCACCCATACCAGAGATAATTGTTTGGTTTGTTTCTTCGTCCGTGTAGTAACGGAAAGTTGGATCTTCTTCTGCCAATTTGGATAACGCGTTACCCATTTTGTCTTGGTCAGATTTCGTCTTAGGCTCAACTGCAACAGAGATAACTGGCTCAGGGAAGTTCATGGACTCCAAGATTACCGGGTTCTTCTCGTCACACAACGTGTCACCAGTGATTGTATCTTTCAAACCTACTGCAGCTGCGATATCACCAGCATAAACTTCAGTGATCTCTTGACGGCTGTTCGCATGCATCTGAAGAATACGACCAATACGCTCACGCTTGCCTTTTGTTGCATTCAATACGTAAGAACCAGATGTAATTACACCAGAGTATACGCGGAAGAATGTTAATTTACCTACGAATGGATCCGTTGCAATCTTGAATGCAAGTGCTGCAAACGGGCCATTATCGGAAGATTCGCGAACAACTTCTTCACCATCTTCTAATGTACCTTTGATTGCAGGTACATCAAGTGGAGATGGCAAGTATTCAACGACAGCGTCCATCATAAGCTGAACGCCTTTGTTCTTGTAAGAAGAACCACAAATAACTGGGAAGATTTGAACGTCACAAACGCCTTTACGAAGCGCTGCTTTGATTTCAGGAATTGTGATTTCTTCACCTTCAAGGTATTTCATCATCAACTCTTCATCAAGTTCAGCAACTTTCTCAACAAGCTCTGCACGAAGTGCTGCAACTTGCTCTTTGAATTCTGCTGGAACTTCAACAACTTCGATGTCTTTACCCAAGTCATCTTTGTACATGTGTGCTTTTTCTTCAACTAAGTCAATGATACCAACGAAGTCATTTTCAGCACCGATCGGCAATTGGATTGCTACGGCATTTGCTTTCAAACGATCTTTCATTGTTTCAATAACGTTAAGGTAGTCAGCACCAATGATATCCATTTTGTTTACATAAGCGATACGAGGTACGCCGTAACGATCAGCTTGACGCCAAACTGTCTCGGATTGTGGCTCAACGCCTTCTTTCGCAGAGAATACGCCTACAGCGCCATCTAGTACGCGAAGGGAACGTTCAACTTCAACCGTGAAGTCTACGTGACCAGGAGTATCGATAATGTTAATGCGGTGACCTTTCCACTGTGCTGTTGTTGCAGCAGAAGTGATTGTGATCCCACGCTCTTGCTCTTGCTCCATCCAGTCCATCGTTGCTGCACCTTCGTGCACTTCACCGATTTTATGAACACGGCCAGTGTAATACAAAATACGCTCAGTTGTCGTTGTCTTACCCGCATCGATATGGGCCATGATTCCGATGTTCCGAGTATTTTGTAAAGAAAACTCTCTTGCCATTCGTGAGACTCCTCTCTATGGCCATTGGCCAGTAAATTCTACCAACGATAGTGAGCAAACGCTTTGTTCGCTTCAGCCATCTTGTGTGTATCTTCTCTTTTCTTAACGGAAGCGCCTGTGTTGTTCGCTGCATCAAGAATCTCAGCTGCTAAACGCTCTTCCATTGTCTTTTCACCGCGAAGGCGGGAATAGTTAACCAACCAACGAAGACCAAGGGAAGTACGGCGCTCAGGCTTAACTTCGATTGGCACTTGGTAGTTAGCACCACCGACACGACGAGCTTTAACTTCAAGAACTGGCATGATGTTTTTGATAGCTGTCTCAAAAACTTCCATTGGCTCTTTACCCGTACGTGTTTGGATTAGATCAAATGCTTGATATAGGATTGTTTGTGCAACCCCTCTTTTCCCGTCGATCATAATGCGGTTGATCAAACGAGTAACCAATTTGCTATTGTAAATCGGATCTGGTAATACGTCTCTCTTTGGAACTGCTCCTTTGCGTGGCATAATGTTCCTCCTTTCTCAATTATGAAATCCGAGTCATCGGATTAAAATTAGTTCTTTTTCGCTTTTGGTCTTTTCGCACCATATTTGGAACGGGACTGCATACGGTTGTTCACACCTGCAGTATCCAATGCACCACGAACGATGTGATAACGAACCCCCGGTAAGTCTTTTACACGACCACCACGGATCAAGACAACACTATGCTCTTGCAAGTTGTGTCCGATACCTGGGATGTAAGCAGTTACCTCGATACGGTTAGTTAAACGTACACGTGCGTATTTACGAAGAGCGGAGTTCGGTTTTTTCGGAGTCATTGTACCTACACGAGTACAAACACCGCGCTTTTGTGGAGCGGACAAATCCGTTTCTTCACGTTGCATCGCATTGTAGCCTTTTTGCAAAGCTGGGGATTTGGATTTAACCACCTTTGCTTGACGACCTTTACGTACTAGCTGATTAATTGTTGGCATTTCGCCACCTCCTTCCAATAATAAACGATAATTGTTAAGCAAGTGTTAAGCCCACAGAGCCAGGCGGTTCATAATTTAGCAATAGAAAAGTTCTTACCGGAAGGCAACCCTTACTGGGCTTAGCATGCCCTCCGGTAAAAACAATTATTGTAACTTAATTCCCACCATCGCAGCACCGACTTCGATGCCACATGATTTCCCTAGTTGTTTCATTGAATCAACGTAAATAACGGGAATGTGATGCTTTATACAAAGGTGAATAACTTTAGCTGTAATCCTCGGATCTGCATCCTTGGCCACAATCACTTCAGTCACTTCGCCTTGTTCCACCGATTTGATGGTTTGCTTCGTGCCAATCCTTAATATAGACGCCTGTTTCAGTCGTTCATAAGACATGAGTTCATATCCTCCAAACTTCGCCACAGAAGTATACACTGCAGACACACTATGAGATTTTATCATCTCTCAACCAGACGTGTCAACACTCAATTCGAAAGTTAGTTACTCTGCAGATGCAGTTTCAATACCTTCAGACTCAAGCGCTTCTACTTGTGCGTCAGGATCAACAACTTTGATTGAACGGTAACGCATCATACCCGTACCAGCCGGGATTAATTTACCGATGATTACGTTCTCTTTCAGTCCTAGTAATGGATCCATCTTGCCTTTGATTGCTGCGTCCGTCAAGACACGAGTCGTCTCTTGGAAGGATGCTGCAGATAAGAAGGAATCTGTCTCTAGGGAAGCTTTTGTGATACCCAACAAGATTGGTTTCGCAACTGCTGGCTCTTTACCTTCGTAGAGGGCTTCGCGGTTTGCTTTCTCGTATGCATGAATGTCTACGAATGAACCAGGTAACAATGGCGTATCTCCGGAATCAACGATTCGGATTTTACGTAACATCTGACGGATCATAACTTCAACGTGCTTGTCGTTGATTTCTACCCCTTGGTTACGATATACGCGTTGTACTTCTTGCAAGATGTAGTTCTGAACACCACGGATACCTTTGATTCGAAGCATTTCCTTCGGATCAATGGAACCATCTGTCAACTCATCGCCAGCTTCAACTGTCTGACCAACTGTTACGCGAATACGGGAACCGTATGTCACGCTGTATGTCTTCGACTCAGCTTCACCGTCAACTTGAATTTCACGACGATCTTTCGTCTCACGGATTTCCTTGATGACACCGTCAATCTCAGAAATAATCGCTTGACCTTTCGGGTTACGCGCTTCGAACAACTCTTGAATACGCGGCAAACCTTGTGTGATGTCATCGCCGGCAACGCCGCCCGTATGGAACGTACGCATCGTCAACTGTGTACCTGGTTCACCGATGGATTGTGCCGCGATAATTCCAACCGCTTCACCAATCTCAACGAATTTACCAGTTGCCAAGTTGCGACCGTAACAACGTTTACATACGCCATGACGTGTGCGACAGCTCAACACGGAACGGATTGTCAATTGCTCAACACCCGCATTAACAATCGCTTCTGCAACATCGGATTCAATCAATTGGTTACGAACAGCGATAACTTCGCCTGTTTCCGGATGACGAACCGTTTCGAATGCATAACGACCTTCTATACGATCGTACAAGTCTTCAATAACTTCGCGACCGTCTTGGATTTTACTAACAACAAAACCTTTATCTGTTCCGCAATCGTCCTCACGAACGATAACGTCTTGTGCAACGTCAACAAGTCGACGAGTCAAGTAACCGGAATCGGCTGTACGAAGTGCTGTATCGGCCAAACCTTTACGCGCACCATGGGTGGAAATAAAGTATTCCAAGACCGTTAAGCCTTCACGGAAGTTCGAACGAATTGGAAGCTCGATGATACGACCTGATGGATTGGCCATCAATCCGCGCATACCGCCCAACTGCGTAATCTGAGATTTGTTACCGCGCGCCTTGGAGTCTACCATCATTGCGATAGAGTTGTCGCGTTGCATCGCCTTCATCAAGATATCAGTTAATTCGTCTTTCGCTTTACTCCAAACACTGATTACACGGTCATAACGCTCTTCATTTGTGATCAAGCCGCGACGATATTGCTTCGTAACTTCGCGAACTTTCTCTTCCGATTTCGCCATGATTTCGACTTTTTCGTCTGGAACGATAACGTCAGATACTGCGATAGAAATACCTGCTTTTGTGGAGTAAATGAACCCAACTTCTTTGATTCTGTCCAAAATCACAGATGTCTTCGCCGTATGATAACGACGGAAGCATTCTGCAATGATTGTACCTAGGTTATCTTTACCGATTGCTTTGTTAAGTGGCAATGTCTCCATCACTTCGCGAAGATTAGCGCCCTTAGCAGGTACAAAGTATTTATCCGGCGTACCTTGCAACAAGTTTTCCTTAGAAGGATCATTGATGTAAGGGAAGTCCGCTGGGAAGATTTCATTGAAGATCAACTTACCGACTGTTGTAATTAACATCGCGTTTTGTTGTTCTTCTGTGAAACATGTCTTGTTAACGGCAGATGCAGGAATTGCACAACGCGCTTGTAAACGCGCTTCACCTGTCTGATAGGATGCAACCGCTTCGTTCACAGAACGGAAAATCTTGAAGGAACCTTTCGCTTCCAAGTCTTCCATCGTTAAGTAGAAGCTACCAAGAACCATATCCTGGGATGGCGTTACAACTGGCTTACCATCTTTCGGGTTCAAAATATTACCGGACGCAAGCATCAACAAACGTGCTTCTGCTTGTGCTTCAGAGGACAACGGAACGTGAACGGCCATTTGGTCACCGTCGAAGTCAGCGTTGTACGCCGTACATACAAGTGGATGCAATTTGATTGCGCGACCTTCAACAAGAATCGGCTCGAACGCTTGAATACCAAGTCTATGCAACGTTGGTGCACGGTTCAGCAAGACTGGATGTTCACGGATAACTTGTTCAAGTACATCCCACACCTCAGGGCTTACTTTCTCGACTTTGCGCTTTGCACTCTTAATGTTGTGTGCGTAACCTTTTTGAACTAATTCTTTCATAACAAACGGTTTGAACAATTCAAGCGCCATTTCTTTCGGCAATCCGCACTGATACATCTTCAAGTTCGGACCAACGACGATAACGGAACGACCAGAGTAGTCAACACGTTTACCTAGTAAGTTCTGACGGAAACGACCTTGCTTCCCTTTAAGCATGTGGCTCAAAGATTTCAAAGGACGGTTACCTGGGCCCGTTACCGGACGACCACGACGACCGTTGTCGATCAAAGCGTCAACCGCTTCTTGCAACATACGTTTCTCATTTTGGACGATAATATCCGGAGCGCCCAAATCAAGCAAACGCTTCAAACGGTTATTACGGTTAATAACACGACGGTATAAATCATTTAAGTCAGAAGTAGCAAAACGGCCACCATCCAACTGTACCATCGGACGAAGCTCCGGCGGAATAACCGGCAATACGTCAAGAACCATCCAATCTGGCAAGTTGCCAGAGTTACGGAATGCTTCAAGAACTTCCAAACGCTTAATCGCACGATTACGACGTTGCCCTTGCGCAGTCTCAAGTTCCAAGCGAATCGCATCGATATCTGCAACCAAATCTAGGTCTTGTAGCAATTTCTTAACAGCTTCAGCACCCATTCCAGCTTGGAATGCATAACCATATTTCTCACGGTATGTACGGTACTCTTTCTCAGAAAGCAATTGCTTCTTCTCCAAAGGCGTCTCGCCTGGATCTGTTACAACGTAGGAAGCGAAGTAAATGACTTCTTCCAAAGAACGTGGGGACATGTCTAATGCAAGACCCATACGGCTAGGAATTCCCTTGAAGTACCAGATGTGCGATACAGGAGCAGCTAGTTCAATATGACCCATACGTTCACGACGAACTTTCTGTCTTGTTACTTCAACGCCACAACGGTCACAAATCACGCCCTTATAACGAACGCGCTTATACTTTCCGCAATGACACTCCCAGTCCTTTGTCGGTCCGAAAATCTTTTCGCAGAACAAGCCTTCTTTCTCAGGCTTTAACGTACGATAGTTGATTGTTTCAGGCTTTTTAACTTCACCGCGAGACCAAGAACGGATCTTGTCTGGGGAAGCTAATCCAATTTTCATATACTCAAAGTTATTAACATCTAACAAGGAGCAAACCTCCTTACCCGGTATCTAATTTTCAAGCAAGATTTATTATTCTAGGCCTAGTTCGGAACCTTCGAGATTCAAGTTAAGCTTTTCGCTTTGACCATCTTCTTCGTCGTCCAACTCTTTCATAACGATTTCTTCTTCGTTCTCGGATAGGATCTTAACGTCCATACCTAAACTTTGAAGCTCTTTAATTAATACTTTGAAGGATTCAGGAACACCTGGTTCCGGAACGTTGTCGCCTTTAACGATGGATTCGTACGTCTTCACACGACCAACCACGTCATCGGATTTAACCGTCAAGATTTCTTGAAGCGTATAAGCTGCGCCATATGCCTCAAGTGCCCATACTTCCATCTCACCAAAACGCTGACCACCGAACTGGGCTTTACCACCAAGCGGCTGTTGCGTAACGAGAGAGTAAGGACCTGTGGAACGCGCATGGATCTTATCGTCAACCATGTGCGCCAATTTGATCATGTACATAACACCAACGGTCACTTCACGCTCGAACGGATCGCCTGTGCGGCCATCGTACAAGATTGTCTTACCGTTACGTTGCATACCTGCTTCTTCCATCGTATCGAATACATCATACTCGCGCGCACCGTCAAAGACTGGCGTTGCAACGTGGATGCCAAGCGTTAGAGCCGCCATACCTAAATGGACTTCTAATACCTGACCGATGTTCATACGCGACGGTACGCCTAGAGGGTTCAATACAACTTGAACCGGCGTGCCATCCGGCAAGAACGGCATATCTTCTTCCGGCATGATGCGCGCGATGACACCCTTGTTACCATGGCGTCCGGCCATCTTATCACCTTCGGAAATTTTACGCTTTTGTGCAATGTATACACGAACTAATTGGTTAACACCTGGTGGCAATTCGTCGCCATTCTCACGCGTGAACACACGAACGTCAACAACGATACCGTCTGTACCGTGCGGTACACGAAGGGATGTGTCACGAACTTCGCGCGCTTTCTCACCGAAGATGGCATGCAACAAGCGCTCTTCTGCTGTCAATTCTGTAACGCCCTTAGGTGTTACTTTACCAACTAGAATGTCGCCTGCGCCGATTTCAGCACCGATGCGAATAATACCGCGATCATCCAAGTTCTTTAGTGCATCTTCACCAACGTTAGGGATATCACGCGTAATTTCTTCAGGACCCAATTTCGTATCACGAGCTTCAGATTCATATTCTTCAATATGAATAGAAGTGTAGACGTCTTCTTTCACTAATTTCTCAGATAAAAGAATCGCATCCTCGTAGTTGTAGCCTTCCCAAGTCATGAACGCAACGACTACGTTGCGACCAAGCGCCAATTCGCCTTGCTCTGTGGACGGACCATCAGCCAAGATATCACCTGGTTTGATGATGTCGCCTTTGCGAACAAGTGGGCGTTGGTTGATACATGTACCTTGGTTAGAGCGGATAAATTTATGCAATTTGTAAGTAACCGTATCGCCAGTCACTTCTTGACCGTCGACGATTTCTTTACGACGAAGTACGATTTCATTCGCACTTACTTTTTCGATCACACCGTGGTATTTAGAAACCGCACAAACTCCGGAATCTTTTGCCGCTTTGTGCTCCATACCAGTACCAACAAGTGGTGCTTTCGGAATTAACAAAGGCACGGCCTGACGTTGCATGTTCGAACCCATCAAGGCGCGGTTGGAGTCATCGTTCTCAAGGAATGGAATCATCGCAGTCGCTACGGATACAACCTGTTTAGGCGATACATCCATGTAGTCAACTTTCTCACGCTCTAATGTCTTGATGTTGTCATGCGGGTTCTTATTGAAACGACAAATAACTAACTCGTTCTTAAAGCTACCGTCTTCGTTCAACTCTGCATTTGCCTGTGCAACTACATAGTTATCTTCTTCGTCAGCTGTTAAGTAGTCGATTTTTTGCGTAACTTTATTTGTCTTCGGATCTACCCAACGGTAAGGTGTCTCGATGAATCCATACTCGTTCACACGAGCGAAGGAAGACAAGGAGTTGATCAAACCGATGTTCGGTCCTTCAGGTGTTTCAATCGGACACATACGACCGTAGTGAGAGTGATGGACGTCGCGGACTTCAAAGCCTGCGCGCTCACGCGTCAAACCACCAGGTCCTAATGCGGAAAGACGACGCTTGTGCGTCAATTCAGCAAGTGGATTCGTCTGGTCCATAAACTGGGAAAGCTGGGAGCTACCAAAGAATTCCTTAATCGATGCAATGACCGGACGGATGTTAATCAACGCCTGTGGTGTAATCGAGTTGGAATCTTGAATAGACATACGCTCGCGGACAACACGTTCCATACGGGATAAACCGATACGGAATTGGTTCTGCAACAATTCACCAACAGAACGCAAACGACGGTTACCCAAGTGATCAATATCGTCTGTGTTACCAACACCATGTAGCAAGTTCAAGAAGTAGCTAATGGAGGAGATAATATCTGCCGGCGTAATGTTCTTCACATTTTTATCGATTTGACCATTCGCGATGACGTTAATTACTTTGCCATCTTCTTCTGGTGAGAATAAGTTGATTTTTTGTACCGGAATCGATACAGCATCTAGAACGCCGTTGCTCACTTTGTATTCGCGAGCACCAACGCCTTGCTCCAATAAAGGCAAGATTTCGTCAAGCAAACGACGATCCAGTACTTGACCAGCCTCAGCGACAATTTCGCCTGTCTCTGGGTGTACAAGTGTCTCCGCTAAACGTTGGCCTAACAATCTATTCTTGATATGAAGCTTCTTGTTGATCTTGTAACGACCTACGTTCGCTAAGTCATAGCGTTTCGGGTCAAAGAAGCGAGAAACTAATAAGCTCTTCGCATTGTCGACAGTTGGCGGCTCACCTGGACGAAGGCGCTCATAAATCTCGAGCAACGCTTTCTCCACGGAATCCGTACTATCTTTCTCCAATGTGTTGCGAATGAATGCATCATCACCAAGTAAATCAATGATTTCTTGATCTGTACCGAATCCAAGCGCACGAAGAAGAACCGTCACTGGAATCTTACGTGTGCGGTCAATACGGACATAAATGATATCTTTCGCGTCTGTCTCTAACTCTAACCAAGCACCACGATTCGGAATCACCGTTGCGCCAAATGCGCGACGACCATTCTTATCAACTTTGGAGCTAAAGTATACAGATGGAGAACGAACAAGCTGACTTACGATAACGCGCTCAGCTCCGTTAATAACGAATGTGCCCGTCTCTGTCATCAATGGGAAATCACCCATGAATACTTCTTGTTCTTTTACTTCGCCTGTTTCTTTGTTGATGAGACGTACTTTAACACGCAATGGTGCTGCATACGTTACATCGCGCTCTTTGGAATCGTCGACATCATACTTTGCTTCGCCGAGTGTGTAATCCACGAACTCAAGCACAAGATTTCCTGTGAAGTCTTGAATCGGAGAAATGTCCTGGAACATTTCGCGAAGACCTTCGTCAAGAAACCACTGGTAGGATTGCTGCTGAATTTCGATTAGGTTCGGAACTTCCAATACCTCATCGATACGAGCGTAACTGCGTCGCGTACGGCGACCGAGCTGCACTAATTTACTTGCCAACTTCCATTCACCTCTTCTGTGTGATGACCTATAGAAATGCAAAAAAAGACAACAAAACAACAACCTACATGCACTCGAAATTACAAATCCGTCTAAAAACGGCGATCTTATCAAGTGATGAACGGTTGTATATGGAGTCCAACGTGCTATTTACACGCAGTGCAAATTAATGCTGACATCTTTAAACAATATCACAGCAAAAATTGCCAGTCAAATCTTTTTTTAGAGCGATACACGCGCGCGATAAATTCGAAATCCTTTGTCTTTATCGACCTCTTCCACTTCATCGAACAGCGACTCCAACTTCGCTAAAGCAGATGGCGCTCCCTGTTTCTTCTGAATCACAATCCACAACGAGCCCCCAGGAAGAATGCGTTCACGTGCGCCTTCAAAGATGGCATGAACGACCGCTTTACCTGCGCGAATAGGCGGATTTGTAACAATCGTATTAAACTTCTCTGCAATAGGAACCGCGGAGAACAGATCACTCTGTTTGATTTCCACATTATCCACATGGTTCAAAGCTGCATTTTCTTGTGACAAAGCAACTGCTCGTTCATTAATATCAATCATCCATACGGTTGTCGTAGGAAATGATTTCGCTAGCGACAGCCCGATTGGCCCATACCCACAGCCTACATCAAGCAAACGTTCGCCTACATCGGACGCCATCGATTCTATTAATAATCGGCTGCCGAAATCGACGCCTTTTTTGCCAAAAACGCCGCTATCTGTAACAAATTGCATTTTAAACCCACGCAACTGTTGCTCATGTATGTGTCGGTTATGCTCGGTCGTCGGTTTCTCTGAATAATAATGGGAACTCATCACTTTCTCCTCTCTTCAAAAAAAGCAAAACGGGACTGTCCACCCGGTATAAACCTTCGGGACAGTCCCATTATACAAGAAGGAATTACTTCACTTCTACAGTTGCGCCTGCTTCTGTCAATTTAGCTTGGATTGCTTCCGCATCTTCTTTGGAAACTTTCTCTTTGATTGGAGCTGGTGCGCCATCAACTAGATCTTTCGCTTCTTTCAAGCCAAGACCAGTGATTTCACGAACAACTTTGATTACGTTGATTTTGGACGCGCCTGCGTTTGCAAGGATTACGTCGAATTCGGATTGTGCTTCTGCTGCGCCACCTGCTGCTGCGCCACCTGCTACTACAACTGGAGCTGCTGCTGTTACACCAAACTCTTCTTCGATTGCTTTTACCAATTCGTTCAATTCAAGAACGTTCATACCTTTAATAGCTTCAAGGATTTGTGCTGTGCTCATTAAAATAACCTCCAAATAATAAATTAAATTTTATTGTGCTAGTCTAACTAGCAAGTAAATTAAGCTTCTTGTTTCTCTGCAACTGCTTTAACTGCAAGCGCGAAGTTGCGAACTGGCGCTTGAAGTACGGAAAGCAACATGGAAAGCAAACCATCTTTGGATGGCAAGGATGCCAACTCAACGATTTGCGCTTTGTTGAAGACTTGACCGTCAACAACGCCGCCTTTTACTTCCAAGTTCTCATTCGTCTTTGCGAAGTCAACTAGGATTTTTGCAGCAGCAACTGGATCGTTACTGAATGCAATCGCTGTAGGACCTACTAAGTGCTCTTCTAATGCAGAAAGATCTGCAGCAGCGGACGCACGACGCAACAACGTATTCTTGATAACTGAGTATTCTACGCCAGCTTCACGAAGTTGTTTGCGAAGTTCAGTCACTTCAGCAACGTTCAAACCACGGTAGTCAGCAACAACTGTGCTTGCAGAATTGCGAAGCTTTTCAGTTACAACTTCAACCACTTGTTGTTTCTCTTTAAGAACTTTTGCGTTAGGCAAAGGGTACACCTCCTATTGGAATCAAACCGAAAGAAGAAAAGCCTCCGTAAACACGGAGGCCCTGGATGATTGGCTATCATGACGGCATAATACCATCAGTAAGTCATCTATCGCAATTCCTCGGCAGGGTATTAAGCTACATGAGCACCTGCTGTCTACGGTCAGCATATTCAATTTCGAATAAGTACAAAACGATTAGCGGTAAACTTGAGTAGATACGCGAACACTAGGACCCATCGTGGATGCTACAGCAATACCTTTAAGGTATGTACCTTTCGCAGCAGCTGGTTTCGCACGGTTCAAAGCGTCGATTAGAGACTTCAAGTTCTCCTCTAATTGCACTTCTGTGAACGATACTTTACCGATTGGCGCATGGATTTGGCCAGCTTTATCAAGGCGGTATTCAATCTTACCAGCTTTGATTTCTTTAACAGCTTTCTCCACGTCAAACGTTACAGTACCAGCTTTAGGGTTCGGCATTAAACCTTTACCACCAAGCAAACGACCAAGTTTACCAACTTCACCCATCATATCTGGTGTAGCTACGCAAACATCAAAGTCGAACCAACCTTGTTGGATTTTGTTGATCATGTCGGAATCACCAACATAATCTGCGCCTGCAGCTTCTGCTTCTTTCGCTTTTTCGCCTTTCGCAAAAACGAGGACTTTTTGAGTCTTACCAGTACCGTGTGGCAATACAACTACGCCACGAACAGCTTGGTCTTGTTTCTTAGGGTCTACGCCCAAACGGACAGCAGCTTCAACAGTTTCGTCGAATTTCGCAGTAGCAGCTTTCTTTACAAGAACAACTGCTTCAGCTGGCTCATAAGACGCTTCGCTGTTGATTAGCTTTGCCGCTTCCAAGTATTTCTTACCATGTTTCGGCATTTCAATTTCCTCCCAATGTGGTGATAGCGGATAGTCCTCCCACTTTAACAATCGTTCTTCCGATTGAAAAACGATGCCATTAAGCAAACGATATCCTAATTAATCTACGATCGTAATACCCATGCTGCGGGCAGTACCTTCAACCATACGCATAGCCGCTTCAACAGAAGCTGCGTTAAGGTCTGGCATTTTTTGTTCAGCGATAGCGCGAACCTTATCGCGACCTAACGTTGCGACTTTAGTCTTGTTCGGTACTCCGGATCCTTTAGGGATTCCAGCAGCAACGCGAAGCAATACAGCAGCCGGTGGCGTCTTAGTCTCGAACGTGAAGGAACGATCTTCGAAGACGGAGATAACAACTGGAATAATCAAACCTGCTTGACCCTCTGTGCGAGCGTTGAACTCTTTACAGAATGCCATGATGTTAACGCCGGCTTGACCTAGTGCTGGACCAACCGGTGGAGCCGGGTTAGCTTTACCAGCAGGGATTTGAAGCTTTACCAACTTGATAACTTTCTTTGCCATGTGCAGACACCTCCTTGCTCATATTGTGGTACGGACGGGAAAGATTCCCTCCCACTTACGACAGAAACCTATTATATTTTCTCCACTTGATCGTAATCGAGCTCAAGCGGGGTTTCTCGACCAAACATGTTCACGTTAACGCGAAGTTTACCTTTATCAAGAATGATCTCTTCGATGGAACCAACGAAGTCAGCAAACGGTCCAACTTTAACGCGTACATTCTCTTTCAAGAAGAAGTCGATCTTCGGCTTAGGCTCATCCATGCCCATATGCTTCAGAATCTGTTCTGCTTCTTCAGGCAACAAAGGTGTAGGTTTCGAACCAGATCCAGTAGATCCTACGAAGCCTGTCACACCAGGAGTATTGCGGACAACATACCAAGAGTCGTCTGTCTGGATCATTTCAACAAGAACATAACCAGGATACACCTTGCGCATCATCGTCTTCTTCTTGCCATCCTTAACAACAATCTCTTCTTCCATCGGCACGAGGACGCGGAAGATCTTGTCTTGCATTTCCATGGATTCGACGCGCTTCTCTAAGTTCGCCTTTACCTTGTTCTCATACCCAGAGTAGGTATGCAAAACGTACCATCTTTTATCCATTGCTTACCCACCTCTTGGATAATTCCTATTCGAATACTAAGCGAATGATCTCAGAAATCCCAAGGTCAACAACCGCGAAGTAAAGTGCAACCAATACAACTGTTGCAATTACAACGATTGTATAACTTGTCATTTCCTTGCGGCCCGGCCAACGAACTTTCTTCAATTCTGCCCAGCTATCTGCAAAAAACCCGAGGGTTTTCCCAAAACTACCCTTAGCTTTAGTTTGTTCAGACATTTCGCTACGACCTCCGACACATTACCTTGTTTCGCGATGAACTGTGTGAGTATTGCAAAATCTGCAATGTTTCTTCAATTCCATGCGGTCAGGGTGATTGCGCTTATTTTTGTTAGATGTGTAGTTTCTTTGCTTGCAATCTGTACAAGCCAACGTGATAATTACCCGCACTTAGAACACCTCCCAGGCCAAACATACCAACGAATGGTATTATTTATAGTTAAAAAACACCCTAAATAAACCTAATTTAGGGCTACCCGATAAATCCTATCACATTGCATATGCAGTGTCAACAACAAATGAACTATAGGGAACATATAAAAAGACACCCTTCAAATCGCTTCGAAGTGTGTCTCAGTTTATAGATTCTCTCGCTATTAAATAGCGTTCTACTTTGCGCTTTACACGTTGCAAGGCATTGTCGATTGATTTAAGATGCCTGCCAAGATCATATGAAATTTCTTGATAGGAACGACCATCCAAATAAAGCATGAGCACACGTTGCTCTAATGGACTTAAGATTTCACCCATCTTATCTTCTAATCCCGTGAATGCCTCAAGATTAATTATCATTTCTTCAGGATCGCTAACGCGCGAACCGGATATGACATCCAACAAGGTACGATCGGATTCTTCATCATAGATTGGTTTGTCCAAAGACACATACGAATTTAATGGGATGTGCTTCTGGCGCGTTGCTGTCTTAATTGCCGTAATAATCTGGCGTGTAATGCACAATTCAGCAAACGCTTTGAATGAAGCTAGCTTATCCCCACGGAAATCGCGAATGGCCTTATATAAGCCAATCATGCCTTCTTGCACAATATCTTCGCGGTCTGCACCAACTAAAAAATAGGATCTAGCTTTAGCGCGAACAAAATACTGATACTTCGTAATCAAATACTCGAGTGCGTCGCTATCTCCTTCGCGATAAGCATTGACAATGTCTTCATCGCTCAATGTATCGTACAAGTTCGCGAACGTCTCATTTGAAAGCATGCGCATTGCCAATCCTCCCGTTCTAGCGGGCTTCGCTATAATAATAGCAAGTATAACTGAGCCTTCTAAAAACCGTCAATGGACTTGCTAATCTTTTCCTCCGCGACGCCAATTCTCGAACATTTTCTTTAAATCTGTGCTTAAAATGCTATCAAATGAATTGCGAACCTGTCGATTCGACTGTTTTGTGTCTTTGATTGTCGTTTGGATTAATTTCTGACTCTCTTGAATATTCAGTAATAATTCGCGAGCTGTCTGACGAAGTGCACCTTTCCCGAAGATGACATGCTGCTCTGCATTATCATTCGTAGCTACTGTAATGTGTCGTCGGCGTGAAGCAAGTTGCGTGACGAGTCGTTCGATACAGGAGTCAGCCGTCTCTTTTTCTTTCGTATATACAAGCTCTAGTTTATGTTGTCTGTAGTTTCCGCCCAAACCAGGTACTTGGTGCGCATCGAAGACAAGAATGATTCGGTTTCCTGAATACCCTTGATAATCACTCAATAAATCTACAAGGCGATCTCTCGCATCCTCTAAACTACGATCACCTAGCGCAGCCAACTCAGGCCATGCACCGATCATATTGTAACCATCTACGATGAGTACTTCCTCTTTCATCGATGCACCTCCCTGTCCGCCACTTATTTTTTCGCCAGACGCTGACGAACCGCTTCGTAAATAAACAAACTTGCTGCAACCGATGCGTTCAACGATTGAATCTTTCCGTACATCGGCAATTTAGCTAAGAAGTCGCATTTCTCACGTACAAGTCGACCGAGCCCATTATGTTCATTCCCAATCACAATTGCCAAAGGCATATTCAAGTCTAAGTCATAAAGACTTTGCTTGGCTTCTCCCGCTGCACCAACGATCCAGATACCACGCTTTTTCAACGTCTCCATCGCTTGCGCTAAATTCGTTACTCGTGCAACCGGTACATATTCAACTGCACCTGCAGATGTCTTTGATACCGTCATCGTTAAGCCGACCGAACGACGCTTAGGGATAATGACACCGTTTGCGCCGGCACACTCAACCGTTCGAATAATGGAGCCTAAATTATGCGGGTCTTCCAATTCATCTAAAATCACCAAAATTGGCGTGCGTTCCGATTGTTCTAGCTGGTTAAGCATTTCATCCAGGTCCATGTATTCGGCAGCGGCTACTTGGGCAACAACGCCTTGATGCTGAAGACCCGGAGCCATTTGATCTAACTTGCGCTTATCGACGGACTGTACAATGATCCCCGCTTCTTTTGCTGCTTCATAAATCGGTTGCGACCAGTGGGGCTGTGTCGTATTGGAAATCCAAATTTTATGGATCGCACGTTTGGACTGAAAAGCTTCCAGAACGGAGTGCTTTCCTCCAATATATTCGCGTTCTTCCTCTTTCATGGCTTATTTCTCCTTTGTCGGTGTCGCATCGTTATCTAATACCTGACGGAACGCATCTAAGATTTCTAAAAGTCGTTCCTGTTCACCTTTGTAATATAAATAGCCTAACAAACTTTCAAAGCCCGTGCTATGTCGATAATCAAGTACATCCGCATTCTTTGGCGCACTCCCAGATTTGGCATTGCGCCCTCGTCGAACGACATTTGCTTCGTCTTCGGAAAGAATCGGTTCAATAACCTTCAATGCCATGGCCTGCCCTTTGGCAGATACATATCGTGTGGTTGCGCGATGAAGATCATTCGGCTTTAAGTTCGGACGTGAGACGACCAATTGACGGACGTACATTTCCAAAACTGCGTCACCCACATAAGCGAGCACAATTGGGTTCATTAATTCTACTTTCTGATAAGGGGCAATATGGATCATTGCATTCACTTCCGTTTCCAACGAATACCTTGTGGCGTATCTTCCAGTACGATGCCTTCTGCTAAGAGCTGATCACGGATTTCGTCAGCACGTGCCCAGTTGCGGGATTGACGTGCTTCTGTTCGCTCGACGATTAACGCTTCAATATCAGCATCGAGCAAGTCGCTGTTTGCTTGCGGGATTACACCAAGTACGTCGTTCATCGCATGAAAGGCAGCCAACGCTTGCTCTAATGTTGCCGGATCGACCGTTGCTTGCATCAAGTATTGATTCATTAGGCTTACTAAATCGAAAATCGCTGTGATTGCATCTGGCGTATTGAAGTCGTCCTGCATCCGTTCATGGAATCGCGCGATGATTTCACCGATTGTCGCTTGCACCTGTTTCGCTTTCTCGTCTTCCACACCCGCTCCAGCCAATGCTGCTAGGCGATGCGCGATGTCGCTGACACCATTCGCAATCCGTGCCACACTTTGCTCTGCCTGCTGCATCACTTCTTCATTGAAGTTCAGCGGGTTGCGATAATGTGCCGATAAAATAAAGAAACGTAATACTTCTTTTTTGTATTTCGTGCGAAGGTCCACAACCGTAATAAAGTTATTCAATGACTTCGACATCTTCTCGTTGTTGATGTTCACATAGCCATTATGCATCCAATAATTTGCCATCTGTTGCTCATTGCATGCTTCAGACTGGGCAATCTCACACTCGTGATGCGGGAATGTTAAATCTTGTCCGCCACCATGAATGTCGATCGTGTTGCCCAAGTATTTGCCAGCCATCGCCGAGCACTCAATGTGCCAGCCTGGGCGACCATCACCCCAAGGGCTTGCCCAAGCAATCTCACCTGGCTTAGCTGCTTTCCAAAGTACGAAGTCCTGCGGATTCTCTTTGCGCGGATCTACCTCAATGCGCTTCCCGAATTGCAAGTCGTCCAAGTTTTGCTGTGACAATTTACCGTAGGCTTCGAATCTTGTGCTGCGGAAAAAGACATCGCCGCCAGCTTCATAAGCAAATCCTTTCGCTTCAAGCGTCGAAATGAGTGTGATGATTTCAGGAATATTTTCCGTCACGCGGGGACGAACCGCACCCGGCAACACACCTAGCCCCTCGATATCTTCCATAAAGGCATCGATGAAGATCTCCGCCACTTCAGGAACCGTCTTATTCATTTCTTCTGCTTTACGAATTAATTTATCGTCAACGTCCGTGAAGTTCATCACAAAATTCACATCGTATCCTTGACTAATGAAATAGCGACGAACGACGTCGAACACGACGACTGGACGCGCGTTTCCTATATGAATATAGCCATATACCGTGGGGCCACAGACGTACATCTTTACTTTACCCGGCTCAAGTGGCGTGAATCGCTGTTTCGTTCGCGTTAGCGTATTATGAATGTGCAAGGCCATCGTCTTCACCTAATCCTTCTTTCTTTACTTTCTCGTGCGCAAGTTGCTCCTCTAATTCCGCGATGCGTCGTTCTAATGCATTGAACATTTCAACGACCGGATCTGGCAAATCGCCGTGACTCAACTTATTCATGATGCGCTCACCGTCAATCTTGACGATGCGACCAGGAATACCCACAACCGTACTATTCGCAGGAACTTCTCGCAAAACGACTGCATTGGCACCAATTCGCGCATTATCCCCTACTGTAAAGGAGCCCAATACTTTAGCGCCGGAAGAAATGACGACGTTATTCCCAATCGTCGGATGACGTTTCCCCTTTTCTTTCCCCGTACCGCCAAGCGTGACGCCCTGATAGATGACAACATCGTCACCAATTTCACATGTCTCGCCAATCACAACACCCATACCATGATCGATAAAAAAACGGTCGCCAATGGTCGCCCCGGGATGAATTTCAATCCCTGTGATTGTACGTGTAACTTGTGAAAGAAAGCGCGCCAAGCTATACCAATGGGCTTTATAGAGCGCATGGGCAATTCGGTGTGACCAAAGTGCATGAAGTCCCGAGTATGTGAGCAACACCTCAAATACACTACGGGCTGCGGGATCATTGTCAAAAATAGTTTGAATATCCGCTCGCATCTTATTTAACATAATCGTCATCCTCCTCATTTCCTAAAAACAAAAAACGCCCCTGTAGCCGAAGCTACAGAGACGTATGGGGTCGTGGTTCCACTCTGCTTGAACGAGTTAGATACACTCATTCTTCTTAATCGTCCATAACGCGGACGAACCGGCAACGCCTACTTAATCAATCGATTGTTCGGATTGCAGCTCACGGGGGCATTTCCATCAGACGCGAACAAATAACTTGCAGCCTATTCACAATGGTGTGAAACGGTTATCTTCTCTGGGGACTCTCGTCAAGTTGATGTACTTCTCCCGCTCAACGCTTTGTATTCAATTAATTGTAGTATAGCTCGATTCTATCATTATGACAAATCTTACAGTCTCGACAACACTTTGTCGCGACCTAACAAGAATAACGTCATGTTCAAATCTGCACCGTGGGTCTGACCAGTTAATGCAGCACGGATTGGCATGAATAGCTGTTTGCCTTTAAATCCTGTCTCTGTCTGTACGGCTTTAATCGTAGCTTTTATGGTTTCAACATCGTACGTTTCAGTTGCTACTAATTGCGCCTTAAATGCAGCGAGGACTTGCGGAACTTGTTCTTCCGCGAGGACAACTTTCGCTTCTTCTTCGAATGCAATGGTTTCGCTAAAGAACATTTCCGCATGCGTGACAATCTCCGCACCGCAGTGCAATCGATCTTGGAATAACCCAATTAATTGTTCCGCCCACGTCTGTTGCTCAGGTGTTAGCGTAGCAGATACCCAGCCCTGCTTTTGCAAATGTGGAAGTGCTAAAGCGACAACTGTCGCTAATTCTGCTTTCTTCAGGTAATGATTGTTCATCCACGCGAGTTTAGCCGTATCAAATACCGCTGGGCTCTTGGATAGGCGTTCTGCAGTGAACGCTTGAATCAATTCCTCTGCTGTGAAGATTTCATTCTCCCCACCTGGTGACCAACCGAGCAATGCGATGAAGTTAAACAACGCCTCTGGCAAATACCCTAGATCATGATACTGCTCAATAAACTGGATGATTGACTCATCACGCTTACTTAATTTCTTATGGTTCTCATTCACGATCAACGTCATATGACCGAAGATCGGTGGCTGCCAGCCAAACGCTTCATAAATCATTAGCTGACGAGGTGTGTTGTTGATATGATCATCGCCACGTAGCACATGGGAAATCGCCATCATATAGTCATCGATTACAACTGCATAATTGTAAGTTGGAATGCCGTCTTTCTTGACGATAACAAAATCGCCCATCTCTTCTGTTGTGAACGAAACGTCGCCTTTTACCATATCATTGAACGCATACGTACGGTTCGCAGGTACACGGAAACGAATGCTTGCTTGGCGACCTGCGGCAACGTGTGCAGCTTCTTGCTCGGCTGTCAATTGTTGGCAGCGGCCGGAATAACGTGGCGTCTCACCCCGCGCCGTCTGAGCTTCACGCTCCTGCTCAAGCTCTTCTTCCGTACAGTAACAACGATAAGCAAGTCCTTGGTCCAACAACTGTTGGGTCTGTTTGTTATAAATAGCTAGACGCTCAGTCTGACGGTAGGGGCCATATTCGCCGCCCACGTCAATACTTTCATCCCACTGAATGCCCAGCCATTTCATGAACTTCAACTGGCTTTCTTCACCGCCAGCGACATTGCGCTTCAAATCCGTATCTTCAATGCGGACAATCATCTTTCCGCCAAGATTGCGAGCAAATAAATAATTAAATAACGCCGTACGGGAATTTCCAATATGTAAATGACCCGTTGGGCTTGGCGCATAACGTACGCGCACTGGTGTACTCATATTCCTAGTCCTCCTTTACTAACAAAACAACGCTTTGAGCCGCAATACCTTCACCGCGACCAGGGAATCCAAGTTTCTCTGTCGTTGTTGCTTTTACATTTACTTGGGATAAATCCGCTTGCAACGTACGGGCAATTACTTCGCGCATGGCATCAATATACGGGAGCATCTTCGGCGCTTGCGCAATAATTGTTGCATCCACATTGCCTAATTTATAGCCACGTTCCTGAATCAAGGCCCAAACCCGCTCCAACAAAACAACGCTATCGGCATCTTTATATTCCGCAGCTGTATCTGGGAAATGCTTGCCAATATCACCAAGCGCGAGCGCACCAAGAACAGCATCTGTAATCGCATGTAAAAGGACGTCAGCGTCAGAATGGCCAAGTAGTCCTTTCTCATAAGGGATTTCTACACCCCCAATGATGCACTTGCGACCTTCAACTAACTGGTGAACATCAAAACCTTGTCCAACTCTAATCATGATAATGACTCCTTTCGCTTCAACAACAACGCCGCCCAATCCAAATCCTCAGGGGTCGTGATTTTAATATTTGTGTAATCGCCTTGCACCACCGAAACGGTCATACCTGCCAACTCAGCAACCATTGCATCATCAGTTGCGCGTGTTCCTGTCGCCTCGGCCTGTTCATGTGCCTGAATCAAGCGAGAAACGCGAAAAGCCTGTGGCGTCTGAACGAGCCACAAGCTTTGACGATCCGGCGTGGAAACAACGTGACCAGCCGCATCGACAACTTTGATTGTATCTTTCGCTGGAACAGCTAAGATCGCCGCATCACTAGTTTGGGCTTCTGCTAAACAAGCTAAGATATGCTTCGGTTGAACAAATGGACGCACTGCATCGTGTACAAGGACCCACTCGATGTCAGAAGATAAGGCGCGCAATCCAGCAAACACGGAATCTTGTCGTTCACCTAGACCTTCAACGAAACGGATTGGTTTCGCAAAGTTGGCTTGTTCCACAAGTTGCCTACATTTCGCCATGTCATCCACATGAACAACGATGACGATTTCATCGATTGCATCAATCGTTGCGAATGTCTCTAACGTATGAACGATAATGGGCTTGTCGCCAATATGTAAGTATTGCTTGCTTTCCGCCGTACCCATGCGCGTTCCACGACCCGCTGCCGCCAGCACAAGTGCTGTCTTCGCCATTGTTCCACCGCTTCCTCGTAAATATCCGTCAACTCTTCCAATTACTATACCTTATTTCTGGAAAGAGTTACAACGCCTTCACCCAAAGCTTCTGGCTTAGCAAAAATCATCCGGCCTGCACTTGTTTGCAGGACACTTGTAACGATGACCGCAATCGTTGCGCCAAGATAGGAACGTCCGCCTTCAACGACAATCATCGTTCCATCATCCAAATACGCAACACCTTGCCCATACTCTTTGCCATCTTTGATTACTTGCACGACCATTTCTTCGCCGGGCAACACAATCGGTTTGACGGCATTGGCTAAGTCATTAATATTCAGCACAGAGACCCCTTGTAATTCACATACTTTATTTAAGTTATAGTCATTTGTTACCACTTTACCGTGCAGCACTTTCGCAAGCTTGACTAATTTGCTATCTACTTCCGCGATTTCCTCAAAGTCACCTTCATAAATAAGCACTTTCACATCGAGTTCTTTCTGGATTTTATTCAGAATATCTAAGCCACGTCGACCGCGATTTCGTTTTAATAAATCTGACGAGTCAGCGATATGCTGAAGTTCCTCTAATACAAATTCAGGGATGACAAGCGTGCCCTCAACGAACTGCGTGCGACAAATGTCTGCAATTCGGCCATCAATAATCACACTCGTATCAAGAATCTTGTGCTCGATTTGCCCACCTGGATTTAAGATGGCTGGGTCTGTTGGAAGGAACTTTGTGTGCCAGAGTCGCTTGAAGTCGTCTGTTTTGCTAAGTCCGATATACCTACCCAATAATCCCAATAAAATTGTGAAAATGCTTCCTACTTGTTCACCATAGAGATAGAGTGCGGAAATTGTTGGCTGTAAGAGAGTGCCTATGATTAAACCGATAATCAGTCCCAGGCTACCTGTT
>JBEGSW010000044.1:0-27008 GCA_041179705.1 Bacillota bacterium | reverse complement strand
GTAAATACGGGACCCCGTATCTACTCGGCACTCGCGTTTCAGTTTTCAAAGATCAACCGCCGCCCCAATGGCGACTCAAACAATATATCACATCCGCCAACCCCATTGCAAGACTTATTTTCTACTTTTCAAAAGTATTTTCAAAGCCTTTACATGTTTCCTCAAAAGGGGTGGAAACACATAGTATCACGCTATTTTAGTAGCGTCAATTAGAAAGATTTGCCTGAAAATTCATAACTTTCTTCTATTATATAAGAACAAAAATGACCACCCCAAATGGGATGGTCATTTCATCTATATATACTACTCTGTACCTTCTTCAACCTCTACATCTAGTTCTGGTTCTTCATACTTATCTACATTAGCGACTGTTGCTACTTCGTCTTCGTCACGAATGTTGATCAATTTCACACCTTGTGCGTAACGACCGAAGACACTAATACCAGATAAGCTCATTCGAATTAATGTGCCTGCTGCTGTAATGATCATCAAGTCATCTTCATCAGAAACAACCTTCAAGCCAACAACCGGTCCATTCTTATCCGTTACATTAATTGTCTTGATTCCTTTACCGCCGCGCGTCTGTGTGCGATATTCATCAATTGATGTACGCTTGCCATAACCCTTGCTTGTTACAATTAATACATCATGGTCTGGCTTCACAACATCCATATCGATCACGAAATCATCTTCGCGCATACGAATACCGCGTACACCTGTTGCTCCACGACCCATCGATCGCACATCATCTTCCGAGTAACGAATCGATAACCCTTGGGAAGTACCCATAATGATATCTTGTGTCCCATCCGTTAAACGAACCCCTACCAATTCATCGTCTTCTCGTAAATTGATAGCAATTAAACCACCTTTACGAATGTTCGAATAATCAGCAAGCGGTGTCTTCTTAACAACACCAGATTTAGTAGCAAAGAACAATTGTTGTTCGCCTTCTAAACTTTCAACAGGAATTACCGCATTAATCTTCTCGCCTTGTTCAATTTGTAGCAAGTTGATAATCGGTGTTCCACGTGCTGCGCGACCCAATTCTGGAATCTCGTAAGCTTTGAGACGATACACTTTTCCTTTATTCGTGAAGAATAAGAGGAAGTGATGGCTATTCGTAGATACAAGATGTTGCACGAAATCATCATCTTTCGTATCCATGCCCATAATTCCGCGACCGCCACGACGTTGTGAACGATATGTCGACGCCACAAGACGTTTCACATAACCGGTATGCGTAATTGTAACAACCACTTCTTCACGTGGAATCAAATCTTCATCAAGAATATCTTCACCCATCGTAATTTCTGTACGACGTGCATCTCCATATTTATCTTTGATTTCACTAAGCTCTTCATGAATGATGTTTAATACGAGTTGTTCATCGGCTAAGATCGCTTTGTATTCTGCAATTTTTGCCATGATTTCAGCGTATTCTGCATCGATTTTCTCGCGCTCTAGACCAGTCAGACGTTGCAAACGCATATCTAAAATTGCTTGTACCTGTTCATTACTGAAAAGGAATCGCGTTTGTAGACGTTCTTTGGCTTCATCTCCAGTACGAGATCCACGGATAATCGAAATCACTTCGTCTAAATTGTCCAAAGCAACACGCAAACCTTCTAAAATATGAGCACGCGCCTCTGCTTTACGTAATTCATATTCCGTACGACGACGAATGACTTCGATCTGGTGTTGAATATAGTGATATAAGACATCTTTCATATTCAAAACTTTCGGTTCACCGTTCACAAGCGCCAACATGTTAATCCCGAAGTTTGTTTGCATTGCTGTGTGTTTGAACAGGTTATTCAACACAATGTTTGGATTCGCATCACGACGAAGTTCAATCACGATTCGCATTCCGTTACGGTCTGATTCATCACGAAGATCAGTAATGCCATCTAATTTCTTTTCGCGAACGAGTTCAGCAATTTTTTCTATTAATTTAGCCTTAATTACTTGGTAAGGTAATTCAGAAACAATAATTCGAGCTTTATTGCCACTCTCTTCAATTTCCGTACGCGCGCGCATCGTTACAGAACCGCGTCCCGTAGCATATGCCTGCTTAATTCCTTCACGCCCCATTAAAAATCCGGCTGTAGGAAAATCAGGACCCTTAATATATTGCATTAAATCCATTGGTGTTAAATCGGGGTCACGAATGAGTGCCTGTGTTCCCTCAATAACTTCCGTTAAGTTATGTGGCGGTATATTTGTAGCCATACCGACAGCAATACCAGATACCCCGTTAACAATTAAGTTAGGGAATCGTGCTGGCATAACAGCTGGTTCTTTTTCTTCACCATCATAGTTAGGAACAAAATCTACTGTATCTTTATTCAAATCACGTAACAATTCCATAGCAATCTTAGAAAGACGTGCTTCTGTATAACGCATTGCTGCTGCAGAATCACCGTCAATCGATCCAAAGTTACCATGACCATCTACTAATGTACAACGAAGTGAGAAATCTTGCGCCATACGTACCATCGTTTCGTAAACAGCACTATCACCATGAGGGTGATACTTACCGATT
The DNA here is from genome assembly GCA_041179705.1 of Bacillota bacterium. Lineage (GTDB taxonomy): Bacteria > Bacillota > Bacilli > Paenibacillales > JBEGSW01 > JBEGSW01. Next base: position 24,463 of record JBEGSW010000044.1, on the reverse strand, counting down.
ACTTCCCCTACGATACGGGCAGATTTCTTATAAGGTTTGTCCGGAGACATCCCCAACTCTGACATCGCATATAAAATACGACGATGAACCGGCTTCAACCCATCTCTAACATCGGGTAAAGCACGACTTGCAATAATGCTCATCGCATAATCCATAAAGGAGCTACGCATTTCGGCTCCAATATCTCGATTTCTAACTGAGGAACGCAGTTCGTCCGACACTCGTTTCCCTCCTAAATGTCTAAGTTTTTGACATATTTCGCATGCTTTTCAATATAATCACGGCGAGGTTCAACATTATCGCCCATTAGTGTTTCAAATGCATCTTCTGCATCAATTGCATCTTGAATCGTTACCTGAAGTAACGTGCGACTTTCTGGATCCATGGTTGTCTCCCATAATTGGGCTGCATTCATTTCTCCTAAACCTTTATAACGTTGCACGTTAACTTTACCTTCGCCGAAGTCTGCCATGGCTTCGTCGCGTTGTTTCTCGTTGTACGCATAACGAATAACTTTATTCTTCTCAAGCTTATATAAAGGTGGTTGTGCAATATAAATATATCCTTGTTCCAAAATAGGACGCATATAACGATAGAAGAATGTCAACAATAGCGTTCGAATGTGTGCACCGTCGACATCGGCATCAGTCATAATAATAATCTTGTGATATCGTGCTTTTTCAATATCAAAATCTTCTTTATACCCACATCCGATTGCTTTAATCATCGCTTGAACTTCTGTGTTAGCTAAAATCTTTTCATTCAAAGCTTTCTCAACGTTGATGATTTTACCACGAAGCGGAAGAATCGCTTGGAAATGGCGATCACGTCCTTGTTTCGCAGAACCACCTGCAGAGTCCCCTTCGACAATATAAATCTCGCTAATTGAAGCATCGCGTGAAGAACAGTCTGCTAATTTCCCGGGCAATGCACTTCCCAGTGGATCATTAGCTGGTTTACGGATTAAGTCACGTGCACGCTTAGCAGCCTCGCGAGCACGCGCAGCTGTAAGGGATTTTTGCATGATTTTTTCAGCAACACTTGGTGTTTCTTCTAAAAATTCACTCAATTTCTCGGCAAATAAAGATTCAACGATCCCGCGAACTTCCCCGTTACCTAATTTCGTCTTTGTTTGTCCTTCAAATTGTGGTTCTGGAATCTTTACGGAAATGATTGCTGTTAAGCCTTCCCGAATATCTTCACCCGTAAAGTTAGATGCTTTTTCTTTTAAGAAATTCTTACGACGCGCATAATCATTAATAACACGCGTTAAAGCACTCTTGAATCCAGATTCATGTGTACCACCTTCATGCGTATGAATATTATTCGCAAAAGAATGAATAGTTTCATGGAATCCATCATTGTATTGGAAAGCAACTTCAACAGAAATACTATCTTTATTCCCTTCCACATAAATCGGTGTTTCGTGAAGGGCGACCTTATTCCCATTCAAATGTTCAACAAATGAAATAATACCGCCTTCATATAAATGCGTTACTTCCGAATCATTACGTTCATCTTTAAGATAAATTTCGATTCCTTTATTCAAGAATGCTAGTTCTTTCAAACGACCATTCAATGTGTTGAAATCATATTCCGTTGTTTCAGTGAAAATCTCAGGATCTGGTGTGAATGTTACTTGTGTCCCCGTCTCATTCGACTCACCTATAACGCGCATATCGTATTGTGGCACACCGCGTTGATATTCTTGTTCATGCACCTTACCCTCACGTCGCACTTGTACGACGACTTTGGATGACAATGCATTTACAACAGAAATACCTACCCCGTGTAAACCACCGGAAACTTTATACCCTTCGCCACCAAATTTACCACCCGCGTGCAAAACGGTCATAACTACTTCTAGCGCTGGCCGACCCATCTGAGCATTAATCCCAACAGGGATACCACGACCGTTATCGATAACTGTAATGCTATTATCCTTGTGAATGATAACTTGAACCCGTGTACAATATCCTGCTAACGCTTCGTCAATACTATTGTCGACAACTTCCCATACAAGATGATGTAAGCCTCGTCCACTCGTAGAACCGATATACATACCCGGTCTTTTGCGAACCGCTTCTAAGCCTTCCAACACTTGAATCTGATTCTCGTCATAGGAATGTTGATTTACAGTCATACGATTTCACCTTCTCCTACAAATTGAAAATAGTTATACCCGTATTTCACTTGCTTGTAATTGATTCGTTCGACGCTTTAGTGTACTCGGCGATACTGGAGAGTAATAAACTTTATTCTTCACGACGACGAGTGATTTCGGTTCTTCATCACTAATTACATACAAGTTATTATTCTGTTCAGCATGTCGAATAAATTGTTGTGAGACTTTCGAAGTTGGACCAACTGAAATATCAAATATCGCAATAATTTCTTCTGATCGAACGACCATTTCTCCACCAATGTGGACGTACATGCTTCACACTCCTACTCTTTCGTTACTATTCCATTATTCACATAATAGATTGCTGCTTGTTGAATCTTCGTGCGATCAATACTTTCAATCCCTGTTGTCGTGATGAAAGTTTGCACTTTTCCTTGAAACGTCTCAATTAACTGCGTCTGTCTTGCTTGATCTAACTCAGATAGAACATCATCCAACAATAAAAGCGGGTATTCTCCCACTTCTTCCCGGATTAATTCAATCTCTGCTAGTTTCAACGACAAGGCGGTTGTTCTTTGCTGTCCTTGAGACCCAAAACTTTGTGCATCTCTGCCATTAATATCAAACTGCAAATCATCACGATGAGGTCCAATCAATGTAACGCCACGTCGCATTTCCTGGTCTTTCATATCTTTTAATTTTACCATAAAACGCTCAAATAAAATAGAATGTTGTTCAACTTCAGCAGCAACTTCAATCGAGGGTATATAGCGAATTACAAGCTGTTCTTTGCCGTCTGTAATCCCACTATGGATTTGTTCTGCCCACTTCTGAAGTTTATGTATAAATTGTTGCCGTTTAATCGTTATTTTAGAACCAAAATTGGCTAGTTGTTGGTCCCAAACTTCTAGTAACGTCGTATTTTTACCTACTCCATCACGCAATAAATGATTGCGGTGCTGCAAAGCTTTCTGGTATTGCTGCAAATCATATAAGTAAGTGGGTTCAACTTGCCCGATTTCCATGTCTAAAAAGCGCCGACGAATACCGGGGGCACCTTTCACAATTTCTAAATCTTCTGGCGCAAATAAAACGGCGTTCAACGTTCCTACATAGCCACTTAATTTACGTTGCTCTAATCCATTTAATTTGGCTTTTTTTCCATTCTGATTAATGGTCAAATCCAATTTACAGGATCCTTGTCTTCGCTCCATGTTAGCAGATAAGTGAGCCGATTCAGATCCCCATCGAATCAACTCTTTATCCTTACTCGTGCGATGTGACTTTGTTAACGTTAAAACATAAATGGCTTCAAGGAGATTTGTTTTGCCTTGCGCATTTGGCCCTACAAATAGTACGACAGATTCAGGTGTAGCTAACTCTAAATCTTCGTAATTTCGATAGCCTTTTAAGCTGATTTGATTTAATTTCAAGGTTTCACCACAACCCGAAATGTGCCAAATCCTTCGACGCTTACTTCATCACCAGGATAACATTTACGTCCTCGACGTTGATCTTGCTCGCCATTAATAAAGATAGTCGTCTCTTCTAAAAAAAATTTAGCTTGGCCACCTGTCGAAATGCAATCCGACAATTTAAGTAGTTGACCAAGCGTTACATATCCATCTCTGATTTTTATCTCTTTCATGTAAATGCTCCTTAATTCGTAGTTCGATAAGGAAGAATTAAATGCAATAAATTTACATCATTTAATGGTTTAACAATAATTGGGCTCATCGCACCTGTAAAACCGATTAATAATTGTTCGCTCTCGATTGTCTTTAGTGCATCTAACATATATTTAGAGTTAAATGAAATCTTTAATTGTTCACCCTCAAATTTAATAATTTCAATTTGCTCCGTCATTTTACCTAAGTCAGATAAACTTGAAGCAATTTCAAGCGTACCGTCTGGTAATGTCTGCAAACGAACAATATTTGTCTTTTCTTCACGTGATAACAAATATGCACGATCAATTGCATCAATAAATGATTTTGTATCTACTGTTAGTTCTGACTTAAATTGTTGTGGAATAATCTTAGAAGTATCTGGATATTGTCCATCTAACAGACGTGTAAAGAAAGAAATACGGCCTAATCGGAACAAAATTTGATTTTCTGCTACGACCATATCAATTAAAGTATTTTGATCCGGTAATAATTTAATTAGTTCATTCAAATTTTGACCTGAAATAACAACATTTTTCAATTCAACCTGTTCATTCCCAGCAAGGACTGTCTCACTTTGGGATAAACGATGACGATCAGTCGCAACCAATTTTAATTGATTATTTTGTAATGACCATAAGATACCAGTCAAAATGGGTGTGCTCTCTGTTGTAGATACTGCAAATAATGTTCGTTTAATTTGGGCTTTAAGCATTTCTGATGTTACCTGAATGACTTGATTCTCATCAAGTGTTGTTAATACTGGGAATTCTTCCGGATCTAAGCCCATAATTTGCAATTCTGCTTTACCTGATTGAATGAGCGTTAAAAACTGTTCATTCGTATCGATTGTAATTTGATCAGCAGGCATCTTTTTAACAATATCTACAAAAAACTTAGCTGTTAGAACTACACCGCCTTGTCTTTCGATTGTCATGTTTTCTTTATTATTCGCTTCTAATGGAACAATAACTCGTATGGATAAATCTGTATCACTTGCAGTCAAGATAAGACCTTGATCCGAAGTCTGTAACCAAATTCCTTTTAGGATTGGATTTGTTGATCGATTTGAAATTGCTCTAGATACTTGTTGAATTGCTTCATTCAATACATCTTTGTAAATGGTTAATTTCATCTGGTCTAGTCCCCCAACTTTCTTTAAGTATATATAGTAATAATATATTTATTTATATAGTAATAGTAGTAGGTACACTGAATTTGTGGACAATTCTATGAAAGCTCTTTCATAGTCTACTAAATTCACTCAATCCTGTTGTTGATAAGTTGTGGACAGAATTCTAGTTATTAACCATTCGGATTTTTAATCTTTTGCGTCATATCGACTACAATGCGATTCAATTCTTGATCGGATTCGATTAATTGTCTGATTTTTTCATGAGCATGAATAACAGTCGTATGATCGCGACCACCAAATGCATCACCAATTTTTGGTAGTGATAAATCTGTTAACTCACGTGTTAAGTACATGGCAACTTGTCTTGGGAATGCTACATTCTTGGTACGTTTGCGCGCTTTAAGCTCATCAACACGAATATTATAGTAATCACTAACAATTTGTTGAATATTAGGAATCGTAACGACTTTTGGTCGACTTGATGGAATGATATTTTTTAATGCATCTGCAGCTAAACTAACTGTAATATCTTGGTTAATTAATGAAGAATAAGCAACAACTCGGATTAATGCACCCTCAAGTTCTCGAATATTCGTATCAATTTGGTTTGCAATATAGAGCATTGCTTCATTTGGTACATCTAATTGTTCAGCTCTTGCTTTTTTTCTTAATATGGCAATTCTTGTCTCTAAATCAGGTGGTTGAATATCTGTAATTAAACCCCATTCGAAACGAGAACGTAGTCGATCTTCTAATGTAGGAATTTCTTTTGGTTGTCGATCGCTAGAGATAATTATTTGCTTATGTTCCTCATGCAATGCGTTAAATGTATGGAAAAATTCCTCTTGTGTTTGTACTTTCCCTTCCAAAAATTGAATATCATCAATTAATAGCACATCGATATTGCGATATTTATTTCTGAAATTTTCCGTTCGATTATGACGGATCGCATCAATAAACTCATTTGTGAATTTTTCACAAGAAATGTATAAGACACGCGCTGCTGGGTTATGTTCAATGATATAATGCCCAATTGCATGCATAAGGTGAGTCTTCCCAAGACCTACACCACCATATAAAAATAGTGGATTGTATGCTTTAGCTGGTGCTTCTGCAACTGCTAAAGAGGCAGCATGTGCAAATCGATTACCTGTTCCAATGACAAATGTATCGAATGTATATTTAGAGTTTAATTGGGTAGCAAAATCTTCATTGAAAACTTGTGGTTTCGCAGAAATCGTTCTAGCTGTTGGTTGAACAAAGTCATCGATGATTTCTTCTTCAACAATAAACTTGATTTCAACATTTCGATTAAATAGTTCAAAAATGGCGCTTGTTATGATTTTTGCGTAGCGTGTTTCAAGCCATTCTCTTGCAAATTCATTTGGTGCTTTCACCCGAACTAAGGTTTCTGAGAATAAAGTCGCCTTTGTTGATTTAAACCAAGTGTCATAACTTGGCTTACTTACTTTATTTTGAAGCAAATCTAATACTTGCTCCCATTGACTATTAACAAGGTTATCCACAGATTCCACTCCTCTAGATGATCGCACTAAGACTGTCAAAAATACATATATAATGCTGAATTATGTCGTCAATATGCACATAATTCACAATTTATGAAAATAGATAAATCGAATATCAGGGATAATGTACACAAACTTATCCACAATCTGTTGATAAAAAATGAAAACAGATTAAATATCCACAGAAAAAGTATCTCAATCATAACAAAACAGCCCAATACTAGCAATACATTTCGCTAACTATCCACAAAATTAGACAAATTAATTGAATGTGAAAATAACAGGCAGGTAATTTGTTTATAACTCATGCATAAGTTGACAAATTTCTATGATTTTTGTGAAAAACATGAAAAATTTAACTTATTTATCCACATCAGATTATTTACGTTGACTTTTTTCTTTAAACATGGTTTAATTTCGTATAGTGTCTGTATGACCGATAATTTTTTTATTGAATGAGGTGCAATTGAAATGAGACCGACTTTTAAACCAAACACTCGTAAGCGTAGCAAAGTTCACGGCTTCCGTGCGCGCATGAGCTCGAAGAACGGCCGCAAAGTGTTGGCAGCTCGCCGCGCTAAGGGTAGAAAAGTATTGAGCGCATAATGATCGGAACAAGGAGACCACTGGAAAGTGGTCTTTTTTTGTGCCAACAGTCAGGAGGATTGTATGCATAAACATTTACGTTTAAAGAGGCGAAATGACTATCAGACGGTATATCGTGTGAAGAATACGGCTGCAAACATGCAATTCGTTGTCTTTTTTCGAAAAAATAGACAGACAGAACAATTTCGTCTAGGTATTTCTGTTAGTAAAAAGAATGGCAATGCGGTTATTCGGAATCGACTGAGACGATATATTAAAGAGATTATTCGTCTGCATAAAGAAGAAATTTTGACTAATTTGGATTTTATTGTAGTTACTCGCAAAGGTGTAGAAGCACTTGATTACCACCAGTTGGAGAGCAGTTTAATACATGTCTTGAAACGCGCTAAAATCATTGCTACACCGCAAAAATCAGATCGAAATCCGAAGCGAAGCTAAGCGCTATTTTCCTTTCATTTCAATGAGACAATGTGTTATGATTAAACCCAATGACTATCTATGTTTTTCACACTCGTTAGGAGGAATTTTGTTTTGTCACGTAATCTTAAAATCTTAGCGCTTTTACTATTATTAGTAGTGGTTTTAACTGGTTGTTCAACGGAGGCGCAATTAAAGTCTGAAGATGAACTTGTAAGTGGGGGAATTTGGTCTCATTACTTCGTATTCCCGTTAACATGGTTGTTAAATACATTTGCTGATTTTGCTTGGGGCGAATATGGCATTGCAATTATTTTATTAACGATTGTGATTCGTTTTGTAATTTTGCCATTAACTTTAAAGCAATACCAAAGCTCTAAAGCGATGCAAGCCCTTCAACCTGAAATCAAGAAGATTAAAGAGAAGTACAAAGATGAGCCAAAGAAACAACAAGAAGAGACAATGCGTCTTTTCCAAAAGAACAATGTTAATCCAATGGCAGGGTGCTTCCCAATCTTGGTCCAAATGCCTATTTTGTTTGCTTTATTCCATGCGATTAGTTGGAATGAGAATATCTATACGCACACTTTCTTATGGATGAAACTAGGATCTCCGGATCAGTACTATATTCTTCCGATTTTGGCTGCAATTACAACGTACATTCAACAAAAAGTGATGATGGCTATGTCGCCTCAATCAATGGGTCAAATGCAAATTCTTTTGTACATTTTCCCAATTATGATTTTCGTGATGTCCATCAGTTTTGCTTCGGCACTTCCTTTGTATTGGGTATTTAGTAATATCTTCACAATCGTTCAGACTTACTTTATCTATCGTAAGCCGAAAGAAGGAGCAATCGCGAAATGAAGACGATTATCGTAACTGCAAAGACTGTAGAAGAAGCTGTCTTAGATGGTTTGGCACAATTACAAACAACAGAAGATCAAGTAGAAGTTGTTGTTCTTGAACAACCTTCCAAAGGATTGTTCGGGTTACTTGGTGGGAAGGAAGCTAAGGTTGAATTAACGCTTCGTGCTTCTGCTCCAAATCCTGAATCGAAATCTTTGGATTTAGCTGGTGTATTAATGAAAGCCGAACAATTTCTACAGGATGTCTTGCAGACGATGGGTCTTCAAGTTGTTATTGTGAAGAATCAATCAGATGATCATGTCTTGTTTGATTTACAAGGTGAGCAGTTAAGTCAATTAATTGGTCGTCGTGGTCAGACATTAGAATCCCTACAGTATTTAACTAATTTAGTTGCTAACCGACATTCAAATGGGCACGTACGTATTGTTCTTGATGCAGAGAATTATCGTGCGCGTCGCAGAAAGACATTAGAACAACTTGCTCAACGACTAGCTTCTAGCGTTGTGAAGTCGCGAAAAGACGTCGTATTAGAACCGATGTCTCCGGCTGAACGGAAAATCATTCACTCCTATTTACAGGAACATCCGAAAGTAAAGACGTTCAGTAAAGGTGAAGAACCGAATCGTCGCATCGTGATTACACTAAGATAATTGGACTAGAAGGCAATGACCGGTTTGCGAATCTTTTCGCCTTGTCATTGCTTTTTTCTGTCTGGAGGGAGCGTACAATGTCCGAACATATTTCAGATACAATTGCTGCGATTGCAACGCCTCCAGGCGAGGGTGGTATCGCAGTTATCCGTGTAAGTGGGGATGATGCCATTCCCATTGTAAATCAGGTATTTAGTCGCGATATTATGCATGTTGAATCTCATTCTGTGCACTACGGTAAGATCATTCATCCTGCTGATCACTCAACTGTGGATGAAGTTCTACTTACGGTTATGCGTGCGCCGCGTTCATTTACAACTGAAAATACAGTTGAAGTAAGCTGTCATGGTGGAATAGTATCGGTTCGCCATGTGCTTCAATTGATTTTGGAGGCGGGCGCAAGAATTGCTGAGCCGGGTGAATTTACGAAGCGCGCCTTTCTTGGCGGACGTATTGATTTAACGCAGGCTGAAGCTGTTATGGATTTAATTCGCTCGAAATCTGACCGTTCTTTCCATGTAGCCATGAAACAGTCTGAAGGGATGTTATCGAACCAAGTTCGTCTCATTCGTCAAGAATTATTGGAAACAATGGCGCATATTGAGGTCAATATTGATTATCCTGAGCACGATGTCGAGGCGCTTACTAATGCATTCATTCGTGAAAAATGCGAGCTTGCACAGGATAAAGTGCGTGCTTTATTAGCTAAGGCTGATCAAGGAAAAATTTTGCGCGAAGGTATTGTTACTGCGATTGTTGGTAGGCCTAATGTTGGTAAATCTTCCTTACTGAATGAATTATTGCAAGAGAATCGCGCGATTGTTACTGATATTGCCGGCACAACGCGTGATGTCATTGAGGAGTATGTGCAAGTAAATGGCGTGCCATTGAAGTTATTGGATACGGCAGGTATTCGTGAAACGTCTGATTTAGTCGAACAAATTGGCGTAGAACGTTCTCGTATTGCGGTTAATGATGCTGATTTAATCCTATTTGTACTTAATTACAACGAGGCGCTTCATGAAGATGAACTTGAATTAATGGATCAGCTAAAAGATCGCCGCGTGATTGTGATTGTGAATAAAATTGATCTAGATAAAAAGCTTGAAACCGATCGATTGGAACTTTTATTTGGTGCGGAACAAGTTATATATATGTCTATAACGGAGCAAGAAGGATGTAAGCATTTAGAAGATGCGATTGCTAATTTGTTCTTTGAGGGTAAATTAGAGGGACAAGACATGACGTATGTAAGTAATGTTCGTCACATTCATTTATTGAAACAGGCTGATCACGCTTTACAAGAGGCCCTTGATGGTGCTGCTTCGATGATGCCGATTGATATGATCCAGATTGATATTCATTTGGCTTGGGAACATTTGGGTGAAGTCATTGGGGATGCGGTTAGTGAATCGTTGTTAGATCAGATTTTTTCACAGTTTTGCTTAGGAAAATAGATGGGAGGATTCAAGGATGAGCTATGAAGCGGGACAATTTGATGTCATTGTTATTGGTGCTGGACATGCAGGATGTGAGGCGGCTTTGGCTGCTGCGCGCATGGGGTGTGAAACTTTATTAGTTACAATCAATTTGGATATGGTTGCGTTCATGCCATGTAATCCGTCGATCGGTGGACCGGCAAAGGGGCATGTGGTTCGTGAAATCGATGCCCTTGGTGGAGAAATGGGTCGAAATATTGATAAGACATACATTCAAATGCGTATGCTTAATACAGGAAAAGGGCCTGCTGTACACGCTTTACGGGCACAAGCGGATAAGTTCTTGTACCAACATACAATGAAGGAAACGATTGAAAAGACGCCTCATTTGACGCTTCGTCAAGGTTTGGTGGATGAAATCATTGTTGAAGATGGTGTTTGCAAGGGCGTTATTACGAAGACAGGTGCTACTTATATGGGTAAGACTGTTGTATTAACAACGGGTACTTATTTGCGCGGAAAAGTAATTATGGGTGAATTGATGTATGAAAGTGGTCCAAATAATCAGCAACCAGCGGTTAAGTTATCGGAAAGTTTGAAGAAACACGGTTTGGATTTGGTTCGTTTCAAGACTGGTACACCTCCGCGTGTGCAGAAAGAGACGATTGATTTTTCCAAGACTGAAATTCAACCCGGTGATGATCATCCGAAGTTCTTTTCATTTGAAACGAAAGAAGGCTTACCGCAAGAACAATTGCCGTGTTGGTTGACGTATACGTCAGAAGATACACATCAAATCATTAATAATAATTTACATCGTGCACCTATGTTTACTGGTCAAATTGAGGGGACAGGTCCGCGTTATTGTCCATCTATTGAGGATAAAATTGTTCGTTTCGCAGATAAACCGAAGCATCAGATCTTTTTGGAGCCAGAAGGGCGTAATACTTCGGAGTATTATGTGCAGGGCTTATCGACGAGTTTGCCGGAAGAAGTTCAGTTGAAGATTTTGCAATCGATTCCTGGGATGGAAAATGTAAAGATGATGCGTACAGGTTATGCGATTGAATATGATGCGATTGTGCCTACGCAGTTGTGGCCGTCTTTGGAAACGAAAGTGGTTTCTAACTTATTCACGGCAGGGCAAATTAACGGGACTTCTGGGTATGAAGAGGCTGCTGGACAAGGCGTTATGGCTGGGATAAATGCTGCGCGCAAGGTTCAGAATAAAGAACCTGTTGTTCTTGATCGTTCGGAAGGTTACATTGGCGTTTTGATTGATGACTTGGTGACAAAAGGGACGAATGAACCTTATCGTTTGTTAACATCCCGTGCGGAATATCGTCTGTTGTTGCGCCATGATAACGCAGATATTCGATTAACACCAACGGGCTATGCGATTGGTTTAATTGATGAGGAGAGGTACCAGCGTTTTGTTAAGAAACAAGAGTTGGTTCAGCTTGAAATGGTTCGCCTGGGTGAGACAAAAGTGAAACCAGAGCCTCGTGTACAGGAGATTTTACGTCATGCGGGTACTGTAGAATTAAATAATGGCTCGGACATGCTTAGTTTGTTGCGTCGTCCTGAGTTAACGTATGCGATTTTAGAACCACTTTCTCCTAGTCCCTATGAGTTAGATGATGAGATGAAGGAACAAGTGGAAATTCAAGTTAAATATGCAGGTTATATTGAGAAGCAGTTGGCTCATGTGGAGCGTTTGAAGAAAATGGATAAAAAGAAGATTCCACAAGATATTGATTATTCATTAATTCATAGTTTAGCAAATGAAGCAAAGCAAAAACTTGAGATGATTCGACCAATCTCCATTGGACAGGCATCTCGTATCTCTGGCGTTACACCGGCAGATATTTCAATCCTACTCGTGTATTTAGAGCATTATAATCGTGTCACAGCGGCGAAAGGGCAATAATAATGGCATTTCCTAGTGATTTATTACAAAAATTGGAAGAAAATGACATTCATCTTACTTCGGTTCAACACGAACAGTTTGCCACTTATTATAAATTGTTAGTGGAATGGAACGAGAAGATGAATTTAACAGCAATCACCGAAGAAGAGCAGGTTTATTTGAAACATTTCTATGATTCTCTTACACTTGGCTTTCACGTTCCGCTAGATGGTATTGGTACAATCGCGGATATAGGGGCAGGCGCTGGATTTCCTAGCATTCCACTGAAGATTGCATTTCCACATTTAAAGTTAACCATTGTTGAATCGTTAAATAAGCGAATTACTTTCTTGAAACAGGTTGTCGACCAATTAGGACTAACAGATGTTACGTTCCATCATGGTAGAGCTGAAGATATGGGTCGTGCAATTGGATTGCGGGACACATTTGATTTGGTAACAGCCAGAGCTGTTGCACGTCTTCATACATTGTGCGAACTTTGTATGCCATTTGTTCGTGATGGCGGTACATTTGTGGCTATGAAGGGTTCTCAGGCAGATGATGAAGTATCGGAAGCAAAGAAGGCGATTCGCGCATTGAACGGTTCATTACGAGCGACATTTCATTTACAATTGCCGCATGAAGATGCGCAACGCACGATAATCGTGATCAATAAACAAGGTGTAACGCCTAAACTTTATCCACGTAAGGCTGGCATACCGAATAAGCAACCGTTGATTTAAAAATGTTTCACGTGAAACATTTTAATTGAAGGAATCGGCTAATTCATGAGAGAATGTATTGATAATGGGGAAATAGGAAGGTATCGTGAAAATGAAGGAACAATTTTCGAGAATTTTTGGTTTTGGTGAACGCCAAACAACAAATGATGAATTGAAGCAACTTCCATTGAAAGATATCGTTCCAGGGCCTTATCAACCGAGAACGGTGTTTGACGATGATCGTATAGATGAGTTGTGCCAAACGATTAAAACACATGGTGTCATTCAACCAATCGTTGTTCGTGTTCGTGAAGGAAAGTTTGAAATCATTGCGGGCGAAAGACGTTTTCGTGCAGCAACTAAGCTTGGCATGGATACGATTCCCGGCATTGTACGTGAGTTCAATGATTCTCAGGCAGCATCAATTGCTTTAATCGAAAACTTACAGCGAGAGGGATTAACGGCTTTAGAAGAAGCAGTTGCCTATCAACAATTAATTGAACTACATGAATTGACGCAAGAAAGTTTAGCGCAAAGACTTGGCAAAAGCCAGTCAACTATTGCAAACAAGCTGCGGTTATTACAACTAAGTGAACCCGTAAAGACAGCTTTATTGGATCGTAAAATTACAGAACGTCATGCCCGTGCATTATTGGCATTACCTACAGATGAGATTCAAATTAAGGTGTTAGCGGATGTACTTGAAAAAGATCTAAACGTAAAGCAAACAGAAACGCGTGTTGCGTTCTTTAAAGAAGTAGCTAAAGAAGAGAAACCAACAACGAAGCGCATCTCATTTACGAAAGATGTACGTTTAGCGCTAAATACAATTCGCCAATCGATTGATATGATTTCCGGATCTGGTATGGATATTCAAAAGGAAGAACAAGATTTCGCAGACTACTATGAGATTACGATAAAAATTCCGAAGCGATAATCACGTGACGGCACTGGAGTGAACTTTCTTGTCAAAAACTATTGCAATTGCAAACCAAAAAGGCGGCGTTGGTAAAACAACCACAACTGTTAACTTAGGTGCTTGTTTAGCTGCCTTAGGTAAAAAAGTGCTGATTATCGATATTGATCCGCAGGGGAATACAACGAGTGGTCTAGGCATTAGTAAAGCGGATGTAAATAACTGTATTTATGATGTTCTCATTAACGATGTAGAACCAAAAGATACGATTCTTGAGACGAAAGTACCAAATTTATATGCGTTACCAGCAACAATTCAATTGGCAGGTGCTGAAATAGAACTAGTTCCGACCATTTCGCGTGAAGTTAGATTAAAAAAGGCGATTGCTACTGTGAAAAAACAGTTTGATTATATATTAATCGATTGTCCACCTTCGCTTGGCATGTTGACGATTAATTCCTTAACTGCAGCCGATTCTGTGCTTATCCCAATTCAATGTGAATACTACGCACTTGAAGGACTAAGCCAGTTATTAAATACGATTCGACTTGTTCAGAAGCACCTTAACACATCCCTACAAATTGAAGGGGTATTGTTAACAATGTTCGATGCTAGAACGAATTTAGCTATTCAAGTTGTAGATGAAGTAAAGAAATATTTCCAACAAAAAGTTTACCGAACTGTTATTCCACGGAATGTTCGACTAAGTGAAGCGCCAAGTCATGGTGAGCCTATTATCTTATATGATCCAAAGTCTAAGGGTGCTGAAGTATATTCCCTATTAGCAAAGGAAGTGGTTTCTTATGAGTAAAGCTTCAGGAAAAGGGCTAGGTAAAGGTTTAGAAGCATTATTGCCATCGCTTAACGTAAATGATGATGATAAAGTAATTGAAATTTCAGTCGACCAATTGCGCGCGAATCCCTATCAGCCACGTAAACATTTTGATGATAAAGCGTTAGCTGAGCTTGCAGAATCGATTAAAGAACATGGTGTGATTCAGCCGATTATTGTACGTAGTGTTCTTCGTGGTTATGAAATCATTGCTGGTGAGCGTCGTTTCCGAGCTTCTCAAGTGGCTGGAAAGACTTCTATTCCAGCTGTTGTTCGAAATTTCACTGATAAGCAGACGATGGAAGTAGCGCTAATTGAAAATGTACAGCGCGAAGATTTAAACGCAATGGAAGTTGCAATTGCTTATCAAGCTTTAATCGATCAATTTGATTTAACACAAGAAGAGTTGTCTGTAAAAGTGGGAAAATCTCGCTCTCATATTGCGAATTTCTTACGACTTCTTCAATTGCCTACGGAAATTA
This sequence comes from Bacillota bacterium, assembly GCA_041179705.1. Classification (GTDB taxonomy): domain Bacteria; phylum Bacillota; class Bacilli; order Paenibacillales; family JBEGSW01; genus JBEGSW01. Next base: position 9,167 of record JBEGSW010000044.1, on the reverse strand, counting down.
AAGATTATGTTTCACGTGGAACATTATCAATGGGGCATGCAAGAGCGATAGCCGGTGTAGAGGGAGATACTGCCAAGAAAAGATTGGCTCTTGCAGCCATCGAAGGACAGTGGAGTGTTCGTCAACTCGAAGAAGAAATTCAAGGCTTGCAGACTCCTAAGAAGCAGAAAGTCGTAACGGTAGAAAAGAAAGACCCACAAATTCGTCGTATTGAGCGGTTCCTTGAGCAACAGTACATGACGACAGTCAAAATCAAACATAATAAGAATAAAGGTAAAATCGAGTTTTCCTATTTCTCTAACGAGGATTTAGAACGTCTTCTTGAACAGTTAAATATCAATTTGGAATAGCATGAATCAAGCGCATACCTGCACGCGAGTAAGATCTTATTACCGTGAAGTCAGATGTATGCGTTTGTTGTATATAGGAGGTGACCTATGGAACGTTCTCAAATTATATATTTAGACCATGCAGCAACTTCTTTTCCAAAACCAGAGCGCGTTGCTCTTGCAGTTGCCGATGCGATTTCGAACTATGGGGCAAATCCTGGTCGTGGTGCCCATCGATTAGCTGTGCAAGCAAGTCGCGTTATCATGGAAACCCGGTTTATGCTAGCTAAATTATTTGGTGTTAAAAATCCAAATGACATTATATTTACAAGTAACACGAGTGTAGCTTTAAATATGGTGATCCAAGGTTTATTGGTTCAAGGCGATCATGTTATCTATTCAGGAATCGAACATAATTCTGTCCGTAGACCACTTGAAGCATTAAAAACAGATGGTCGAATAACAATCTCAGAAATGAAAATGAATGAACATGGTATTGTGAATGTTACTGATCTTGAAGATCAGTTAAAAAATAGAAAGACACGACTAGTGATTGTAAATCATGCATCAAATTTATTAGGTACAATTGTACCAATAGAAGCAATCACCGCGCTGGCACATCGCTATGGCGCACTCGTTCTAGTCGATGCTGCACAGACTGCAGGTACATATCCGTTAAATATCGAAAGACTTCAAGTCGATTTTGTGGCTATGCCTGGACACAAAGGTTTGTTAGGTCCACAAGGGACGGCAGCGTTATATATTTCGCCGGCAATTGACCTTAAACCATTTATTTATGGGGGTACAGGCAGTCAATCTGAAAAGATTGAGCAACCTACGGTTAGACCGGATCGCTATGAAACGGGTACGTTAAACATGCCGGGTATTGCCGGATTACGTGAGGGATTAAAGTATGTCATTGCCCAGACGGTCGAATATATTCACCAGAGAGAATGGGCGCATAGTCAAACGATGATGCAAGGTTTAAGTGCAATTCCTGGCATACAACTTTTAGGCCCAGCGATTGGCGAAGAGCGAGTAGGAATTGTTTCATTTGTAATTCCGAATCAAGACAGTGCTAAAGTGGCCTTTGAACTTGATAAATCGTTCGGAATCGCTGTGCGAGCAGGGTATCATTGCACGCCTTTGGCACATGCTACAGCCGGCACATTAGACACAGGGGCAATCCGTGCAAGTATTGGCTGGTGCACAACCGAGGCAGAAATTGCAACTTTTATAAATGCTATTAAATCTATTGCAAAAAATGGGAATTAATGGAAATACTAACGGAGGGACTATGGCCAATATCTATTTAATTGCGTTTGATTCAACACAACAAGCGTTACGGACAGAAATGTTGCTGGAATTCGCAGATATTGAAATTGATATCTATCCAACTCCGAAACAAATCACAGCGGGCTGTGCATTATCTATTGCCTTTCCTTGTGAAGATTTAAATAGGGTGACGTCGATTATTCAGGATGAACAAGTAGAAGTTCGAGGGATCTTTAAACCCGTTGCTGATGCATATGAACAACTTACTTTCTAAAGGAGGATGGCCAAGTTATGAACTGGGACTTTCATTTAAATTGGACGGAAATTGGTCTAGCAGGCTTACAAATCGTTTTGATCTTAGTGGTAGGGCGATACGTCGTAAAGATTGCCAAACGGGCTGTAGAAGCATTTGTAGCGCGCACAACGGTGAAGCCCGATAAGTTCGACCAAAGACGCATCCAGACGGTTGGAAAGTTGGTTAGCAATATCCTATCCTATGGATTGAATTTTATAATAATATTGCTTGTCTTAGATAAACTTGGCATCCCGATTATGCCATTATTAGCAGGCGCTAGCGTACTAGGATTGGCAGTCGGGTTTGGTGCGCAAAGTTTGGTGAAGGATGTTTTGAACGGATTCTTTATTATTTTTGAAGATCAATTCGGCGTTGGTGATGTGATTCAGACGGGAAACTTTAAAGGTACAGTCGAGCAAATTGGCTTGCGCATGACACGTATTCGTAGCGCAACAGGGGAGCAATACATTATACCGAATGGATCGATTACAGAAGTGACGAATTTTTCAATGGCTGACAATAGTGGGGTATAGATTATGGAAAAGATTGCGTTCCAGCTTGGGGACATCGTTGCGATGAAAAAAGCGCATCCGTGTGGGACGAATGAAATGGAAATTATCCGGATGGGCATGGATATTCGCGTGAAGTGTGTGGGATGTAAGCATAGTGTGCTGATCCCGCGTGCAAAGTTTGAAAAACGGTTGAAAAAAGTGCTTCGTCAAACGTTGCAAGGCGAATGAATCGTGTGTTATGATACGGTTTGTTGCACAAACGGAGAGGTACCCAAGAGGCCCAAGGGGGCTGACTCGAAATCAGCTAGGCGTCGCAAGGCGTGCGTGGGTTCGAATCCCACTCTCTCCGCCATTATTCGTATATAGAGCGATTCTATCTTGTAAAGGTAGGGTCGTTTTTTTATTGGCAGATAGTTGTTGCCAGTAGTTGTATATTTTGATATAATTTTTTTCTGCGGGTGTAGACCTGCATGATTTGTCCTTGCTTTCGCACATGCGGAAGCCGCTAAGTCCATAAGGAGGTGAAAAAATGCGCAAGTATGAATTGATGTACATCGTTCGTCCAACAGTTGAACAAGAAGCTTTGGATGCACTAACGGCTAAATTCCAAGGAATCATCACTGATGCAGCTGGAGAAATCTCCAAGCATGATGTGAGTGGTAAACGTCGTCTTGCGTACGAGATCGAGAAAATTCGTGACGGATATTATGTCCTAGTCAACTTTACTTCTGCTACAGAAGTTGTTGCCGAATTAGATCGTGTTCTTCGTATTTCTGATGATGTGATTCGTCACTTAATCACACAAGACGTAGCCTAATCTACTATTGAAGGGTATCGGAGGGTTTTCGGATGCTGAATCGAGTTATCTTAATTGGAAGACTAACACGCGATCCTGAAATGCGCTATACACCAGCTGGTGTGGCAGTCGCTCAGTTCGCTTTAGCTGTAGATCGTCCTTATTCCAACTCACAGAAAGAAAAAGAAGTTGATTATATCAACATCGTTGTCTGGCGCCAATTGGCTGAGTTATGTGCTCAGTATTTGCGTAAAGGACGTCTTGCTGCGGTTGAAGGTCGTTTACAAATTCGTCATTACGATAACAATGAAGGCAAACGTGTGTATGTAACCGAAGTTGTTGCAGATAACGTTCGTTTCTTAGAATCAGCTAACGCAGGCAATCGCGAAGATGCTGCAGGTGGATTCCCATCTAGTGCGCCTCGAGCGAATGCTGGGAAAGTCAACGATCCATTCGAAGATGACGGCAAACCGATAGATTTATCGGACGATGATCTACCATTTTAATCAAAGATGATTATTAAACCTTGGAAGGAGATGAATCCAAATGGCTTTTAACAAAAGACCTGATCGTGAAGAAGGTAATGATAAGAAGTTTGGTGGTCGCCGTGGCGGTCGCAAGCGTCGTAAAGTTTGCTTCTTTACTGTAAACAAAGTGAAACACATCGATTACAAAGATATCGAGTTGCTTAAGAAATTTATTTCCGAGCGCGGTAAGATTTTACCTCGTCGTGTAACTGGTACATCTGCGAAATATCAACGTGCTTTGACAATCGCAATCAAACGCGCGCGTGTAGTAGCATTATTGCCTTACACAACTGAGTAGTTTACCTATGAAACCCTGCATATCCTTATGGATATACAGGGTTTTTTTATTTGTGTAAGATGTCAGAATGGCTTTGTGCTATAATGTTTTGAGATGTTTATTGATAAAAGAGGTGTAAGCGCTCGTGCAAAATACGAAATTTCAAATCGGCCTGTGGCTGTTTATCTTGGTTGCGTTAAGCACATCATTTGTAACCCCCTTCGCTTTGCTAGGCTATTTCTTCATTATTGTACCTATGGTTGTCCTGTTGTTATTGCAGACGCCACGTAATTTCTTTTCATTAGGAATCATCGTAAGCTTAACTGTTCCAGCACTTTTATCTTATTCAACGGTATGGTTTGTGTGGGCGTACGTATTGCTCATGCTTTTACCTGCAGTATGGATGAGCAACGCGTATAAGCGCGGGGAACATGCGAAGACAGTTATACGAGTTGGTACGATTGGTGTCACGGTTAGTTTTATCTTGCTATATGCCATATTAACGATTGCTTATCCGCAGATGCTTGATGGATTAGCGACACTTGTTCGTGAAAGCATACAAACATTACCGCAACAACTTCAAACGCAATTAGGTGATGATTTTGTTGAGAGTTACATTAATATGGTAACGAAATCAATTCCGATGACGATGCTGATTATCGCCTTTATTATTACTGCGCTTACACACACGACGACAAGACGTGTAATGAAGCGCTATTCGGTTACATTATCTGAGCTGAAAGTATCAGATGAATGGAAAGTGCCGCGCGCATGGGTATTTATATATGCCATAGCTGTTTTATTGAATGTAAGTCTACCGAACGATGATACAAGTTTCATTTCTATCGCATTAATGAATTTGATTCCAGTCCTAATGGTTGCGTTTTCTATCCAGGCGCTTGGCTTTTTAGTGTATTTGGCCCGATATAAGAAATGGGCGAAAGCGATGCCTGTGCTTTGTATCGTGTTATATCCAATAATTAATGCGCTTGTTGTGTTACTCGGTATTCTAGATATTGCATTTCCACTCCGAAAATCGCTTAACAAACACGAAGGGTAGGTGTCTATCGTTATGCCTAAAGCTTGGTTTAAGAGATGGCATGGTTGGCATCAATGGTTGGGGTTTGGCAGTTTTATAACGTTAACGGGTACGATGTTCTATTACAATTGGATGATCGGTCTCTTAGCGATGTTTGTTGGTGCAGGTTTGCTCTACTACACCTTTGTTGCGGAATTAGCGTTCCGCCAGACAATGAAAGAATATGTAGCAACACTGACTTTCCGTGTGAAAAAGACGGGTCAGGATGTCATCCAAGAAATTCCATTCGGCATTATGCTATACAGCGAATTAGCGACCGTGGAGTGGCACAACCCTTATATTGCCAAGATGGTGGGCAAAGATTCAATCGTTGGTGAAGCCGTGTCCGATTTCTTCCCAATGTTGAAAAATCAGAAAGACAAAGCGGCCACGATCGATATCACATTTAATAAAGAAAATTACAAAGTAATGATTCATCCGGAAGACCGGTTGCTCTACTTCTTTAATACAACGGAAAAAGTCCAATTGCAGACGAAGTATGAACAAGAACGGGTTGCCATGGGCATTATGATGATGGATAACTTTGATGAAGTGACGCAAGGAATGGACGATCAAACGCGTAGTATGGTGTTGGCTAAAGTGATTGCCGCGATTACTGATTGGGCAAATAAAAATAACATCTACCTGCGACGCACTGCAGCAGATCGATTCCTATTCCTCCTTAACCAAACGGCGTTACACGATCTCGAGCATAATAAATTCGATGTCCTAGATATCGTTCGTGACATTACAGCTGAATATAAACTCCCGATGACGTTGAGTATTGGTGTAGGAGCTTATGCAGAGCATTTCATAGCACTCGGCCAATTAGCACAAGCGAGTTTAGATATTGCGCTCGGACGTGGTGGCGATCAGGCGGCGGTGAAAGTAGGCGACAAGATTGCTTTCTACGGCGGTCGTACCAATGCGGTTGAGAAGCGAAATCGCGTTCGTGCACGCGTCGTCTCTCATGCATTGCGTGATTTAATGAAGGATAGCGATAACATAATTATTATGGGTCACCGTTTTCCTGATATGGATGCAATTGGGGCGGCGATTGGCGTATGGAAGATGGCAAAGATGTCCAACAAACCTGTCTACATTGCGCTTGAGAATGTGAACGTCTCCATCCAACGTCTCATGGAAGAAGTGGCTGAACATAAAGAATTAAATGATGCCTTCATACATCCTGATCAAGCGTTGCAATTACGTAATGCAAAGACGTTATTCGTTGTTGTTGATACGCATAAGGCGTCGCTTGTGGCTGAACCGAAGTTATTACAACAGACGTCCCGCGTCGTGATTATTGATCATCATCGTCGTGGCGAAGAATTCCTCGGTGAATCGACGCTTATTTATATGGAACCCTATGCATCTTCGACGTGTGAATTGGTTACTGAACTCTTACAATATTTCCAAGAACGTATTTCTATGGAAGTAATTGAAGCAACGGCCTTATTGGCAGGGATGGTTGTTGATACGAAGAGCTTCACGCAACGGACAGGTTCTCGCACATTCGAAGCAGCTGGTTTCCTACGACGCAATGGTGCAGATTCAGCGCTTGTTCAGACGTTATTGAAGGAAGATTTGTCGGAGTTTAAGCGCAAGTCAGAAATTATCCAAAATACCGAAGTGGTTCATGAGCGAATTGCGATTGCATCCGGACCGATTGGTGTGAAATATTCCCCATTAACGACGGCGATGGCAGCTGATACTTTGCTGAATATGAGTGAAATTAGCGCATCTTTTGTGGCCTGCGAACGTGCCGACGGTTTAATCGGTGTGAGCGCTCGCTCACTAGGGAAGATGAACGTACAAGTCGTTATGGAACGACTTGGCGGTGGCGGTCACTTAACGACGGCGGCTGCACAGGTTGAAGGGACAATTGCAGATGTGGTAGCTAGACTTAAATTAATTATTGAAGAATTCATCGCAGAAGAGGGGTTCATGGAATGAAAGTCGTATTCTTAAAAGATGTTAAAGGGCAAGGCAAAAAAGGTGATGTGAAGGACATTTCAGATGGTTATGTACGTAACTATTTATTGCCGAAAGGCTTAGTATCTGTTGCGACTGATGGTTCGTTAAAAGTATTAGACCAGCAACAAAAATCAGAAGCAAAGCGCAAAGAGCAGGAAAAGCAAGAGGCACAAGCGCTTGCTGCAACGTTGAAGGAAATGACGGTTACGATTAAAGCAAAATCGGGTGAAGGCGGTCGACTTTTCGGTGCAATTACAAGCAAACAAATCGCTGAAGAATTAGAAAAAGCGAAATTGAAAATTGATAAGCGCAAGATCCTATTAGATGATGCAATCCGTACAATGGGCGTGACTGCTGTTTCGATTAAATTACATCCTGATGTAACTGCGACATTAAATGTACACGTCGTTGAAGATAAATAATGTGATAGGTTGGAATGCGAAGGAAGGGGATCCTGAGGCATGAATGAAGAAATGATGTTAGAGCGTATCCCTCCGCAAAACACGGAAGCGGAAAACGCAGTGCTTGGAGCAATCTTACTCGATCAAGAGGCGCTTGTTGTGGCGACAGCACGATTGCGCGCGGAAGATTTTTATCGTTCGGCCCATCAGAAAATTTTTGATGCCATGGTTGAATTAGGGGAAACCCATCAACCTGTTGATATTGTGACACTAACTGCACGTTTGCAAGATAAGAAGCAGTTGGATGAAGTCGGTGGCGTTGCTTACTTAGCTGACCTATCGAGTGCGGTACCAACGGCAGCGAATGTAGACTACTATGCGCAAATCGTCGAAGAGAAATCATTATTGCGTCGCCTTATTCGGACGGCAACCAATATTGTAACGGATGGATATTCTAGCGAAGATGATGTAGGCGAATTACTAAGCGATGCGGAGTCACGCATTCTGGAAATTGCCAACCGTCGATCAGGCTCAGGATTCAAAGAAATTCGTAGTGTGCTGGTTGATGTATTTGAACGCGTCGATTACTTGCATCAACATCGCGGAGGGTTTACAGGGATTCCATCTGGCTTCTCCAATCTCGATCGCATGACTTCAGGGTTCCAACGAAGCGATTTAATTATTGTGGCAGCTCGTCCTTCCGTAGGTAAGACAGCATTTGCCTTGAATATTGCGCAAAATGTCGGTGTGCGTGCAAATGAGACGGTTGCTATCTTTAGTCTCGAGATGTCAGCCTCTCAATTGGTACAGCGTATGATTTGTGCCGAAGGAAACGTTGATGCAACTCGTCTACGTAACGGACAATTAGAGGGTGATGATTGGGAGCGTCTGACGATGGCAATCTCCTCCTTGTCCGAAGCGAAAATCTTTATTGATGATTCGCCTGCGGTTACTGTCTCGGATATTCGTGCGAAATGTCGCCGTTTGAAACGAGAAAAAGGACTCGGCATGATTGTAATTGACTACTTACAACTAATTCATGGGCGTGGAAAAGGGGATAACCGTCAACAAGAGGTATCCGAAATATCACGTACGTTAAAACAGATTGCTCGTGAACTTGAAGTTCCAGTTATTGCATTATCTCAGTTGAGTCGTGGTGTGGAATCCCGTCAAGATAAACGTCCGATGATGTCAGACTTACGTGAATCCGGCTCGATTGAGCAAGATGCGGATATCGTATCTTTCTTGTATCGCGATGATTACTACAATCAAGAGACTGAGAAAAAGAATATTATCGAAGTTATTATTGCGAAGCAACGTAACGGTCCAGTTGGCACCGTCGAACTATACTTCATGAAAAACTATAATAAATTCGTTAGTGTGGATAATAATCACGGACAAGATGCTCCGATGGGCTAATATGATGTCCAATATCCGAACGTTCGGATATTTAGCCCTACAATTGTTCGTTATTTATTGCTTTAATTGGCTAAAACTGCTAAACTAAAAATGCTGTTCTGAGGAACGGATATAAACCGATGCATGATGCACTCGGATGGAGGGATTTACATGTCAACGGTTGTCGTTATCGGCACCCAATGGGGCGATGAAGGAAAAGGCAAAATCACTGATTACTTAGCGGAATCCGCAGAAGTCGTAGCTCGTTACCAAGGTGGTAACAACGCGGGCCACACGATTCT
>JBEGSW010000043.1:0-12655 GCA_041179705.1 Bacillota bacterium | reverse complement strand
GAAACGCCTAGTACGCGCATTTGCATGTGACTCGCAGCAATCACTTCACCCACCGTTGACATACCCACCGCGTCACCACCAAGGGTTCGTAGCATGCGCAGCTCAGCTGGTGGTAAGTAGTATGGACCACTAATCCCAGCATAAACGCCTTTATGTACAATAATGTTATGCGCTGCAGCTACGCGTTCTGCCCGTTCGATGAATGAAGGCGTATAAGCACGGCTCATATCAGGAAACCGTGGGCCAAATTGGTCTACGTTAGAGCCGATGAGTGGATTTGTTCCTGTCAAATTGAGATGATCGGTGATTATCATTAACTGTCCCGCCGCAAAGTCCGGATTCATGCCGCCACATGCGTTCGTTACGATTAAATTTGTAATCCCCAGCGCCTTCATGACACGTATCGGAAATACAACGTCTTGCATCGTGTACCCCTCGTAGTAATGAAATCTGCCTTGCATAGCTAGGACAGCCTTTCCTTCCAACTGCCCGAGTACCAATTGTCCAGCATGCCCTTCAACGGTAGATACTGGAAAGTGCGGAATATGGCGAAACGGTAATCGAACTGCATCAACCATCTCATCAGCCAATTCACCTAGGCCAGAGCCGAGAATAAGTCCGAATTCCGGAACTATATGATTGTGTTGCTGAATATAGGCTTTTGCCTCTTCGACGCGTTGCACCCAATCGATCATTTATATGACTCCTTCATCAGTGATTTCGGCGTGTCATCTGTTGCCAGACGGTTCCTTCTGCTTGTCCACCATTTGTAATACGCGCAATCGCTAACTCGATTTGCAGTCGAATTTCGAATTCTGGATCATCTGCTGCTGATTCCAAGGCGTCTAGTTCTTCTTCCCCACCCATTTCATACAGGAATCGGGCAGCACGCCATCTCACAAGTTTGTTCGAGTCTTGCAGCAGTTCTGTCATTTCTGGGAGAGCCGCAGCATCGCCTTTGTCTGAGCAAACATCGCCAGCTGTTCGACGAATAATCGGGGAGGGATCATGCAAGGCTTGCAAAATATAAGGTAGCGTATCAATTTCGTCATAGGCACCAAGTTGGGCAACCGCAAATCGACGAATCGTTGTATTCGAATCATGTAACGCGCGAATGAAGACTGGCAAATTTGCCAGTGTCGGTTGTAATTGTTGAATAGAAGCATATCGCTTTTGCCATTCCGGATGCATAAATCCATCATCTGTAAATACTGAATCAGATGTAGATTGGTTGACAAGGTTGTGCAAGCGATCATCAGGAAACGCCGCATCAAGTTCCATCACAATTTCTGCTAAAACTTCTGCTAATTCGCCATAACGAATGCCATGTTCTTCTAGTTTCCGTTCCATAATTAAATTAGGAGACTGCAAGCCAGCTTCCATGGCAGCTTGTATGAATCGATCTGGTAGGGCCGCTCGCTTCTCTTCAATGCCCGCGCTTACACGCACCTGCATTGGAATCCCACGAAACGATTGAACGCGCACAATGACTTCCCCAAAGCTAGAATCAACAACGGTTGCTGTGAAAGTAGCTGCTTGTGTCTGGATGCCATCTGCAACTTGTAAGACCCCTTTAACCTGTTCGAGAATGGTCGCCCAGTCGCCTTTGGGATGGCGTTCTAATGCGATGAAATCACTCGTCTGAAATACCCCTGTCACGGTATCAATCGCTAGGAGTTGGCGAAGATAACTTGGCGCTTGATTCGCTTCTTTCCATGTATAATTCAATCGAACGCCTGCATTCAAGGATTCATCCATCGTCAGTTTCATCACGTTCGGACTCGGCGTTGGTTCAATTTTCGTAATCTTCATGACAGATCAACCCATCCTTATCTGTGTTTCAATGCATTTCTTTTACCATCAGGACATGCGGAATGCCATCTTCGACGAAAGGCTCAGAAACCGTCACATAGCCTAGACGATGGTAAAAGGCTTCAGCCTGTACTTGCCCATGCAGTTTGCTTTGTTGGATGCCACGTCTCTTAGCACGTTCTTCTAATGCATCAACGATGAACTTGCCTACCCCACGCTGTCGATGCGTTACCAATACACAAATCCGCTCTAATTTCGCCACGCCTTCAACGACACACCAACGGGCTGTCCCAATCGGCTGCTCATTCTCATAAATAAGAATATGGGAAGCAACTGACTCGTATTCATCGTATTCGTCCTGAATCGGACATCCTTGTTCCACAACAAAGACCAAATAACGAATATGATAGGCCACTTCGAGTTGCTCAAACGTTGTGACATCGATAACTTCCATTTATCCTTCAACTCCCAAGCTTGCTCCAGGTTTAAATAATCGTTGCATGTTGGCTGCTACATGAGGATCTGCAAGTAATGGCGGTGCATGATGCGGTTTAATCCGTGCATCAATAATGAGATTGTCACAGCCCCAGTGTTTATTTTCATAATAACTATTTACACCATGCATATCATGAGACGGATTACTTCGTGTAAACGTTACCCATAGGAAATTCGCTAGCGTCTCCTGCACAAAGGAACTGTCGTCACACACAATAAGCAATGGACATCCAGATAAATCACCCTGCGATTCGAGCGTGCTAGTAAATGCCGCAATTTCTCGTTCGGCCTGCTCATAGGTCGTAAATGCAGGTCCGCTGACGGCCACAACACCAGGCATCACCAGCTGTGCATCGGTAAATACACCCGCCTTAGTGAGCGCATCTGGCACTTGTTCAGCTAACGTTCTTTTTTTATCGCCATAAGCCGCGATGATCACTTTACTTCCTTGATTCAAGCCTGTACCTGAATAGTCCAACGTATCAATTGTCGTATGGGTTTGGAAATGTAAGTCACGACGGAGATCAATACGTTCTAATATATAGGCCAAAAATGCCTGTTCGTCATGTGTATCAAGAACTTCATTTTCCTCTGCTGTAATGAATAAATACTTGGCTAAACTCAATTGTCCCGTACCCAAAATACGATTTGCTAACGTAAGAATTTCAGCAGGCTGTTTCACTTTTGTGTAAGGTGTATATCGCTCGCTCCCAATTGCAAATAATAGAGGATGCACACCTGCAGCATCAACTGCATGCACTTCTTTGACGCCAGGGATTTCCTTGCGAATCGCATCGCCTGTTAACTCGTGAATCAAAGCCCCAAAAGATGTGTCTTCTTGTGGCGGACGTCCAACCACAGTAAATGGCCAAATTGCATTTTCTCGTGCATACACTTTATGGACTTTCATCACTGGGAAATCATGTGCCAAGCTATAATAGCCGAGATGATCGCCAAATGGCCCCTCCTGCTTTGTCTCCCCAGGATAGATGTCACCAGTAATCACGAAATCAGCATCATGACTCACACAATAGCCATCAACGTAACTGTATCGAAAACGGCGACCAGCCAAGATTCCAGCAAATGTAACCTCGCTCAAGCCTTCCGGCAAAGGCATTACTGCAGATAACGTATGGGCTGGCGGTCCCCCCACAAAAATACTAACTTTTAGCGGTTCGCCTTTTTTTGATGCTTTCGCTTGATGCACACCAATCCCGCGATGAATTTGGTAATGAATGCCTACTTCGCGATTTGTCTCATAATCGTTTCCTTGCAATTGGATGCGATACATACCCACATTCGCATTCATAACCCCGGGTTTTTCTGGATCTTCACTATATACTTGCGGCAATGTAACAAATGGGCCCCCATCATCTGGCCAATTTTGAATCGCTGGAATGTCAGTAATATTTATTTCTTTAAATCCGGTAGGCAATCCCATTTGCTTTGCAGGTAATGCTTTCACTGCAGCAAGTGCCGTCTGAATGTGCTGGAACGGCTTTTTCAATGCTTGAACAGGATTGTTACGCAATTGCACGACATTTTGAGAGGCATCCCAAGTATGGCGGAATATAAACTTACTCCGTTCAACTGTTCCAAATAAATTGGACACCGCACGGAATTTCGAACCCTTCACATTTTCAAACAACAAAGCAGGTCCACCCGCTTCATAGACCTTGAGATGAATCGCAGCCATTTCCAGATGTGGATCAACTTCTTCATGGATGCGAATTAAATGCCCGTGTTTCTCTAAATCAAGAATACATTGCTCTAAATTTTCATACATGTTCCGTGATCTCCTTTACCATTTACTTATGATACGGTTCCCCGCGATTAATTTTAAAGGTTCGATACACTTGCTCAACCAACAGCAATCTCATCAACTGATGCGGATACGTCAATCGACCGAAAGATAAATGCGCATTTGCACGTTTCAATACGGCGTCTGACAGTCCGATTGAACCCCCTATAACAAATGTGACCGCGCTTTTTCCGTAAGTAGCTAGCTTGTCCATGTGTGCAGCAAATTGCTCAGATGTCCACGTTTCGCCTTGAATCGCCAACGCAATCACGTGTGCTTCCGTTTTGATTGTGGCCAAGATTCTTTCGCCCTCTCGCGTACGTACTTGCTCTTCCTCTGCTGCGCTCATTTGCTCCGGTGCTTTTTCATCCGCTAATTCTGTGATAACGACTTTCGCGTATGGTGCCATCCGTTTGGTATATTCCTTGATGCCATCAATCAAGTATTTTTCTTTTAACTTTCCGACTACTACAAATTGAATATTCATGCTTGCGGTACCAACTTATATTTTGCTGGTTGGTCACATCGGTCACATTTCACTTCGTCATCTACAACGACAACATCAGGTGCTAACTCATTATAGTCGACATAATCATCAAGCGCATACTCCACATGTTCATCACATACCACATATACTTTTAATTCTGCCATAGCGCACCTCTTTATTTAATTACTTGCCAATCAATCGGTCGATCGTGATACGTATCATGAATGACAACACCACGGGCTTGTATATCAATCCCGCGCGCTCGCAAGACATTTGTCACAGACATACGTGCTAAGTCAATCATGTTATGCTGCAAACTCAAATGAGCCAGGAAGACATGTTTTGTTCGACCTTCCAACAAATCCACCAAGACCTCGCCCGCTGCCTCATTCGATAGATGGCCCGAATCACCAAGAATACGTCGCTTAATATTCCACGGATATTTACCCATTCGCAATAACTCGATGTCATGATTGGCTTCCAAAATCAACATGTCCGAATCAAAGATCGTTTCTTTGACCTTTGTACTAGCGTACCCTAAATCAGTCGCTAAACCTAATTTTCGATCGCCGAATTGAAACGTATAGCCAACAGGCTCTGCTGCATCATGTGAAATCGCATAAGAATTAGCAAGTAAACCGCCGAATTCCAATGAATCTCCAGTGCTGAAGATGCGCTGTTGCACTTCATCAATATCCCCGATCAACGGCACCATTGCTTGCCAAGTCTGTTGATTGGCATAGACAGGTAATCGGTGTTTACGGGCAATGGCCCCCAGCCCTTTAATATGATCGGAATGCTCATGTGTAATCAAAATGCCATCCAATTCGGATGCAGATACACCAACTTGTGCCATCAATTGCTCAATCTTTCTTGCACTTAATCCGGCATCTATTAATATCGTCTTTTCATCCGTCTGAACCAACAAAGCATTTCCGGTTGATCCACTGGCCAAGACGTTAAACCGCAAACTCATCTCACTGCCCCTTTTCTACAACATCAACTTCCCCATTAATTGCATGTACATAATATCTTGTGCCGTCTTTTAATACAAACCGCCACTTTGGCGCTAATAATTGCGTATCCGTCTGAAACTCTTGGCCGTGGTAACCCAACTCAATTGACTGGATGACCATACCTTTCATTAAATAATTCTCAATTAAAAATTGCAAAGCACGACGTGCACTCATTACCTGTTCGAGGGGCTTGGTTTCAATTTCCTTAACCTGAACTTTCGACTGCGAATACTCCCCAATCATTCCGTCTATCGCGTATAAATCGAGTTGTACATTATAAATCGGTCTGTCTTTATACATTTGATTCATCACATAATACGAATTCGAACTGAGTGATTTATCCAACACATAATATTTGGCCGATGGGATTTGTTCCGATATGATGTCGGAGAGTGTCTTTCTTTCAAATACTGCATTCGCTTTAATCGGCTTTTCAAAATACTGTCGAATACCCGGTAACATTTCATATTTCACAATTAGGTCTCGGACTTTTGGCGTTTCCGTGGGGATTGCAGATACCATTCGAATATTATTTAATTCCAACATTTTTTCTATTGAATAGGTATCACGAACAGAATCGTTAGATAAATTCCCGCTATCATTCTGAATTTGAAGCAATTGATATCCTAGTAAGAGATTCAAACATAAAAATGACAGAATTAAGATTGTTTTTGATCGTCCCCAATCCATTTTTGATCCCCCTATTGCAACAGTCTAACTTGACCATTGACCTGCTTGGCCGCCCATTGCGGTTTAAGTTCGACAATTTGATTTTCTAAATATTTCAAGACATAGACAGGATAGATTACTTCGACTTCTGTCGAATCTAAATATTCTTTATTCTTTGCGAGTAGATCTGTTAGTCCTGAAATTTCGCCATTTGTAACTGTATTCCACTTTTGCGTATCGATTTGCGCGTTAGAACGCTCGTAATTGGTAACTAAACCATTCTTCATCGCGACTTCAACATTGTTCTTGATATAACTATTCGGACCAAACAAGGCTAGTCCATTCACATATTCCGTAAATCCAAAAGCTTGATTGATATCCTCAGGCATTTCCGATAAGACGAACTTCCCATCCCAACCACCATGCAAATTCACAAATTTCACTGCAGCCTGTAAATTTAGCTCCAAATTCGATGAGGATTCCGGAACTGTAATTGGATCACTATAAATCAGCCATTTATTTGTTCGATCGATTTCCAAACCACGTTTGCCATCCGTATAGATTTCAACACCTTGTTGATTTAATAGCTTTCGGCTTGTCGTTGGATCAACAAACAAACTGGATTGAATCTGTTTGGACGTAAATTCACTGTAGGTGTAAGTATACGTGTTTAATGAAATAGGCTTCTCAGGCAAATAATAGCTGTTATTGACCCACACATAGTTATTTCTTTGATTTAACGCGAGGCCCCAGCCGACAATTTGTTCAACATCTTTAACAATAAAATCAACTTTCGTCGCTTCAAAGACGTATTGATTATCTTTCGTTACGAAATAGGCCTTAACGGCATCTCCTTTTGCATTTGTAGTAATCCAAATGGTCTTGATGAAATCAAGGTATTCACCGAAATCACCTTGGATTTGCAAGACATCGCTCAAAATAGACACTGGAATGCCTGAGGAGAAGGATACTTCAAATCCGCTTCGACTATTTCGAATCTGATTCCAATTAATCGAATTGGCCTGAATCTGCTTAAATGCATCAAAAGAACGCTGGGTTAACTTTTTGAACGTTTCTTCAAAGAAGAATTGGTTTTGCCCCAAGACAGTATGTCGCTCATTTCCAAAATGAAGAACAATTTGTTGTGGTTCAATTAAGGATGCTAACTCTTTTGTAGAACCGTTCCATGTCGTTTGAACATCACCAGTGCTTTGAAGTGGTTTAAATTCTGGCTTTCCAAAGGCAAGATAGTAACTTTGGAATAGACTTGCAATAACAAGGAACGCAAGTACATAACTTTTAATTATTTCTCTCAATGCAATGCCCCTCCTTCACGTTGATCGAACGGAAGCGTGAAGCTAACCTTAGTGCCTTGATTTAATTTGGATTCAATTTGAATTTGACCACCATGGGCACGAACTATTTCCTGGGAAATGGACAGTCCTAACCCTGTACCTCCCATGTTTCGAGAGCGCGCTTTCTCAACTCGGAAAAAGCGTTCAAATATTCTTGGCAACTCTTGATCTGGAATGCCTATACCTGTATCACTAACACTTATCTCAGCAAATTGTGCATTAATTTTTTGTGCAAAAATAATAATTTGACCGTACTCAGGCGTAAATTTAATCGCGTTCGATAGAAGGTTGTCTAGCACTTGATCAAGTTTATCCGCATCGATTCGCACTGGGTTCATTTGGAGATTTTCATCAACCTCTACACGTATTGCAATCTTTCGTTGTTGCAATTGGAACGAAAATCGATCAGCCACATCTTCTAGCATTTCTGCAATTAGATGCGGTTTCATGTTCAATACTTCTCGACTCGAATCTAAGCGAGACAATTGAAGGAGATCACTAACTAAGCGTATCATTCGTTCTGTCTCATTTCGTATAACCCCCATGAATCGATTGCGGAGTTGTTCATCTTCAATGGCGCCATCTTCTAATGCTTCAACATAGCTTTTTACACTCGTTAATGGCGTTCGTAACTCATGGGACACATTCGCTACGAATTCTCTTCGTAATGCATCTAAACGTTCTTGCTCCGTTACATCCTGAATAACAATGATTGCGCCCATTATTTCTTTTCCTTTACGGCGAATCGGGGTAAGCGTTAATCGAACGAGCAAAGATGCTTCTTTTCCCTGATCAAAACTTACAATTGTATCCGAGGCGTTTTCTTTCATCCGTTGATTAATCTGCTTATTATCCATATCGACTAATTTTGAAATATCTTGACCAATCAAGTCTTCATTTTCACGACGCAACATCTGAGCGGCTCTCCGATTAATTACAATGACACGCCCGCGCTCATCTGTTGCAATTACGCCATCACTCATATTCGATAAGATGGAGGATAGTTTGTCTTTTTCTTCTTCATTTTGAGAGAGGGCTTCACTCAATTTCTCCAACATGTCATTGTAAGCTAGTCCAAGTTGACTAATTTCATCTTCGCCAACAACACTAACCTTTTGATCTAGGCGGCCTTCAGCAATCCGAACAATCTTTTTTGTCATGTCTTTAATCGGATTCGTAATTGTTCTAGCTAGAATAATACCCAGCAAGACCGTTAATGCTAGGGCAAACGAAATGCCAACAATAAAAATCTTCGTAATGTTGTCGATGTTTTTGTATATTTCCTCCATTGAGGCAAGTACATACACGACACCAACGATGGTGTCATAATCTTTGACCGGAGTTACAATCATTAATTTACGAACACCTTGATCCAAAACTTTACTTTCTGTCGCAAACCCTTGTAATGCCTGTGTAATTTCAATCTGTGTTTTCTTTTTTCCAATTAAACTAAAATCATTCGATGCACTAATCACAACTGAGTTAACATCAATGACTTGAATTTCTGCACCACTAATCTTATTGAAGTTGTCTACAACCTCAGTTAAATTGTCTGACGGAGTGGCACCACCTGTATCCGTCGTCTGTTGATTAATGACGGATTGTCTTACATATTGTTCAAGTAAATCAACCCGATTATAAAGCGAATCCTTAAAGTTGTTTACAAATGAATTTTCCATCGTCTTCACGAAGTATATGCCAATAATCTGCATGGCCATAATAATCAGCAACATATAGATTAATATAATCTTGGCTTGTACCGTATGAATGAACGGAATGGATTTCATTATTGTCCCCCTAACTTCGGATTCCGCATCACGTACCCGAGGCCTCTTCTTGTCAAAATATATTCTGGATTGCTTGGATCTGTCTCCGTCTTCTCACGCAATCGTCGAATCGTCACATCGACCGTTCGTACATCGCCAAAATACTCAAATCCCCAGACAGCTTGCAACAAGTGCTCTCGTGTCATGACGCGCCCCACGTTGCGAACCATATAATGCAAAAGTTCATATTCACGGTGGGTCAGATCAAGTGGTTGACCATTTTTATTTACAACGTACATATCTGTATCAATTTCTAAATCCATATATTTGATCTTATGTTCAGTAGCTTCCATTTCTTCAGTAGCATTCTTTGACATGCGTCGCAAATGCGCTTTGACGCGGGCTAAGATTTCTCGCGTGCTGAATGGCTTCGTCACATAGTCATCTGCACCCATCTCTAAGCCCAGCACTTTATCGAATTCCGTATCTTTCGCTGTTAACATAATGATCGGCGTGTTCATCTTTGCTCGAATTTCACGACAAACATCCATGCCATCTTTAATCGGTAACATAAGATCTAACAAAATGAGATCAGGCTGATGTTCAAAAGCTAAATCAATCGCCTTCTGACCATCTCCTGCACACAATACGTCATAGCCTTCTTTTTCTAAATTAAACTTTAGAATATCTGCAATCGGTTGCTCATCATCAACAACTAATATTGTGCCTAACATGACCACGCCTCCAGTTCAAACCATATGCCTCTATCTTATCACAAAGCACGCCTGCGACGCCTACGAAAAAAGGCTATCTACATGGTGTATTTCACCATGTAGATAGCCTTTTATAATTAACGATTTAAATATGCTGCTGGATTTCGTACGATACCATTCTTGATTACTTCAAAATGCAAATGCGTTCCTGTTGAATGACCGGTATTCCCCATAACACCAATGGATTCCCCAGACTCAACAATATCACCTGAATGCACACTCATGCTACGCAAGTGACCATAGAGCGTCTTGTAGCCATTGCCATGATTAATAATAATATGATAGCCATAATCACTCTTGTAACCAGCAAACTCCACCCGACCAGCATCCGCTGCGCGAATTGTACGATTACTGGAGACCAAATCGACGCCTTTATGCAATCGACCCCAACGCATTCCGTAACTACTTGTCATCCGACCACCATAGACAGGACGAAGGAAGTTACCCGTCCCTTCCCCTTTGATGATCTTCGTTCCACGCTTAATAATTGCCGTTACCGGCTGACTAATGATTTGCTCATCAATCAATTCCTCTTCATCGAGCACGCCATTGATTTTCGTCAATCGATATGTCGCAATCTTTTTACCAGGTACACCGGCTTTTACAACCACCGTGCGCCCCTTCTTCAAAGATGCATCTTCTTGATACGTAATCGCATAGTTAATGGACTGATTTTCTTTTTCGACTTCAACTGTCTTTACCGATAATGCTGGACGCCAGTTTGTAACGTCAAGGACGTCGTCTGGGAATATCGTATCATCGACAATCCACTTATTGTTCTGACGAATCAAATCTTGTGAAACGCCGAACTTTGCAGCAATTGTTGATAATGTGTCTCCTTCTTGCACCGTATATTTCTGTGCACCTTGTCCGCCAGTCTTTAACTTAGCCATAATTTGTTCTTCGCTAAGCACACTTGCAGGAGAAACTTCTACATTTTCAAATGCAATATCCTCTAAGAATCGGACTTCTTCCAGCACGCGTGGCGCATTTTGTTCAACAGGTTCGACATCACTGCTTAATGAGGCAATGGTCACTTGTTCTTTCTGCTGTGCTTGCGCAGGAATATACTTCGCTTTAATCAATTCCAATACACGTTCAGCGGCAAAACGGTCCTTAATAATCCCAAGCGATTTCCCGTTCACCTTAATCTCCACACCAAGTGCATTTGTTTCAAGTCGATTATCAACTTGTTTAATCGCCAATTGATTATTGGCTGGTGTACGGAACAACTTCTTATATTCATAGCGAAGTTGCGATGTGTTAAACACCATATGTGCATTTGGATAGGTAACCTGTAATTGATTATATTTATTAATGATATGTTTCTCGATAACTTCCGGCTTCGTCACGGCACCTACACGTTCATTGCCGACGTAGACGAAGTAAGCATCATAAGTATTCGCTTTAACATAACTATGTCCAGCTACAGTAGCCGCAGCTAGCATCGTTAGTACGCCAACACTTATCGTAAGTTGAGGGCGAACTAGACAATAGTGGATCGCTTGATCTTTCCATTGCTGAATCAGCTCGGACCATTTCTTCTGTGAAATGTGCATACTCTCTCCCTTTCGGACAGTGATAATGACACTTTATCACAGGTTTTCAAGGCAAGGCAACGAAAAAAACGCTTTCTTTGGCAGATACTGGGAATTATGATGTATATTTTCTGAAAATTTCTACGATTTTCTCCATTTCTTTGTCCGTCAAATGTTTGTTTAATTCTGCCTTCATTGCATCGACCTCAATCTGATTAATCCCATTTTCGAATAGTTTGGAGATCGCATTGATCTGCTCAGGTGCAATTTTATTCGTAAATAAATCATAGAGCGTTTGTTTATCTTCGGCGGTCATTTTTGATTTTAACGCTGAAAGGTCTTCTGTCGATAACACATCCGTATCTTGCATTGGTTCCATCGGCTTCCAGACAGGTTGTGCAGAACCAATTGGCAGTGCGATTGCGGATGCCTGATCTTTATGATTCAGATACTGAATCGTCAAATACGTGCTCCCAATGGACAACACACACATCAAAATAGCCGAAATTACAAAACGGACGAGTGATGTAAAAAGTTTCAAAGGCCACCTCCTAAGATGGTTACAGTATGACCCCATTCTTTTCACTTCAATCGTTCCGACAATAAAAAAACCACCGCGTCGCAAGACACGGTGGTTTTTTAATAATTAAATATAGATTGGCAACAATTGATTTGTCTGCTCACGGTTACGACCAACGGAGAAGATGGCAATTGGAATGCCCGTTAACTCAGAGACACGCTCCAAGTAATGTCTTGCATTCGCAGGAAGATCGTCCAAAGAACGAGCGCCTGTAATATCTTCAGACCAACCTGGCATTTCTTCATAAACCGCTTCACAACGACCTAATGTGTTCAGGTTAGCTGGGTAATGTTCGATGATTTCACCATCTAGACGGTAAGCTGTACAAATTTTAACGGAATCAAGACCGCTCAATACGTCAAT
>JBEGSW010000042.1:0-9301 GCA_041179705.1 Bacillota bacterium | reverse complement strand
GGCATAATGGCACTCGGATCCATCCAAGCGATTTCCCACTGATGACCATCAAGGTCTTCGAAACTATGTTGGTACATAAATCCATGATCAGCTGGTTCCGCGTACAACTTCCCGCCTGCTGCAACCGCCTTTTGTACAATCTCATCTACTTCCGCACGACTGCTTGCACTAAATGCAATTAATACTTCTGTCGCCTTCGTTGCATCAGCGATTGGTTTTTTCGTGAATGGTGCGAAATGCCCATGTGTCAGCAACATTGCATACATATTCTTTCCAAGGATCATACAAGCCGCCAATTCATTCGTGAATTGTGGGTTGAATGCGAACCCGATTGCAGAGAAGAATGCTTTTGTCTTCTCTAAATCTTTTACTGGTAAGTTAATGAAAACATTTTCCGTTGTAAATGCCATATTATGCCCATCTCCTCTTAAATCGTGCTTAGCCTATTTTACACGATTCAACGTCACTCCGCCTAGATGGGATTACAAGATGGAGTCTTAGCCGTCCAAAACAAGGTAAGTTCGGGTTAACAGCTAGACAAGCTACTTCGATTCTTTCCAGTTCTTGCAGTGTCATAGACAGGGTTGATTTAGGTGACACATCTTCACTAACTTCATGACCATGTTGATTGGATACAATGAGCGTAATCGGCTCAAATGATCGATTTTCTAAATTCAAAGTACCCATTGGTTCTAAATCAATGGCTCTCCAGATCGTTTGTGGCGAGTCTTGCTGGGTAACTCGAAAGTCTATGCAAATGTTCTCGCACCATCTTGGTAAATAGCGATACCGTTGTTCAGGTTGGTGCTTCACTTTTAAACAGCCCTGGTTCTGCCAATGGTGCTTTTTCTTTTTCCCTTTTGGACAACCAATCTTTATATTGACGACTTGCCGATTTAAATTAACATTCTTCATTGGATATCGCCTCCATGTTCTATAAGACGCAAAAGATGTTTTTTGACCTGTACATCTGTCCGTATCCAAATCGAT
Source organism: Bacillota bacterium (assembly GCA_041179705.1). GTDB lineage: Bacteria > Bacillota > Bacilli > Paenibacillales > JBEGSW01 > JBEGSW01. Next base: position 8,311 of record JBEGSW010000042.1, on the reverse strand, counting down.
TCTTCGCTCATTAAATAAACGAGAAGGCGACGTTGTCTTCACAAAAATGAGAGGATGATTGATATGAGTTGCGGAAACTTCTCAAGCGGATTTTCGAATAATACTTGTACGCTATCAGAAGTACAAGATAAGGTGTGTGTAAACGCAGAAAGAGTAATTGCTGGTGGAGAAAATGGTACAACACAACTATTTATTTCCAACACATTTACAAACGCGACCGGATTTTTCAAAGTCGTTGCGAGTTCAGATCCTGCAGCATCGTTTTCTTTAATCTTTTTTTTAAACGGTGTGGCACAGTCGCAGGCAACATTCGATCCTGTCAATTTACATGAAACCATTGCGTTTACGATGAAGGAATTTAATGAAATCCGTGTATCATCGAGTATTGTTGGAACAACGCTCACATACGAGCTCAGCTTAACACCTCGATATAATATCTAATTCATTTCTCAAACATAAATGGCTTGTGGTTAAACCCACAAGCCATTTATGTTGCTTTTGATTGAATAAACACTTGAAACGATGCTTCTTCATTACCAATTTTATCGAGTAAATATAAAGCGAGCGCTTGCTCACGGAACACAACCGCGCCTGGCTTAATCGTCGTCCAAGTCGCGAACGCATTTATCGGGACGTACGGAGACGGCACCACCCCTTTCAAACTCGCCCGTGCTTGAAACGGTATCCCATTCTCTGCCAAAACGCAGCTAAACAACAACGTCCCACTCACTTCCTCATTCATCACCAATTCAATTCGGGCGATCTGATTCACAATAGGTGGAATCCCCACATACCCAAGTGGCGCATCAGCCGTAATATAAAACGTGTAATTACGCAATAAATTCACCCCATTAATCGCGGTCGCAAATCCAACAACAGTCCCATCCCCCAACATCGTATAGGGAATCGCATCCGACGCTTTTCCTGTCGCGCCGACGAAGTTTTGGAAATTATTTTGGTTTGTCCCTTTAAAAAAAATCGAATCCGTCGTTGTACTTGTCGTTGGCACAACAGGTGAACACCCACATGGACTGATATTGGCAAATCCACATTGGCGACACATAAGCTTCACCCCCTTTTTCTCATCCTATGCGGACGAGTCTCCAAGCGACTGGACAAAAAAAGACGGACACGAAGGTCCGCCGATAATCATTATCCAATTTGTTCAAACTGTGAATGATATAATTCGCTGTAGAAGCCTTTTTGTTCCAGTAATTCTTGGTGCGAACCGCTCTCGATGATGTCGCCATCTTTCATCACTAAAATCAAATCTGCATTCTTAATCGTCGATAAACGATGTGCGATTACAAATGACGTGCGACCGACCATCAACTTATCCATGGCTTGCTGGATTAAGACTTCAGTACGTGTATCAATCGAACTTGTCGCCTCATCCAAAATCAACAACGGTGCGTCCTCGATTACAGCACGCGCAATCGTCAGCAACTGTTTTTGACCGGCAGACAAACTAGCATTATCATCCAGAACCGTGTCATACCCGTTCGGTAAGGTGCGAATGAAATGATCAATTCCAACCGCTTTACAAGCGGCAACGACTTGTTCATCTGTCACACCCTGCTTGCTATAAATAATATTGTCTTTAATTGTTCCTTCAAACAACCACGTATCTTGCAACACCATACAAAACAGCGCATGTACATTTTCCCGTTTCATCGACTGAATCGGTACGCCATCAATCCTGATTTCCCCACCGTTAAGCTCATAGAATCGCATCAGCAAATTCACAATCGTTGTTTTTCCCGCTCCAGTTGGACCGACGATAGCAACTTTCTGTCCCGGTTTCGCATGAGCCGAGAAGTTATTAATTATCATTTTCTCTTCGTTGTAGCCGAATTTTACATTGTTAAACGTAACTTCGCCACGAACGTTTTGCAATTTAGCTGTTTTTCCACTTTCGTCTTCCAGCTCTTCCTCCGCCATAAAGGCAAACACGCGCTCACTTGCCGCTGCTGTAGACTGCAACGCCGTCGCTGCCTGCGCCATTTGGCCCAAAGGTTGTGTGAACAAGCGGATGTAAATCATGAAAGCGACGATAACCCCGAAGGAAATCGAGCCATTCAACGCTAGTACACCGCCAACCACACTTACCGCCACATACCCAAAGTTACCGACGAACATCATAATGGGCATCATCAACCCGGATAAAAATTGCGCTCTCCATGCGTTGTCATAAAGCTTTTCATTCATTTCTGTGAACGCTACTTTTGCCTGCTCTTCCGCATTGTACACTTTCACCACGTTATGACCGGAGTAGATTTCCTCAATGTGCCCATTCAATGCACCCAACGTTTGCTGCTGACTCATAAAATACTTCTGCGATTTCTTCATAATCAACGCCATCATAACAAAGCCAATCACGGTTGAGGCAATGGCTGTTAGTGTCATTAGCACGTTCGTAAAGAACATCATAATTAATGAACCAAAGAACAAAGTAATCGCACTCACCAACGAACCGATGCTTTGATTTAATGTCTGACCAATCGTATCAACATCATTCGTTACACGGGACAATACATCACCGTAGCTCGTCTTATCAAAATAGCGAAACGGTAGTCGATTCATCTTGGCAGAAATGTCTGTTCGTAACTGGCGTGATACTTTCTGCGTAATGGTCGCCATCACATAGCCTTGCAAATACGTAAACAACACACTTAATCCATACAAAACGGCGAGCAACATCCCGATCCGGAAGACGGCATCCATATTGATCGTGCTCACTAAACCTTTGGCAATTTCATCCGTCATTTGCTTTAATAATTCTGGCCCTATAATCGTGAAAACCGTACCAACCAGTGCAGCAACTAAGGCGATAATCGCTTGGGGTAAATATACCTGCATGTACTTGAGTAGTTTCGCCCAAGTCCCTTTAAAGTCGGTTGCTTTTTCACCAGTAAAACCACCATGTGGACCGCCGCCAAATGGACCACGTTGCGCAGGTCGTCTCGATGCATGGGAATGATTTGAATTAGACATGACCAAGTTCCTCCTCCGACAACTGGGAATACGCAATTTGTTGGTAAACATCACATGAATTCATTAATTCATGGTGTGTCCCCATCCCAACGATTCGACCCTCATCTAATACAATAATTTTATCTGCCTCACGAATTGTACCAATGCGTTGCGCAACAATTAAATTTGTTGCCTGCGTCGTTTCTTTCTTCAAGGCATCGCGCAATTTGGCATCCGTCTTATAATCGAGGGCTGAGAATGAATCGTCAAAGATATAGATTTCAGGTGTACGACAAACCGCTCTCGCAATCGCAATCCGTTGCTTTTGTCCACCCGACAAGTTCGTACCCCCTTGTGAAACAGCCGCGGCGTATTGTCCTTCCATCTTCGTAACAAATTCTTTCCCTTGTGCAATGTCTACTGCTCGTTCAATTGCCTGACTTGTGTATTCGCCAATGCCATTATCACCAAAGCCTACGTTCGAGGAAATATCACCACTAAATAAAACTGCTTTCTGGGGCACATAGCCAATTTTGTTATTTAATACTTGTTGATCATAATTTTTCACATTCACGCCATTAACGAAGACTTCCCCTTCTGTACAATCATAGAAGCGTGGAATCAAATTAACCAACGATGATTTACCACTTCCCGTTGAACCAATGAACGCAATTGTCTCTCCTTGTTTGGCCGTGAAACTAATATTTTGCAAGACATAATCCGCACCGCCTGGATATTTAAAACTAACGTTACGGAATTCCACTTCACCTTTGTGTGCAGTCGGTACTGTCTTAACTGTTCCATTTTTGATACTTGCTTCTGTGTTGAGCACTTCCAAAATCCGCTTCGCTGAAACCACCGCACGCGGCAACATGATAAAGATCATCGTCAACATCATGAAGGCAAATACAACTTGCATGGCGTAGGACGAGAATACAATCATGTCACTAAATAACGTAAGCTTCTGCATGCCCATCGCTGCATCAATTAAGTATGCACCAATCCAGTAAATGGCCAAACTCAGACCACTCATAATCAAGCTCATCCCTGGCCAGAACACCGCCATCATTCGATTCACAAATAGATTCGTATTCGTTAGTTCAACGTTCGCTTGCTCAAATTTCGCCGTTTGATAGTGTTCGGCATTGTATGCACGGACGACACGCAAACCTGTTAAGTTCTCGCGCGTCACACGATTTAAATTATCAGTAAGGGTTTGAATAACTTTGAATTTCGGCATAGCAAAAATCACAATCGAGAGAATCATCAGGAGCAAAACGCCGACTGCCACACCTGTCGCAATGGTCCAATCAATGTTCTTTCCAGAAATTTTAATCAATGCCCAAACTACGAGAATCGGCGCTTTAATCAGCACCTGCATGCCCATCGCGATAATCGTTTGTACTTGCGTGATGTCATTCGTGGAGCGTGTAATCAAACTTGGTGTAGAGAAGCGATTGACTTCTTCCATTGAGAAAGAAGCAACTTTGTTGAACACCTGCGCACGCACACGTTTCGCCAAGGTCGCTGCAACGCGAGCTGCATAGTACCCAACAACCGCTGACGCTGCTAAGCTTCCCAATGTACATAAAATCATGTAGCCCCCGTCAATCCAAATCTCACGGATCGGACTATTTGGCGTCTGCACCAATTTCGTAATTTCCGCCATATAGTCAGGAATCTTTAAATCGAGATAGACTTGGCCAACGATAAATACAATACTAATGGCTACAAAAAACCATTCTTTGATTTGTAAATATTTTAGGATTTTTATCATTGTTGGATGACCCTACTTTCCTATTCGATATTTCGTTTCATTTTATCAATCACTTTGAAAAAATGATCTAGTTCTTCCTTCGTAATGCCTGCTTGAATTTGTATCTCAAGCAATTCAATTTCATGCATAATAATTTGATGTAATTCAAGTGCTTTAGGGGTAAGTTTAATCCGCTTCAAGCGAGCGTCATAATCGACCGATTCACGGTAAATAAGGCCGTTCTTCTCCGCCAACTGTAATAATTTAGTAGCAGTTGAACGACGAATGGATAACACTTCTTCGACGTCTTTTTGAAAAACATCACGTTGTTGTTGCTCAGCCAGTAATTTGACTACCCAACGTTGCATCCCCGTAATATTTTCAAATCTTTTCATTGCTTCCGAACTATCTATTTTCCGCTTTAATAAAATACCCAGCGCTCGCAACTGAAAACCAACGCTATTTTTATCCATTCAGATCCTTCACCTCACATATTGTTAGCATACTAACAATATGTGTATACAGCAAGTAAAAAATTCACCCTTGTAAATCGACTGGTTTTAGTCGATTTCATCGACTCTTAGCGATTCACCCTCGTAAATCGCCTAATTTCAGTCGATTTACGAGGGTGAAAGGTTGAATCCTATTTTGTTTTTACCGCATTTATCATCGCTTGCGCTAATGCTTCAGTCGCTAACGGTTTTTGTGAACGGGCAATGCCAAGTCGATTGAGGAAAGCAAGAACCTTATAACCAATTACTTCCCCTGGTCGATCGGTGTTTTTTCGGATTAATAGGGGCGGTCTAAAAATAGTGAGTTTTCGGAATTCGAGTGCCTTCACCGCTTCTTCTAACATCCCTTTCATCCTTGGATAAAAGAACTTCGCGTTCGGAGAAGAACCAGTAGCCGACACCAACACATAATGACTGACATCGTTCACCTTCGCTTGTTTCGCAAACGCATATTGATAGTCGTAATCAATTTTCCACTGCGCTTCCTTGCTCCCCGCCGTTTTTAACGTTGTCCCAAGGCACGAAAATAGCACATCGGCTTTGACAAGATGTCCCCATTGCTCAGGCTTATCAAAGTCAATGATGTGTATATTTAATTTGTCATGTTGCACATCTAATTTGCGTCTAACAAAAACATCTACCTGCTTGAACGAGTCATCTTTGACCAGCAACTCGACCAAATCTTTCCCTACGGCACCCGTAGCGCCAACTACAATCGCATTCATGTGTTTACTCCCGCTACTTTGAATTAACTGCGTAAAATTTTCTCCATTGCTTTTCCCTTAGCCAACTCATCAATGAGCTTATCCAAATAGCGGATTTCTTGCATCAAGGGCTCTTCAATGTCCTCGACTCGAATGCCACAAACCACACCTTTAATGAGTGTGCGTGCAGGATTCAATTGCGGTGCTTCTGAGAAAAAATGTTCGAAATCAGTACGGTTCTCTAAAACAGCCTCAAACGTTACCGGACTATAGCCAGTCAGCCAACGAATAATTTCATCGACTTCCGCTTTCGTCCGTCCTTTTTTCTCCGCCTTCGCCACATAATGGGGATACACACTGGCAAAACTCATTGTATAAATCCGATGTTTAGTCATACTACACCTGGTATCGCTTCAACAATTACGTGGTTATCATTGAGGTCATAATAACTACAAGTCATCTCGTCCATATTGGATACCCACTTATAGACACCTGCACCAGCAATCTCTCTACAAAACGTTGGAAAATCCGTTTCCCCAGCTTGATGACGATACAATATATCTTTGGCTTCATCCGATGAAGAAGTCGCATTTATTGGCTCATCAACCGCTCTCGCCTGGACTTCGATTTGCTCACCAGCTCGATGGACATATGTTACTTTTCCGCTTTGTAAGTTAAATGTGTTCGTGACCATGTCCATCTGTTTGAATACTTGAATTAATTTAGGAAAGTCCACACCAGTGAATGTTGCGTGTGCATCCTTAATGTTGTCTAATGAAAATTCCAATGGCTTATCTCCTTAAAAATATATGTTCAGTATTTACTCTAACGTTACGTAATAGTGTAGCATTGATTGCAGGAGATGAAAAACATGAAAAAAACGGTCAGTGAAATCGCTAAACTTTCTGGTGTCTCGGTACGTACTTTACATTACTATGACAAGATAGGATTACTTGCCCCAAGTGAAGTAACTTCTGAAACAGGCTATAGATACTATGACGATGATGCCTTACAGCAACTACAACAGATTCTCTTCTACAGAGAATTGGATTTTCCACTAAAAGAAATTGTGCAACTCATGAAAGCTTCTGAGTATAACAAAGAAGAAGTACTTATCAAACAACATGAATTATTACAACTTAAAAGAAAAAGGCTCGATAACTTAATCAAGCTCATACATGCAAATCTGGAAGGAGATCCTACAATGAGTTTTAATGAATTTGATACGTCAGAAATGGATGATGCTAAGGACAAATATGCGCAAGAGGTAAAAGACAGATGGGGTCATACTGACGAATATAAACAGAGTCAGAATAAAACGACCTCTTATAGTAAGGAGGATTGGAAGAGAGTGACTGCCGAAATGGATGAGTTACTGAAACAATTCTCTGAATGTCTGGAAGACCATCCAGCCAATAAAAATGTACAGAAGTTAGTAAGCGACTGGCAGAAGTATATTACAAACAATTACTATGTATGTACCAATGAGATATTATCCGGACTTGGACAAATGTATATTGCCGATGAACGCTTTCGCAGAAACATCGATAAATTTCGAGAAGGTACTGCCAAGCTTATGAATGAGGCAATTGCAATATACGTGAAGAAATAATTACAGAGTTGGTGATATAAACGCATCGGACAAAAATCCATGCGTTTATATCGTTTAATCAACTTAGCCATCGCATGGCAACGACCAAGCTGATACTTTTCCTACAGGAATTATGAATGCTCCAAATGACAAACTGTCTCCACGTGCACTGTATGTGGGAACATGTCAACCGGCTGCACCTCTTTGAGTGTGTAACCTCCAGCCGTCAACACAGCCAAATCACGCGCTAATGTCCCTGGGCTACAGGATACATAGACAACGCGTTTCGGTGCCATTTCCAAGATTGCATCTAGCAACTCGGACTCACATCCTTTGCGAGGTGGATCGACGACAACAACATCTGCCTTCACGCCGTCCGTACGCCACTTGGACAATACAGCCCCTGCATCGCCAACTTCAAACGTCGCATTGCGAATATCATTCAACGCCGCGTTACGTTTCGCATCAGCAATTGCCTCAGGAACAATTTCCACACCGTATACTTCACCGGCATGTTTCGCTAAGAATAACGAAATCGTGCCGATGCCACAGTAGGCATCCACGACCGTTTCGGAACCCGTTAATTGCGCAAACTCCACTGCCTTCTTATACAAAACTTCCGTCTGCACTGGATTCACCTGATAGAACGAACGCGCAGAAATAAGAAATTGCACATCGCCGATCGAATCACGAATCGTTTCCTCGCCCCAAATTACACGCGTTGTCCGACCCATGATCACATTTGTCTTCTCTTTGTTGACGTTCTGACAAATGG
>JBEGSW010000041.1:0-2555 GCA_041179705.1 Bacillota bacterium | reverse complement strand
CCGTCTCGCTCTGATAAACGGCAACGAAGCGTGTAATATCGCCTTCTGCTAATATTTCATATACTAAGTCTGCCTTATCCAATCCCGATTGCGGACGTGCAGCCACCATATTTTCCACCATCACAACATAGGGTCGCGTCGTCACCTGTGTTTCCGTTCCAATCCCTGTCAATGGAAATGTAAATGGCATTGGCGTCGGCGTTGGTGACACCTTCACTATGGGTTTCTCCACCTGTCTCTTCTCACTATCGCCACATCCAGCGGTCAAGGCAACCATTACTGCTAGCATCCCAATACCAATCTGCTTTTTCATTCCAATTATCCCTCTCTCGCTGTCGCTACCATCATTAAAACATTATTTTTTATTAGAAGTTTATTCTAGAAACTATCTTCTTATCCTTCCAATCAAGTCAAAGTAAAAATCGACTGACATCCGTCTATCTTAGCGACGAATGATGAACCCCCTCTGCAAATCGACTGGTTTCAGTCAATTTACAGGGGGGCAAATAAAAAACCCTGGAAAATCGACTGGTTTTAGTCGATTTTCCAGGGTTAAGATTTTAAAATTAGCCGTTATTCTTCGCAGCGTCGATTGCTTTTTTCGCAATGTCTGTGCGGTAGTGACGACCTTCATATTTGATGTTGTCGATTTCTTTGTAAACGTTCGCTGCAGCTGCTTCAACAGTTTCGCCAAGTGCTGTAACGCCCAACAGACGTCCACCCGCAGTAACCAATTGCCCTTCTGCATCCAAAGCTGTGCCCGCGTGGAACACCATCGCGTCCTTTACATCTTCGATCCCTGTAATCGGTAAACCTTTCGCATAAGGACCAGGATACCCACCGGATGCCAAAACGACGCAAACCGCCGCTTTATCACTCCATTTAATTTCCTGCTCAGCCAACGTACCATTCACGGTTGCAAGCAACACGTCTACCAAGTCTGTTTCTAGACGAGGCAACACAACTTGCGTTTCTGGATCGCCGAAGCGACAGTTGAACTCAATTGTCTTCGGACCTTGTGGCGTGATCATCAAACCAGCGTATAAAATCCCGCGGAAGTGACGACCTTCAGCAACCATTGCTTTTGCCGTTGGGTTCAAGATTGTTTCGATCGCTGTATCTACAATCGATTGAGGCATGTGTGGAACTGGCGAATATGTACCCATACCACCTGTATTCGGACCTTTATCGCCATCAAAGACAGGCTTATGATCTTGTGCAGGTACCATCGGACGAACGACTTCACCGTCAACAAATGCCAAGATGGACATTTCTTGACCAGTTAAGCACTCCTCGATGACAACGGAATTACCCGCTTCACCGAATGCTTTATCGACCATGATTTCACGAAGCGCTTGCTCCGCTTCTTCTAAAGTCGCTGCTACAGTTACCCCTTTACCCGCTGCCAAACCGTCCGCTTTGATAACGATTGGTGCGCCTTCTTGACGAAGGTAAGCGAGAGCTGCATCGAAATCCATGAAGGACTCGTATTTTGCAGTTGGGATATCATATTTTTTCATCAAGTCTTTTGTGAACACTTTGGAACCTTCGATAATCGCCGCGTTGCCACGAGGACCGAACACCGGAATGTTGCGTGCTTCGAACACATCTACGATACCAGCGAATAACGGATCTTCTGGACCAACGACAACTAAATCAATGGCATTCGCTTGTGCGAAATCTGCCAATGCTTCGAATTGACCTTCGTCAATGGCTACACATTCAGCAATGCCAGCAATCCCTGCGTTACCAGGTGCACAAAATACTTTTTCTACTTTCGAACTCTTCTGAAGGGCCCAAATAATCGTATGCTCACGACCACCACGACCAACAACTAAAATACGCATTAACGTTTCCTCCTCTTAGTGCTTGAAGTGACGAACGCCAGTAAAGATCATTGCGATGCCTTTTTCATTCGCGACACGAATGGAATCTTCATCTTTAATCGATCCGCCTGGTTGAACAATCGCCGTGATGCCTGCTGCTGCAGCCAATTCCAACGTATCGCTCATTGGGAAGAATGCATCGGAAGCAAGAACGCCACCTACTGCCAAATCCCCAGCTTGTTCAATCGCAATCTTAGCAGCGCCAACGCGGTTCATTTGACCTGCGCCTACACCGATTGTCATGTTGTTCTTCGCTAATACAATCGCATTGGATTTTACATGTTTAACAACTTTCCATGCGAACAATAATTGTTTCATTTCTTCTTCTGTCGGTTGACGGTCTGTTACAACCTTAATGTCATCCGCAGACAATTGACGACGATCGGAATCTTGAACCAATGCGCCACCCTCAACAGACGTTACAAAACGCTCGATTGCCCCAACAGCTTCAGGAGCCGTCTGCAACAAACGAATGTTTTTCTTTTGTTTCAAAATCGCCAATGCTTCTTCCGAGTAGCCAGGAGCAAGTACGATTTCCAAGAAGATTTCGTTCAACTTCGCAGCCGTTGCGCCGTCGATTTCACGGTTAGCCGCTACAATTCCGCCGAAGATGGAAGTTGGATCTGCTTCATATGCTTTCGTGTATGCATCAAAGATGTTCTCGCCGAT
>JBEGSW010000040.1:0-12642 GCA_041179705.1 Bacillota bacterium | reverse complement strand
CCTGTTGAAACTTGCTTTTGAAATTCCGAGAGATTCTAGGGTGTATGGAATCCTCAAAGATCTAAACCTATCCACACAATTGCCGATGGTGTCTTTGGAGTTGGAGGGGAAGTTGGTCCATTTCGTTGATGGAAACCTGCTTGTCGCTTCATTCGATGAAGCCATCCCATATACGGTGTTCCAACAAATTGCTCATTTGAGGCCTACATATGCTGCGTTTCATAGCAAGGGCATACACTGTGATCAGACCCGAACGTTACTAGATTCTTTAGCGATTTGCACACAAATTAAAATCATAGAAGACTAAACAAAAAGACTGCCGAACCGAAGTTCGACAGTCTTTTTCATATTCTATTCAGTAGCTACATCAGCATCTACTTGTAAGTGTTGAGGCGCAATGCGGATAAAGTTGCTATCTAAGTCAGCAAGCAATGCATCGATGTTCGCTGCAGCTGCTTCTTGACCAGAAGTTGCCAAAGCATCGCGGTACTTACCAAGCAATTCGTTCAAATCGCTATGACCAAGTTCACCAAGCTTCGTGAAGCTTACTTTCGCACCGATTGCGATACGGCGTTGCAATGCGGCTACGTCTAAGCCAAGCTCCGGTTGAATACGTTGATAAATCATACCGCCAGTCATACCTGCGCAAATCCAAGGACCTGGATCGCCCATCACAACCGCACGGCCATTCGTCATATACTCGAATGCGAAACCTTTCAAGTTTGCACGGGAAGCGATTGAACCAAGTTCGTCTTGCAACGGACCTTGTAACTCGCCACCGAAGATCACATCAGCACCAGAGAAACGGATACATGCACGGGAGTCAGCGTTACCTTGCACGAAGAATGTTCCTTTTTGTGCACCATAGCAGAAGGATTTCCCTACGCTACCGTTGATGAATGTACCGTTAGCGCTCTTCGATTTCAAGATCGACACGTTACCACCAAAGGACATCTTACCAACGCCATCCTCACCGCCACCGTAGACCGTGATGTCTACGCCACGTGCGTTAAATGCGCCCAAACCGTGACCTGGAACGGAACCACCAGCTAGCTTCAAGCTAACAGCTGGCAAAGCGTCATAGCTACCGTCGAAACGGTCACGTACACGGTGTGCTGCATAACGCGTACCAACGATACGGTGTTCAGCAAGCACGCCATCCCAAGCATGGGATACTGGCGTACTGAAAGATTCTGCATCTGGGAAGAACAATTGACCGTCCGTACCTGTCATAACGCCAGTGATATCGGAAGTCGAAATGTTCGACTCAGGTAATTTAAATTGAATTGGAGCTGGACGTAAAATGTCATCCAAATCGATGCGACCAACACCAGCAACTTGCTCTAGCAAATCCGAACGACCTACTAAGTCTTGCAAGTCTGTAAAGCCAAGCGCGCCAACGATTTCTTTAATTTCTTCGCCCATACCGGAGAACAAACGAACTAAGCTATCAACCGCTGTGTCATATACACGAGGCACAAAACGGCGTAAACCACGCTCTTCCGCTTCTTCCGTAGAGTCGATCTGTGTAGCGATACCTACGTGACAAGAGTCTAAATGACAGCCACGGCAAGTTGTACAACCGATTGCTTGCATTGCGATGGAACCGAAACCTGCACGGTTAGCACCAAGCATTACCATCTTCACAACGTCAGCACCAGACTTCATACCGCCATCAGACCATAATTCAACGCGGTCACGAAGACCTGCTTCGATAAGCGCGATATGTGCCAATTTCGTACCGATCTCAGTTGGCAAACCAACATGTTGCAAGGAGTGAATACGAGCAGCACCAGTACCACCATCGAAACCGGAAAGACCGATTACATCAGCGCCTGCTTTCGCAACACCAACAACGATTGTACCAATACCAGGAACGACCGGACATTTCACGATTACTTTCGCGTTACGGCCACTTGCTTCTTTCAACTCACTAATGATTTGTGCCAAATCTTCGATGGAGTAAATATCATGGTTGTTGGACGGGCTGATTAAGTCAGAACCGATTGTCGCGTTACGAGCTTCTGCGATTTTCGGTGTTACTTTGGAACCTGGTAAGTGACCACCTTCACCTGGTTTCGCACCTTGTCCAATCTTAATTTCAAGGAATGCTACTGCATTAGCCAATTCAATATTTACACCGAAACGACCGGATGCAACCTGTGCACCACGCGTACGCTTGTATTTACCAAGCATATCCTTGATTTCGCCGCCTTCACCGTTCATCGTTACCATGTTCAAGCGCTCGCCTGCTTCTGCATAGGCGCGGAAAGCGGTCTCGTTCTGGGAACCGAAGGACATCGAAGAAATAATCATCGGCAAATCATGTGTACCGATAGAAATATTCACTTTAGAAGGATCGACTGGTTTTTTCACACCATCAAACTTGAATTGTGCTAAGTGACGGATGGAAATTGGATTTTTCAATTCCTCTTCACGCAATTTATCACGATACTCTGTATAAGGAATCGTGCCCGCAGCTGCTTCGCCAAGGGATTTCCACATGCGTTGGAAGAAGTGGAAGTTCTTACCCGCTTTTGCTTTCGGATTGTTATTGAAGTCTTCGTAGCGCGCTTCCGCATCTTTCTCAAGATCAGCAAGCGATAAGCCAGCTTTGTCACTACCAAGATAAGTAACGATATCAAGGATAGCAGCTACTTCATTGCTCATACCGATCGCAGAGAAGAAGCGCGTATAACCACGCAACTCATGCGTACCGATTGTAGAAATAACTTTTTCCATTCCTTTAGATAGTGCTGAGTACACTTTACGAGCACTTGCTGCGCCATCTTTAGCGGATGCAGTAGCAAATAATAAGTAAGGGGAAATGACATCAGCACCAAGGCCAACTGCCACAACGATATCATGCAAGCAACGAACACCTGCAGAACGAAGGACGATGGAAGCTTGACGACGTAAGTTATTGCCAGAACCTAATTTCACAGCTTTCAAAGCCATATCGACTTTGGATACCGCTAAATGTGGATCAATCCACAATTGCTCATTCGTGAATGCTGTGCGGTCATCTAAGATAACCAATTGTGCGCCAGCCTCAACAGCTGCAACCGCTTGGCTTGCTAAGTTGTTAAGCGCATCATTCAAGGAACCACCACGTGGGTAGCTAATTGCTAATGTAGCTACAGATTTCGCATCCGCTGCTTGGAATGTTGCAAGCAATTGTTCGAAGGAGAATTGACCCAATTCTGCATGAGAATCTATACCATTCGTTCCTTCAAGAACAAGCGGAGAAGCAAGTTCAAGACGAAGTCGATTATCTAATTGTCCTAGTAAAACTGGACGAGGACCAACAACAACACGCGTAGAGAAGTGCGCTGTCTCACGGTCGCGGTCAATTGCTGGGTTCGTAACAACCGCTACGGATTCTTTAATGAAGTCAGGCACGTTCTGGCGTTCCCAATGAATCGCTGCTAATGGGCCATCATGACCCAAAGAACGAATTGGCTCAGCGCCTGTATCTGCCATCGATTCAATCATTTGAATGCCTTCGCGATCCCAACCGAATGCAGCATACAATGTGTCCAATGTTTCCACATCTGTCTCGACAGCAGGCGTTCCTTGTGCTTCAACGCTGAAGGAGAGGTGCTTACGCTGACCTTTGAAATCAACGCGCTTGGATACACGGTCGTAAACTTTCGCTTGCAATTCTGTATAAGAAACAACTTCTACAGGAGCACCAGGGTTTAATGTAACCCCGATTTTCTCGCCTGGCGCGATTGGCTTTGGTTCAGCAACCATTTCACCAACTGGGATAACCCCTTGCTCAGAGGAGAAGTAAAGGGATGTTTCACTTTCAACAACCCAAAGTGGACGCAAACCTAATGCATCGACACTATATAAACATTGGTTGCCATAACGAGAAACGATCGCAGCAGGACCTTGTACGAAATGGCCCCAAATTTGGCGGAAATAAACATACATATCTTGCATTTCAGGTTTCAATTGTTTCATCTCATTGATGATTGGCGGGAACATCAATTCCATCGCTTCCCATAAGTTCAAACCAAAGCGATGAATAAATGTCTCGATCGTACGGTTCATATCCTGGGAGTCAGAACCACCGTCAACCAACGGAACACCAATCATGTCTGCTTCATAACGCATTTTCTTGATCGTGTTGATCTCACCGTTGTGACCCAATAGGGAGAACGGTTGAACGCGGAAGAAGTTAGACAATGTATTTGTAGAATAACGGTTGTGACCAACTGTTACTTGCGCAGCAAAATCAGGATCTTGCGTATCCAAGAAGTATTGCGGCAAAATGCTTGCCGAACCCATTACTTTATATGCAGCTGTGTAAGGGCTCAATGAAGCAACGTGGACTGTAAAACGGTCTTCGATTGCGATATGCAGCTCATACACGTGGTCTTCCACTTTAACGCCTTCTTTTTCACAAAGCGCAGCAATCTGCCAGAAAGTTGGCTCGTCATTACGACCGTGCGTACCAAGTACATCGGAAACAGTCTGGTTCTCGCGCTCAAGCACGATTTCTAGACCAGCTTCAGCAAACATATTGCGGATTTCAGCTTGCATGTCAGCAACGGAAATCGACAATTTGCGTGGCAAGAATAAATGAGCAATGACGAATTTGTCGGATTTCACCAATTCAGCATCTTTGCCGGCTTCTGTTAAGAAACGCGCCCAAAGTGCACGAGGAATATCCGTTAAAATCCCACAGCCGTCACCTTCGCCATCAATAAAGCCAGAGCGATGCTCCATCTTTACTAGCGCATCAATTGTCTTCTTTACGTTATCACGTGACGGGAATCCGTTCTTTTCGACAATCGAAATAACGCCACAGCTATCGTGTTCTTCCATTAATAGATTCTGGAAACGTCCTTCGTTCAGCATAGCTTCATTCATCTTAAGTGGTCAGTAAACTGACCAGCCACCTCCTTGGTTACAATCACTAGAGTGTATATTTATGCAATCATATGAATAAATCGCATGGTTTTAAAAACAGAATAGATATAGAATAACACGAATTTTTTTCAGATTCAAGAAAGAAAGGGGGGTAATTCAGATGTTACAACCAGCCCTTGATTTATAGGATTTTATAAAGCGTTTTCATAAAAACGACAAAAAATAAAACCGAACATTCGAATGAAAATAATCACTCAAAGTTCGGTTATTAAAATCCTCTAGAAAGTAGCAAAAACTTCCTCTGCAGCTTTGATTGTTGTATATACGTCTTCCTTCGTATGTGCGGTTGTCATAAACCAAGCTTCATACTTCGATGGGGCAAGACAAACCCCTCGTTCTAGCATTCCACGGAAAAATTGGGCGAACACTTCACCATCTGCCAGTTTAGCTTCGTCATAATTCGTCACGGTGCTGCTGCAGAAATGTGTCGAGAATGCTCCGACGATGCGGTTGATTGTTAATGGAACGTCATTCGCATCCGCAGCTGTTTGAATCCCATTTACTAGAATCGTTGCGAGTTCTTCCATTTGATTATATACGCCAGGTTGTGAAAGAGCATCGAGACAAGCGATACCTGCACGAATTGAAGCTGGATTGCCAGCCATTGTACCCGCCTGATAAGCAGGTCCGAGTGGGGCAACTTGCTCCATCACATGCTTCTTTCCGCCATACGCACCAATCGGAAGACCGCCACCGATAATTTTTCCTAGTGCCGTTAAGTCAGGTTCAATTGCTGCATGATCTGGAAATGCGGAGAACGTCTGCGCAGCGCCATAATGGAAACGAAATGCACTGATGACTTCATCATAGATGACAAGCGCACCATTAGCACGCGTTAATCGGCACAGTTCCTCCAAGTAGCCTGGCTTCGGCATTACCATGCCAAAGTTGCCGACGATTGGTTCAATCATCACCGCAGCAATTTCATCGCCCCAACGCGCGAGCGCATCTTTCAACGCTTCGATATTATTGTATGGAACGGTTATGACTTCTTGTGCAATCCCTGTGGGAATTCCTGCACTGTCTGGAATCCCTAATGTCGAAGGACCTGATCCCGCTGCGACTAACACCAAGTCGGAGTGCCCATGATAACAGCCAGCAAATTTAATAATCTTTGTTCTGCCGGTGTACGCACGCGCTACACGAATCGTCGTCATAACAGCTTCCGTTCCACTATTTACAAAACGCACCTTGTCCATCGACGGAATCGCAGCTTTCAACTTTTCAGCAAAAACAACTTCCCATTCAGTCGGTGTGCCGAATAACGTACCTTCTTGTGCGGCATCGCAAATGGCTTGCGTAACCGCTGGATGAGCATGTCCCAAAATAATCGGCCCGTATGCAGCTAAGTAATCAATATACTTATTGCCGTCTACATCCCAAAAGTACGCACCAGATCCGCGTTTCATGAACACGGGCGAACCACCGCCAACTGCCTTGAAAGAACGCGATGGACTGTTCACACCACCAACAATATGTTGTAAAGCTTCATTATATAGATTTTCTGATTGCATACGATTCATCAATTTCACCTATCTGTTCTTTGGTTTTTAACTCGAATATTGTATCATGAAAGCAGGTTTTAGTCAGGAGGCACTCAGATGAATGCGATTGAAGTTCACCATTTAAGAAAAGCGTTTCAAGTTCAACAAAATCGTGCGGGCCTGAAGGGGTCCTTTCAAGATTTATTCAAGCGCAGTTATAAAGAAGTTGTAGCGGTTAATGATATCGACTTTACGATTCCTAAAGGAGAAATCTGTGGCTATATCGGCGAAAACGGTGCAGGGAAATCAACAACGATTAAAATGCTAACAGGTATTCTTGTTCCCACATCAGGCGAGATTCTCGTGAATGGGATGGTGCCCTATAAAGATCGAGAAAAATTCGTTCGTAATATCGGCGTCGTTTTTGGTCAGCGCAGTCAATTGTGGTGGGATTTAGGTGTGATTGAGTCGTTCAATTTGTTGCGCAAAGTGTACCGCGTGCCTGCAGACGAGTTTAAGAAGCGGCTTGATGAGCTTGTCCAACGACTCGATTTAGCGGATATCTTGCATCGCCCCGTTCGTAAGTTGAGTCTAGGTCAACGGATGCGTTGTGAATTGGCGGCATCGTTATTACACAACCCATCGATTGTCTTTCTGGATGAGCCGACGATCGGTCTGGATATCGTAGTGAAATCAGAGATACGAGATTTTTTAAAAGAGTTAAACCAAAAATACGAGACGACGATTCTATTAACGACGCATGATTTACAAGATATCGAAGCATTATGCTCCCGCGTGATTATGCTTGATGACGGACATATTATTTATGATGGCGGCTTGCAACAATTGAAAGACAAATGGGGTGGTTTAGAGACGGATGAGATTGTGAAATCGATTTACAAGTCCGGCTCAAGTCAGGTGCCAGAGGAGTCGGCCGATGTTTAGTATGTATTTAGAAATCGTCCGCATGCGATTTATGATGATGCTCGCTTATCGCGTGAATTATTATAGTGGGATTTTGGTTTACACAATCAACATTGGGGCGTATTACTTTTTATGGAAAGCTGTCTATGGAAGTAGCGAGCAGCTTGCAGGTTTCACTGTTGTGCAAATGACAACATACGTGGCCATCACATGGATGGCGCGGGCGTTTTATTTTAATAATTTAGACCGGGAACTCTCTAATGAGATTAAAGATGGCAGTGTCGCGATTCAAATGATTCGTCCGTACAATTATTTGGTTGTGAAGATGATGCAGGGTTTTGGTGAGGGGATTTTTCGTTTCTTCTTATTTAGTATCCCGGGTATGATTCTGGTTTCCTTCATATTCCCGATTGTGTTACCACTGGATATTGAACGTTGGATCGTCTTTTTGATAATGCTCGTATTTAGCTTTGTAATTAACTCGCAAATTAATATCATCGTTGGCTTAATGACTTTCTTCATTGAAAATAATGAGGGGATTATGCGGATGAAGCGGGTGCTTGTCGATTTGATGTCGGGTGTGATTGTGCCGATGTCCTTCATGCCTTTATGGGCGAAACCGATCATTGACGCTTTGCCGTTTCAGGCTATCGCCTATTTACCCGCGAGTGTAATTACGGGGCGGACTGCAGGAGATGAGATGTGGACTACTTTGTTGATTCCCGTAGGGTGGTCAATGGGCCTCATGATTCCGATCCTATTGATTTGGAGAGCAGCGCGTAAGCGACTGTTCGTACAGGGAGGGTGAGGCAGATGAAGTTTTACATGCAAATGGTTTGGGAATATTGGCAAACGTATCTAAAGCGACGACTGACCTATCGTGCTGACTTTTTCGTTGAAATCGTTACAGACTTCATGTTCAATGCGTTGAATCTTCTATTTATTGTTATCGTGTTTCAACACACCAACTTGCTTGGCGATTGGTCGAAATTTGAAGTAATTTTCGTCTATGGATTCTTTATGATTCCATACGGCATCTTTACTTGTTTCTTCAATCTTTGGGATTTCACGGAGCGTTACATAGTCAAAGGCGAGATGGACCGCGTCTTGATGCGCCCCGTTCATAATCTCGTGCAAATTATGCTAGAGAACATTGATCCGTCATCTTTGTTTGGCGCAGCAGCGGGTGCAGTGATTATGGGGATAAGTGGCTACCAACTTGGATTGACGGTCGATATCTTCGATATGTTCACGTTTGTACTCTTTACGATAAGTGCTGTTGCCATTTATATTGGCATCTATGTTTCTCTAAACGCATTGTCTTTTTATACAGATGCACCAACAGGGATTGGTCCGATGATTTGGAACGTGCAAAACTACGGGCGCTATCCGGTCGACATCTACAATAAACCAATCAAGGTATTACTTACTTGGATTTTACCTTTCGCCTTTGTTGGCATTTATCCATCTGCCTATTTCTTAGAAAAAGAACAGATGGTCGTGATGGCGTGGTTGACTCCGCTTGTAGGTGCGATTGTTCTGACAATCGGTTTGTTTATTTGGAACGTCGGAGTTCGCAAATATCGCGGAGCGGGTTCGTAAGTCTTTTTTTGCATATATAATAGAAACTAAATTTTAGAAAAGAGGAAAATCAGATGGCAATTGATTTCAAATTACAGGCATCGAATGGAAAAGAAGTATCGCTTAGTGACTACCTAGGACGTAATGTCGTGCTCTATTTTTATCCAAAAGACAATACGCCAGGCTGCACGACGGAGTCTTGTGACTTCCGTGACTTCAATGGGCAGTTTGAACAATTAAATACAGTTGTGCTTGGCATTAGTCCAGATGATTTAAAATCCCATGATAAATTTATTAAGAAATTCGATCTTCCTTTCTTATTGTTAGCAGATACGGAGCAAGTCGTAAGTAATCAATTTGGCGTATGGACACTTAAAAAAATGTACGGCAAAGAATACTATGGCGTTGAGCGCTCAACGTTCTTAATCAATGCGCAAGGTGAAATTGTGAAAGAATGGCGCAAGGTGAAAGTTGAAGGTCATGTACAAGAAGTGTTGGAAGCCGTGAAAGGTTTATAGTATAATACAGACATTCTTTTTTTGGATTGGAGAACGATAATGAAAAAGCATCATGAAATGGTCGTCGTCCTAGATTTCGGCGGTCAGTATAATCAATTAATTGCACGTCGTATTCGTGATTTGGGTGTATATAGCGAGTTATTGCCGTTTAATACATCTGTTGAAAAGATTAAAGCGCTACAACCGATGGGGATTGTATTCTCTGGTGGTCCTTCCAGCGTATATGGCGAAGGTGCGCCTCAAGTAGATCCTGCGATTTATGATTTAGGTATTCCAATCTTTGGTATTTGCTATGGCATGCAGCTGATGACGCATCAATTGAACGGTAAAGTTGAAGCGGCAAGCACGCGTGAGTATGGCAAAGCGATCGTAGAATTCAAACCAGAATCGAAACTTGTGAAAGATTTAGATGCTTCCCAGCAAGTATGGATGAGTCATGGTGACTTGGTAGTTCAATTGCCGGAAGGGTTCGTTGTGGATGCGAGTACAGATCATTGCCCAGTTACAGCAATGAGTAACGTAGATCGTAATCTATTTGGGGTACAATTCCACCCGGAAGTTGTGCACTCGATTCAAGGGAATGAATTAATTGGAAACTTCTTGTTTGGTATTTGTGGCTGCACAGGCGACTGGACAATGGAATCCTTTATTGAAGATACAATTGCTGAGATTCGCGAGCAAGTTGGCGATAAGAACGTATTGTGCGCGCTATCGGGTGGCGTCGATTCTTCCGTTGTTGCGATTTTGTTACATAAAGCTATCGGTAAACAGTTAACATGTATGTTTATTGACCACGGCTTATTGCGTAAGGGCGAAGCAGAGAGTGTTATGGAAACGTTCGTTGGCAAATTCGATATGCACGTTGTAAAGATTGATGCGCGTGACCGTTTTATGTCCAAATTGGCGGGCGTGTCTGATCCAGAACAGAAGCGTAAAATTATCGGTAATGAGTTTATCTATGTATTCGACGAAGAGTCTGTTTCGATTGGTGACTTTGCATTCTTGGCACAAGGCACATTGTATACAGATATCGTTGAGAGTGGCGTAGGTTCTTCCCATACGATCAAGTCTCACCATAATGTAGGTGGCTTGCCGGAAGACATGCGTTTTGAATTAGTTGAGCCGTTAAAAGCATTGTTCAAAGACGAAGTTCGTAAAGTCGGCGAAGAGTGCGGATTGCCAGCTGCAATTGTATGGCGTCAACCGTTCCCGGGACCAGGTCTTGCGATTCGTGTGTTGGGTGAAGTGACTGAGGAGAAGTTGGAAATCGTTCGTGAATCCGATGCGATCTTGCGTGAAGAAATCGCGAAAGCGGGTCTGGATCGTGAAATTTGGCAGTACTTCACAGCGTTGCCTAATATGAAATCCGTCGGTGTTATGGGTGACCAGCGTACGTATTCGCATACAGTCGGTATTCGTGCGGTAACTTCTATCGATGGTATGACAGCAGACTGGGCACGTATTCCTTGGGATGTGTTGGAGAAGATTTCCGTGCGCATCGTCAATGAAGTGAAGAACGTTAACCGTATTGTCTATGATGTCACTTCTAAACCGCCTTCAACAATTGAGTGGGAATAAATCATTGACAGTTTTTTCGACAACCTTCTACAATGGACTGGTAGTACCAATACCATTGTAGGGGGTTTTTTTATTGAGTAAGCAATCACAGGAAAATGCAGTTGCTCGTTACTTTGAGTTCGCGAAGCATGGAACGAACTTCAAGAAAGAGATCATTGCAGGTTTAACAACGTTCTTGGCAATGGCGTACATTCTTATCGTCAACCCATTAACGTTGCAAAATGCCGGCATGGATTTCGGTGCGGTATTTACTGCGACAGCAGTAGCATCCATCATCGGTACATTGGTAATGGGTATTTATGCGAAGTATCCATTGGCATTGGCACCCGGTATGGGGTTGAATGCGTTCTTCGCGTACACAGTTGTCCTTGGGATGGGTATTCCGTGGCAACAAGCTTTAGCAGGTGTATTTGTCTCTGGGGTTTTCTTCTTAATTTTAGCAATCTCTGGCTATCGTGAAATTATTATTAATGCCATTCCAGCTGGTTTGAAACATGCAGCTGCGGCAGGTATTGGTTTGTTCATTGCCTTTATCGGCTTTAAAGAAGCGGGTATTATCGTGGCGAACAAAGCAACATTCGTAGGTTTAGGTGATTTTTCCAACCATAACGTGCAACTAGCTTTAGTTGGGATTGCAATCACGGTAATCTTGCTTGCGCGCAAAGTAAGTGGTGCGATTTTCTACGGAATCGTTCTAACTACAGTGGTTGGTATGGTTACAGGTTTGATTGATTTGCCTAAGACGATTTTCAGCGCGCCACCAAGCGCAAGTGCATTTGGTGCATTCTGGAATCCGTTAACAGATTTCGATACATTGTTCTCTGCGAAGATGCTAGTTGTTATCTTCACATTCCTGTTCGTCGATTTCTTCGATAATGCAGGTACATTATTTGGTGTTGCGCAACAAGCTGGATTTGTTAAAGATAATAAATTACCTCGTGCAGGTCGCGCGATGACTGCAGATTCCGTAGCGTCGATTTCCGGTGCTGTGATGGGTACATCTACAGTTACTTCTTACATTGAGTCTTCTGCAGGTGTTGCAGCAGGTGGTCGTTCTGGTTTTACGGCTGTCGTTGTAGCGGCACTATTTGGCTTATCCTTATTCTTTAGCCCGGTATTGTCTGTTATTACACCACCGGTTACTGCGGCAGCATTAATCATGGTAGGTGTGTTCATGGCTTCCTCTTTAGGGAAAATTGAGTGGGACAAGTTGGAAGAGGCGATTCCTGCTTTCTTAACGATTATCTCGATGCCATTAACTTTCAGTATTGCAACGGGTATTGCAATGGGCTTTATCCTATATCCATTAACGAAATTCGTTAAAGGTGACGGAAAGAAAGTTCATCCAATCATGTATGTGTTGTTCGTTGTATTCTTGATTTACTTCATCTGGTTACGCGAATAGTCAGTGCTTAAGTTTCATACAAATGGCCAGATGTTCTTTGGGACATCTGGCCATTTTTTATTTGGAAAAATAAACATATGAAATAAGTGTGAAATAGGGTTGACTCGGGTTTGTCGAATAGGGTATATTAACCCTTGTCGCTTTTGAGCTGACGGTGTGGCTGAGGGTTAGCGGAATGCTTACTCATGGCTTGGGCATCGGAACACAACTT
>JBEGSW010000039.1:0-8522 GCA_041179705.1 Bacillota bacterium | reverse complement strand
GTGCGATGGACCCCAAAGCCGGTTGTGCCGGTACGCTATTCAACTTACTAGAAGAACCTCGCTTCAATCATCAACCAACGGTGCTCGCAGGAATCCTCGAGCAGGAATGCGGTGATCTTCTGCGCGATTTTTTTCGAGCCCTTCGCCAACGGAATAGCAATCGAATGATCTAACACAAATAAATGGCCTAGTTCTGGAGGGGAGTCCAAACTAGGCCATTTATATTTATGTGAATCATCCAAGTAAAAGATTATGATGCGCGATTTTTGTTATATATATCGAATCCAACAGCTGCAAGTAATACCAAACCTTTAATCGCTTGCTGCCAGTCAATACCCATTCCGATAATTGACATCCCGTTATTCATTACACCCATAACAAGACCACCAATCATCGCTCCACCAACTGTACCTACACCACCATAAGCAGATGCACCACCGATGAAGCATGCTGCAATCGCATCAAGTTCAAATAAGTTACCTGCTTTTGGTGTAGCTGAGTTAAGGCGTGCTGCGAAGATTAAACCTGAAACTGCTGCAAGCATACCCATATTAACAAATACAAGGAACGTTACTTTCTTCGTTTTAATACCAGAAAGTGCAGCAGCTTTTAAATTGCCCCCAACAGCAAAGATATGACGACCAATCACTGTACGGTTCGAAATGAAAGAATAGATGAGAATTAGGAAGAACAAAATAACCAAAATGTTTGGAATCCCTTGGTACGTTGCAAGTACGTAGGAAAGCGAAATAAATAATGCCCCGAAAATTACATTTTTCACAACAAACAATCCAAAACTCGATACTTCCAATTTATATTTCAATTGCGTCATTCTAGATTTCCAATCGGATATAGTAAATAAGATCGCGATGATAATGCCAAGAACAACAGAGAATAAATTTAAATCCGGATTGTTGAATACATCTGGCACAAATCCTGAACTCATTTTTTGGAACGACTCTGGGAATGGCCCAATTGACAACCCTTCCAGTACGACCATTGTTAAACCTCGGAAGAGTAACATGCCCGCGAGCGTCACAATGAACGAAGGAATCCCGATATAAGCTACCCAAAAACCTTGCCATGCACCTATCAAAATCCCCATCACTAAACAAATTGCAATTGTTACAGGAACAGATAAATTGTAGTCAACAATCATAATCGCCGCCATCGCACCGACAAATGCAGCAATCGAACCGACTGACAAATCAATATGTCCGGTTATGATAACGAGAACCATTCCAATTGCCAAAATTAAAATGTAACTATTCTGCAAAATTAAATTTGTAATGTTTAGCGGCATCAATAAAATACCGTCTGTTAAATATTGAAATAATCCAACAATAAGCACAAGAGCGATTACCATGCCATATTGTCGCACGTTACTTTTTAATGTATTAAGAACGCCCCCCATTTTACTCCCTACCTTTCGTCATGTACTTCATTAGTGTTTCTTGATTCGCATCAGCCTTATGAACTTCACCTGTAATGCGTCCCTCATTCATAACATAAATACGATCACACATACCTAGCAACTCAGGCAATTCTGATGAAATCATTAAAATCCCTTTTTTCTCTTCGACCAGTTGATTAATTATTGTATAGATCTCATATTTCGCACCAACATCGATTCCGCGAGTCGGTTCATCCAAAATCAATAAGTCTGGATTTGTGAGAATCCACTTACTCAACACAACCTTTTGCTGATTACCTCCACTTAAATTCCCTGCTTTTTGATTGATGGAAGGCGTCTTTATGTTCATTTTCTTGCGATAAGATTCCGCTTCAATCACTTCTAGATTTCGGTCTACGACGCTACGCTTAGATAACTTGTTCAAGCTAGCAAGTGATATGTTTTGCTTAATGTCATCCATTAGAACTAATCCATAGTGTTTTCGATCTTCCGTTACATACGCAACACCGTTTTCGATTGCCTGGGAAATATTGTCGAAATTCACCGGCTTCCCATTCTTTGAAAGTTGACCATCGATCTTAACTCCGTACGCTTTGCCGAAAATACTCATCGCTAACTCCGTTCGTCCAGATCCCATAAGACCCGCAATCCCGACGACTTCACCAGCACAAATCTTAATGTTGATATCTTCGAGAATTTGACGCGATGGTTGCTGCGGATGGTATACATTCCAATTCGAAACTTCAAAAATCACTTCTCCGATATTCGGTGTTCGCTCTGGATAACGATTCGTCATGTCTCGACCAACCATACCTTTAATGATACGATCTTCATCAATTTTGTCCGCTTGCATATCGAGTGTCTCGATTGTCTTTCCATCACGTAAAATGGTAATCTTGTCAGCCACTTTAGAGATTTCATTCAATTTGTGGGAAATCAAAATCGATGTTATCCCTTGTTTCTTTAATTCCAACATCAGATTAAGTAGGTTATTACTATCTTCATCATTCAAAGCTGCTGTTGGTTCATCTAATATAAGTAGTTTTACTTTTTTAGAAAGTGCCTTGGCAATTTCAACTAATTGTTGTTTACCGACACCAATATTCGATATTAATGTGTTTGGTGACTCTGACAGTCCCACTTTATTGAGCAGAGCTTTCGTCTCCACTTGCGCAACGTTCCAGTTAATGACCCCTTTCGTTGCTGTTTCATTACCTAAAAAAATGTTTTCCGCTATTGAAAGTTGTGGAATTAATGCTAATTCCTGATGAATAATTACTATCCCTAATTCTTCGGACTGCTTAATATTTTTAAATTCACAAATCTGATTTTCAAACAAAATGTCCCCGCTATAAGATCCATGTGCGTAAACGCCGCTCAATACTTTCATAAGCGTCGATTTACCCGCACCATTCTCACCCATCAACGCATGAATTTCACCTGCACGCACCTTTAAATTGACATCTTCCAATGCTTTTACACCTGGAAATGTTTTTGTAATGTCTCGCATCTCCAATATGATATTCTCCATTTTGTTCACCCCGTTTCAACGCCTTTATAGTAAGAGATGATTTAGCAGCAGTACGTTTACCGCCGCTAAATCATCTGCTTCACTTATTTATTTTGTTTATTTATTCCTACTTCAATTGGGATTCTTTCAAGTATCCAGACTTGATAACAGTATCTTTGTAGTTCGATTTATCTACAGATGTAGGTGTCAACAAATAGGAAGGTACAATTTTCACGCCATTGTTATACGTTTTTTTGTCGTTTACTGTTGGTGTTTTGCCTTTGATTACTGCAGATACCATATCTACTGCAACTTTTGCCAATTGACGAGTATCTTTGAAGATTGTCATGGATTGTTGTCCAGCAATGATTGATTTGATACCTTGTACTTCAGCATCTTGACCAGTAATGATTGGGTAAGGTTTTTTAGCTGTGCCATAACCTACACCTTTAAGGGAGGAAATAATTCCTTGTGCCAAACCATCGTTTGGAGACAATACAACGTTTACAGTTGCTTTCGTGTAGTTTGCACTTAACAAGTTATCCATACGAGCTTGTGCAGTTGCGCCATCCCAACGAAGTGTTGCAACTTGTGCAAATTTCGTTTGACCGGATTTTACAACTAATTTACCGGATTTAATGTAAGGATTAAGTACGGACATTGCACCGTTGAAGAAGAATGTTGCGTTGTTATCGTCAGGGGAACCTGCGAACAACTCAATGTTGAATGGACCTTTTGCAGATTTAAGATTTAGTTTTTTCTCGATGTATTGACCTTGAAGTACGCCTACTTTGAAGTTATCAAATGTTGCATAGTAGTCTACGTTTTTGGATTTTCTGATTAAACGATCGTATGCGATAACTTTAATTTTTGCTTTTGCTGCTTTTTCTAATACTGGAGCTAATGCTTCGCCATCGATTGCACCGATAACCAATACTTTCGCGCCTTTTGTAATCATGTTTTCAATTTGTGCTACTTGGTTTTCTACAACGTCTTCTGCATACTGCATATCAACTTTGTAACCTGCTTTGGTGAACTCTTGGTTCATGTATTTACCGTCAGCGACCCAACGCTCACCGGATTTTGTTGGCAATGCGATACCAACTAATTTACTGCTACCTGCTGCACTTGCGGATGCACCGATCGCAGATACTGATACTGCCAATGCTAGTGCTAATGCTCCTGCTAGAATCTTTTTCATTTTCTTACGCCCCTTTAATGATTGTTTTGTGTCTTGCTTGTTTAGTATAAGACGGAGGCAATTTTAAGTCTTTTCAAAAAAAAGACAACTTTTTATACTTTTTTAACTAAAATGTAAGCGTTTTATCTTTTCTTCACTACCCTTTGCGGTATTGATTCGGGGATACCCCCATCATTTTCTTGAACGTTGTACTGAAATAATGCTGTGTGTCATAGCCGCACAACTCAGCAATCTCATTCACGGACATATCTGTTGTATTGAGTAATTGCACGGCTTTCTGAATTCGCGCTTGCGTCACTAAGCTCACAAATGTTGTACCGAATTCTTGCTTAATCAATCTGCTAAGATAAATCGGAGAAATATGAATCATATCCGCTATTTTTTCTAAGGTGACCTCTTTATCCGCATACATTTCCTGGATACATTGTCTAGCACGTTTAGCCACGGGTGAAATTTGTGTCTCACTCGTTAAAGCTGCAATGACTTGACGATAACTTACGGGCACATCAATCAGACTGCCTATGACGTTCTCTGCTTTAATGGTAATTCCAACTTTTAAGTAATGCTGAATTGTCTTTTCCATCTCAAGAATCTGTTCATTCATGAGTTGATCCCAACTTATCGCAACGACGTATTCATTTAAGTTGCGTAATACTGCAAATCGTCGCGCACCCATTAATTCTGAAACAATATTTTCAATCGAGAATAATAGGAGTTGTCGATCATTTTCGGTAAATAATTGATTTGATAAAAGTTCTGAACAACGGACAATGATGATTTGTTTAGGCGTTGTAATCGGCAGTCGCAGAAAAGCGAGTTGCTCGACAACTTCCCCCTCTGCCATTCCATCTCGTAACCAGTTCATAAAAAAACGTTCTCTCAGTAGCGGAATGTTCTGCTCAATTTGATTCGAAGCCAACTTCACAAACTTCTCTTGCTGTAATTCGTCTAATAATTGGGCTTTTATATTACTTAAAATCTTATTTAATTGCACAGGCGTCACTGGCTTTAAGATATATTCAGTTACTCCCAAACGAATGGCTTCTTGCGCGTAATTAAATTCATCATGCCCGGAAATGATGACTACTTTGCATTTCCCATGGCTTTCTTTCAATCGACGGACGACTTCAATCCCGTTCATAATTGGCATGTTTATGTCGACCAACAGGATGTCTGCCTGTTGTTCCAGACAAATCTCAAACGCTTCTTCCCCATCGCTTGCTTCGCCACATAGCTCTAAATGCAATCCCGTCCAATCAATTGATTCTCGTATCCCTTCTCGGATAATGGTCTCATCATCAGCTAATACAACTTTCCATTTCTTATCCAAGACTTTCCGTCCCCTTTCCATTTTCTTCATGCGGATAGATTACGGGGTGAATAATCGTGACTTTCGTACCTTTTTCAAATTCGCTCTCAACCTGGATGCCAAACTGTTCACCAAATGTTAAACGCATTCTAGCCTGAATATTCATTAACCCATATCCACCTTTTATTGCATCACTTTCAACGGTCTCTGTTTCGGTAAATGGTCTGTCTAATTTCCGTTGAAGTTTCTCCACTTGCTCTGCTTCCATACCACGACCATCATCTTCAATATATATTTCAAGCGTGGCCCCGACTTGTCTAGCAGAGAGTTTGATTGTCCCTAATCCACGTCGTTCTTTTATTCCATGATAAATCGCATTCTCTACAATCGGTTGCATAATTAATTTTAAAACACGAAGTTGCATGAGCTTTTCCGGGAATTCAATCGAGAAGTTTAATTTATCGCGATAACGGATTTGTTGAATCTTTAAATAACTCCGAATATGCTCTACTTCATCATGCACGGAAATAATTTCGCGTCCACTACTCAACCCGATCCGGAATAATTTGGATAAGGATTCGACCATTTCGGCGATATCGCTTGCCTCGCGTTTACGAGCCATCCATTGAATCGTATCTAGTGTGTTATATAGAAAATGCGGTTTAATATGTTCTTGTAAAGCACGTAATTCCGCCTCACGTTTTTTTCTTTCTTGTTTCTCTGCTAAATAAATAAGCGTGCTCATTCGCATAAGCATCTTATTGAAACTTTTACCTACTAATCCAATTTCATCTTCCCGATCAGAACCGTGTCTAACGGTTAAGTCTCCTCGCTCCGCTGTTACCATCAACCTTGTCAACTGTCGTAATCGTGTTGAGATAGACGTGGATAAATACGCTGTCGCTGTAATACCTAATGCTGTAATGATAAATATGAAGCTAATAATATAAAATTGAATGTTTTGAATACCAAAAATAAAGTCTTGTTTCGAATATACCCCGACTGTTGTCCAGTTTGTAAATGGCGATTTTCGATATATAAATTGCAAGACACTGCCACTTACTTCATCTTCAAATGATCCCGAATAACTTCCTTTTAACCACGGTTTTTCAATTTGACTAGTAAATGGATAAGTCGGTGAATAGATATTTTGTCCGGAATCATCAACAATCAGCAAATATCCCGTCTTACCAAGCCGAACACTTTTGGCAGTTTCCGCGATGACTCGGGCTTTCATTTCAATAAGTACGACGCCCTTTACTTCCTTTGTAAGAGGATCAACAATCGCACGAACTGCAGAAATAAGTTCCGAGGGTTTATAGCTTGCTTTCATTTCTAAATTGTTGCTCAACGGATGTCCAAGTAAAGTGAATATCCCTTTTTTTCTCGCAGCTTCTTCGTACCAAATTTCTTCTGTTAATGGATCATACGTACGAGCAAACATATCATTACTTAAATAGTCACCGTTACTATTTGCAATTAAAATCCCGGCAACTTCGGGGTACAACATTGTAAAATCACGAAGATAATTTCGAATACTTTCTTTTTCATCATCGCTACTTTTTTTCGTTGTTTCCGTTTGATTAAAGAAATTAGAAATATCATTATTGAGTGCAACGAGGTAGGAGATTTTTTGGACATTTCCTACATAGTATTCAATCGTTTCATTTACTTTACTGATGACCTGATTTGTTGAATCATTAACCTGTTTTTTAATTAAATTATCTACCGTATAGCCAATAAGAATCCCGAGACCAATGGAAGGCAAAATACTAATTAGCAAAAAGTGAACCACGAGCTGATAACCAATTGATATGTTGTTTAATCGTTTCATCCATTGTTTCAACACGAGGGTTCACTCCTTTGTTTATTTAGCATAAAAATTATCTACGTTATCTTTTGTGATAAAACTGATGTCTGTATATACCTGCTTCGGTAATAATGGGATGTTACGTTCGGAATATGCCGTTTCATTTAATAGATTATGTTTAACATGGAACAGCTGCTGTAAAGCCCAGTACCCCATGTTCCAGGTTCCTTGTTCAATCGATGCGGTAATTACCCCTTGCTTAATATAGTCGAGCGTACGTATATCTTCGTTTACGGTAATGATTTTAATTAATTTCTTTTTGTAATAGACCGCTGCCTCAGCTACACCAATGCCTTCTTCCGTATTTGTGGCAAAAACACCCGATAAATTCGGGTATTGATTTAATAGTGCAACTGCTTGTTTGCGCGCTTCTTTGTTTGATCCTTGCCCATTCGCAACGCCGACAATCCGACGATTTGGAAATTCCGCTGCCATTGTTTCAGTAAATCCTTTCAAACGAAGTTGCTCATTCGGTCGGCCACTATTCATCACCACCGCCAGGTCACCACTCGGTCCAACTTCTTTGACAAGTCTTCTTGCTGCTTCCGCACCTGCAAAATAATTATCTGTGCCAATGAAAGATTTAATTACTGGGGAATTGATTGTATTGTCTATTGAAACAACTGGAATTCCAGCTTCATCTGCTTTAACCAATGCATCCAGTACTTCCGGTGACTCAATCCCTGCGATCGCAATCCCCTTCGGCTTTTTGGCAATGACTTGCTCCAAAATCGTTGCTTGTTCCGTCGCATCATAATTTGATGTACCGACATAGTCAATGGAGACATTCAGTTTGTCTGCTGCATCCTCAAAACCTTTTAGCGCATTTTTCCAGTAATCAGCACCAGACTCATTCGTCAGCATTACATATTTCTCATCAATTTCACCGCGTATTCCGGTATTTAAATTCCCCCACGGGCTTGATGGTGTTGTAGTAGGATAATAAAAATACCCAAGCAATACCATTGCGGCAATTAGTGAAGCATAAAGTAATACGGTTTTTTTCATCCTATTTCCCTCCTAATCTGCTCTAATCAATTCGCTATAAAAATAAAAAAGCCTTCTATCACCAATCATTGCGATAGAAGGCTCACATTTTAATATATGGCGGAGAGGGTGGGATTCGAACCCACGGAAGAGTTTCCCCTTCGCTGGTTTTCAAGACCAGAGCCTTAAACCACTCGACCACCTCTCCACAAGTACCCAGTTGGGGCACAA
>JBEGSW010000038.1:0-3374 GCA_041179705.1 Bacillota bacterium | reverse complement strand
GTGGTTCTTGGGATTTGGGGTACGACGGTATCAGTTCGTAAATTCTTAAAAGTGTAATTCGCGGAGGTATTTGATGAGACTGTTCAAGTGGGTATTGGTCTTCTCGCTAGTTGTTGGGCTTGTGTCCGTTGTGGACAGTCCGACCCCGACGCATGCGGTGACCAAAGCAGAATTAGATAAAATTAATGCCGAAATTAAAGCATTGCAAGCAAAGAAAGCAGCAGCGCAAAGAAAGGCAGCGAATGCGAAAGCTCAGAAGAAGGCTGCTGAACAGAAAGTAACGAACTATACGAAAGAGATTAAGAAATTACAGAAGCAGATTGAGACATCGGGCCAGCAAATCCAAAGTTTGCAGGGCAAGATCAACACGACGGAATTATCGTTATCGGATGCGCAGACGAAGATGAATGATGCGCAGGCGCGTGTGAATGCACGTGATGCCAAGTTGAAGTCGCGCTTGAAGCTGATGTACATGAATGGCTCTGTTTCGTATTTGGAAGTGTTGTTTAGTTCTTCGAGTTTCTCGGATTTGATCGGTCGACTGAGTTTGTTAGAGTCGTTGGTTGGTCAGGATAAGACGTTGCTTGATGCCAATAAGGAAGATTTGGCGATTATTACGGAACAGAAGGTCGAAATTTCCAATATGTTGCGTTCGTTGCAGGGCGATTATAGCAAGATGTCGAAGTTACGCTCGAACATGATGTATCAAGAGGCCGTAAAAGAATCGCAAGTGAGTAGTTTAGAAAAGCAAATTGTGAACCTGGAAGAAGTGACTGCGCAAGAGGAAGCGGCGGCTGTTTCATTAGCTAGACAGGAAGCGGCGTTGATTGCCAAGAAACAAGCGATGGGCAACACGATTACAGGTGGCAAGTTAGGCTATCCCTTCTATCGCACGTATCCCGTTACATCGAACTTCGGTCGACGTATTGATCCAATAACGAAGAAGGCCGGTGCACAACATAACGGTATTGATTTCGGTGCACCTTCGGGAACGACAATTATTGCTGCTGAAGCGGGTACGGTTGTCACTGCAGGTTGGGTGAATGGTTATGGCTATACTGTCGTAATTAGTCACGGGGAAATTTGGACCTGGTATGCGCATATGAAGACGGGTACAATTGCAGTAAGTTCCGGGCAAAAAGTCGTGCGGGGTCAAAAGGTCGGACAAGTTGGTTCGACTGGACGTTCAACTGGGCCGCATTTGCACTTTGGTGTCTATAATAGTAGGACGGATCAATGGATTGACCCGCGAAAATATTTGAATTTATAAGATAGATCGCGCATAGACTAGTGTATCGTGTTTATCAGGGGGTAGCTAAAGGATGCAAGGAAATAAACGATTTTTTGCAACACTTGTCTTAACAGGGATGATTGCGGGTTCGTTGTTAACGTATTCGGTGGCATGGGTGATGGACTGGCAAGGTTCCGGTGACAGCCTGATTTCTTCTGGAAAAGCAACATCTACGGGTGCGACTAAACTTCAGATTAGCGATGCGAATGTGAAGAAGTTGGCAACTGCATTTGAGTTGGCAGGTAGCAACTATTATCTGACCAACGTGAAAGAAGACGAACTAGTCAATGGTGCAATCAATGGCTTGATTGGTTCGCTCAATGATCCGTATTCCGTCTATATGAATGTGGAAGAAGCGAAAGAATTTAATGAGAGCGTCATTGAATCGCACATTTCTGGCATCGGCTGTGAAGTTTCGCTGGAAGATGGTCGCGTGACCGTGATTTCCCCGATTAAAGGATCACCAGCAGAGAAAGCTGGGATTCGTGCAAAAGATGTGATTGTATCGGTGAACGGTGACCGTCTAGAAGGCTTAAGTTTGAATGAAGCGGTACAAAAGATTCGAGGCAAGAAAGGGACACAAGCGAATTTAGAAATTTTGAGACCGGGTTCGTCAACTGTCGTGAAATTGACAGTTGTGCGTGACGAAATTGATGTTGAGACGGTGTTCAGTAAATATACGACGAATGATAAGATTGGCGTCATCGAAATTCGCCAGTTTGCCCAAAATACAGGAGAGCGTTTCCTGAAAGAATTAGCCCTGTTGGAAAAGAAGGGGATGAAAGGTCTTGTGATCGACGTTCGTAACAATCCAGGTGGGTTGTTGCCGGTGGCGATGGAGATTGTTGAACCGCTTGTTCCAAATGGCAAGGCAATCGTTAAGCTCGAAGATCGCGATGGCAAGATTCAGACGCAATTGTCTGAAGGGGAAGGGAAAGACTACCCGATTGCTGTCTTAACGAATAAAGGTAGCGCAAGTGCATCGGAAATTTTGGCGGCTGCGTTGAATGAAAGTGCTGCAGCGACAATCGTGGGTGAGGCAACCTTCGGTAAAGGACTCGTGCAATCGACCTATGATACAGGCACTGGTGATGGCAGTACAATCAAGTTGACGATTGCGAAATGGCTGACGCCGAAAGGCAACTTCGTTAACAAAAAAGGTATTCTACCGACTGTCGAAGTGAAGCAACCTGCTTATTTCGCAACTGTCTCGTTGCCGAAGGATAAGGCGTTAAAGCTTGACATGATTGGTGCGGATGTTGTTAACTTACAAGAAATTTTAATTGGACTTGGTTACAAACCTGGTCGCACAGATGGCTATTTCGATACGAAGACGGCAGCAGCAGTTAAAGCGGCGCAATCGAAATTAGGCTTAGCTGTAACTGGCGTAGTTGATGCCAAGACAGCGACGAAGTTAGAAGAAAAAATCATCGAGAAAATTCTTGATCCGGTGAATGATGCACAAATGAAAAAAGCACGTAAAGTGTTGCTCG
This sequence comes from Bacillota bacterium, assembly GCA_041179705.1. Taxonomy (GTDB): domain Bacteria; phylum Bacillota; class Bacilli; order Paenibacillales; family JBEGSW01; genus JBEGSW01. The sequence continues at coordinate 590 of JBEGSW010000038.1, read as the reverse complement.
ATAAGATGTAGGTAGGAGTACGGGGATATGGATTACGCAATCGACCTCATGAAACAGATTGGAAACGCAGGGTTGCAGCTTTTGCTGCAGCCCTATTTCTACGTTGGAGTCCTATTCTTGTGGTGGAAGTATCAGAAGCAAGTGCAGCAACAGCGCCGTTTATTCCAAGTGAAATTGGTGTCCGCGCTTAGCCTATTGGGTCGCACAGTCGGATTAGGTCTGCTTGCTGCGATTGTCGGATCCGTGGGGTTGTTTTTCCTGGATGTGAGACTTGGCACGGATGTGTTGGTGGTGCTGTGGGTAGTGGCATTCCTGCTAATGCTGTTCCGCATTCGCTATTTGTGCTTCGCTTACGCAGGTGGCATTTTAGCAATCGCCCATCTTGTGTTGGACTTCATCCCTGCACCTGCGGAAGGGACTCCCGTTGTATCTTGGACGTATGATGTTCTTGCACGTTTGGATGTCGCGTCCTTGTTACTCGTTGTAGGTGTGATGCATGTGCTTGAAGCCGTGTTGATGCGCTATCGCGGGACGAAGGCGGCCACACCGTTATTGATGCAGTCCAAACGCGGCAAAATTATCGGCGCCTA
>JBEGSW010000037.1:0-4255 GCA_041179705.1 Bacillota bacterium | reverse complement strand
CAATCCACAGTCTTATACGCAAGCGACTTTAGACGCTATTGGGCGCCATCATACTGTTGACGAAACGGTTGAAAAGTTCCATCTGGCGCGTGAAATGGGCATGTCTAACATCAATATGGATCTGATTATCGGCCTGCCGGGTGAGCAACGCGAGGCGTTTGCGCACACCTTGGATGAATCTGCGAAGCTACTGCCGGAGTCGATTACGGTGCATACGTTATCCTTTAAACGTGCATCCGAAATGACGCAGAATCGCGAAAAGTTTCCTGTGGCATCTCGCTCGGAAGTGCAACACATGATGCAAATGGCCGCGGATTGGACCGAACGTCACGGGTATGCACCATATTACTTGTACCGCCAGAAGAATATTTTGGGCAATCTCGAAAACGTTGGGTATGCGCTACCTGGCCTTGAATCGTTGTATAACATAATAATTATGGAAGAAGTGCAAACAATCATCGGATTAGGGTGTGGCGCTGCGAGTAAGTGGATTCACGCCGACGGCACAATTACGCGCTTCGCAAACCCGAAAGAGCCGAAAGCTTACAACGACAACTTTGTTCACTACACCGAAGTCAAACTGCAGACGTTAGAACAACTGTTCAAAGTGTGAACTAAAAGTCTGTAGTCGAACCCCTGGATTCAAGGCGGAGTCCCGCCCTGAATTTAGGGGTTTTTCAATTTGGCCGAAATGAGGGCGGATTCCCGCCCTGAATTTAGGGGTTTTCCAATTCGACTGAAATGAGGGCGGATTCCCGCCTAGAATACTGCGTGGTGTTCACAAATTAGACATAAAGAAAACGCATTCTTTTTTGTAATCTGTTCGTAAAGTTATTTTCATGTTTGTTTAATGTTCAGGGCTTACTATGAACTCAACCCCCTTTTAAATATGTTATATATTTAGCCCCGCGGCCCGTTGCCGTGGGGTACTTTCTTTTTATGGGGCGAGCTTGCTTGACATGGTATAGGCATTCATGATAATCTCTCACACGGGAGATGATCGAATGGTGATGTCTAAAGGTGAAATGGAAGACAAGATCAGTCGGGCGTTAACCGTATGGGAGAAGGACTACCTCGGTCGAGGTCCAATTAATGTAAAGACGGACATCGTTCGCAACATGATTGTGATTGTGTTAAAAGGTGTGTTAACCCCTGCTGAGCAAGCGCTCGCGAAGACGACGGAAGGTATGTTCTCAATTAAGAAAATTCGTACCGACCTCGTTGAATCAGGAATTGAACATTTAAAAGAAATCATTTATGATATTACTGGATTAGACGTCATAAGTTTTCACACGGACATTAGTACACGTTCGGGTGAACGGATAATCGTATTTATTATGAATGGCTCATTAGAATAATTGGTCGATCTCGAGACAGCTGGGAATAACCAGGTGGTGGAAGATAAACCGTAAATTCGAAAGTAAGAAGCATCGCGAGATGCCTACTTTTGCATTTACGGTTTTTTTATACTAAAAATCAGGATGAAGGAGAAAAAACGATGACTGAAATTATTACGTACAACCTACTTTCCCCTGCAGTGCTTTTCTTTGCACTTGGACTAATTGCAGCATTTTTCAAATCGGATTTAAAATTCCCCTCTGCATTAAGCGATACACTCAGTATCTACTTGTTAATCGCTATCGGTCTTAAAGGTGGGATGGAACTTGGCAAATATTCATTTGATGCAATCGCGGCACCGCTAGTGGGTACCCTAATCATCGGTGTACTCACACCGATTCTAGCATTCTTGATTTGTAAGTTATTCAAAATTGATAATAGCAATGCAATTGCACTCGCAGCTACATACGGTTCAGTGAGTATCGTCACATTTGGCGCGATGCAATCTTTCATGCAAGAAGCAGGTATCGCGTACGAGAGTTTCATGACTGCAATGGTCGTTGTGCTTGAAAGCCCGGCGATTCTGATTTCAATGATTATGTATGCATGGACGAAACAGAAAACGATGCACATTCATCCATCCGTGATTAAAGAGAGTATTTTCGGCAAATCAATTCTCCTCATGCTTGGTGGCTTAATCGTCGGCTTAGTGTCTGGCGAATCTGCTGTACCGATGATTAAACCTTTGTTCGTAGATTTATATAAGAGTGTGCTTATCTTGTTCTTACTTGGAATGGGTATCATGGCAGGCGAACGCCTTGCTGACGTAAAGAAGGTCGGTGCCAAACTAATCGCGATTGCGATTATCACACCTGTGCTTTTTGGTGTAGTGGGCGTCATCGTCGGCTATTTATGTGGATTGTCCATTGGCGGAACGGCAATCATGGGCATTCTTGCGGCTAGCGCATCTTACATTGCAGCGCCAGCTGCCATTCGACAGTCGATTCCTGAAGCGAATCCCTCTATTTACCTAGGAGCATCGCTCGGCTTAACATTCCCCTTCAATCTGATCGTGGGGATTCCGTTGTGCATTACCTTATCGCAATGGATACATGGCTAGGATAAATTTGATGTAGTAAAATGAATAGGAGAGGAGTGATCGGATTGAAGAAGTTAGCCCTAGTGGCATTGATGGCTATTTCCTTATTGACGGCATGTGGGCAGGGTGAGAAAGTTGCCAAGGTTGAGTCGGAGCATGAGCACCAGAGCCATCTGGCAAATGGTGACATCCAGGAGACGACGGCATCAGCGGACATCTTGCCAAGCTTTATGGACGGCAAGCCAGAAGCGATGCGAGTCGTTTATGAGGCTGCTGCGAAAAGCGCTGATCTACTTGAATGGATTCCATGTTATTGTGGATGTGGCGAGAGTGCTGGTCATTTGAATAGCTTGAACTGTTTTGTAAATAAAATTAACGAGGATGGATCTGTGGTCTGGGATGATCACGGCACGCGCTGTGACACGTGTCTAGAAATTGCAGCTACATCGATTACTATGAAGACAGACGGAAAATCCAATCTGGAAATCCGACAATTCATCGATGCCAATTACAAAGAAGGCTATGCTGAACCAACAAAGACGAAAATGCCACAAGCATAACTGAAAGTGACCAAGAAGATGGGGTACCCTAATGAAACTTAGATTATCGATGTATTATTTCGTGTTTTTCCTTGCTGCGGGTACGTACTTCCCTTTTTTGAGTTTGTATTTAAAGAATGAGGGTTTCAGTGGTTCGGAGATTGGTTTGATTATGGCTGCGGGTTCCGTTGTTGGTATTTTTACTAACCCCATCCTTGGAATGCTTAGTGATGCCTCGAAAGATTATCGGCGTTTGATTAAACTTTCGATTATCTTGTCTGCACTTTGCATAAATGGGTTTTTATTTAGTGATTATTTCCTTCCCGTTTTGTTGACGCAGATTGTGGTGGGCGTATTGTCAGCACCGATGGTGCCTGTTGTTGATGCGATTGCGGTCGAACAGGCGCCGCATCATGGCTATACCTATGGGCAAGTTCGTTTATGGGGGGCTGTCGGATGGACAGTTATGACATTTATCGCTGGATCGATTTTCGAAACGATTGGTTTTAAATTTATTTTCCCAGCGTATGCGTTGCTCTTGTTGGGTCTGCTCGCGATAGTCTTTACTTTCCCGCAATTAGATCGTCCGAAACTGAGCAATCGGAACATTAAAGATGGCATCAAGGTGTTGCTGACGTCTCGTGCCTTTGTTTGGTTTGTGATTTTGAGTATGTTAAACGTCAGTTTGATCGCAATGAACATGACATACATGCCGATTTACTACGAGCAACTTGGTTACCCAATAACATTCGTAGGTTGGAGTTTCGGCATGGCTGCATTAATTGAGGTACCCTTGTTCATTCTTGTGGCGAAATGGATTCGACGCCATGGTTTAATTCCGTTCATGACAATCGGCGTGTTTACCTATGCGCTCAAGTATTTCCTAATGGGTTTTGCTCCACCTGCCTGGTTATTTATTGGTCTGCAATTGCTTGATGGCATTGCATTCGTCTTCACGGTGAGCGCGGCGATGGAAATTGTTAATTTACTTGCTCCTACGAATCTGAAGGCGACCGCTCAAACTTTATTTGGCGCCGTTGCTGGGATTGCTGGGGTTGCGGGAATTATTGGCAGTCTTGTCGGCGGATTTGTAATCGATCATCAGGGACCGCAATATTTGTTCTGGATGATGGGAGCTGTCGGATTTGTGATTGCTACTTTGTTCATGCTGTTTCCAAATAAAGAAAAGTATCGATTAGTTCCGGAATAAATCGCTTACAAAACTGTAATATAGCTGTAATTTTATTTTCATGTCCATTTAATGTTCAGGGCTTACTAT
>JBEGSW010000036.1:0-16608 GCA_041179705.1 Bacillota bacterium | reverse complement strand
ATTGAATATATCGCTGGTGGAATAGCGTTTGATGCTTCGGGATATACAAATGTTAAACATGTTTACCAAGCTTCGACTAATGCAGCAGAGCTAAATAAAATTGTAATTGATATTGAAGGTTTAGCTGCTACATCAGGAACGATGGATGGTGGTAAAGTATATGTAGACCGTTTGCAATACGGAATGCTTTCATCGAATTCGAATGTATGCAGAATTACGATTTCATTGAAGAAAGATACTGGCTATACGGTGCAATCCGATATGAAGACTGGATTGATTACACTTTTATTCACAGAATCAACTCCAATCGTGACGAATAATGACGGGAAGTACATTGTAGTGGTCGATGCCGGACATGGTGGGAAAGATCCTGGCGCCCCATCGATTTCCAAAAAAACAGAGAAGGATTTAAATCTAATCATCGCAAAAAAAATTGCCGCTAAGTTAGGAATGATTCCGAATGTTACGGTGTTAATGACTCGCAATGAAGATGTCTATTTAACCCTAGAAGAAAGAGCGGCATTTGCTAACAATAACAATGCGAATTTATTTATTTCTGTTCATGCTAATACGAACGAACGTGCTTCGATAAATGGCGTTGAGACTTACTACATGAATGATATGACTGTCACAAATAAACAAAGTGAGCGAAGTCTGAAGAGTGCTAAATTTGCTGCCTTAATCCATAAAGAGACGTTGCTAGCCACAGGATTTTTAGATCGTAAAATCAAAAGCGCAGATTATCGTGTGCTTGTAAAGACACGGATGCCAGCTATATTAATGGAGACCGGTTATTTATCCAATGTGCAAGATGACCAGAAATTGTGGACATCCATTGTTCAAGATCGTATTGCTAGCGGTGTTCAGAATGCTGTTAAATCATTTTTACTAACGAATAATAATTGAGGTTAAAGAAATGAATCGCACACAAGCACGACATATCTTAGATACGCTAGAAAATATGTTTCCTGATGCACATTGTGAGTTAACGCACAGTAACCCTTTTGAACTTACAATTGCAGTCTTACTATCCGCACAATGTACCGATGAGACGGTAAATAAAGTAACGGTTGACTTATTTAAAAAATACAAGCAACCGGAAGATTATCTGTCCGTTTCACTGGAGGAACTTGAACAAGATATTCGCCGAATTGGCTTATTTCGTAATAAAGCGAAGAACATTCAACAATTGTGTCGGATGATTTTAGAAAAGTATGCAGGAGAAATCCCCAAAGCTCATGAACAATTGGTTGAACTTCCTGGCGTGGGAAGAAAGACAGCTAATGTTGTTGTAAGTACTGCTTTTGGTGTACCAGCAATCGCTGTAGATACACATGTCGAACGAGTCTCAAAAAGATTGGCAATGGCGAATTGGAAAGACTCCGTATTGGAAGTTGAAAAGAAACTAATGAAATTAGTTCCCAAAGAGGAATGGTCAGTGACGCATCATCGACTGATCTTTTTTGGACGTTATCACTGTAAAGCTCAAAATCCACAATGTGAAATTTGCCCGTTATTACCCGTATGTCGTGAAGGGAAGAAACGATTGAAATGAATAATTCACTGGAACTAATAAGAGAAGAAATGTTCCTTAATGGCCAGATGGAACATGCTCGTAAAGTAGATGAATTAATAAAAAAACACGAAATTAACCGACTTGAAATTGCATTATGCGGACATTTTTCCGCAGGCAAATCAAGTCTTTTAAACTTTCTATGTGACAAACGTTTGTTGCCTACAAGCCCGATACCAACGAGTGCAAATCTGGTGCGTATTGCTTTTGGTGAGCCTCGTCTAGAAATTGAAATGGGCGAAAATCATATCCGTTCGGTACATCCTTTAGACATCAATTTATTAGACGAGTGGTGTCGAAATGGGGATGATATTCGAAGTGTCGAAATATACGATGAAATTCCATATTTAGAGGATGGATTAGGCCTATTAGACACGCCGGGGATAGATTCCACAGATCCAGCACATAAACAAGCAACTGAAGCTGCTCTTCACCTTGCAGATGCTGTATTTTATGTTATGGACTATAACCATGTTCAAAGTGAATTGAACTTTTCATTCGTAAAAGGATTACAAGATCGAAATAAACCAATCGTTTTGATTGTGAATCAAATTGATAAACACCGTGAAGAAGAATTGTCCTTCGAAGCGTTTCGCCAGGGGACAGTTGATAGTTTTGCTTCGTGGGGTGTTCATCCGCTGGCAATTGTTTATGTTTCAGTCAAAGTTCCTTCGCATCCTTACTCGGAGTGGGATCGATTGAAACGATTATTTACTGAGCTTCGTAAACAAGCGAAACCTTGTATTGAAAATAATATCGCAATGTCACTTGAACAAATCATTCAAGATTATGTAGTAGAACAAAATAAAGATAGAGAACAAGACATTGCCCAACTCGAATTGGAGACAACTCGTCCTGATGCGATTGAAGCTGAGCAACAAATCATTACGATTCAAGATCAATTAGTTCAGCTCGAACAGTATGAAAACACATATCGACAAAAATCAAAATTACATTTGAATAAAATCTTAGAAGATGCTAATTTGACACCATCGAGTGTCCGGGATTCATTATTAAGTTTATTGGAAAGTTTGAAACCTGGATTTAAAATGGGTTTTCTTTCGTCAGCAAAGAAAGTTGAAACAGAGAGGGAAATGCGCTTAGCTGCATTCACGACTTTGTTCGAAGAACATGTGCAATCCAACGCGCTTGCGCACATTCTTAAATGGTTGGAAGGCCAAATTGAGTATGATCAAAGCATGCAATTTCGTTCGCCAGTTGTTAAAGCATGGGTATTGGAAGAAATGGGCACAGTACAGTCTGTTAGTGGAGAATTTGTACTGAATACAAGTAAAAAGCTAGCTGATTCCGTTCGTCAAAATTTCCGCCAACAAATTAATCGTGTCATTGAAGATTTATTAGATAAATCCAAGATGGCTCGTAGTGAAAAAATGAATAGCCTTCAAAATGAATTGAATAAATATCAGGATTACATAACCAAAAAGACTTTACTTGTACAACTGACAACAAAGAAAGTCAATGAATTGAGTAATTGGTTAGCACGGATTCCATTCCAGTTTAAAGAAATCACTGTCCAAATCCCTGCATCTAGTTTGCAATTGGGCACCAATAATCTCGTAAATAAGCAGGATGAAAGTTCATTAAATCATGTCGAAATGGAAGAATGGCAAGAAGTAGGGTTCACAAAATCTAAGGGGAACCAAGGGCAACAATTGTCTTTGATGTTATCTGATGTGGCGAAAGAATTAACAGCATTCACTTGGCTAGATACACTTCGTGAATCGTTAATGGAACGTGCCCGCAGAATGGAAAATCAACGGTTCTTATTTGCTTTATTTGGTGCATTTAGTGCGGGAAAATCCTCATTTGCAAATGCGTTGTTGGGTGAATCCGTGTTACCTGTGTCGCCAAATCCGACAACAGCAGCGATCAACAAGATTGTGCCACCAAGTGATGCGCATCCACATGAAACAGCATGGATTCAAATGAAATCGGAACAATCGTTGTTTGATGATGTGCGATTTGCACTGACAATGCTTGGACTTGAGCCCTCGGACATGAATGATGCATTAGCTATGATTCGCAACTTAAAAGAAGCTGACATCGTTCCAAAAGCTAAACCACACTTTAGTTTTGTAAAAGCAGTCGAAAAAGGATATTTAGAAAACAAGGATCAATTTGGCCAACGTTGGTTAGCTGATTTGGATCAATTTAGATCATATGCAGCAAATGAATGGCTTTCTTGTTTTGTTGAAGAAATTGAATTTGCATATGCGTGTCCATTGACTGAAGCAGGTGTTATGCTTGTTGACACACCTGGCGCAGATTCAATTCATGCTAGACATACGGGAGTCGCCTTTAAATTTATCAAAGAAGCGGATGCGTTATTCTTTGTTACCTATTACAATCATGCATTTTCTCAAGCTGATCGAGAGTTCTTACAGCAATTAGGTAGAGTGAAGGATCAGTTTGAGTTAGACAAAATGTTCTTCATTATTAATGCGGCAGACTTGGCATCGGACGAGGAAGAGTTGGCTGAGGTTTATAATCATGTTCAACAACAATTGTTGCTCAATGGTGTTAGATTCCCTCGTATTTTCCCGTTGTCTAGTCTACAAGCCTTACAAGCACGAGAGTCGAAAGTGTATTCGATTTATCGAAAATCCGGGATGGTTCAGCTTGAACAGGAATTAGTCTTGTTCGTCCAAAAGGAATTGGAACAACTCACTAAAAATGCGAGTTTAAACGACTTGCAACGTATTTCAATGCGTTTACAAGATTGGTTAATCCATGCGAAACAAGATGAAAGTAAACAAAAAGAAGAGGCAATCAGAATTCGAACATTCATCAGTACGGAACAGGAAAAGTTGAGCCAATCAACGTCTGAAGCGATTCATACTCGTATTGAACGTGAGGTAAATGAGTTATTATTTCATGTAAAAAAACGCATCTATTATCGGTTTGGGGATTGGTTTATTGCTGCGTTTCATCCCTCACTTTGGGCAAATGGTGGTAAAGACCATTACCGGATTCTAAATCAAGCATGGCATGAAGTATTAGCTAATCTTTCATATGCATTGTCCCAAGAACTTTTGGCAACGACCTTGAGAATCGAGTATACGATTCAAGAAACGTTTAAGAAAGAGTTCACACAAATCGTTGAATATTTCCAGAAACAATTACCAGGTTTTTCACCACAACAATTTGAATTGTTAAAAATGGACACGCCAAGTGTTGCGGAAGAAGTACAAGTAAATGATGTCACACCGAATTGGCTAGGGCGTTTCTTTAAAAATGCGAAAGCATTCTTTGAGGGAGATGGTCGGAACCAACTTCGACTTCAACTGGAACCGATTATCGAGCAATTGCTCACCAACGTAATTGATCAACACAAGCAGGATTGGATAGAAACATATCGTATTTTTGTTGAAGAAAGAAATATCGAACGCTTGAAACACATTTCTAATGAACTTTCACAATACGAGAAAGCGATTCTATCTGCACAGGCAACACCGGCGATTAAGACTCAAATCGAGATGCTCAAGGAAAAAGTCGAATTTATCTGGCAAAACAATCAATAATAGAAGCATGGAGGGAATTGTATGGGGAAACGGCAAAGATTGTGGCCTATATTGACGTTGATATCCGTAGTGATTACCGTAATTATATTTAGCGGATTTATCTATGCGACAAATGAAATTATTTCACCGTCCCACAAATCACCAAAAAATATACAAATCAGCCCCTCAACAACGCCTTCAGTTAGTACTAAGACAATTCGCATTGTTGGATTGGGTGATTCTTTAACCAAAGGCTACGGGGACTCATCTGGGCTTGGTTACGCTGGAAACGTAAAAAATATCATCCAATCCAACCACAAAAAGAAAAAAGTAGTTCTTGTCAATTTCGCTGTGAATGGTGCCAAAACCGTTGATTTAATTAATCAACTACAGACGAAGTCAGGCGTAGCATCAACATTAAAGACGAGTCAGTACGTGTTAGTTACCATTGGCGGGAATGACCTGTACAAGCAAGGGCAACCGATTACTGCAACGGAATTAAATCAAATTGAGCAACGTAGGCAGACTACACTCGCTAATTTGAAACTTATTTTCAAAGAAATTACAGCAATTAATCCTGAATTAAAAATAATCTATGTTGGATTATATAATCCATTTCAAGTCGTCGATGCTTCGGGGACTATGGCAAGTTTGATTCAATCTTGGAATCAGGATGTTTCAAACTTATCACTTCAATTTTCGCAAGTAACGGTCGTTCCAATGTTTGATTTATTTTTGAATCGTACTACCACTTATTTATGGAATGATGTCTATCATCCGAATATGTTTGGGTACAAACAAATGGCTATTCGAGTTGCACAAGTATTGGAGGCCGATTTCAAATGACGCTAGGTCCGATTTTAGAAGTGCGAGATTTGAAAAAATCAATTAAAGGGAAACAAATTATTAAAGGTGTCTCATTTGATGTAGAGCGAGGCGAAGTGTTTGGTTTTCTTGGACCAAATGGAAGTGGAATGACGACTACGATTCGCATGCTTGTAAGTCTGATTCGACCGACATCGGGTCAAATCTTTATTGATGGTAAAGACCTATTATCAAATCATAAGGATGCATTGTCCCAGATTGGTTGTATTGTTGAAAATCCAGAATTATATCCATACTTATCGGGGTATGAAAACCTTAATTTGTTTGCTGGTATGTTGAAGGACGTTGATGATTCGCGGATTAACGAAGTTGTTGGGATTGTGGGACTTGAGCAACGCATTCATGATCGCGTAAAGACATATTCACTCGGTATGCGTCAAAGACTAGGGATTGCGCAAGCTTTACTTGGTCGACCTAAATTGTTGATTTTAGATGAACCAACAAACGGGCTTGATCCACAGGGGATTAAAGAAATGCGAGTTTTTATTCGCAACTTAGCAAAAAACGGAATAAGTGTATTCGTTTCGAGTCATCTGTTGGCAGAAATTCAACTGTTATGTGATCGTGTCGCAATTATTCGCAGTGGGGAAGTTATTGCGGTTGGTAATGTCGAGCAACTTCTGTTATCTGCGGGTGGGTACACCGAATGGTATACAAATAATTTTGATGAAACCCTTGCCTTATTTCAGTCTCATGACGGCATTCAAATCATTGATAGAGAACCTGATGAGGAAAATCAAGATATTCCAGGACAGCGCATTTGCACAATTCATTCATCAATAGAAACGCCAAATCTAATTACTTCTTTAACTCTAAAAGGCGTTCATATTTTTGCTGTCCAGCACAAAAATCCTACATTAGAGGACTTGTTCCTTCGATTAACGGGTGGTGAACAAATTGGGTGAGATGCAACTTTTAATTCGGAATGAAATGATTAAAGTTTGGAAAAAACGTCGCTTTTTTGTAATCGTAGGAATCTTACTTGTTCTTATTCCGATATTTGTCTATGCCCAGATGCGTATTTCAGCCAATGTGGAGAGACAGCTTGGGGATACAGATTGGAAAGCAAAGACGCAACAAGAAATACTCAGATATAATGAACGACTTTCTAGTCCTGGGATATTAGAAGAATGGAAACGTACATTACAGGTTCAAGTGCAAATTTTGCAATATTATGTTGATAATGATGTTAATCCAAATGAGCCAAATGGTGTGACATTCACACGTGAATTTATGCGAAATGCGATTGGACTATTTATCCCATTAATGGTTTTAGTCATCGCATCTGACTTAGTCTCTTCGGAACATGCTGGAGGCACGATAAAATTACTTCTAACTCGTCCAACTAGCCGTTGGAAAGTATTACTAAGCAAATATATTGCAATGATGCTGTATGTTTCATTAATTGTAGCGACAATTGCGTTTCTTTGTTACGCCATATCGGGCGCTGTATTTGGATATGGGGGCTTGCAAACACCTACACTAACAGGATTTCAAATTACGGATAACGAAGTAAGTTTCGCTAATGTGCATTTAATTGAACATTGGTTATTTATTTGGATGGAACTAGGCTTAGTCTGGTTTTCTTCACTGGTTGTCGGTGCTATTGCATTAATGGTGTCTGTCCTCGTTCGAAGTACCGCTGCTGGGATGGGTATCATGTTGGCAACAATTATTGCTGGAAGTATTCTTGCAGCAATGGCTTCATCTTGGGAAAGCGCAAAATATTTCTTTATGTTAAACTTAGACACGGTTGGATACTTAGCGGGAAGCCCGCCGGCCATTCCAGGGATGGATTTAGCTTTTTCAATCACGATTTTGTCGATTTGGGCGCTAGCCTCGATTATCGTTTCATTTGGCGTATTTACTAGACAAGATATATATTAATGGGATGTTGGGGGTACATGCATGTCAGAACAGCTAGACTTATTTTCAACGCAAGCGAATTCAGGTTCCGCAGGCTATGACGCGGATGATATCCAAGTGCTTGAAGGCTTGGTTGCCGTTCGTAAACGTCCAGGGATGTATATTGGGAGTACAAGCACTTCGGGTTTGCATCATTTAGTGTGGGAAATTGTCGACAATGCTGTCGATGAACATCTTGCCAAATTCTGCAACAAGATTGATGTTGTCATTCATAAAGATAATGCAATCACTGTTAGCGATAATGGTCGTGGTATTCCTGTAAGCATGCACAAGACAGGTGTTCCTACGCCACAAGTTGTATTTACCATGCTGCATGCAGGCGGGAAATTTGGTGGTGCGGGTTACAAGAAGTCCGGCGGTTTACATGGCGTTGGTGCATCTGTAACGAATGCGCTCTCGGAGTATTTGGAAGTGGAAATTTATCGCGATGGTAAGACGCATAAGATGCGTTTCGAATATTGGGTCGATCAGAATGGCAAAGAGCATGTTGGAGAGCCAGTAACCCCATTAGAAGTCGTTGGCAATTCGAAGATTACAGGGACTAAAGTCACGTTTAAACCAGACAAACGTGTATTTTCGCATGTCACGATTAACTATGATACGTTGGCAGAGCGCTTACAAGAGCTTGCATTCCTAAATTCTGGATTATCCATTTCAATTAGGGATGAACGTGATGGCAAACAAGATTCTTTCTCTTACGACGGTGGAGCGAAGCAGTTTGTTCAATTTCTAAATGAAGAGAAGACAGTCCTCCATGAAGCTGTTCATTTCCTAGCCGAAAAAGATGACATCGAAGTCGAAGTTGCCTTGCAGTATAACGACGGTTATACAGAAACCATTGCTTCTTTTGTTAACTCTATTCCGACACGCGGTGGTGGAACACATGAGACAGGTTTCAAGACTGCTTTTACGAGGGTTATGAATGACTATGCACGTAAGGCACAACTAATTAAAGAAAAAGATAAGAATTTAGATGGTAATGAGTTACGTGAAGGAATGATGGCAGTCATCAACATCAAGATGGGTGATGTCGAATTTGTAGGTCAGACCAAAGACCAACTAGGAAGCGCTTCTGCACGCAGTGCGGTCGATTCGATCGTTTCAGAAAGTTTAGCTATTTTCTTGGAAGAAAACCCACAAATTGCACAGATGTTACTTAAAAAAGCGGTTCAAGCTGCGAAAGCAAGAGAAGCGGCAAGAAAAGCGCGCGAAGAAGTTCGAAATGGCAAAAAAGGAAAGAGTCAAAGTTCCAATTTAGGTGGAAAGTTAACACCAGCGCAGTCCAAGGACTTCACGAAGAATGAATTGTTTATCGTCGAAGGGGACTCTGCGGGTGGTTCAGCTAAACAAGGTCGCGATTCCAAACATCAAGCGATCTTACCGCTTAAAGGTAAACCGATGAATCCGGAAAAAGCTAAATTACTTGATATCTTAAAGAATGAAGAATACAAAGCGATTATTCATGCGATTGGTGCAGGCGTAGGTTCGGAATTCGAAGCAGAAGAAAGCAATTATGCGAAGATTATCATTATGACCGATGCCGATACGGATGGTGCTCATATTCAAGTACTATTGCTGACATTCTTCTATCGCTACATGAAACCCTTGATTGATCTTGGTATGGTTTATATCGCTCAACCGCCATTATACAAAGTAACGAGAAAGTCGAATAAAGCCGACAATCTTCGCTATGCTTGGACAGACGAACAATTGCAACAAATCTTAAATGAATGGGGCAAAAACGTCGAACTTCAGCGATATAAGGGATTAGGTGAGATGAACCCTGAACAATTATGGGAAACGACGATGGATCCTGAGCAACGCGTCCTCTTACAAGTGCAGATTGAAGACGCAGCAAAGGCAGAACGTCGTGTAACAACTCTCATGGGTGATAAAGTTGATCCGCGTAAACGCTGGATCATGGAGAACGTCGATTTTACTGAACTTGAAGCATAAGAGGTGACTACATGTCTTTATTAGAACAATTTTTACCTGCTTTTCTAGAAGAGGTCGTTGGTGATCGCTTTGGTAGATATTCGAAATATATTATTCAAGATCGAGCCATTCCAGATGTGCGTGATGGGTTAAAACCAGTACAACGTCGTATTTTGTATGCGATGTTTGATTCAGGGAATACGCCTGATAAACCATATCGTAAATCAGCAAAGACAGTTGGGGATGTAATGGGTAACTATCATCCACATGGTGATTCCTCGATTTATGATGGTATGGTTCGTATGGCGCAACCTTGGAAGATGGGCCATTGTTTAATTGATGGCCATGGAAACTGGGGCTCGCTTGATGATGACCCACCTGCAGCAATGCGTTACACCGAAGCACGCTTATCCAAGATTGCTTTGGAATTACTGAGAGATATTGATAAACGCACCGTTTTATTCAAAGATAATTTCGATAATACGACGAAAGAACCGGTCGTGTTACCATCGCGCTATCCGAATTTATTAGTGAATGGGGTAAGTGGGATTTCTTCCGGATTTGCTACGGAGATTCCGCCTCATAACTTACGCGAAGTCATTGATGCATGTATCTCAATTATTGACCAGCCTAATGTCACAATTGAAGATATGATGCAGTTTATTAAAGGTCCCGATTTCCCAACTGGTGGAATTATCATGGGTGAAGAGGGAATCCGTGAGGCGTACCGCACGGGTAAAGGAAAAATTGTTCTGCGTGCGAAGACAGAAATTGAAGATCTTCGTGGCGGGAAACAACAAATTGTAATTACAGAAATTCCATATCAAGTAGTTAAATCGAAACTTGTAACCGTTATGGAGACGATGCGTTTAGAGAAAAAAGTAGAAGGTATTGCAGAAGTTCGCGATGAAAGTGGTCGTAATGGTTTGCGTATCGTTATTGAACTCAAGAAAGATGCGGATGCGCAAGGTGTACTCAATTACTTTTTAAAGAAGACCGATTTACAAGTTGCCTATAACTTCAACATGGTTGCGATTGTAAGTAAGACACCGAAGCAGTTAGGCATAATTGAAATGCTGAAAGCTTATATTGCGCATCAAAAAGAAGTCGTAACACTTCGTACGCAATATGACTTAGAGAAGGCAGAAGATAAAGCACATGTCTTGGAAGGTCTTGCCAAAGCGTTAAGTATACTTGACGAGGTAATTGCGACAATTAAAGGTTCTAAAAATCGTCAAGATGCACAAGCCAACTTAATCGAGCGATTCTCCTTCACAGAACGACAATCAGATGCTATTTTAACTTTGCAATTATATCGATTGACGAATTTGGAAATAACCTCAATTGAGAAAGAATTGAAAGAAATCCAGAAGAAAATAGAATATTTACGCGGTTTACTTGCAAGTAATAAGAAGTTGATGAATGTAATTAAAGAAGAATTAACCGAAATTCGCAATACATACGGTATTGATCGACGTTCAGCTATTCAAGGTGAGGTAGAAGAAATTAAAGTCAACCTTGAAGTCATGATTACAGCTGAAGACGTACGTGTGACATTGTCCAATGAAGGCTATATTAAGCGTATTTCACAAGCTACGTATGCAAGATCCAACGCTGAGATTGCGAATGTAGGTTTAAAGGAAGGCGACAATCTTCGTTGGTTACTCGATGTGAATACGATTGAATCGCTTCTCATCTTTACCCAAAAGGGTCAATATTTCTTGTTGCCTGTGCATTTAATTCCAGAATTCAAGTGGAAAGATAATGGAACAGCACTTGTAAATATTTTGCCGATTAGTAAAGATGAACGAGTTGTAAGTATCATTCCGATTAAAGATTTCAATACGGAGCAATCACTGTTATTCGTAACACGTAAAGGCCAAGTGAAGCGAACCGAATTAAAGGAGTACTTCACAACGCGTTCCACGTCTATTGCTGCTATTAAAGTTGCAGAAGATGATGAAGTGATGTCGATTCAATTAAGCACTAACTCACAACAACTTTTGTTGGTTTCTAAGCTAGGAATGGCAATTCGATTCCAAGAATCAGAAGTCAATGCGATGGGACGAATTGCTGGTGGGGTACGCGGTATCATGCTAAAGGCGGAAGATGCTATCGCTGCTGCTTTGCTCGTTGATGGTGAAGAAGGCGAAATTGGTGTAATCACTGATTTAGCATACGCAAAGCGAAGTTTGCTCGATGATTATCCGATTCAAGGTCGTGGAGGAAAGGGTTTACCAACCTTTGAGTTTAAAGAAGGTAAACGTGTAAAGCCGAATGGAAACTATTTAGTTGATGCGTTTTTTGTCAAAGAAAGTTATGATTTGTCTATAATCACTAATCAATCTCAACTACTTTCATTTAATTCTGAAGATCTGAAAATTGAAGATCGCAAATCAATCGGTAGACTTGTTGTTTCGTTAGACAAAGATGACACGATTGTACAGGTGTTCCCTAGAATCAATTAAAGACTAGTTTAAGAGGAGGGTTACTATGAGTCATGCTAGCGATTTTGCAAATCTTTGGTTTACATTTAATCAAGAGTATGAGGCACACATGGATCACCATTTGGCGCCAACATTGACTGCATCTCATCTCGTTGTGCTTGAATTTTTGGATCAACACCCTCAATCTAAAGCTGCTGATTTAATTGACTTTATGAAGACTACACCTGCTGCAGTAACCACACTGATTGACCGCATGCAACGTGCGGGTTTAGTTGATCGCCTTCGTGATCAAGTTGATAAGCGAATCGTGCGATTACTGTTAACTGACTTTGGTTTGAATGAGATGAAAAGGGGTCAACACGTTCGTGAGTCCTTTATTCAATCTCAACTCAATCACCTATCGTCGCATAACCAACAAATGCTCGTCTATTTGTTTGGTAAGATTGTTAAATTTTAAATGTTTAAACACATGAAAGGCACTCCTTGCGGAGTGCCTTTTTTTAAATTCGAAAAGTTGTCCAAGGAAGAACGCGTGGCGGTTTTGATTTAAATACCATCTGTTCTTTACTAACAGGGTGTTGGAGTTCCAACTGAGTAGCCCATAGCGCTAATTGTTGTCCTGGTTTATTTTGTTGTGTACCATATTTTTGATCACCAAATAACGGGCAACCAATCGCTGCGAATTGAACGCGAATTTGATGGGGGCGACCAGTATGTAAATGGATCTCTACACAAGTTAACCCATCAGTTGAACCTAAGACTTTATAGGATAATTCGGCATGTTTGGCATCTTTAGTTGAAGATGAAACAACATGCACCGTATTTGTCTTCGTGTCCTTTAACAAGTAATGTTTTAACGTATCTGAGGACTTAGACGGTGTACCACGCAAAATGGCTGTATAAGTCTTTTGAATCGTTCTCGTTCTCACTTGATCAGAAAGGCGGGAAGCAGATTTAGATGTCTTAGCAAAAGCCATTGCACCCCCTACAGGTCGATCAAGTCGATGGACAAGACCGAGATAAACATTACCAGGTTTATTATATGCAACTTTAATATAGTCTTTAAGCATCGTTAGTAAATCGGTATCCCCAGTGTCATCTGCCTGTGAGAGCACATTCATCGGTTTCTCGACAATTAACAAATGATTATCCTCGAACAAGATGGAACAGGGAGGTGTAACTTGATTCATTTACTTATTCTCCCAACGACCTAAAATACCAGCAGGTAAAATCAAATCTGGATTGACCGTCTGCGGCAAACCAATTTCCCCAGTTGTAATTAATCCACCGTATTTACGTTTCAACGTCAATGTCATTATGTTATTTAACACAGCAGGTGATAATCCAGTTGTATATGAGTTAACTAGTACGAATAACGGATTGTCAGATAGAATTTCCATGCAAGATTCTAGGAACGGGTATAAATCTTTCTCCAGTTTCCACATCTCACCGTTCGGCCCACGACCATAGGAAGGAGGATCCATGATGATCGCATCGTAGGTCTTTCCTCGACGTTGCTCACGCTGAACAAATTTAAATACATCATCGGTAATGTAACGGATAGGGTGTCCAGCCATGCCAGAAAGCTCTGCGTTTTCTTTCGCCCATTGCACCATACCTTTAGCAGCATCGACATGAACAACTTCAGCGCCAGCCGCTGCTGCAGCTATAGTAGCACCACCTGTGTATGCGAATAAATTCAATACACGGATGGGACGGTTCGCATCAGCAATTTTATCCATCATCCAAGACCAGTTAACCGCTTGTTCAGGAAATAATCCCGTATGTTTAAAGCCAGTAGGTTTAATAATAAACTTTAATGGGCCATATTGAATATTCCACTTCTCAGGTACCTTAGTCTGCCAATTCCACTCACCACCACCAGAAGAACTACGGTGATAATGACCGTTCGCAGCACGCCACTGACTCTTACTTTGATCTTGAGCAGGCCAAATGACAGTTGGATCAGGACGACGCAAAACGTAGTTACCCCAACGCTCTAACTTTTCTCCTTCACCTGTATCAATCAACTCATAATCTTGCCAATCATTCGGTGTAAACATGCTTTTCCTCATTTCTATTGATTATCTTGCTCTATTTTACAATAAAATGAACTAGAAATGAAAAAAAACTCCTTTGTTCTTGTAGGATTTGAAGGATTTGGAAATCTAACAGCGAAATTCAACAATTAAGCATATTTGAATAAACATGAACATATACATGTTTAGATGCAATTGTAGATAAAAGGGGTGTTGTCCGTGAAATCAAGTAAACCTGAAAGTTTTGACATGCATTTGTTTCATGAGGGAAGTGCTTTGCATGCGTATAACTTGTTTGGCGCTCATTTAGCGAAAGAAGGAAGAACCAAAGGGGTTCGCTTTACGGTTTGGGCACCTAATGCTGAGCAAGTAAGTGTTGTTGGTGATTTTAATGAATGGAATGGGAAAATGCATCGTATGGAACGAGCGGAATCCCCAAGTATTTGGACTTTATTTGTGCCAGGAATGAAGGAAGGTACAATCTATAAATATGAAATTATAGGTGCGGATGGTAGACCAAGATTGAAATCAGATCCATATGCATTTTTGTCTGAAGAACGTCCAGCGACAGCATCAGTTGTGTATGACTTAGATGGTTTTAAATGGACTGACGAAAAGTATTTGAAGGAGAGACAATCAAAGAGTAGTTACAATCAACCATTGAATATATATGAGGTTCATCTTGGATCTTGGAAAATACATGATATCGAGGTTTTCCTGTCTTATGAAGAACTTTCCGAACAACTAGTAGATTATGTGGCAGATCTTGGATATACGCATATTGAACTTCTTCCATTGGCAGAGCATCCATTTGATCGCTCATGGGGATACCAAGTAACAGGTTATTTCTCTTGTACAAGCCGCTATGGCACACCCAAGGACTTCATGAAATTTGTAGACCGTTGTCACTCCAAGGGAATTGGCGTCATCATGGACTGGGTTCCGGCCCACTTCTGTCGTGACGATCATGGTTTGCGTTTATTCGATGGAGCTCCATTATACGAATACACGGATATTCGTAAGGCTGATAAACCGAATTGGGGAACCCTTACATTCGACTATGGTCGGAGAGAGGTTGTTAGTTTCTTAATCTCCAACGCGATTTTCTGGTTAGAGAAATTCCACATTGACGGTCTTCGTGTCGATGCAGTAGCAAGTATGTTGGAATTGAACTTTGATAAGCCCGATCATTACTTCATGACGAATCAGTTTGGTGGTACGACAAATTTAGAAGCACTTGATTTCTTAAAGCAGTTGAACATGTCGGTATTCGGACTTTACCCTGATGCGTTGATGATGGCAGAAGATTCTTCTGATCGTGCATTAATGACAGCTCCAATTCATGATGGTGGCGTTGGGTTTAACTATAAGTGGAATATGGGTTGGATGAACGACACGTTGAAATACATGGAGCGTGACCCAGTCTATCGTAAATATCATCATTATGATTTAACTTTCTCAATGGCTTATGCATACTCTGAGAATTTTGTTCTGCCGTTCTCACACGACGAAGTAGTTCATGGTAAGAAATCAATGCTTGATAAAATGCCAGGCGACTATTGGCAGAAGTTTGCGGGTTTACGAGCATTATTTGGCTATCAGATGGCACATCCGGGTAAGAAGTTACTGTTCATGGGTAGTGAACTTGGGATGTTCTCTGAATGGAAAGATTTAGAACAAGTAGATTGGCATTTGCTAGAGTATGACAAGCATCGTCAAATGTATGAATTCGTTAAGACACTTAACCATTTTTACAAAGATACAAACGCATTGTGGGATCAAGATTATGATCCACTTGGTTTCGAATGGATTGATGCAGACAATCGTGATCAAAGTATTTTTAAGTTCGCTCGTCGCGGAAAGAATTTCGAAGATGTATTAGTGGTAATTAGTAACTTTACTCCGGCTACGTATCATGGTTTCCGAATTGGTGTGCCAGTAGCTGGTACATATATTGAGGCAATAAATAGTGATCTTGAGCAGTTTGGTGGATCGAATCAACATAATTCTGGCGAATTACTAACGGAAGAAATTCCAGCTCATCGTTATGGACAAAGTATCTCCATTACGATTCCACCTTTATCAACCGTGATTTTCAAGTTAATCAAGCTTGCGGAGTAACTACTTTTCGCTTCACCAAAAATAGAGAAAACTGAAAGGGGAAAGATAACAATGAAGCAAAAAGAAGTCGTAGCAATGCTGTTAGCAGGTGGCGAAGGGAAGCGCCTTATGCAATTAACCCATAATGTCGCTAAACCAGCGGTTCATTTCGGGGGTAAATA
>JBEGSW010000035.1:0-4260 GCA_041179705.1 Bacillota bacterium | reverse complement strand
AACGTGTGCGTTGCATCCAGCGATTTTAATTGGAACAACGTCGATCGCGACAGCAAGGCACCATTCAAATGGTGATACGGATTTTCCGTCGTCGCGCCAATGAAAATAATCGTCCCATTCTCAACCGATGGTAACAAAGCATCCTGCTGTTTGGTATTAAACCGATGAACCTCGTCCAAGAATAAAATCGTCTTCTTGTTATACAAATCGCGATTTGATTGTGCCTGCTCGATGACATCTCGCACATCTTTCACACCTGCATCAACCGCATTCAAGCGAACGAATACCCCGTCGGTCGAGTTCGCAATAATATGTGCCAATGTTGTCTTCCCACAACCGGGAGGCCCATACAAAATAATCGAGCCCACCTTGTCCGACTCAATCGCGCGTCGCAACAACTTTCCAGGCCCCACAATATGTTCTTGTCCAATATATTGTTCAAGCGTCGTCGGTCGCATCCGATCGGCCAACAAACGCCCTATCTTCTTTTCCTCATAATTAAATAAGTCCACGTACCCGCCTCAACTTTCACTTTTCCTCATTTCATTCATTATACATTAACTTTTTTTACGCAAACATTATAAGAAGATTTGACAAACCATGGCATTTTGAATATATTATGTTTAAACCTAATAAAAACCTCCTAAAGGGGAGTAGCTTTTACAGCAAAGTCGTCATTACGGCATGGTTATCCATCCCGGCTTTGTTGGCAACGTACGTGTTGTTAGCAAGACCTTTACCTTCAAGGGTAAAGGTCTTTTTTATTGGGAAAAATCAAGAATAAGGAGAGAGTCACTTGGATTTATCAATTTTATTGGAGTATGGATGGGTATTGCTAGTACTGGTTGCTTTAGAAGGTTTGCTTGCTGCAGACAACGCGCTTGTACTTGCGATCATGGTTAAACATTTACCAGAGGCAGAGCGTAAACGTGCGCTGTTCTATGGACTTGCGGGGGCATTCGTATTCCGTTTTGCATCCTTGTTCGTGATTTCGTTCTTGGTCGATGTGTGGCAGATTCAAGCAATCGGGGCGGTCTACTTGCTCTTCATTGCATTGAATCACATCTTTAGAAAACTCGTTGTCAAGAAACAAGAGGCTAACGTTGTAGAAAAGGAGAAAAAGAAAGCCGGATTCTGGACTACTGTGATTAAAGTCGAATTGGCTGATATCGCGTTCGCGATTGATTCCATCCTTGCTGCGGTTGCGCTTGCTGTTGCATTGCCGAACACAAATCTTCCACAAATCGGTGGATTGGACGGCGGTAAATTCCTAGTCATCTTCTTAGGTGGTTTGATTGGTTTAGTCATCATGCGATTCGCTGCCAACTTCTTCGTGAAATTATTGCATGATCGACCAGGTTTAGAAATTGCTGCCTTCGCAATTGTCGGCTGGGTCGGTGTGAAACTTGCCGTATTGACGCTTGGACACCCGGATGTGGGCATTCTCTCTTACGAGTTTGCACATTCAAAAGAGTGGAAATTATCCTTCTACGCCGTATTAATATTGATTGCTGCTGCAGGCTGGTTCCTCTCCAGTGGGAAGAAAAAAGAATCAACCTTGCATTAGTATATACCCCCAATCAAAAAGACGCCCTTTTGGGCGTCTTTTTGATTCCTACATATTTATCATTTACATATTAATTATACCTTCATGCCAAGCAATTCGCGGACACACACGCTGACCATGATAAGGCCGGCGACAGGTGGAACGAATGCATTGGAAGATGGCGGCATTTGTGCTTTGCGAATATCTTTCGGCGCTGTGTCAGGCACAATCTTCTGCGTGATATCTTCACGTGGTTTCAAAGGTTCTTCGGTGGAGAAGACGACTTTGACCCCTTTCTTGATGCCATCTGCACGTAACTTTTGACGGATAACGCGCGCGAGTGGATCAACCGTTGTTTTGGAAATATCCGCCACTTGGAATCGCGATGGATCCATCTTGTTGGCTGCACCCATGGACGAGATCATTTTGATTTTGCGACCACGGCATTGTTTGATTAAGTGAATCTTATACGAAATTGTATCCGAGCAGTCCAACACATAGTCGAGATCATACTTGAATAACTCCATGTATGTTTCTTCGGTGTAGAACATGCGAAGGGCAATTACGTCGCAGTCTGGGTAGATCAGCTTGATGCGTTCAGCCATCAGTTCAGCTTTCGGCTGGCCCACTGTGGAATGCAACGCCATGATTTGACGATTGATGTTCGTAATATCCACGACATCTTTATCGATCAAGATTAGACGGCCGATGCCGGAACGAGCCAATGCCTCTGCCGCCATCGAACCCACGCCACCGATACCAAGTACAGCAACCGTAGAATTCTTTAACTTTTCAACGCCTTCAGGACCAATCGCTAATTCTGTTCTGGAAAATTGGTTCAGCATCTTACTTCACTTCTTCCTTTTTCACTACATCTGTCTTGATGGACAAATCCTTCAACTGCTTATCCGCTACTTCAGAAGGTGCGTTACACAATAAGTCTGTTGCAGATGCAGTCTTAGGGAAGGCGATTGTTTCACGCAAGTTCGTACGTTTTGTTAACAACATAACAAGACGGTCGAAACCGAATGCGATACCGCCATGTGGAGGTGTGCCGTATTCGAACGCATCTAACAAGAAGCCGAATTGCTCATGCGCTTCCTCTGGTGTGAAGCCTAGCGCTGCGAACATTTTCTCTTGCACGTCACGTTGGTAAATACGCATCGAACCACCACCAACTTCGTAACCGTTCAGGACGATATCGTAGGCTTGCGCACGAATTTTGCCTGGATCTGTATCGAAGTAATGAACATCGTCTTCGTTCGGGCGAGTGAACGGATGGTGTTCAGCTACGTAGCGTTTTGCATCCTCATCATAGCCAAGTAATGGGAAGTCTACTACCCATGCGAATTTGTATACATTGTCGTCGATCAAGCCGCAATCTTTGGCGATTTTTTGACGCAACGCACCAAGAACATCAGCAACGACTTTGCCTTTGTCCGCGGAGAACAACAATAAGTCGCCTTCTTCAGCGCCTAGACGTTCTTTCACGATTGCAATTTCCGCTTCGGAGAAGAACTTCACGATTGGCCCCTTGAACTCGCCGTCTTTCACTTGAATCCAAGCTAAACCTTTTGCGCCATAACGGGCTGCATAAGAACCTAGGTCGTCAATCTCTTTACGAGACCAAACGCCACAGCCCTTCGCATTCAACGCCTTCACTTGACCACCACCCGCGATAACGGAAGCAAACACCTTCACTTCGGATGCCGCAAGCACATCGGACAAGTCTACTAATTGTAAATCATAACGAAGATCCGGTTTATCGGAACCGTATTTCCCAATTGCATCTGCATAAGACAAACGTTGGAACGGCAATGCCAATTCAACGCCAATCGTCTCACGGAATAAACGTGCCATCAATTGCTCCATCATCCCAAGCAACTCATCGCGTTCCATGAAGGACGTCTCGATGTCGACTTGCGTGAACTCAGGCTGACGATCGGCACGCAAATCCTCATCGCGGAAACAACGTGCGATTTGGTAGTAGCGCTCAAGACCACCGACCATCAACAACTGTTTGAAGATCTGTGGCGATTGTGGCAAGGCAAAGAATTCACCTGGGTGAACACGAGACGGCACTAAATAGTCACGCGCACCTTCTGGTGTGGATTTCGTTAAGATCGGTGTTTCTACATCCACGAAGCCATTCTCATCCAAGAAGTCGCGGAAAATTTTCGACGCTTTCGAACGAAGCATCAATGTCTGTTGCATTTCTGGACGACGAAGGTCCAAATAACGGTATTTCAAACGAATGGACTCATCAATTTCAACGCCATCTTCAATGAAGAATGGTGGTGTCTTTGCTGCATTCAAGATCTCTAGTTCAGTTACGCGCACTTCGATTTCACCCGTTGCAAGATTCGCATTGAACGTCTCAGCATCGCGCTCAACAACTGTCCCTTTAACGGCAATCACATACTCACTGCGGATACGTTCTGCTGCCGCATGCGCTTCTTGATTGAAATCAGGGTTGAAGACGATTTGCACGATCCCTGTGCGGTCACGTAAATCAATGAAGTTTACGCCGCCAAGGTCACGATAACGTTGTACCCAACCGTTTAATACGACCTCTTGGCCGATGTTTGCTTTTGTTAATGTGCCACATGGATTTGTTCTTTTTAACATGTTTATTTATCTCCCTTCAAATAACTAGCTAATTGATCGAATGCAACGGCTTGTTGTTCGCCAGTCGCTAAATGTTTCACAGATGC
>JBEGSW010000034.1:0-15160 GCA_041179705.1 Bacillota bacterium | reverse complement strand
ACAAAACGATGCACGAGTTTCTCTAGAATGACGCTCATTTGGTCATAATAGAGGTACATCAGAAGTGCAAATACAATCATGCCAATCACGCCAATAAATGGAATCCAATGCAATGTATATGTTAATAAGACAGAGTATACAGCTGCAGCTAAGACAAGCAGAACACCCTCATGAAATACGGTCATGATTTGGCGTTGCATAGGTACGCCTTCTTTACTTGTTAAATAAAACCTCCCAAGAAAGTTCAGCACACCACCACCTGGCATATACTTCACGAATTGCGAGTTGATGTAAATCACCATACCTTTAAGGGAGTCCAGGTGATAGGTAGGGCGATTCAAAATTTGTACCCAAATCCAAGCTTGCATCATCAAGAAAGTAGTAAAAACCGCTAATGAGGAGTAAAAATACCGATCCGCGTTTACAAGATACTGCCAGATTGCCATCGGACTGAAGTTTTGTCGGCGCAATTCAACTACCAAAAAATAGCCAATGACGATAATCAGGATGGCTTTTATGACTTGTGTCAGTACTTTTCTCACGATTAATCCCCTTTCCCGAAAAAAAGGCGCTCCACAATTCCTGTTGGAGTGCCTTAGTGCTTGTCGCTATTTGATTAAATACTAGCATAGCAGCCCATTTCCCGCAATTCTAGTGCGTCACATCCTGCTTGCTTGCACGGTTAAAGTAACTGTATACAACACCCATGAACAATCCGCCACCGATGATATTTCCAAAAGTAACTGGAATCATGTTGTGTAAGAAGCCCGATAATGAAATCGAAAATTCCGGATGCGGATTTACAAGGGCTACTGCAAATGAAGCCATATTGGCAATACTATGCTCATACCCAGAAATAAAGAAGCCAAATACGAATAACAACATTGTGGCAATCTTCGCACCATCCCCCTGAATCGTCATCGGGATAAAGAATGCCAGACAGACGAGCCAATTACAAAGGATACCGCGGAATAACAGTTCAATCGTCGGTGCATTCATTTTTGCTTCAACGACGTGCATTAAGAATCCGTTAATCTCAGGCGTCTTAAATAGTCCTGTCCCCCAAATTATAAATGCAAATAAGACTGCCCCCAACAAATTGCCAATCCAACTAAATCCCCAGAACTTAAATGTTTCAAACCAAGTGATTTTCTTTTTGAGCGATGCTGTTGTGAAGTAAAACGTATTTCCTGTAAATAAATCTCCACCGCCAAAATAAATCAAAATAATCGCTGTTCCAAATGTTAATGCCGCCATCGGATAGGCAAATGGCGATCCTACATTATAGAAGAAACTCCCCGCCTTAAAGGCTACGATTACGCCAAAACCAATAAACATACTTGCCATCATCGCACGCAACAATGCTTCGATACGGTGATGTTTAAAATTCTTGTACTTCTTCATCGCAAGCTGGACAACCTGCTCCATTGCTTTTGCTTCCATTTCCATTCACTCCTGATCTTTTCTCTTTATCTTTCCATTATAAACGTAAACAAGTGCGATTAAGTGACATTTGTCACGATAATTTTTTTCGAATCTATGTATAAATCACCGTTTTGCGGGTCAAGATGGTTGCTACAAGGAGGAATTACTCATGCCTATTTTGAAAATGATGCCATTTATTTTACTACTCACCCTCTTGCTTGGTGTATCTACGAATGCCACAGCTGCAACATCGCCTATATCGGTATACACCGTTCATAAAGGAGACACTCTGTATCGAATTGCGAAATTGCATCACACGAGTGTTTCTCAAATCCAACTCGACAATCGTATTCGAAATGCCAGTCAAATTCAAGTCGGACAACGATTAAAAATTCGTTCGCGTGCTGTGGTTATTGACCGCAAGCAAGTTCGCAAAGTATTAAATGCAACTTTAACAGCGTATACAGCTGGGATTGAATCGACAGGGAAAGCACCAGGGCATCCAGCATATGGAATCACGGCAAGTGGAGCACGCGTGAGAGAGGGAAGGACGATTGCTGTAGATCCGAAGGTTATTCCGATTGGTGCAACGGTATACATCGAAGGTATCGGTTTACGTGTAGCGGAAGATACTGGTTCTGCAATTCGGGGTGCAAAAATAGACGTATATATGAATGATGTGCAACAAGCGCGTCAATTTGGCGTAAAAAAGAACCGGAAAGTATATATTCTTTCAACAACGATATAAAAAAAGAGCTATCCAAGGATGTTTCCTGGATAGCTCTTTGCGTGTGGGTATTATGTTCTTGCAATGTGCGGTAATTCAAACGCATGGCCGAAACTCTTGTGGTCCGGGCGTACACGTACATAGTAATGAGGTCCGTGTACAAGGTGAGCAGGAATATAACCTTCATACGTATTTAAGTGACCATCTTTTACAGCGACATGATTCAATTTCTCAACAATCGCAAACCAACGTCCATCAACTTCACCGTGGTAAACAGCTTCAACGATTACATTCTCAAGTGCGAATGGTCCAATTTGTACGTTTACTTCGATGCGTTTCTTACCTGGAATTGGGCTGCCAGGACGATCCAAGACGCTATCGACATGAACAATGTTCCAATTGTCTTGAACGTTGGCCTTAAACATCTCAATTTCGACCGCTTTTTTGTAACGAGAATCACGGTAGCTCATGAAACGAACAGCCGTATTTACGTAGAATTTATTTGTATAGTCTTGAACCATACGATCTGTATTGTATACAGGAGTCAATGTTTCAATAGAGTTCTTCATGTGCTCTACCCATGCATCAGGAACACCTGCGCCTACGCTGGAGTAGTACATTGGTACGATGGAAGATTCCAACGTCACATACAAGGACTCGGCATTTTGTTCGAACTGAACGTCATCAGATGCGTTGTAATCGGAGTTGATTGCCCAACCATTGGAACCATCAAACCCTTCTTCCCACCATCCATCAAGAACGGAGAAGTTCAACACGCCGTTCATTGCTGCTTTTTGACCAGAAGTACCCGATGCTTCAAGAGGACGCTTAGGGTTGTTCAACCATACGTCTACCCCTTGCACAAGGTGACGAGCGATGTTCATATCGTAGTTCTCTAAGAAAACAATTTTCCCTTTGAACTTTTCGAGTTGGGAGACACGATAAATTTCTTGAATAAATGCTTGACCAGGTTTATCCGCTGGATGAGCTTTACCTGCAAATACAAATTGAACCGGACGCTTAGGATCATTGATCAACTTGTCAAGACGGTCTAAATCGCTAAATAGCAATGTAGCACGCTTATACGTTGCGAAACGACGAGCAAACCCAATTGTCAAGACATCTGGATTTAAGAAACCATCAATCGCTTTGATTTCAGCAGCTGATGCACCGTTACGTTCGTACTGTGCTTTTAAATGTGGACGAGCAAAGTCAAATAGCTTTGTCTTTAATGCAATATGCGTTGCCCACAAATCTTTGTTCGGCAATTTGCGGAAAGCTTTGAATTTAGCAAGATCAACTTGCTCTTTCACCCAGTTGTTACCAACGGATTTCGCAACAAGTTCTTTAATTTCTTCAGCCATCCATGTAGAAGCGTGAACCCCATTCGTAACGTGATCAACAGGCACTTCATCAACATGAATGTTCGGATATAATTCATGGAACATTTGACGGGATACATCACCATGCAACTTACTTACACCGTTGCGGAATGTGGATGTGTTAATTGCCAAATAAGTCATGTTAAATGCATCTTTTTTGTGGTCATAACCCAAATCGATCGTGCGTTTACGCTCAAAGCCCAATTGATTCAAGATTGGACGAAGCGTCCATTCGAACATACCCATCGGGAATGCATCGTGACCTGCTGGAACTGGTGTATGCGTTGTAAAGATTGTGCTGGAACGGATTAGTTCCAATGCAACAGTGAAACGCAAGCCATCAGCCATATATTCACGCATACGTTCAAGTGAAATGAACGCAGCATGACCTTCGTTAACATGGAATGCACGAACATCTTTCTCTAATACGCGAAGAGCGCGAATACCACCAACACCAAGAATAACTTCTTGGCGAATACGCATTTCTTGACCGCCACCGTATAGTTGAGCTGTCAATTCACGATCTTCTGGACGGTTTTCTTCCAAATTCGTATCTAGTAAGTAAAGTGGGTTACGACCAATGCGTGCTACCCATACTTTCACTTTCACGTTGGAATCGCCAACAGGAACTTCAATGTAAACCTCCTGTCCTTTCTCATTAAGCGCCGGTTGAACAGGTTGACGTACGAAATCATAGTTGTTATCTGCTTCTAATTGTTGGCCGTGTGCATCAATCATTTGACGGAAGTAGCCACGCTTGTAAAGCAAACCAATCGATACCAAAGGTACACCTAAATCAGATGCAGATTTACAATGGTCACCAGCAAGTACGCCCAAGCCACCAGAATAAATAGGTAACGACTCATGGAACCCAAATTCAGCAGAGAAATATGCGATTTTGTGTGCAAAATCAGGATACGTCTGGTTAAACCAAAGCTCAGTGTCCACTTTATAAGCTGTCCAACGCGCGATAACAGCTTCTGCATTCTTCATGAATGCTTTATCTTTAGCTAATTGCTCAAAACGAGCAGCAGGAGTATCAAGTAAAGTAGCTACAGGGTTGTGATGCGTCTCTACCCATTTCTCAGGGTTGATGGATTTAAATAAATCAATTGCATCACCATTCCAGCTATACCACATATTTGTCGCGATATCGCCAAGTTCAGTTAAGGATTTCGGTAATTGGAAATCGCGTTCGAATTTCTTTGTCATGTAAATCACCTCATACATTTTTAAGTAGTATTGAAACTACATAGTTTCTATTATAACTAAAATTTATAAATTTGTAGCAAATATTTATAATTTTTTAACAATTTCATACAGAATCCTTCATATTCCTACTTTTTTCTTGGTGGCAATGGACCAAAAAACTGATAATACTGGCATTCTATGCGACCATTGTACAGTTTTCTTTTTTTGTCCGCCTTGCGTTCAAAATGATGTTCAAATGTCTTTGCAGGACTAATCCCAAAGAACGACCATGTCGGTAGTTGTTTAGCCAAATGACCTAATTGTCGAGCCGCGACTTCCGCCTCTTGTTGATCACCAAGTCTCTCGCCGTATGGAGGATTCGTTATAATAACGCCATAATCACCTGTTGGCTTTGCTTTAACTAACGGTCCAACCGATAATTTAACAGCATGCTTTAAGCCCGCGCCACGTAATGCAGCTTCTGCCACTTCAATCGCCTTAGGATCGATATCTGAACCAGCAATATTCAATTCGACATCATCACGAATCGCATCATACGCGGCATCGCGTTCATCCGCCCAAACCGTATTTGCGATTATCGGCCAATGCTCTGAAGGGAATGATCGATGGAGACCAGGAGCCATATTGAGTCCAATTAACGCAGCCTCGACAAGAATTGTCCCCGAGCCACAAAATGGATCATAAAGTGGTCTTTCTGGCTTCCAACGACTCAAAATAACCATCGCTGCGGCCATCGTTTCTTTAATCGGTGCTTCTGTCACTAATTTTCGGTATCCACGCTTGTGCAAACTCGGTCCGGTTGTATCTAATGTTAGCGTAGCAATATCGTCACGCAAGGACACCTCGATTCGGTATCTTGGTCCGTTTTCTTCAAACCATTCTCTGTTATATGCTGCTTTAAGATTCTCTACAACAGCTTTCTTTACAATCCCTTGGCAAGCAGGAACGCTCTCTAATTGCGATTTATTTGACTTTCCTTCAACTGGAAATTCACCATGTTCAACAATCCAATCGGACCATGGCAGTGCCTTTGTGCCGTCAAATAACTCCTCAAATGTTCTTGCTTTAAACTCACCCATCTTTACAAGCACACGGTCTGCGGTACGTAACCACAGATTACATCTTGCAATATCTTTATACGTTCCTTCGAACGCAACACGTCCATTATCTATTCTTGTCACGTAACCCAAATCCTTAAGTTCTTGAGCAACGATTGCTTCAAGTCCCATTGGCGATGTGGCCATCAAAGTTATTTTTTGAGTGTCCATCCTATCTCAACTCCAACCCAATATTTTTCAACTACATAATAGTACCATGTATGTTCCTAATCCAAAATAAAAAAGCTCACGATTCCATTTATCGCGAGCTCAAATTATATTTTATTTAAATACCAGAACCATTTTCCTGCGTATTTCTTTTCTCCTCAAGCACAGATTTATAAAGGCTATAAAGACCAATAATTGAAACTAAAAGTGCCAATAAAATAATTACATGGTAGGCTTGTGGTTCAATAAACACTTTAATTAACAAATAAGATACAACCATTGATAACAAAGGGGAAACCAACCATACTTTTAAGATTTTCCCAATTGTACCACGTTGGAATATTTTGAAACCTTGATTTACTGCGCCAATCCCCAAAATTGCCGTTGTTGTTACTTGAGTCAGAGGAACAGGTAATCCGTATAACGATGCTACCGTTACAAGCGTTCCGCCCGTCGCAGAAATCGTTGTACCTTGCAATAAAGATAGCTTAGTAATTTTCTTTCCGTTTGTTTCAAGAACACGCCCGCCTAATAAAATAGCTCCCAGTGCTACAAAAATACCACCCCAAAGTAATCCGTTGTCAGCCGTCATTAAACCCGCACCCACTAAAGGGCCTACTGCATTCGCAACATTGTTCATCCCTGCAGAAAATGCTTCAAATACACCTGCTCCAATAACCGCAATGACTAATATTTTACTCCATAGCCCTTGACCTCTTCCTGCTAGGTTAGGGTTTCGCTTTTCAAGATAGCGAATGATGTACCCTGCAAGTAATGAAATTAAGAAGGCTACGACAGGAACGATTACCCAGAATGAAACAATAACTAAAATGTTTTTTACGAATAAAGATTGATAGGCAACCCCTACACCAACGATTGAACCAACGGTTACTTCTGACGTTGATAGTGGAACTGCTAATAAGTTAGATGCAAATAATGTAAAGGTTGCTCCAATCAAGATAATAATGACAGTTTCAACCGTTAATAATGACTGATCAGCAATTATTCCTTTACCCAATGTCTTAATAACTTCACCGCCACCAAAATAAGCCCCTAAAAAAACACCTACAGATACAAAAATCAATGCTAATCTTCTATTTATCGCACCACTACCATAAGCAATACCCATTGATGCAGCTGCACCACTTGCTCCGATATTCATTGCAAAAAAGAATGAAATGACAATTGCTATCACTAATACCCAATCCATCTAGATGCCCCATCTCTTAAAAAACTTTATTTCCTAGTAAAGTACTATGAATTGTATTATATACACAGCAAATTATGAAGTCAATCCACATTTTTTCAACTTGACGTCTCTACGCTCCGGCTGTATGATGAGTTCACAACTTCAGCAGAAATGACGGAAATCATCCGCATGCGTGGCGCTTGCCATACATGCGGTTTTTTTATTTTTATCATCTTAGGAGGTTATTCTAATGCGATGGATTCTGTTTATTATCATTATGACAATGTGTTTAAGTGGCAATCAGTCTGTATTTGCCAACGTCATTATTACTGAAGAAAATCGATCATTCTTGTCCACCCAATATAATGATACTGATTTTCAGAAGAAGCTCCAATCTTTCTACACCTGGCACACGAATGATCAACAAACCCAATTTGACATGCAGACTGCACGAGAACGAAATAACGAACGAACAAGCCAAGCTGAACAAGCCATCCGAGAAGTCGATTCGTCCGTGATAAACAAGTATGAAACACAATATAACTCTGTCCGCGCTAAACACGAAAAATTATTATCAACATATAAAAAATTAACGCAACAATATGCCACTGTGAAATTACTGAATAAATCCCCGATTAAGAAAGCCATTCAAACTGAATTAGACATTATACGTCCAGCCGTCTATTTCGCCCGCTCGGACATTAATCAATCATTAAAAAAATTGCAGCAGGTTCGCAAGACGAGAACAACAAGAATGGCACAATTGCGTAAACAACTACAATCCATTCAAACCAAAAAAAGCAAAGTGCTTGCAGTTCGCAGCGCGCTGACTCCCGTTAACCAACTGTTAGAAGCTGAATGGAGAAGTTTAAGTAAACAAAAAGACCGCTCACTTGGAACGGTCACATTAAATAAATGTATTTCATTGGCCACTGAACTAACAATGAGAAAATCAACGATTCTACAACTTGAAAAGCAGATTGAAACCGAATTAACGATTTTGCTTCAACGTACATCGCGCTAAATCGTTATTCGAATAATTTAACATAAGCCCCGTATCCTTCTTTTTCCAACATGTCTTTAGGGATATGTCGGATCGAAGCTGAATTAATACAATATCTTAATCCTGTTGGTGCTGGCCCATCTTCAAAGACATGACCGAGATGAGAATCTGCTTGTTGGCTTCTGACTTCTGTACGGATCATGAAGTGGGTATGATCTTGTTTCTCAACAATACTATAGGCATGGATTGGTTTAGTGAAACTAGGCCATCCACAATGGGAATCAAATTTATCTTTCGAACTGAACAACACTTCGCCTGAGACAATGTCGACATAGATCCCCTCCTCGAAATGATTCCAATATTCATTTCGGAATGGAGGTTCTGTCCCATTATTCTGGGTAACCTCGTATTGAATAGGTGTCAGAATTTGCTTGAGCTTCTCTTTTTCTGCTTTTTTATTCCAGTGTTTTTCGATGAAAGCATCTCGACCAGAACCTACACGATACATTTTGTAGCGCATCGGTTGTTTATTGTGGTAATCCTGATGGTACTCTTCCGCTGGATAGAAGACAGCTGCCGGGACAATTTCAACTGCGATTGGCTTTGTGAAGCGACCACTTGCTTGAAGTCTATCTCTCGATGCCTCAGCCATGATTCGTTGCTCTTCACTGTGATAAAAGATTGCCGGGCGATAAGAAGATCCTCGATCAAAAAATTGACCGCCTGCATCAGTAGGGTCGACACTACGCCAATAAACTTCTAGCAATTGTTCATACGGATAAATGGACGCGTCGAATTCAATTTGTACTGCCTCTGCATGTCCAGTTGTCTCGCTACACACTTCCTCATAAGTTGGATTTAACGTATGTCCACCTGTATAGCCCGAAGTCACTTTATGAATACCTGGTAACTGATCAAAAGGACCCACCATACACCAGAAACATCCACCTGCAAAAGTTGCTAATTGCCTCATGAATCGCACCTCTTTCTTCAATCAAATAAAAGAACCACAGGACATTGTCCTATGGTTCTTATTATAAGCAATAAATTACTTAATCGCACCTTGCATAACACCTTTGATGATGAACTTTTGACCAATTAAGTATGCAACTAAGATTGGTAAGATTGTCATCAACATCGCAGGAATTAACAATTCCCAGTTATCCATGTAAGTACCATTAAATACTTTCATCTTGATCGGCATTGTCAAATCATCTTCATTATAAATAATCAATGATGGTAATAGATAGTCATTCCAAATCCAAAGAACATTCAAGATTGCAATTGTTACAGATGTTGGTGTCAACATCGGGAATACAATTCTGAAGTAAGTCTGAATTCGGTTACAACCATCAATTAGCGCTGCCTCTTCCAACTCCAATGGAATACTCTTGATGAAACCATGATAAACGAACGTTGCAAAGGATGCACCAAAGCCAACGTAAAGACCAATCAATAAAGAAATAGGAGCAGTATCGATTAATCCAAACTTCGCACCATAAATATAGATGATTGGAATCATCAATGCCTGAAAAGGAATAATCATCGATGCAACCATAATTGCAAAAAATGTGTTGTTGAATAAGGAACTATTACGCACGAGGTAATGAGCTGTCATACCCGAAAAAACCAAAATTAACAATACACTCATAAAGGTAATGAAAAATGTGTTTGTAAACGTAGTCGCAAAATCCATTGCCTTAATTACACCAAAGAATTGGTCTAAATCGTAGGTTTGTGGCAGCGAGAATGGATCACGCATGATTTCCCCATTGTCTTTAAACGAGTTAACGATTAAGAGGAAGAATGGGAATGTAAATACGACGAAAGAAAGGATTAAAAATGCATAAATCAAAATATTTGTTCCATATTTTCTAAGAGACATTATGCTTCAACCTCCAATCGCTTACTGAAGTATACTTGCAAACCGGTTGCAATGGCTACAACAGCAAACAACACAATTGCTTCAGCTTGACCTAAACCAAAATTGGATTGATCAAATGCTAAACCTACAACGTGCATGGAAGCCATTTTCGTACTACCGTATGGACCACCTTGCGTTAACGCATAGTTGATATCGTAAACCATGAAGGCACCTTTTAATGTCAAGAAGATTGTAACTACAAAGGAAGGAACCATCATAGGAAGAGTCATGTTTATAAGTCGTTGCCAAGCATTTGCACCATCAATTGTAGATGCTTCGATAATATCCTTAGGTACGTTCATAATACCTGCGATAAAGA
Source organism: Bacillota bacterium (assembly GCA_041179705.1). Taxonomy (GTDB): domain Bacteria; phylum Bacillota; class Bacilli; order Paenibacillales; family JBEGSW01; genus JBEGSW01. The sequence continues at coordinate 4,714 of JBEGSW010000034.1, read as the reverse complement.
TAATCATCATATAACCAGCAGATTGCCAAATCGTAACGATAACAAGTGCCCAGAATGCAAGAACCTCGTCACCTAACCAACCTAATTTTAAAATTTCAATATCAAATCTTTCACCAAATACAGGAAGCGATGTTACAAATACGAATTGCCAAATGTAACCCAATACGAGTCCACCGATCAAGTTCGGAGTAAACAATGCTGTTCTAAAGAAATTCTGCCCTTTAACACCTGCTGTTACTAGATAGGCTAAAGCAAAACCTAAAATATTTACAAATATGACTGTTGCACCTACATACTTTAGTGTCACCCACATTGATGCCCAAAATTCAGTGTCTTGAAGAGCCATAACATAGTTCTCTAGACCAACAAATACTGGTGTACTTTGAACACCTGCCATTTCGAATAACGTCAAATATAGACCGTATCCAAATGGAACAAGTAGCGTCATAATAAACGCGAAAAACGTAGGACCAGTGAAAAACAACTGATTTCCTAAACGCTTAACTGGATTTTTTTCAGCTATCATTTATCTCACACTCCATTTATTAAATCCTGCTTATAGATAACTCAAATGGGTGAGTCGCCTCACCCATTTGAATATATCTCGTCTATTAACTTTTGTACAATAATTTATGAATTATTGACCGCTAATTTTTTTGTAGTTCTTGATGTGGTAGTCTTCAATTGCTTTAGCTAATTGTGTTCTGGAAGATTTCTTAGCTAAGTACTTTTGTACAGCTGGACCAACAATGTTGAAGTAGTCACCAGCGTTGATGTAGTTAGTGGAGAATGGAACTGTCAAACCAGCTTTGATGTAAGAAGCAAGGTTTGCACCCAATGGGTTAGTTACAGAGTATGGGTTGTTTTTGAAAGCAGAGATAACTTGGGATTTGTTAACCAAGAAGTCTTGACCTGCTTTGTCAAATACGATCCAATCAAGGAATTTCTTACCAGCTGCTTGTTGTGCTGCAGATGCTTTTTTGTTAACGATTAACAACTGAGTAGGACCAGCAGTCATTTTACCGTTGTATTTGTTGTTAGCATTGTTGTCTTGTGGTACTGCGATGAAACCATAGTCAGCACCTTTTTGTGCTTTTAAGGAATCATACGCCCAGTTACCGTTGAACAAGAATGCAGCTTCACCAGAACCAACTTTTACGTGTGCTTGATCATAGTATTGACCAAGTACGCGGGAACCGTAAAGGTTGTATTTAGGGTTAGCAAGTAAATCCATAGTATCCAACAAGCCATTGAAAGTAGCGTTTTTAGCAAGTTTCAACTTACCAGTTTCAACTGCGGACAATGTAGCTTCTTCACCTTTACCTTGGTGTAAGAACTGAGAAATATAGTGGTTACCAACAGACCATGCTTCTGTTTGGTAAGCAACTGGGAACTTAACGCCGGATTTTTGAACTTTTTTGATCAAGTCTTCTAATTGAGCGCGAGTTTTGATTGATTTTTCGTTGAATTTACCACCGATTGCTTTTTCAACAACTGCGCGGTTAAATACGATACCGAAACCTTCAATTGCGAATGGGAAACCTTTAACTTTGCCTTCTACGATTGCTTCGTCGCCAGTTTGCTCAGCCCATTTTGTACCTTTCAATTCAGCAGCGATATCATAGTACTTACCGCCTTTGTAAACGGAGCTAGGTTCAACCATCGCTACAGTTACAACTTTACCGGATTTAGTCAATTTGTCGAAGGGTCCAAGAGAATCGCCAACTTCTTGGGAATACGCTTGTACTTCGATGTCAGGATTAGCTTTGGAGAATGCTGCAGCAGCTGCTTTCCATTGTGCTGCAATTTCACCTTTACCGTTTGTGATGATGATTGTTGTCTTAGCTGCAGCAGAACCCATCATTGGGATGCTTGTTACAGCTAGTGCTAGTGCAGCAGTTAACACTACACCTTTTACTGTCTTTTTCAAAATAACCCCTCCAAATATTTTTATATTATGTAAAGACCCTTGGATAAGTCTTAACATCAATTTCGTCGAGTTATTTCGTAATTGTATACGTTTTCATAACCCGCTGTATTGCCTATGTTAATGCTTGAAATCCAGTCATGTCAACGCTTTCAAGACTTTTTATTCCGCATTTGGAATCGTTACCAAATCTATAGCATTCCGAATTTTCCCTGTAAAATAGTGATTCTCGTTCACTTAATATTATTTAAGAAATCTATTTTTTTTAAATAATTTTTGTTTCCTGTTCAATTATTGCGATATGTCTCATAAGGTAATGCATGCCGTTATTAAACAGGAGGACACGATGATGCCTAATCTAATGCAACAAAGCCCGAAATTCCAACGACTTATTTCAAATATTCAGAAATCGATTGAAGATGAAGCGGTGGCCATCCAACTTTATACTTGGATGTTAAATGAAGCGCGTGACCCTTTGGCGAAAGAATTTATTGACCATGCACGAAATGATGAAAAAGAACATCTCGAAGACTTCACAAAACTATATGTGCATTTCACAGGTCAACAGCCAAACGTTCAATTACAACCTTTGCCAAACTTAACATATAAACAAGCACTTGTATCAGCTTTAAAATCCGAATTAGGTGCGCAAGAGTTTTATCGAAAAATTTATATGGGTTGTACGGATCAAATGGTAAAAGATGTTTATTTCAACGCCATGATGGATGAAATTGAACACGCTATTCGTTTCTCTACGCTAATTCATCTCGCAGATGTATAAATGAGCAAATAATCTGAAACACCCTTGGGAAAAGTAAGGTTATATTTCCCTGGAGGTCGAATGTATGAGGAACATCTACCGAACGATGATCATCGGACTCGTTATTGTTTGCATGAATAGCATGGTTGTAGCAGCACCGATGTACCACTCCAGCAAAGTCGAAATGAGCTGGACTTTTGATGGAGATGCACAACAAGGACTACTCGTAGATGAAATCCTTTCTGCGAAATCCTCATTAGAAATCGCCATATTTAGTTTGACAGACCCAGCGATTGTGTTTGCACTAAGAGAGGCTCACAAAAACGGTATAAACATTCGAATTATCACAGACCGAATGCAAGCCTACTCTCGCACGCAAAACGTTGCCATGCAAATTCTAAATAAAGTCGGTATTCCCATTAAATTGAACAAGCATAACGGGCTCATGCATTTGAAGATGGTTATCGTCGACCGATCCCGTGTAATAACCGGTTCATACAATTTTTCGAAATCCGCTAACAAAGTGAATGATGAGTTGTTGATGATGATTGTCTCCGATCGTTTTGTGAACAGTTGTTTAAATGAATTTGGATTAATGTGGAATAATAGCAATCGTTTCGAACGCTTATCAATGTAAACAAAAAAACGTGTGGGTGCATGTTACATGCACCCACACGTTTTTTAAAATTCATAACACAAGTTGCTAAACGTACCGTGTTCATAGCTTCGGTTAATAATCGTTGGCTTTCGCGTTAAGTCTGCAGCTCCCATGGCGATGAAGTATGGCACAAAATGTTCCGCTCTAGGTACAGCAAGCTTTGCATGTGGTGCCAACTCTTCATAACGATCGAGTGTATCTAAATCCCAAGTGGACGTATGCTGAATTAACCAATCATCGAATGCCAATGCCTCTGGTCGCACATTCTTATCATGGAAATAAATCCAACGTAAATTATGAACAGTTGTCCCGCTTCCGATAACAAGAATATCTTCTTGCTCTAACCCCGCCAGTGCTTTGCCAATCGCATAGTGCTCTTTCGGGGATAGCGCTTCATTCACAGACAATTGCACAATTGGAATATTCGCGTCCGGATACATATGTTTCAACATGACCCAAGAGCCATGATCGAGCCCTCTTACCTCTTCTCGCCTCGTCGCAATACCCGCATCAGCAAATCGTTGTTCCAACAGTTCAGCAACCACCTTAGAGCCTTTCGCCGGATATTTCACTTCATAGAATTCCTTAGGAAATCCATAGTAATCATAAACGGTATCAAGTACATCATCGGTATACGTCAAACTTAATACATCACTTTCCCAGTGCGCACTAAAAATTACGATTGCTTTTGGTGTGTATTTCCTGCCAAGTTGATTTAAAAAGTGAGAGTACTCATTTTTTTGAACCGCCAAGAATGGCGAACCATGACACAAGAACATTGCAGGGATCATTTAAACGCTCCTCACTAACTTTAAGTATCTTTTATATATCAAGTATATATAAGGTAACGTTTGCAGTCAAGATTCCACTATAATTTTGCAACGATCGTTTCGTATGGCTGCAATTCAGCTTTTTGATGGTGTTTATAATTGCACAACGCAATATTCTCATCGTATTCGGCAGGAATGGCGACAACTTCCTCAGACAAATTGCTAAGTACAATCCATTTCTCGTCATCCAATGTACGCGTGTAACCAGCTAGTTGATCGGAATCGGCAAACACATCTTCAAAACGGCCATGGATCAACGCTTTATTTGCCTTTCGAACCTGAATCAATTGACGATAGAAATTCAAAATCGAATCCTCATCCTTGATTTGTTGCTCGACGTTAATCTCCGAAAAATTCGGATTCACTTTCAACCAAGGTTTACCAGTTGTAAATCCACCATTTGAATCTGTGTTCCACTGAATCGGTGTACGACCATGGTCACGACTGCGAACGGCTAAATAATCCATGATTTCTTGCTCCGGACGACCTGCCGCCATCTCCGTATTGTACATATTCACACTTTGGATATCGTTATATTC
>JBEGSW010000033.1:0-13669 GCA_041179705.1 Bacillota bacterium | reverse complement strand
TCTTCTATTTAAGCTCAATCCAACCAAAAATCACCGCAACAACCACAACCACCTGAATAACAAAGAAACCAATCATCGTCGCCAATGCCCAGAACTTCCCAGACTTCCAATCGATTTTCATTCGCCTCTAACCTCCATCAGAAATAAGTCATTTCAGCTTTTAACTGCTCAAAATACTTGGCTTTATTCGCCTGATTCACAATTCGCACAACATCCGGATGCTCCGCAGGATTCTCTAACGCCTGTACAATTCGCTCCGCAACATTCGGATAATAATGCAACCAATCCATATAATTATTAAGGTCATTCGTAATCGCCGTATGCCCCTGCGTACTATAAACCTCACCGAACACATCTACGATCTCCGAGATAAAACGGTAATACGCCTCACGATGACTCTCGAATGCCAAGATTAAATCAAACCGTTGCGCCGGTACAGGATCCGTAAACACAACAAACTTGGTATCCGGATAAGCATCTTTAATCGCCTGCAACTTCGCCTTAAAGTCCGGGTCATACCTCATCCAACCACGACTAATTTGCGTCTTCACCTCAGGCCATAACTTCTCATGTTCAACCGTCACATGATCCACCTGTACCTCATTTGAACGTGTATAACTACGAGGACCATCATAATAATTTGCCTTCGAAATTTTGTAATTATCTATTGAATGCTCCAACGTATCAAGCGAAAATAACGACGTATAGCGATAGAATGGCTTCTCAGCTTGTTCAAAGAATGTCTCTGGTGCCGCCGTTGTATTCCCTTGTAGCAAATTATAGGAATTGATGTAGAGTTCGATATAGATCGTCTTGAACGGCTTCCCATTCTTCTTCGATGCATAATCAATATATTTCTTGTAGTCATCAATGTGAAGCGCGCTTAGCGAGTAATTAAATACGCGAGACGCCTTGAAGAAACGCTGATTAATATAGGTTGCGCGACTCGTCCCCATCAACAGACTGTCATACCCCATCGGATGCGTATTGATATAATTCGTCTTTTGCTGACGCTCACTAAACCACATCTGACGATCGTTATAATCATTTGCATGATTGAAATTCCATAATGGATCAATATAGTAATTAAACCCCATCAACAAACCAGTTGGAAGGCCAATGAGAAGCATCGACACAAGCAGCAATCGTATAAGCCAAGTTCTAGCAGTCATTCGGCACATCCTTTCTTAGAAGTTGAAGTAGAGGAACACGCTATTTTTTTGCATGAAGAACACACTTGTCAGAACAAGTAAAACTAATACTTGAATGAAGAAAATCGAACGCCAGTTGAACGCAAAACGGTCCAAACGCTCCAACGAATTTCGCATCGACAATGCAATTGCAAACAAGAATACTAAACTAGCGACGATAATGTAGGGGTTGTCCATTGTGCCAATGAATAACTCAAGCGTAGCCGCTTCATTTAAATACGGCACCGCTTGTTTAAAGTATTTCGGAACGGAAGCCCAGTCCGGGGTGAACATTTTACCAAGAATCGTAAAAGCTTGTTCGACAGAAGCACTGCGGAAAAACACCCAGCCGATATTAACGAACTGGAATGTCAGCAACCACGCCACAACATAAGGCAATCGAATCTTTGTTAATTTCCACACACGTACAGCAACAACACCAACGCCATGCATCAGTCCCCAAATAATGAACGTCCAACCGGCACCATGCCAGAAACCACTAATGAAGAACACAATCAACGTGTTCAAATACGTCAACCATTCCCCGTGTTTACTTCCGCCAAGGGGGATGTAAATATATTGCGTTAAAAAACGCCCCAGTGTCATATGCCAGCGTTTCCAGAAATCTTGAATATTGCGCGCTTTATAGGGTGAATTAAAATTAATCGGCAACCGAATGTTGAATAGCAAAGCGAGACCAATTGCCATATCGCAGTACCCACTAAAGTCGAAATACAGTTGAACCGTATAAGATAACGAAGTAATCCAGGCGCCGATAAAATCGAGATTAGCCACATTCGCATACCCATCATTCGCCCAAACCGCAACCGAATCGGCAATCACTACTTTCTTCGCCAGTCCAATCACAAAGATGAAAATCCCTTTGCTGATGTTGTCCCACTGGATGTGTCGATTTCGTTCATCCTCAAATTGCGGAATAATCTCCTTATGATGGACAATCGGTCCAGCAATCAACTGTGGGAAAAACGTCGCGAACAGCGCAAAATGCGTAAACTGATAATCGGTTTCCTCACCTTGGTACACATCTACGAGATAGGCAATTTTTTGGAACGTAATGAAACTTAGTCCCAGCGGCAAAATCAAATGCATCAAATTATAATCCGTGCTGAATGCCGCATTGAAGTTCGTAATAAAGAAATCGGCATATTTATAGTAACCGAGCAAGCCAATATTAAAAGCTAGCCCAATAATCAAATTTAATAGTTTCCATTTGCGATTCGAAGTCCTGCGAATCAATTCGCCCATCCCATAGTTAAATAGAATCGAAATAGATAATAGAATCAAATATTTAGGCACAAAATAACCGTAAAAGAACAACGAACCCGCCGCCAACCATAGCATCGCCAAATTCGAATTCTTATAACGGTTCAAGGCATAATAGCCCACAAATACAATTGGCAGAAAAGCAAATATAAATACAAAGGAATTAAATAACATAGAACTAATCATACCATCCTAGCACATATTTTTAAAAGCAATCTCATATAGTATAGCACGTGTGCTTTTTTCATAGGAGGAGATTCGTTTGGACGATGAACGTATTCATTTATGGTGGCGAATTCACCAAATCCAGAGCAAAATGCCACAAAGACAAGTAATGGCACTCGGCATGAGTGAAAAATCGCGAGAACTACTTAAACAAATTATACTGCCAGTTATAGGAACCTTCGAACATCTCAGCCCTCAGTTTCCTGTCTATTGGCGGGATTACCAACGCATCATCTTACTAGATTTTGCTTACATCCATGCCGGACAGAAAATTAACTTTGAGAGGGATGATTGTTCCACAATAGAGGACTATCAACTGGCACAACGTCGCGATCGCTATCTTCTCACACAAGGGTGGCGAGTCGTTCGCTATCAGGATGAAGACTTTGGCCATCGCTTGCCACAAACTCTCGCAATGACGAATACACTATTAAAAGCTACAACGGGCACGACATTTGATCTATATGAAAAAGCAATCATTCAATATGCAGTCACAAGCAAACACAACATTTTCCGCATCAGTGACATAATGTCCCACCTAAACATGGGACGAGATCGACTTCGCCCTATACTTAGACGGCTATACGAAAAGAACATTCTTCTAAGTGTCGGGGAGAACATGAAACGGATTCACCGCTATCAACTCAATATGAAACACGAAGAAATACAACGATTCTCCCACTGTAGTTAACTGCGAGGTGTTACAAGAAGTATGCGGATTTCTTTCTATTTTCGAGTTTAAAATTATGCGGTTTTCCGCACATTTTTCATACACGCTTCAACACAAGAAGATTTACCCTAGCTGGTACTGGCATTTCGGCAAGAAAAAAGGCGTTAACTTCTAGAGAGAAGTTAACGCCTTTTGGAGTTTAAATACTATTCAGCCATGATTTGGCGAAGAACAGTCTGTAGGATACCACCGTTGCGGTAGTAGTCTACGTCTACTAAGCTGTCTAGGCGACAGATTGTATCGAAGTTGAATGTGCTGCCGTCTTCACGCGTTGCAGTTACTGTCAACGTTTGACCTGGCAATACATCGTTGTTGATGCCGTTGATTGTGAAGGACTCTGTACCTGTAATTCCTAGGGACTTCCAGCTAGAACCTTCAGGGAATGCCAATGGCAATACGCCCATACCTACAAGGTTAGAACGGTGAATACGCTCGAAGCTTTCTGCGATGACAGCTTTTACGCCCAACAAGAACGTACCTTTTGCTGCCCAGTCACGGGACGAACCTGTTCCGTACTCTTTACCAGCCAATACAACAAGCGGTGTGCCACTTGCTTGGTATTTCATGGAAGCATCATAGATGGATTCCACTTCGCCAGTTGGCAAGTACGTTGTTACGCCGCCTTCTGTACCTGGAGCAAGTTGGTTACGGATACGGATATTTGCGAATGTACCGCGCATCATCACTTCATGGTTACCACGACGGGAGCCGTAGGAGTTGAAGTCATCTTTGCTAACGCCATTCTCGATCAAGTAGCAACCAGCAGGGCTATCCGCCTTGATGTTACCAGCAGGGGAGATATGGTCAGTCGTTACGGAATCGCCAAGCAATGCAAGTGCTTTGGCACCAGCGATTGGTTGAATGTCGCCAACTTCTGGGCTAAGACCTTCGAAGAATGGAGGCTCTTGGATGTATGTGGATTTCGTATCCCACTCATACAATTGACCTTCTGGTACATCGATTGCATTCCAACGCTCGTTGGCACGGAATACGTTCTGGTATTTATCTGCGTACAATTCAGGGCTCATCGCCGCTGCGATTGTATCTTTTACTTCCTGCGTTGTTGGCCAGATATCTTTCAAGTAAACCGGTTGACCATCTTTACCTGTGCCGATTGGATCAACAGCAAGATCGATATCTACCGTACCTGCTAATGCGTAAGCAACAACAAGTGGTGGGGATGCTAAGTAGTTTGCTTTCACTTGAGCGTGAACGCGGCCTTCAAAGTTACGGTTACCAGACAATACGGAAGCAACTGTTAAGTCGTTCTCTGCAATTACGTTCGAAACGGCATCAGGCAATGGACCGGAGTTACCGATACATGTTGCACAGCCGTAACCTGCAACGTGGAAGCCCAAAGCTTCAAGAGGCTCTACTAAGCCTGCTTTTTTCAAGTATTCCGTAACAACCAAGGAACCTGGTGTTAAAGAACTCTTTACGTAAGCAGGTTTCACTAGACCTAGTTCAACTGCTTTTTTCGCAACTAGACCAGCACCTAACATAACGCTAGGGTTGGATGTATTTGTACAAGAAGTGATTGCGGCGATAACAACTGCGCCTGCACCCATTTTCTCTTCTGCAGCGTTAGGAAGTTTAACTGCTACTTTTTCAGCAATCTTCTCTTCTGTTAAGCCGTAGCCGCCCTTGTCGATTGGTTGACGGATGATTTCGTTCCAAGCTTGTTTCATGTTCGTCAATTCAATGCGATCTTGTGGACGCTTCGGACCAGACAAGGAAGGAACAACTGTGGACATATCCAATTCCAAAGTTTCAGTGAATACCGGATCTGGCGTCTCGTCGGTACGGAACATGCCTTGTGCACGGTAGTACGCTTCAACAAGCGCAATTTGCTCTTCAGAACGGTTCGTCCCACGAAGGTAGTTCAATGTTTCCGCATCAACTGGGAAGAAGCCCATTGTTGCGCCATACTCAGGAGCCATGTTGGCAACTGTTGCACGGTCAGCAAGCGTGATGTTGCTTAGGCCTGCGCCATAGAACTCAACGAACTTCCCAACAACACCCTTCTTACGAAGGATTTGTGTAACTGTCAATGCCAAGTCAGTCGCTGTAGCGCCTTCTGGCAATGTACCTGTCAATTTGAAACCAATAACGTCAGGTGTTACGAAGTATAGAGGTTGTCCTAACATACCCGCTTCTGCTTCGATCCCGCCAACGCCCCAGCCTAGAATACCGAGACCATTGATCATTGTTGTATGGGAATCTGTACCTACCAAGGAATCTGGGTAAACAACAGTCTCGCCATCTACTACTTTTGTTGCAGCTACGGACGCCAAGTACTCTAAGTTAACTTGGTGAACGATCCCTGTTGAAGGGGGAACTGCACGGAAGTTATCAAACGCAGTCTGTGCCCAACGAAGGAAACGGTAACGCTCCTCATTACGCTCAAACTCGATATTAATGTTCGTATCTAATGCGTCTTTCGTACCGAAGGCATCAACCATTACGGAGTGGTCAATTACTAAATCAACCGGAACCAATGGGTTAATACGCTCAGCTGCACCACCAGCGCGTTTCGTTGTTGCACGCATAGCGGCTAAGTCAACGACAACCGGAACACCAGTGAAATCTTGAAGAACGATACGTGCAGGAATGAACGGAATTTCTTTATTATTGTCCGCCCCATTTGCCCAGTTAGCGATTTGGCTAACATGTTCAGCTGTAATTGCACGACCATCAAATTGACGAACTGCTGCTTCCAACAAAACTTTGATGGAAAACGGTAAGTTCGAAATAGAGCCACCATTGTTAGCTGCGAATTGTTCAAGAGAGTAGTAAGCGAATGATTTGCCGCCAACTTCTAACGAACGTTTCACGCCATATTGGTCTTTTTTCGACATGATTTCTCCTCCTCCGGAATAAAAAAATATACCTTAATATTATAGCTATATATCAGGGTAGCGTAAAGAAAAACGTTCTCAAAATATTCGTAATTTTAAGGGGGAAGCATGATGCCAACTATGCGCGCATATAATCGTCATTTGGCAGTTGCATATGCCAATCGTTGGTGGAATCAATCGAATCCCATTTATCGCCATATGGGCGTGGATTGCACCAATTTTGTCTCCCAATGTCTCTATGCAGGTGGCGCGCCGATGAAGTATACTGGGATAAGGTCTTCGGGCTGGTGGTATTTGCCAGGAAAGTCCGGTGAACCGTGGAGTTTCAGTTGGAGTGTGGCACATGCCTTACGGCATTATTTGATCACGTCGACAAGTGGTTTGCGAGCCTCAATCGTGGCCAATCCTTCGCAATTACAACCAGGTGATTTGATTACGTACGATTGGAACGGGGATGGACGTTATACCCACAACACCATCGTAACGAATTTCGATCAGCAAGGGATGCCGCTTGTAAATGCACATACCAATAACAGTATTCATCGCTATTGGGATTATCGTGATTCGTATGCATGGACACCACGAACACAATATTCCTTCTTACACATACATGATTATTTCGGAGGTTAACACATGACAGTCAAGACACGCGTCGGGATCGTATACGGCGGAAAATCTGGGGAGCATGCGGTTTCTTTGCAGACAGCACTAGCCGTTATTGGTGCCTTTGATTTTGATAAATACGAAATTACACCTTTCTTTATCGATCGCCAAGGGAATTGGAAGCAAGGGCAGGTTTTAGCAGGTCCAGTCGCTTCGGTCGAGGAACTTCAACTTGCTGATGTGCAGGGCGCAACTTCAGACGCGCTGCAGTCATTATTTGCAACTGATCGAAGACTTGACGTGATTTTCCCATTGTTGCATGGCACGAATGGTGAAGATGGTACGATTCAAGGGTTGTTCGAAATGGCGAATATTCCCTATGTGGGCTGTGGCGTACTAGCTTCTTCAGCTGGTATGGATAAAGTGATTATGAAGCGATTATTCGAGGAAGCGGGACTACCGCAATGCGCATACCGTTATTTCACGCGTAAACAATGGAAAAATGAGCAACACGAACAAATCGCACGCATGGAAGCTGAACTAGGCTATCCCGCATTCGTGAAGCCGGCGAATTTAGGGTCAAGCGTCGGGATTTCCAAAGCGAAAGACCGTGAACAGTTGGTTGCTGCGGTGGAGGAAGCGCTCCGTTTTGATAATAAGGTAATCGTGGAAGAATTCGTTGATGGTCGCGAAATTGAAGTGGCTGTCTTGGGAAATGATTTCCCAGAGGCAAGTGTGCCGGGTGAGGTAATTGCGTCTAACGAATTCTATGATTATAAGGCGAAATACATTGACGGGAAGTCTCGCATGCAAATTCCAGCAGAAGTGTCGGCAGAACAACAGGCGGAAATTCGTGCATTGGCTGTGAAAGCATTCATGGCGGTAGATGGGTCTGGCTTATCTCGTGTTGATTTCTTCTTACGTCGCTCGGATGGGGCGTGGTTGTTGAATGAAATTAATACGCTACCAGGTTTCACGCCATTCTCGATGTATCCATTGATGTGGAAAGAGACAGGAAAGCCGTACCGCGAATTGTTGGATGATTTGATAGGGTACGCGTTTGAGCGTTATAATGAGAAGCAAAGCAATTTATTTGATTTCAACGTGTAGAGTCGGAGGCGATTCAAGATGGGTTTTGCAACAGAATTCAATTCGGTCTGTAAATTTAAGAGTGAGAATGAATTGCGTGACTTGCTGGAATATGGCAAGACGGCAATGATAAAGAAAGGCTTCCGCGTATACCCAACGGGTGAGCGTTGTATTGCTTATACGCCGCAGAATGTAGCGATTGCGATTGTGCATATTACAGCATCGATTGCTGAAATTACGTTTAAGGGTGAGGAAATTACGAAAGTCGAAATGAATTTGGTTCGCCCCTTGAACGAGGAAGAGTCCCGTGTGCAGACAGCGCTTGCGGATGAGATGTTTTTCGGGTTACGTAACGAGTAAGTGAGGCCTGTTCCGATGGCGATTCCTAGGGGAGTTTAGATTGGGGCAGGTTTTTTATTTAGGAGGATGAATGGACATGGTTTCGGTATTGTTTGTGTGTTTAGGTAACATTTGTCGTTCGCCGATGGCGGAGGCGGTTATGCGCCAGATCGTCAAGGAAGCGGGACTCGAACAGCAGATCCGAATTGATTCTGCCGGGACGGGTGATTGGCATATTGGCAATCGACCTCATCAAGGAACGTTGAGCAAGTTAGCCGAGCATGGCGTTGATTCCGAAGGGATTCGCGCGCGATTGTTGCAGAAGAACGATTTGGATGAATTCGAATATATCGTCTGCATGGATGATAGTAATGTAAAGAATGCGATGGCGGTATTTGCTGTAAGTGAATCTGAGCGCGTGATGAAGTTGATGGATTTATTGCCGGAGTCACCATATCGTGAGGTGCCTGATCCGTACTTTGATGGTAATTTCACGTTAACGTATGAGTTGGTGACTGGCGGTTGTCAGGCGCTACTGGCACGTATTCGTAGGGAACATCAAGTCTAGAATTTTATTGTTAATGTTAAATTTATCCAACCTTAAGCAACTTGGCCCATGTTTTAACGTATAATGAAGTGTAAGTCATTGACGAAAGTGTGGTTTTGCAAATGGATAATGAATTAATCAAAGACGAAGTTACAGGGAAAAGCTTTACGGCAGCAGCAATTAATGTCGCGGCTAAAGCTGGTGAATATATAAAGAGTAAACTTGGCGATAGTGGGGACGTTCATTTGAAGCAGTCGCCACAAGATTTAGTGACAGAAGTCGATCGAGGGTCGGAGAAGATGGTGCGTGCATTATTACGGACATATTTTCCAACCCATTCCTTCCTAGGAGAAGAGGACTTAGATAACGACAATGAGACGGATATCGAGCATGCAGAATATGTATGGATTATTGATCCATTGGATGGAACAACGAATTATGTGCATGCATTCCCATTCTTTGCTGTATCAATCGCCCTAGCCCATCAAGGTGAAGTAATTGTGGGTGTTGTCTATGATCCGATTCACGATGAAATGTTCGTGGCGGAGAAAGGCAAAGGCGCCTATTTGCGTGGCATGCCGATGAATGTATCGGATGAAGTTGAACTTGGTGGCAGTTTATTGGCAACAGGGTTCCCTGCCGATCAAGGTAAGAACTTGATGGCCAATATGGCTGATTTAAATGCCATCGCACCGAAGGCGAGAAGTATTCGTGCGGGTGGCTCGGCCGCTTTGCATTTAGCCTATGTGGCTGCTGGGCGACTGAGTGGTTATTGGGAAGTCGGACTGAAACCATGGGATGTTGCAGCGGGCGCATTACTCGTGCAACAAGCGGGTGGACGAATTACCGAACGTAGCGGAATGAAATATCGTCTGACATCTAGCGATATTATTGCAACAAACGGAAAAATTCATCAAGAATTGCAAGATGTGTTTGCCGAATTGAAGTAACATCATGTAAAATCAGAGACAGGTTATTTGTTAACCTGTCTCTTTTTATTTTGGTTAACAATTGAGAAAGGACGCTCGCGATGAAAGGTGTTTTTGTAACAGCGACCGATACGGGCGTTGGTAAGACCATAGTCACAGGAATGTTAGCGAAAGCATTAGGGGCCAAGCCCCTTTTGGGAAATGCTGGAAAAAGGGGCCAGACCCCAGGGTACGACGTATGGAAACCTGTGCAAAGCGGGACGAGCGTAGATGCGCAAGATTCAGATGGAGCATTGTTACATCGCTTGTCTGGACTAGCTGGTGATGCCAGCGAACGCGTTGGTGCAACGTATTTAGCCCCATTGGCACCTTGGGTTTCGGCCCGAAGAGAGGCAAAAGAAGTTCCATATGCACAACTGGTTATACAGGCTAGAAGGCGATTGGAAGAACGTTTTTGTTTAATCGAGGGAGCAGGCGGATTACTCGTTCCTCTGACAGAGTCGCATACGATTGCAGACTTTGCAGGCGATCTGCAATTGCCGATTCTCATTGTCGCTCGACCTGGCCTCGGCACAGTCAATCACACATTGTTAACGATTGAAGTCGCCCGGGCACGAGGTTTACGCGTCCTTGGCGTTGTCATAAATGGCGTAACAGCTGAGCACGAAGAACAGGCAATAAGCGAAAATGTTGAAATGATCGAACGTTTTGGCCAAGTTGCGGTTGTCGGTGTCGTTCCATGGCTAACTGAAAGCGAGATTGAGGCGGGACATCCCGTATTTGAACATATTTTGGGGAGGATATTATCATGATTCATACACAAGTGAAGGATTGGAATGCATTAGCAAATAAAGCGATTCAAGAAGGCGGTATCTCTGCAGAAGAGGCGTTGTCGGTCCTTGAGGCAGATGATGATGAGCTGTTGGCGATTATGGATGCGGCGTTCCGTGTGCGTAAACACCACTATGGGAAGAAAGTGAAGTTGAACTTAATTATTAACGCGAAGAGTGGTTTGTGCCCAGAAGATTGCGGCTATTGCTCACAATCCATCGTCTCCACAGCACCGGTGAACAAATACCCGTTGTTGGAAAAAGACACGCTCGTTGATGGCGCTCGTAAAGCGATGGAAATGAAGGTTGGCACATATTGCATCGTGGCTTCCGGGAAGCGTCCAACGGACAAAGAAGTCGATCAAGTCATCGAAGCAGTAAAGACAATCAAAGGCGAAATGCCAATGAAAATTTGTGCATGCCTCGGCATATTGTCTGCGGAACAAGCGACAGCGTTGAAAGATGCTGGTGTCGATCGCTACAACCATAACTTGAATACATCGAAAAATAATTTCGCAAACATCACCACTACACATACATACGACGATCGCGTAAATACGGTAAACCATGCGAAAGATGCGGGGATGTCCCCTTGTTCTGGTTGCATTATCGGGATGGGCGAAACGGCGAAAGATACAGTCGATATGGCATTCGAATTGCGTCGCTTAGATGCGGATTCGATTCCGGTTAACTTCCTAAACTCGATTGCAGGCACGCCACTTGAGAATAATAAAGAATTAACCCCACAAAAATGTCTGAAGACGTTAGCGATGATGCGTTTTGTCAATCCAACCAAAGAAATTCGTGCCTCGGGTGGACGCGAAGTGAACTTGCGTTCGTTACAAGCCTTGGCTTTGTATGCGGCGAATTCAATCTTCGTTGGTGATTATTTAACAACGGAAGGGCAACAAGCTTCAGAAGACCATAAAATGATTGCAGATCTCGGCTTCGAGATTGAGCTTTGTGCACTATAATGAGCGGGCGCTTTGACTGGCTTGAACGGGAACTGGATAACCTCCGTTCCCGTTCTTTGTATCGCCAATTTGTTGGCGTAGAACATGCAGCAGATGGACATATGATTCGAAATGGTCGTTCGTTACTCAACCTGAGTTCGAACGACTATTTGGGTTTGGCGGGGGGTCAGACACCAGAACAATTCAAAAAAAATTCAGTGTCTGACCCCCGATTAACGGGTGCGACAGCTTCGCGTTTGGTGGTTGGTTCGGACGAGTTTGTGTTGCAGTTCGAGCGTGATTTTGCCGCATTTAAGAAACAAGAGGCTTGCGTGTTGTTTGGAAGTGGCTATATGGCGAATGTTGGGATGTTGTCGGCGTTGATTGGGCGCGATGATGTCGTGTTTAGTGACCGTTTGAACCACGCATCGATTGTGGACGGATTGATTTTGAGTCGCGCAGATGTCAAACGATACGCACACCGAGACCTGGATCAATTGGAGAAACAACTAAAGAACGCGGCACCTGGCAAACGTAAATTTATTGTGACGGACACCGTCTTCAGTATGGATGGAACGATTGCACCGATGCATGACTTGGTTACGTTGAAAGAGCGCTACAGCGCACTTCTGATTGTCGATGAGGCACATAGCGGCGGGATTTACGGGGAGCGGGGGGAAGGCTTGGCGGCTGCGCTTGACCTAAGCCAGGCAGTCGATGTGCACATGGGCACATTCAGCAAAGCCTATGGCGCCTATGGCGCCTATGTCGCTGGCGACCGCATCATGGTCGACTGGCTGATCAACCGCGCGCGCAGCTTGATCTACACGACGGCGTTGCCGCCGATGTTGGTGCGGCAAGTCGCCGCGAACTGGCAGACGGCCGTGGCCGAAGGTTGGCGCCGCGAGCAGTTGCTCGCAAATAGCGCGCGTTTCCGCAAGCAACTTGCGGTAGCAGGTTTGCAACTCAATGGAAGTGAGTCGCAAATTGTCCCCGTCATCGTCGGAGACAATGAGACTGCTCTTCGCATGGCGAAAGTTCTCGATGACCGCGGCATCGCGGCTGTCGCCATCCGTCCACCAACCGTACCGGATGGCACGGCGCGTCTGCGCTTCAGCCTAATGGCTACGCAAACCGAGCAGCAACTCGATACAGCAGCGACGACGATCATCGAGACGGCGAAGGAGCTGGGCATTGTATGAGTCAACAACCAAAAATCGCTTGGCTGCAGGGCTGGAGCTTCACCCCCGACGTATGGGGCGATATCGCAGCACAACTCCCCGGCTACAAGCATATCTTTATCGAGGACCCCGCGAGCTACATTCCTGTAGAACAGCAAATCCTCGTCGGCTGGTCGCTTGGCGCCATGCATGCTATCGCACTCGCGGCGAAGTATCCGAAGCGCATCACGCATCTCGTCGTCATCGCGGGTACGTTACAGTTTTGCCCAGAAGATCGCACGTTAGGTTGGCCGCGCCGCATCGTCCAGCGGATGATTGATGTGCTCCAACATGCACCGGACCAAGTGGTCCAGCAATTCCGATCGCAACTGAACAACGACGAACATCTACTTGCTTTACCGTCACCTTCGCTTGCACAATTAACGGAGGGACTTACCTATTTAAGAGATTCGAATCTTCAAAACGACTGGAACCAACTCACACTCCCACGCCTTTGGATACACGGTGACGCTGACACGATTTGTCCCATTGCAGCAGCGCCTACCAATATTAACCTAGTCCGATTGCCAGGCGTTGGGCATATCCCATTCGAACACGAATCATGTTGGCACGAAATTAGGAGGTGGCTCGATGAAAATTCATAAAGAAATCGTTCGCAAGCACTTCGATCGTCACGCCCATGAATACGACCAGTACGCACGCGTGCAACTAAAAATGCTCATGCAACTTGTCTCGCAGCTCCCTATCGAACTTCCGGAATATGCACAAATTCTTGAAATTGGTTGCGGTACCGGACGCTTAACGGAGAAGTTGCGCAGCCGCTATCCAACAGCCCATATCACCGCACTCGACTTGGCACCAGCTATGCTCGAACAGACAGTCAACCGACTCGGTCACGACACGCAACTAAC